>NZ_CABVHQ010000017.1 GCF_902497895.1 Pseudomonas fluorescens
CCGGTGCCGCAGGTGCTGCCGCCAAGGCTGGCGGTGCTTCGCGCTGGCTCGGCCCTCTGGCCGGCATCGCTGCCGGTGGCCTGCTGGCCTCCATGTTCATGGGCGACGGCTTCCAGGGCATGCAGATCTTCGACATCCTGATCATGGCGGTCATTGCCTTCCTGATCTTCCGCTTCATTGCCGCTCGTCGCCGCAAGCAGCAGGCGCACATGGCTCCAGCTGGCCACGCACCGATGCAGCGTGAAGTGTTCGAACAAAAACCGGCTCAAGGGTCGATCTTCGGTGGTTCGCCAGCACCTGCAGCTGCCGCTCGTCCGGTAATCAACGCACCGGCCTGGTTCAACGAAGAGCGCTTCATTGAAGCGGCACGCGGCCACTTCCAGTCCCTGCAACAGCACTGGGACGCCAACGAAATGGACAAGATCGCCGAATTTGTCACGCCACAGCTGCTGGAATTCCTGAAAAAGGAACGTGCCGATCTGGGCGAAGGCTTCCAGTCCACCTACATTGATAACCTCAATGTACAACTGGACGGCGTGGATGATCGCTCCGACAAGACCGTCGCCACCCTGACCTTCAGCGGTTTGTCGAAAACCTCGCGCTTCGACCAGGGCGAAGTCTTCAACGAAAGCTGGAACATGGAACGCCCTCAAGGCGAAAACCAGCCATGGCTGGTTGCAGGTATCCGCCAGAACGGCTGATCCCAAGCTCTGCGTTGAGTATGTTGAAACAAAAACCCCAGCCTCGGCTGGGGTTTTCTATTTCCCGGTTGCACTTATACCGAGCTACTGTATAAACCGCCCCATACAAACCGCGCCATAGAGCAAGAGGATTGAGGTCGTGGAAGAAGTCATTGAAGAACTGCGTGAAAAAAATGAACCTGTGCCGGTCCCGTTGGAACTGCCAGATGAAGATTTACTGGTGGAGATCGAAGAACAGCTGTTCATCGACATTCCCTTTGTCTTCAAGGAATTCCTGCTGACCGTCAGCGATGTCGTCTACGGCAGCCTGGAACCGGTCACCGTTACGGACCCCCAGTCCCATACCTATCTGCCCGAGGTGGCCGCCAACGCCTGGGACGCGGGTGTTCCTCGGGAGTTGATCCCGATCTGCCAGAACGGTGACGATTACTACTGTGTCGAGGAAGACGGCACCGTGGTCTTGTGGTCGGCCGAAGAAGAGCTGGTCACCGAAGAAACCTGGGAGTCGGTGTGGCACTGGGCGCGAGACGTCTGGCTGGAAAGCTGATACTGCGAGCCCGCTTCCAGCCTTGAGCTGGGGCGGGCTCAAGGCCCGCCAGCGTCCTTGTGGTGATCCAGGGTTTCCAAAAGGGCGACCTGCATCCGCGTATGCACTCGAATGAACCAGCGCCACAGCAGCGCCGCGACCACCGCCGCAACGACGGCAATCAGGATCAACAACTCGTTGGTCGGCAGAATGCTCGACGACAATGCCGTCAGCAGCAGGAAAATCACCAGCAACGATAGAATCGGTATCACCTCGGCGATCACTCGCCGCACGCGTTGGGTATGACGCCCGGCCATTTCCGCTTTCACCCCCATCTCTGCCAACAGCATCGACAAGGCCTTGATCTTGCGATATGCGGCAATCAAGAACGGCAACGACAGCAGCAGCGCGCCACCCCAGATCAATGCTTTCTGCCAACCCGGGTCGCTGATCCAGCCCTGAAGATAACCGCCAAGGCGTTCGGCGAAAAAACCGCCGGACAAAAAGATCGCCATCACCAGCGCGAGATTGACCCCCACCTGTAGCAGGATCCGCCGAATCATTTTCGCCAGCAGCGCACCCTCCCCATGGGGCTGGATGCTGCGCAGCCATTCTCCATACATCCCTAGTACACGAGCCAGACTTTGCGGCATCACCGCCGCAAGCTTCATCGACAACGGGTCGGCCGCGCGAATCAGGTAGGGGGTCAGTAAAGTCGTTAACACCGACACGGCCACCGCCACTGGATAGAGGAAGTCACTGGTAACCTGCAGGGTCATGCCCAGGGCGGCGATGATGAAAGAGAACTCGCCAATTTGCGAAAGACCCATGCCGACCCGCAGTGAGGTGCGTCCGTCATTGCCGGCAATAAATGCGCCCAGCCCGCAGGACAACATCTTGCCCAGCACCACGGCGACCGTGATCACCGCGATCGGCCAAGCGTATTGCAGCAGGATCTGCGGGTCGATCATCAAACCGATGGCGACGAAGAAGATCGCGCTGAACAGGTCGCGGACCGGTTCGATCAGCCGCTCGATTTTCAGCAACTGCCGGGATTCGGCCATGATCGCGCCGATCAGGAATGCCCCCAGCACCATGCTGTATTCCAGCTTGACCACCAGCAGACAGAAGCCGAAACACAGACCCAGCACAGTGATCAGCAGCATTTCGTCGCTTTCGAATTTCGCCACATAGGCCAGCAGCCGCGGGACCAGCAGAATGCCGATCACCAGGGCGACAATCATGAATAACGTAAGCTTGCCGACCGTGGAAAACACTTCACCGGAACTGACCGTACCACTGACCGCGATGCTCGACAGCAGCGCGATAATGCCGATCCCGAGAATGTCTTCGACGATCAACACACCGAAGATCAACTGCGCAAAGCGCTGGTTCTTCATCTTCAGGTCGTTGAGTGCCTTGACGATGATGGTGGTCGAGGAGATCGCCAGAATCGCGCCGAGGAACAGCGAGTCCATGGTGTTCCAGTCGAACCAGCGACCGATCTCATAGCCGATCCAGATCATCGTCACAATTTCGAGAAAGGCCGCGATAAACGCCGTGGCGCCGACCTTGAACAACTTGCGCAGACTGAATTCCAGGCCCAGAGAGAACATCAGGAAGATCACCCCGAGCTCCGCCAGAATTTTGATGGTCTGCTCGTCGTGGATAAATCCGAACGGCGGGGTGTGCGGGCCGATGATGAACCCGGCGACGATATAACCGAGCACCACCGGTTGTTTGAGCCGATGAAAAAGAATGGTCACCACACCCGCGACCAACATGATCACTGCCAGATCCTGAATGAAACTGATGGCATGCATGGGGTGAGGCTCCTTGGGGGCGTGCTGAAGCGGCCGCTCAATCACCCGAGCGACCGCAAAGGGCTCAATGAGCCAAATACAATTCTCTTATCCCGGTAGAAATGCCTTCGACTCGGGCTTTTGAAGGGTAACACCGCGACTTCCGGCAGTAAGGCGGTGCAATATATGGAAACAGATCGATCCGAACGTGACGGTCGCCACAAGCGCAGCGTCCCGTTAAGGATGGTTTCGAAAAAGTCATCAAGCGCCCGCAGAGGTGCCTCCCGCAATCCTGCCTAGAATCGTGAGTGTGCTATGGAACCCGGAAACGCCCAGCTGTCGATGACTGTACTGATGACCCCCGACATGGCCAACTTCTCTGGCAATGTCCACGGCGGTACCCTGCTCAAATACCTCGACGAAGTCGCCTATGCCTGCGCCAGCCGCTATGCCGGCCGCTACGTGGTCACCCTGTCGGTGGATCAGGTGATCTTCCGTGAGCCGATCCATGTCGGCGAACTGGTGACCTTCCTCGCGTCGGTCAACTACACCGGCAACACCTCGATGGAGGTGGGGATCAAAGTAGTGACGGAGAATATTCGCGAGCGCTCGGTACGCCACACCAATAGCTGTTTTTTCACCATGGTCGCGGTCGACGATCAGCGCAAACCGGCGGTCGTGCCGCAACTGCAGCCGGTAACCAGCGAAGATCATCGCCGGTTCATCCAGGCCAAGCAGCGTCGAGAGATCCGCCAGGAGCTGGAAAAGCGCTATCAGGACATCAAGGCGGAGCCTGAGGGCAGTCAGAAAGGAAGATAAGCCTGTGGCGAGGGGGCTTGCCCCCGCTCGGCCGCGCAGCGGTCGTAATGCCTATACATGCGGTGTGCCTGGCAGAACCGGCTTGCAGGTTTTAGGGCCGCTTCGCAGCCCAGCGGGAGCAAGCTCCCTCGCCACAAGGTGATCGCCAGACTTGAGATCTGATTGACTCAGGTTAGAGGCTGATCGCCATCGCCTCGAACCGCACTCGCGGATGGGCAATCCGGTCCTGGGCGCGTACCAGCTCCAGCTCGTAGCTGGCACACGCCTGGGTTTCCAGCAGCACTTCGTGCACCGCCGCGGCGGCGAATTCGAAGGCCGCCAGCAGGCTGTCGCCCAACAGCACCCGAGCCAGGAACAGACCGGACGTCAGGTCGCCGACGCCCACCGGTTGGCGCGGAAAGGCCAGCAGTGGCCGACGCAGATGCCAACTGCCCTCGGCGGTTACCAGCAACATCTCGAAGCAGTCCGCCAGCTTGCCGGGATAATCCAGATGCTTGACCAGCACCGCCTTGGGGCCGCGGGCCAACAGCGCTCGCGCCATGGCCAGGCAGTCGAACAACGACTTCGGCTTGCGCCCGGAGAAGCTGTCCAGTTCCAGTTGATTCGGGCACATGAAGTCAGCCATCGCCGCGGCTTCTTCCAGCAGGAAGTCACTGACCTCGGCCGGCACGCTGCAGCCTTTTTCCGAATGCCCCATCACCGGGTCGCACAGGTACAAAGCCTTGGGATTGATCGCCTTGATCCGCGCCACCCCCGTGAGGATCGCCCGCCCTTGAGCCGCGCTGCCCAGGTAACCGGACAACACCGCATCGCAGTTACCCAACTCGCCGATCGCCGCGATCCCTTCCACCAGCGCCGGAATCTGTTGCGGCGCCAATACCTCTCCCGTCCACTGACCGTATTGAGTATGGTTGGAGAACTGCACAGTATTGAGCGGCCAGACATTCACCCCGACTCGCTGCATCGGAAACACCGCGGCGCTGTTACCGGCATGGCCGAAGACCACATGGGACTGAATGGCGAGCAGATGGGGTGTACGTTTCATGCGAGATTTCCGTAAAACGATTGAAATTCGAGCCGCGCAGTATGCGACTAAACACAACCTGTACGACAGACCAAAGACGCAGTTAAGCTGACACTACTTTGTTGGAGCGCTCGTTCATGCTGACCCTGGGAAATATCTTCGTGTTGATGTTGCTGGCCACTGGCGGCGCCTGGCTGTGGCACAACCACGGCTTGCGAGAACGGGCACTGGAGCGGGTCAAGCAGCATTGCGCCAAGCTCGATATCGAGTTGCTGGACGGTAACGTGGCGTTGAAGCGGATAGGCTTCGTCAAGGACGCCAATGGTCGTCGGCGTCTGGCCCGCATCTATAATTTCGAATTCACCGTGACCGGCGAAACGCGCCACAACGGCACCATCACCCAGTTCGGCGCCCACAGCGCGCAAATCGAGCTGGCGCCCTACCCGTTCGAGGTCAAGACCCCGACGCCAAGTGCCGAAGTGATCGAATTGAGCCAGTGGCGCCAGGAACATAATAAGTGGCGTAGTTGAAGCAAATGCGAGATCAAAAGATCAAAAGATCGCAGCCTGCGGCAGCTCCTACGCTACACGGCACGCTACCAAAGCCTTTTGTAGTCCCTCTGCGTCCTGCGGCTCGCTGAAAATCAACTCGATACGCGAATCACGCCGCCACTCGCTGGGCTGCCAGCGCAGGTCCGCGCTATCCACTGCATTGGCAGAAACCCAGCCGTCCGTGCTGTGTATAACCAGCTTGGCTCTTTTCCAATCGAGGTGTTCAAGCCATTGCTGTAGCTGCCTTGCCTGGAATTGCTGACTGGGATGCCAGCGCCAGCCGATGCTCCAGCCGCCCTCCTGCTGCTGACTCAAGCAAATCGGCAGTCCAGGATCAGTCCAGATTGCGGGCATCTGCGCCAGGCCTGTGGGCGCGGTGAAGTTATCCACACCGGCATTTGCTTGAGACTGTACGCCGGGCAATTCGACCAGCGGCAAAGCAGCCTGCTGCGTCCAGTACACAGGGCAGTCCGGTAACCGTTTGATAATCCGCTGGCGATCGGCATCACTGAGCTGCTCGTCCTTGTTCAGCAGCAACAGGCCGGCACTGGCCAACGCCTCCTGCTGCGCCGCGGGCAGAGGTTTTCCGGCCGCCAGTGCCTGGGCATCGAGCACCAGTACGCACGGCTGAACCGCCAACACGCCGTGCCACGGCGCATCGCGCAATTGCTTGAGCAGCTGTGCCGGATGCCCCAACCCGGAAGGCTCGATAAACAGTCGGTCCGGACGCGCCTTACGCAACAAGCGCCCAAGCCCGACCTGGAACGGCGCGCCATTCACACAACACAAACAACCGCCGGCGACTTCCCCCAGCGCGATACCATTGGCATCCTGAGTCAGCAATGCAGCGTCCAGGCCGATCTGACCAAACTCATTGATCAGCACCGCCCAGCGCTCATGGGCTGGCCGCTGCGCCAGCAGGTTCTTGATCAGGCTGGTCTTCCCGGCGCCAAGCGGCCCGGCAATGACATGGGTAGGAATGTTCTGCAGCATGTTCAACGGTTTCTAAAGAGGTGAAGGATGCGGGTGATTTACTGGTCACTGCTATTGGCGCTCAGCTCCGGCGAGGTGCTGGCCCAGGCCTGCGTAGTCCATAGTCAGGCCGACCGGCTCGACGTCAAAGTCTGCCAGCAGAACCGCAACATCCCGGAAAAACTGTTCAACGACGGCTTCTGCCAGCCCAAACTGGCCGGTCAGAAAGTTGAAGTTGCGTTTACCGAGCAATGTCCTGCCGGCGCCTTCGGCGTTTGCAGCAACGCCCAAGTGGCCAATATGCCTTACCGGCAGGATATTCACTATTACGGCGTGGCTTCCGATGCAGCGTACTTGCAGCCGTTCTGCGAAAGCCAGAGCCAGGGCAAATGGCTGATACCTTGAGCGCGCCTAGCTCAGCCAGTCAAGGGTCAGGATCAGCCGACGCTCACCCGGGGCCGGTTGCGGCGAGCGATGGATCAGACCGAAGCCTTCGTTGCCGTGCCATTTCTCACCCTTGAGCAGGGCCACTTCACCGCAGGCGACTTGCTGAATTTCCGAGTCGTCCTGGGGCTCGGCATCGGGCTTGCCCAGTTGCTGGCGATCCATCGCCCCTTCCCGCAGCCATTGGCTGCCGATGCCGGCATAGGTGGTGATCAGGCGCACCGGCACATGATCGACGTGGAAACGTGGGCACATGGCCTTGTCCAGCACTCGCAGACGCAAACCGATGCACCTGGCGCCCAGCAAGCAGGCAAAGGCGCTGACCAGCCAGGAGACGTCGGCGATGAAGCCTTGGTAACCCTCAAGATCACTGAAGCCCGAGGCAAGGCCGCGCAGGTTTGGCTGCGCATCATCACTCTCCAGTTCCAGTGACAGCGATTCCGCCAAGGGCTGGTCGAGGGACAGCAGCAAGGCGCCGAAGTCGGCGATATGAACAGGTAACTGGCGCTGCCAGAGGGCGAGATTGACGTTGTCTTCGAGTATTTGGGTGAGGACCTCGGGATTTTCACCGTGAACTTGACGGGGTTTCTGCCGCTGGGGCTGTACCGGGAGCAGGATTGTCTTCGTGGGCAAGTCGGATCGCCGCACCGCCGCTCCCACAGGGTTCTGCAGCTGACGTAACATCAAGCCGCCTCCTCTTCATGCCAAGGCCCGAAAGGATCGATCATTAGTCGCCAGCCTTCCACGCCCAAGGCCATTTCGTCATCAGTCAGCAGACAGTTGTCGAGCTCTTCGGTTAGCTGGGTGAAGTCGATGTTCTGACCGATGAACACCAGTTCCTGACGGCAATCACCGGTGGCCGCCATCCAGTTTTCCATGATCGCCGAGGTGCTTTCCTGGTCCTGCGGCCACTGTGGTTTCGGCACGAATCGCCACCAGCGCCCGGCAAATCCATGGCGCATCAGCCCCCCGGCCTGGGACCAGCTACCGGCGTCCTGATGCTTGCTGGCCAGCCAGAAAAAGCCCTTGGAGCGTAACAGTTTGCCGTTCACCCAGGGGCGATCGATGAAGCTGTAAAAACGCTGGGGATGAAAGGGTCGCCGCGCTCGATAGGCCGTCGAGGCAATGCCGTATTCCTCGGTTTCCGGCACATGTTCACCGCGCAGCTCCTGCAGCCAGCCCGGAGCCTGAGCGGCACGCTCGAAATCGAAACGCCCGGTATTCAGGATCTTCTTCAACGGCACTTCACCCATCACCATGGGAATGATCTCTGCCTGGGAATTAAGCCGCTCGAGGATAGCGATCAGCTCCTGGCGGTCGCTGCTGCTGATCAAATCGATCTTGCTGATCAGTATCACGTCGGCGAACTCGATCTGCTCGATCAGCAGGTCGGTGATCGAACGCTCGTCCTCTTCGCCCAGGGTTTCACCGCGAGAGGCGAGGCTCTCGGCGGCCTGGTAGTCGAGCAGGAAGTTCATGCCATCAACCACCGTGACCATGGTGTCGAGCCGGGCAATGTCGGCCAGACTCTGACCATCTTCGTCGCGAAAAGTGAAGGTTTCCGCCACCGGCAACGGCTCGGAAATCCCGGTGGACTCGATCAGCAGATAATCGAAACGACCTTCCTTGGCGAGCTTGCTGACTTCCTCCAGCAAGTCTTCGCGCAGGGTGCAGCAAATGCAGCCGTTGCTCATCTCGATGAGCTTTTCTTCGGCGCGATTGAGCGTGACATCGCGCTGAACCTCACTGCCATCGATGTTGATTTCGCTCATATCGTTGACGATCACCGCCACTCGAAGATTGTCGCGATTGCGCAGGATGTAGTTGAGCAGCGTGCTTTTACCGGCGCCGAGAAAGCCCGACAACACGGTAACGGGAAGGCGATTGGGCATCAGGTATTCCTCATCAGATGTGGCTGGTAAAACGCCGTTGATGACGTTCGCGCAGCTCTTAATGCTTTCGCTGATGTTATAGTATAACATTATAATTCACCTACAACGATGGACTTGCCCATGAACGCGCTGACTCTGCCGGATATCGCCGCGCAGGCCTCACGCCAAACCTTGCCACTCGAATGGGTGGGCATGTGCGGCATTGCTTTACCGGTGTTGATCGATGGCCAGCGCATCAGCGCCAAAGCGGATGCGGGCGTCAGCCTCGACGATGGCGAGGCGCGCGGGATTCATATGTCACGGCTGTATCTGGCGCTGGAAATGCTCGAACTGGAGAACCTCACACCGCTGCTTTTGCGTCAGGTGCTGCAACGTTTTCTCGACAGTCATGACGGGTTGGCCAGCAGCGCCTATCTGCGAATCCACACCGATCTGCTGCTGAAACGACCCGCCTTGGTCAGCCCCTTGGCCGGTTGGAAAACCTATCCGGTGAGCATTGAAGCGCGGCTGAAAAACACAATGTTCCACGTGGAACTAAAAATCGAGGTTACTTATTCCTCGACTTGCCCCTGCTCAGCCGCCCTTTCGAGACAGCTGATTCAGCAGCAATTTGTCGATGACTTTGCCAACAAAGCGTTGCAGCACGCCGACGTTCTGGCTTGGCTCGGCTCTTCTAAAGGGATCGTTGCGACGCCCCATAGCCAGCGAAGCAGTGCGCAGTTACAACTGCGTTTGGACGACTATCTGGAAGGTTTGCCACTGATCGCCGTGATCAACGACGCGGAAGCCGCCCTCGGCACTGCCGTTCAAACCGCAGTCAAACGCGCTGACGAACAAGCCTTTGCCTTGGCCAATGGTCAGAACCTGATGTTCTGCGAAGACGCGGCCCGACGTCTGAACCTGGCTTTGAAAAGGTCACCAGGAATCAATGCTTTCCACCTGCGCGTTGTCCATGCCGAAAGCTTGCACGCTCACGACGCCGTGGCCGAAAGCCGCTGGAACTGGGGGACGCCATGATCCGCTGCGCTGGCTTGCGTTGGGGTGCGCCCAGCCGGCCTCTCACTCCCCCGGTTACCTTCGAGCTGGCCAGCGGCAGCCTGACTGCAGTGATTGGTGCCAATGGTTCAGGCAAAAGCAGTCTGCTTAAAGTCATCGCCGGGTTGCAGAAGCCCTTGGCCGGCAAAGTCGAATTGGAGGTTCCACGGCGCGGCAGTCTGTCTTTTCTGCCGCAACAACAGCATCTGGATCGACTGTTCCCCATCAGTCTTCAAGAGTTGGTGGCGGCTGGTTTCTGGGGTAGCAAACAAGCACCACAGATCCGCAGCCGACGCCTGCAAGCCGCGCTGGAAGACTGGTGCTTGAGCGGGCTGGAACATCGGCCATTGATGGCCTTGTCCGGCGGTGAATTGCAACGCGCCCTGCTCGCCCGTTTGAGTCTGACCCAAGCGCCGCTGCTATTGCTTGACGAACCCCATGCTGCCCTCGACGAACTCGGCCAGGCACTGCTCTGGAAACACATTCATGCCTGGCATACCGAAGGTCGAACGCTGCTCGTCGTCTGCCATGACCTGGCCGCTGTGCGCCAACAGATCCCTCATACACTGCTGATCAAAAGCAGCGGCTGCGTGCTCGCGCCCAGTGTCGAACTGATCTCACAACAGCCTTTGACGCAGGTGGCGTAATGGTCGCCGCCGCCCAACTTTGGTCACCGTTCCACGAGTTCGTGTTCATGCATCGAGCCTTGCTCGGCGGTCTGGTATTGGCCTGCAGCACTGCCCCGCTTGGCGTGTTTTTGATCCTGCGACGCATGAGCCTGATCGGCGATGCAGTGGCTCACGGGATCTTGCCCGGCGCCGCCTTGGGCTTCTGGTTCGCCGGTTTGAGTCTGCCAGCGCTGACCATTGGCGGCCTCGGCGCTGGCCTGAGCATGGCCGGGCTCGCGGCGTGGATCACTCGTCGTACCGGCCTGCGAGAAGACGCCAGCCTCGCGGCGATCTACCCGATTTCCCTGGCCAGCGGTGTGCTGATTCTCGGCATGGCCGGCAAACGCCTGGACCTGCTGCACCTGCTATTCGGCTCTGCCCTCGCCGTCGATGGACCGACTCTGACCGGCATGCTCTGGGTTTCTGGATTCAGCCTGATCGCCATGGCGGCGATCTATAAGCCACTGCTGCTGGATACCCTCGACCCGCTATTCCTGCAAACCGTCAGCCGTCTCGGGCCACTGGCACATGGATTGTTTCTGACCTTGGTGGTGCTGAATCTGGTGATCGGTTTCCAGGCCATCGGCGCACTGATGGTGGTCGGTTTGATGATGTTGCCGGCAGCGGCTTCGCGTTTCTGGAGCAGACGCCTGCCGGTGCTGATGGCCATCGCCGCGATGCTCGGTTGCCTCTCGGTATGGCTCGGCCTGTTGCTCTCGTTCTACTACTCGCTGCCCAGCGGTCCGGTCATCGTGCTGGTGGCTGGCGCATTGTATTTGCTGTCCGTGGTGTTCGGTCCGGTGCACGGCTTGCTGCGCCGCCCGCCTTTGCTCACATCCCGATGAGGTGTTACTCGATGCGCGCTCTACTCGTGCTGTTCAGCCTGCTGCTGCCGTTGTCGCTATTGGCAGCCGAGAAGCTGCAGGTGGTCACCAGCTTCAGCATCCTCGCCGACATGACCCGGCAGGTCGGCGGCGAGCATATCCAGATCACCAACCTGGTCGGGCCGGACACCGACGCCCATACCTATGAGCCCACTCCGGACGACGCCAAGTCGCTGCTCAAAGCCAGGCTGATCATCAAAAATGGTCTGGGTTTCGAGCCTTGGCTGGATCGCCTGGTCACCAGCACCGAGACCAAAACCCCGGTGATCAGCGCCAGCCATGGCGTCATCCCGCGGATCCTGGATGAGCACGGCGCGACCATTGCCGACCCACACGCCTGGCACAACCTGGCGAACACCGAGCTCTATGTGAGCAACATCAACAAGGCGCTGATCGCGGTTGATCCAGCAAACAAGGCCGACTACGAACGCAACAGCCAGGCCTACCTGAAACAGATCTACCGTCTGCTGGCCGAAGCCAAGGCCAAGCTCGGTTCCCTGCCCCCGGGCAACCGCAAGATCGTCACCTCCCACGATGCTTTCGGTTATCTCGGCCAGGCCTACAGCATCGACTTCATGGCGCCTCAAGGACTGTCCACCGAGCATGACCCCTCGGCCTCCGAAGTCGCTGCGCTGATCACCCAGATCCGTCAGGCCAAGGTCAAAGCGCTGTTCATGGAGAACATCAAAGACGCACGCCTGCTCAAGCAAATTGCCGAAGAGAGCGGCGCGCATATCGGCGGCACCTTGTACTCCGACGCCCTCGCCGCTGAAGGTCCGGCCAGCACCTTTGTCGGGTTGTTCGAATACAACCTCAACACCCTGTACGAGGCCTTGAGCAAACCATGATCAAGTGCCCGCGGCTGTCGATGCAGGACCTGGAAAGCGCCGCTGTTGGCAGTCGCTGGCCCCTCACCGGGGTGCTCGATGCGTTGCCGTGGAACAGCGATGGATTGATCGCCGCCATCGCCCAGCAACATGACAGCGGCGAGGTGCTGATGCTCGCCTGGATGAATCGCAAGGCGCTGGCTGAAACCCTGGCTAGCCACCAGGTTTGCTACTGGTCACGCTCGCGTCAACAGCTGTGGCGCAAGGGCGAGACTTCCGGCCACCGCCAACGGCTGATCGAAGCCCGCCTCGACTGCGACGGTGATGCGGTGCTGTTGCTGGTCGATCAGCAAGGTCCGGCCTGTCACACCGGACGGCCGAACTGCTTTTACAACGCCATTCGTGACGGCGCGGTGCAAGTCATCAGCGCTGCCAAAGAGGAACTCAACTGATGATTCGCAAAAACCCGTCGGGTGATCTGCCAGTGATCGCCGAGTCCGCCTATGTGGATAAAACAGCGATCATCTGCGGTAAGGTGGTAATCGGCGAGAACGTCTTCGTCGGCCCTTACGCAGTGATTCGCGCCGATGAAGTCGACGCCTGCGGCAAGATGGAACCGATCACCATCGGTGCCAATTCAAATATCCAGGACGGGGTGGTGATCCACTCCAAATCCGGAGCGGCAGTGAGCATCGGCGAGTTCAGTTCCATCGCCCACCGCTCCATCGTTCACGGCCCATGCTCCGTCGGCAACCGGGTGTTCATCGGTTTCAACAGCGTGCTGTTCAACTGCGCGGTGGGCGACGGTTGCGTAGTGCGGCACAACTCGGTGGTCGACGGTCGTGATTTGCCCGAAGACTTCTACGTACCCTCGACCACCCGCATCGGGCCCAAGACCGACCTCTCGCAGTTCCCTCCCGTCAGCGTCAGTGCTTCGGAATTTTCCGAAGACGTAGCACGGACCAACGTCGATCTGGTACGCGGCTACAAAGCTCTGCAGAACGAGTTTTGACCATGAGCAGTGTGCTGATTCGCAACGCCCGATTGGTCAACGAAGGCCGTGAATTCGAGGGTGATCTACTGGTGGACCACGGGCGCATCGTGAAGATTGCCCGCAGCATCGAAGGTGAAAGCGCGGCGATGGAAATCGATGCCGAGGGCCAATGGTTGTTACCGGGCATGATCGATGACCAGGTGCATTTCCGCGATCCGGGCGCGCCGGACAAGGGCAGTTTTTACACCGAATCGCGGGCCGCCGTGGCCGGTGGTATCACCAGTTTCATGGACATGCCTAACACCCACCCGGCGACTCTGACTCTCGCCGCACTGGCCGACAAGAAGCGCCGCGCGGCTATCAGCTCAGTGGCCAACTACGGCTTTCACTTCGGCGTCAGCAACGACAACCTCGACATTATCGCCGCCCTCGATCCCTGTTCAGTGGCCGGGGTGAAAGTCTTCATGGGCGCTTCCACCGGCAACATGCTGGTGGACGATCCACGGATTCTCGAGCGACTGTTCGCCGAAGTACCGACTATCCTGCTCGCCCATTGCGAGAGCACACACCTAGCATCCGGGCCAACGAAAGCAATCTGCGGGAACTGTTCGGCGAGGCCATTCCAGCGGGAGCCCATCCGCTGATTCGCAATGCCGAGGTGTGCTTTCGCTCCTCCTCGATGGCCGTGGAACTGGCCAGGCGGCACGGCACTCGGCTGCACGTTCTGCACCTGACCAGCGCTCGCGAGCTGGCCCTGTTCGAAGACAAACCGCTAGCCGAGAAACGCATCACCGCCGAGGTCTGTCTGCACCACTTGCTGTTCGATGATCGCGACTACCAAAGCCTCGGCAACCTGATCAAGTGCAACCCGGCGATCAAGCCCCAGCCCGATCGCGATGCCTTGCGCCAGGCCTTGCTGGGCAATCGCCTGGACGTGATCGGCAGCGACCACGCGCCTCACACCTGGGCCGAGAAACAGCTGCCCTACAGCCAGGCACCTTCCGGCTTACCGCTGGTGCAACACGCCCTCCCCGCGCTGCTGGAACTGGTGGCCGATCAACTTCTGCCGCTGACCACCCTGGTGGCAAAAACCAGCCATCGGGTCGCCGACCTGTTCGCCATTCCCGACCGCGGTTACCTGCGTGAAGGCTATTGGGCCGATCTGGTGTTGATCAAAGCCGAGCCCGATGGGAAGGCTGTCGCCCGGCAACCGATCCTCGCCCAATGCGGCTGGACGCCCTTTGCCGAGCGGCGCTTTCGCCACAGCGTCAGTACGACATTGGTCTCGGGGCAAATTGCCTGGCACGCCAATCGTCTCTATGACGGCTGCCAGGGTTTGCCGCTGAGGTTTATGCGTTAGGGAGGATTTTCGGCAGATGGGTGTTGAATATGTGTGTGAGCGGCTGAGCCGGGAAGCCAAGGTTATTCAGTGATTTTTACGGTGCCTGATCTGACGTATTCGCGGGCAAGCCCGCACCCACAGGTATTATGCGAATGCTGTGGGAGCGGGTTTGCCCGCGAATCTTTTAGGCTCTTGGTTTAACTGTCCCGCAATCCTGCCCCATCCACACCGCGCGGGTATCCAGGCTGCCCTTCTGCTGGATGCCGGTGGCATTGAAGGTGCCGTTGACCTTGGTCGTAAACTCTCGGTCGCTAAGGAAGCTGGCCACGCCGGTACCCTGGGCTTTCGGGCAGCTGAAGCGGAATTTCCACTGGTTACCCAGACGCTCGGTGACTTCCTGTTTGCAACCCGATTGCGGGTCCTGCAACGGAATGCTGTCGGACTTGACCTGTTCCGGAGTCAGGCAGACCCGAATGCCTTTGCCGCCCATGGTGATGCCCTGCTTCTCGAGCATGGCCCGTTGTTCCGGGGTCATCTGGCTCTGTACCTGGCCCAGGATCATTTGTAGATCCGGCAGATTCTGATCATCGACTTTCATATTGCTCGAAGTCAATTCCCACAAACCTGGCTGCAGCATCTGGGCCTGAGCGGCCACAGGAAGCGACAAACCAACAGCCATGGCCAAACCCAGCAGATGAACGTTCATCGAGTAACTCCTAGAGAATAGTGGCTGTTAGACGTCAACAATCTACTTGGGTTGCATGCTGAATTAAATAGCGACATTCGCCGTGGAACATGGTCTGTTAAGCTTAGAATCTTCAGGAGTCAGGCTGCCCCCATGGATTATTTTGGCCCGCATGTTTTCGGTTATCTGATCGCCATTATTCACTCGCTGGGCACGATCGCCGCCATCCATGCGGTGTTCACCGTCCGCACCGCCCAAGGCGCAATTGCCTGGGCCATGTCACTGCTGTTCATTCCTTATCTGACACTTATCCCCTATCTGGTCTTCGGCCGAAGTACTTTCGATGCCTATATCAAGGCCAGGCGCCAGGCCAACGAAGAGATGCGCAAAGCCATTGCCGACCTGAACTGGCGCCCTTGGGTCGAAGAAGCGCTGGCCGCCCGCGCCTCAAAGGCCTATGCCTCGCTGCGAGCCATGCCCAAACTTGGACGCATGCCGTGCCTGGCGAATAATCAGGTCCGCCTGCTGATCAACGGCGAAGCCACGTTCACGGCGATATTCGAGGCTATTGGTAACGCTCGGCAAGCGGTATTGATCCAGTTCTTTATCATCCACGACGACCAGCTCGGTCGTCGCCTGCAGGCCTTGTTGAAGGCGAAAGCCGCCGAAGGCGTGGCAATCTACGTGCTCTACGACCGCATCGGCAGTCACTCCCTGCCCCACAGCTATGTTCAGCCGCTGCGTGATGCCGGCGTACAGGTCAAAGCCTTTGCCACCCGCAGTGGTTGGCTCAATCGCTTCCAGGTCAACTTCCGCAACCACCGTAAAATTGTTGTGGTTGATGGCCTGCTCGGATTTGTGGGTGGGCACAACGTCGGCGACGAATACATGGGGCAGAAACCGCCTCTGGCACCCTGGCGCGACACCCATATAGCAGTCACTGGCCCGGTGGTGGCCTGCATGCAGGAGTCGTTCGCCGAAGACTGGTTCTGGGCGGCACGCCAACTGCCACCGCTGATCCTGCCGGACACCTATCCAGACGCCGGCGTGCTTTGCCAACTGCTGGCCAGCGGCCCGGCCGACTCTTATGAAACCTGTTCGCTGTTTTTTGTCGAAGCGATTCATGCCGCGAACGAGCGGATCTGGATCACCAGCCCCTATTTCATTCCCGACGAAGCAGTGTTCGCCGCCCTGCGCCTGGCGGTATTGCGCGGTGTGGATGTGCGGATTCTGCTGCCCTCGCGGCCAGATCACCGCATCGTCTACGCAGCCTCCAGTCTCTTCGCTTTCGAAGCGGTGCGGGCCGGGGTGCGGGTGTTTCGTTATCAGCCAGGTTTCCTGCACCAGAAGGTGGTGCTGATCGACAGCGAAATCAGCGCCATCGGCAGCGCGAATCTGGACAATCGTTCATTCCGGCTCAACTTCGAAGTGATGCTGCTGACCGTCGACAGCCAATTCGCCGCCGAGGTGGAGATCATGCTCAACGCTGACTTTGCCCTGGCACACGAGATTGCCAAAGGCGAAAGCCGGGACACTCGCCGCCTGCAACAACTGGGCATGCGGGTCGCCCGGCTCATATCGCCAATCCTTTAAGGGATGTAGATATCGTCGCGAGTCCACGGCAGTTCATGGCTACCGTCGGTGTGGGTTTTTACCGCGAGGATCTGGTGCAGATTGATCCAGCCCCTGGCGAACGCGTAGGCGCACCCCGCCAGGTACAGCCGCCAAATGCGTAGCGCTTGCTCCGGCACCAGTTTCGCGGCGGCCTCCAGATTGTCCTCCAGACGCTCGCTCCAATGGTCCAGGGTGCGCGCGTAATGCAGACGCAGGCTTTCGACGTCGACGATTTCCAGCCCGGCCTCGCTGATCTCGGCCGAGATCATCGACAGATGCGGCAGCTCGCCGTTGGGGAATACATAACGTCCGATGAATTCACCGAAGCCCCGCCCGACTGGCCGACCGTCGGTGTGCCTGGCGGTGATCCCGTGGTTCATCACCAGCCCGCCCTCGCGCACCGCGCCGAACAGAGTCTTGCAGTACTGCGCCAGGTTCGCGTGACCCACATGCTCGAACATGCCGACACTCACCACCTTGTCGAAACGACCGTCCTGAGGCAGGTCACGGTAATCGAGCAGCTGCAGTTCGACCTGATCTTCCAGGCCCTCGGCCGCCACCCGCTCGCGAGCCAGGGCCAATTGTTCCTTGCTCAGGGTGATACCAAATACCTTCGCGCTGAATTCCCGGGCCGCGAAGCGCGCCAGCCCGCCCCAACCGCAACCGACATCCAGCAGATACTCACCGGGTTGCAGACGCAGTTTGCGGCACAGGTGACGAAACTTGGCTTGCTGAGCTTGTTCGAGCGTCTCGCTGCCGGTCTCGAAATAGGCGCAGGAATAGACCATGTCGCTATCGAGCCAGAGCTGATAGAAGGCATTGGACAGATCGTAGTGATAGGAGATGGCCGCCGCATCGGTGGCTTTGTCGTGCTCGGAGCGCACCGGCTGATTATCGTCATTCTCATCCAAAAGGGCTTGGCTCAGCGCATCGCACACTCGAATCACGTCATGGATCGAGCCTTCGAGTTCCAGTTTGCCCTCAACGAAAGCGCTGCCCAGCAAATCCAGGCTGGGATGGGTGAACTGGGCAACCATTTGTGGATCCTTGACCACAATGGTGACGCTGGGTGTCGGGCCCAGATTGAACTCATGACCATCCCAGAGTCTGAGGCGTAACGGTAACTGCAGATTCTGTAAGGCCGGTGGAAGATGCGCGACCATGGGAAGTCCCCTTGTTTCAGAACATCTGATGTGAGGGTAGACCATCCAGAAAAATTAGCCGGCTATCGAACTCATAGCCTTTCTCTATGGCCCGCGAGGCTGATCAAACCGTCCTAACTCCACTGTTTCAGCCAGGTTACAGTCTGTCGTAGCACACCCTCTTCACAAGAGACTGCCAACTCGCTGTACAGTTCGAAAAAGTGCCGGGCCCCTGATCACCGCCCTGCGCTTCAACGGTGTTCAGGCTGTGAAACGGTGTTACATGCCACAGTATCAGACCTCCTCCTGGAGCTTGAGCAACGGCTCCTGAAAACGCAGCAACCGTCCCGCGTTGCCCAACACCAACAAGGTGCTGAGGTTGTGCAGCACTGCCGCAATCATTGCCCCCGCAGCCCCCAACCAACCGAATGCGGCAAACGCGACAATCGCCAGGGTCCAACCTAGACCGATGATCACGTTGACTTGCAGCGTCTGCCGACACTGGCGACTCAAGCGCACGCAGGTGCCCAAGCGTCGCAGGTCGCTGCCGATCAGGACAATATCGGCCGAGGCCAACGCGATGTCCGCACCGCCCGCGCCCATGGCCACACCGACGACCCCGGCCTTGAGGGCCAACGAGTCGTTGATCCCATCTCCGACCACCATCGGCCGAAAACCGCTGTGGATTTCTTCCAGGACCCGGTTGAGCTTGTCCTCGGGCAAGGCCTGGGCTTCGACATCGCTGATCCCCACTTCACGAGCCAGGCTATGGGCCACGCTTTGTCTATCACCGGTGAGCAGCAATTGCCGCCCCAGGCCCAGTGCACGCAGCTCGCTCAGGGCGTGGCGTGCCTCGGGTTTGATGCTGTCCGCCAGCAACAGCCAGCCAAGAAATTGCCCGTCCAGCGCCAGCCCGGCGATAGGTCCGTCATGCTCAGGCACGGCAGACGTGGCAATCGCCAGTTGGGCAAACAGCTCCGGGCGGCCGAGTGCTGCCTCGCCCTGCTCGGTCTGCGCAACCACGCCCAAACCCTGGCGCTCACGAATATCCCACAGCAGCAGAAAATGCTCCTGCGTCACCAACCCGGCCAACGCCCGGCTAACTGGATGGCTGCTGGCAGAGCCAAGGCTGGCTGCCAGCCTCAGCAATGGGCTGCGATCCTCGAACGGGCTGTCGATCGACTGCAAACGCAGGGTGCCAAAGGTCAGGGTTCCCGTCTTGTCGACCACCAGCGAAGTCAGGTCCGCCAGCTCTTCGAGAAACGCCGAGCTGCGAATCAGAATCCCGTGGCGCGCCGCTACGGCGATCCCGGCAATTGCCGTGGCCGGCGCCGACAACACCAGGGCGCAAGGACAGGCCGCCACCAACACCGCCAACATCGCCTGGGCATCGTTGCTGATAAACCAGGTGACCGCCGCCAGCAGCAAGACCAGCACCATGTAGCTGCCGGCATAACGTTCAAGCAAACGAGTGATCGGCGGCTTCGAACGTTCGGCGCTTTGCATCAGGGCGATGACTTTGCCCAACGTCGATTCAGTACCGGTGCGGGTGACTTCAATCCGCAGCAAGCCATCGAGATTGATCGCCCCGCCGAACACTTGCATACCGACACTCGCCTCCAGCGGCACCGACTCCCCGGTGATGGGCGCCGTATCGAGGCTGGCTTGCCCGGAAAGCACCACACCATCGGCCGGCACCCGATCACCGGCGCGCACTTCCACCTGGTCTCCGGTCTTGAGCGTGGCGTTGTCCACTTCGATAATCGTGCCGTCGGCCTGCACTTGCCGCGCATGGCTGCGAGTCAATTTGCCCAGGGCATGAATGGCTTCCTGGGAACCGATTACGCTGCGCTCTTCCAGCACGTGACCGAAGATCATGATGATCGGCAGCAAGGCCGCGGTCAGCAGATCACCCGTGGCCCAAGCGCCCATCATCGCCAGTGCGATCAACTGATCGGTGATGCCGTGCAGACTCGGGTAACGCAGGCTGTACCAGGCCGAACGCATCACCGGCACGGCCACCAGCAGCGAGGCAAAACCCAGCAGCAACTGGCTGACGCCGTTTTGCTGCGGCGCCCACCAGCGCCATACCAGACCCAGGCCCAGCAAGCCGAAGGCGAGCATGGCCAGGGTCAATTGACGTGCGGCACTGCGTTGCTCGACAGAAGTCAGCATGCTCACCGCAGGCTGCGCGGCAGCGGATTGGACAGTCATTGTTCAGCTCCCTGGATGATCAGGCGCGTATCGTCTTTAGGATCGACCATAGTCACCGACCCGGCTTGGCCAAGGATTTTCGGCAGACGCTCGCGGTAGATTCGCAGGAGTATTTCCGGGTCGGTGCCCTTCTGCTGCGCTTGGCTCAGGCTCAGCACCGTCGCGGTGTCCGCCGAGGCTTTCGCCAGACGCTCACTAGCCTGTGCGTGGGCAACTTGCAAGGCACGGTCGGCTTGCTGGGTGGCAGTCTGGGTGAGTTTTTCTGCGTCGGTTCGCGCATTTGCCACGGCTTTGTCAGCCTGTTGACTGGCGGTCAGCACGGCGTTGAAGGCGTTCACTGCGGGGCCGGGCAAACTCGATTGCACGTCGACCCGCGCCACCTCGATTCCCAAACCCTGTCCAGTTGCGGTCAACTCGGCCAGGCGCTGGTTAATCCCACGCACCAGGTCGCCACGCAGTCGCTCGCGACGCTCGGCGGCCTGGCTGTCCGCACCGATCAACTCGGGGCGCGCCACCAGAATAGTGTCCAGATCTCGCGCGGCGGCCAGCGCCACTGCACTGCGGGTTACCAGCCGATCCAGTGCCGGTAACACATGTTCGCCTTGCAGTACGAACGCATAGGGCTCGGTAACTTTATAGAAGACGCGCACATCCAGTTGCACCACACCGGCATCACCCGTCAGCAAGTAACCGGAACCGGCCAGGGCATCACTTAGTGGCGTGGCGAAACTCGCCACTCGATCGCCCTGCAGTGCGGCGTCGGAGCGCAGCAGGTCTTCTACCCGGCGCTCGATCACCCGATCGGCTGCCGGTAACAACACCACCTGCTCAAACGGGCGCGGCCAGGCCAACAACAATCCGGCGTTCTGAATTCGGTCCAAGGCGCCGAACTGCAATACCACCGCCCGATTCTGCGGATCGATTTGCCTTACGTTGGAGAACGCCCAAGCCAGCGCCGCCAATACCGTCACCGCGTACAGCGCGAGGAAGGTCAAACGGCCAGCCTGAATCCACGGGCTGTCGACTGCATTTGTTCCACGTGGAACCTTATTCATGGTTGCGACTCGGCCTTGGTGCCGAGACTCGGCGGCCCATCAACCAACACCCGGAATGGCGCCGCATCGGTGCGCAAAATCAGTTTGGTACCCGGAGTGACCACAGTGCCCAAGGTGTCCAATGAGCGAAGCAAGTTATACAACTGCGGCGAACCTGCGTAAGCGCGGCCGTAAATCTGTGCGGCTTCGACTCGCGATTGCGCTTCGATATCGGCTGCTTTCACCGTGGCATCGGCTTGCATGATTCGCGCATCACGCTCGGCGGCCGAACGAATCTGTGCCGCTTCCCGTTTGCCGATCGCCGTGCGCTCAGTGGCGATGGTTTCGCGCTCGGCACGCATGCGGTCGACGGTGGCGGTCAAGGTCACGGATGGCAGGGTCAGCCGTTCGATACCCACTTGCAGTACCCGCACGCCGTAGGTGGTCAGTAGTTGCTGATCGATCTGCTTGCGCAACTGCGCTTCGAAGTCGGCAATACGGACCTGGTTGGCGTCGGTATTTACCAGATTCGCCAAGTCGAAACTGCTGGCCGTGGTTTCCAATGCTGAGCCGACAAAGGTTCGAATCTGGCGCGCCGCTTCGTCCGGCTGATTCTGCACCGCGCGCATAAAGCGCTGCACATTGTCCGGGTCGCCCTGGACCTGCCACGCCACGTAGGCCTGCACAATGATTCGCAAACCATCGCGAGTACCGACGTCCTGCAAGCCGCTGGAGGTGGTGCGCAACCGTAGATCCACCGGGATCGCCGCCTCGAAGGGTGCTGGCCAGCGCCAGCCGAGACCAGGTTCCAATAGCACCCGCGACGGGTTACCAAAGCGGGTGATCACCGTCGCCTCGCCGGAACGCACTTGCACCAGGCTCGCCGCGGCGATGGCAAACAACACCAGCACCGCCGCCCAGGCCATGCGCCGCCAGGGAAAAGGCCCGACCTCCTGCGGTTCGCCATGGTGATGATGGTGGTGGCCGTGACGGTGCCCATGCTCGTGGCCGCTATGGTCAGGATGCTCATGCTGATCGTGGGAATGTGGCTGGCTCATTGGGCGGTTCCTGACTGAACGGATTTACCCGGCGCCGCAGGGTCAGCCGGTAGCGTGAAAGTGCGTAGATCGATGGTCGGCGCACCGTTGGCGCCGAGTCGATGATCAAGAACCAGCAGCCTGGCGTTAGCCAGGCCGAAGGTCAGCTGACTGAAATATTGCTCCAGCACAAAAGCCTGGCCGGCGACGGCATAAGCCTTTTGCTCGGCGGCAAAACGCCGTTCGGCAGCCTGGGCGGTGGCGCTGATTTCATGGGCGATGGCCACCGCTTGATCGCGGGCAATACTGGCCTGCAACTGCGCCTGATTGGTCTGTTCGCTGGCCGCTCCGCGCTCACGGGATATCAATACTTGAGCGCCAATCTGCGCTGCCTGCACACCGTGGTAAGCGTTGGCGGCACCCGCCGGCGGATGGATCGCTTCAACTACAGTGGCGAGAATTTCCACACCACTGTTGAGCTTCTGCAAGTCAGCCTGCACGGCGTGGCCGATCTCCTCGGCAAGCCCCTGACGATCCTCCCCCAGCAAACCGTCGAGGGTCCGCGAAGCGAAATCGTGAACCAGAATCCGGCTGGCGGTGGCGCGAATCAGGCTCGGCACATCGGCGCTGTTGTAGGTTGCCGCCAACGCCGCCTGATCGGTCAGGCCGATGCGGTAGACAAAACGCACGTCCATGTTGACGATCTGAAAGCTTTGTTTGTCGGCGCGGCTGCTGGCGATAACCTGAGATTTGTCATTGACATGGCTGGCATCCCACAGCCGATTGGCGATCAACGGCGCGGGGCCTTCCGCCGGCTCGGGCGGTACTGCGACAGACGTTTCCCCACTGGTGGCCAACTCATGCACCACGCCATTCTCGACGCTCAGTACGCGGCCCAACGGCCAGGGCAATCCGGCGTGCAGTCCTGGCCCGAAGACTTCCACCGGTTTTCCGAATCGTTCGTAAATGCCTCGCCCTTGCAGCGGAACTTCGTGAATCCCGGTCAGCAGCCAGCCGACCACCAGCACCACCAACAACACCGGCAAAAAGGCCCGGCGCATGTAGCTGAAGGCCCAGATCTGCCTGAGGTCGATGCCAAAGCGGTTGTGCAGTTCGTGCTGCAACGCGAGCAAAGGTTGCGGTGGCCAGCGCAGCATATCGGCGACAAAACTCTGCGCCAGCAGCCGTGGTTCAAGCTGTTCACGGCGCGGGCTGAACAATGACAACAAGGCGCGCAGCAGAAATTCGGCCGCCACCAAACCTGGCAACAGGCCGATCAACACCGCCAGACGCACCGGCCAGACCGACGCCTCAGCGCTGAAAAACAGGCAAAACGCGCTCAACACCATGCAAATGATCGCTACCCGGACCAGTTGCCCAAGCTGCGCGGCTTCGGGCCACTCGGCTGGGTTTTCCTGGGCCAGCTGACGTTCGAACACCAGCAAGCCGAAGGCCAGCAACAACAAAAGTGCCGCACCCACACTGGCCGACAGTCCCAACGCCGCGCCGGGCAACGCCAGGTTCCAGACCTGCTCGATGCTCAGCAGTGTCAGCAGCGCCCAACCGGCCAACCAGAGGGTCGGCGCGCCAATCTGTGCCAGCAGCCTGAACCATCGATGACTGATGCGCTCCAGCAATCGCTCGTACCAGCCAAGGGTTTCACCGGGAGTGCTGGCGGCGGTTGCAACCGTCGCCGGCTGGCGAGTCCCCAGCGCTTGCTGTCGCCAACGACTCACCCACCAGGCCGATTGCAGGCCTGCAAGCACTACCAGTAATGCCGCGGCCAGGTTGGCCAGCAACGCAGGCCAGACCGACTGGGGTGCAAACACGCCGACAAAAAAACTCAGCACCAGCCCAACCGCCGCCATTCCTGCCAGGCCTATGCCGACCCGCTTCAACCGTCGCGCGTGAAATGCCGCCTGTTGAAACCGCGGCAGCCCTTCTACGTCCGTCCCATCCGCCTCCAGATCGATTTGCATATCACCCCAGCGCTTGCCATTGCCAAATCCTGGCCTGGGGATAAGTCCCCGGCCGTTGCAAACTTTTCATTTTGTTACGATATAACGATAGTAGTGAAATTTTCGTGTGCCGCACACTCCCGGGTAACGGTGTTATGCACTCGACTGGCCGGCATCAGGGCAAGCTCTCTCACCACCAGCTACGCTCAGGACCAAACATTGCGGCACAGATCATCAACACCCTCGACAAGGAACTGTCCACTCCATGCCTTCCATCTACCAGCTCAAGCCGGCCTTTCAGAATCTGTTGCGGCCACTGGTTCAACGCCTGTTCGATAACGGCACCACCGCCAATCAAATCACCTTGCTGGCGGCGCTGATCTCCGTGCTGGTGGGGGTCGCGGTGGCCAGTTTCGCCGAGCATTTCTGGGTCTTCGCACTGATTCCAGTGTGGATGATTCTGCGCATGGCGCTGAACGCCGTCGACGGCATGCTGGCGCGCGAATTCGGCCAGCAATCGCCCCTGGGCGCCTACCTCAATGAGCTATGCGACATCGTCGCCGATAGCGCGCTGATCCTGCCGTTTGCGATGATCCCTGGAGTGGATGTGCTGAGTGTATTACTGGTGACCTTACTGGCGCTGATCAGTGAATACGCGGGCGTGCTCGGGCCAATGATCGGCGCCTCGCGACGCTATGATGGCCCGATGGGTAAAAGCGATCGGGCGTTGGCACTCGGTGTGTTGGCGACCGGGATCGCCCTGGGCTGGCTCACGGCAGGCTGGATCAATGGCCTGCTGTTGGTGGTCGCGGTATTGCTGCTGTACACCCTGATCAACCGGGTCCGTCAGGGCTTGAAAGAAGCCGGCAACAACGCTCCATCAGCATAAGGAAATCAGCATGCGCGAAGCCCAGGATCAGACCTTCAACACCCATGATGGGGTACAACTGTTCTACCGACACTGGCCTGCCAGAACCCTGCCTGCCGGTGAACCACGCAAGGCGGTAATGCTGTTTCATCGCGGCCATGAGCACTCCGGACGGATCGCCCATCTGGTGGATGAACTGGACCTGCCGGAGTTCGATTTCTTCGCTTGGGACGCTCGCGGTCATGGCCAATCCCCCGGAGCCCGTGGTGACAGCCCGAGTTTTGCCACCAGCGTGCGCGACGTGCAGACCTTCTGCGAGCAGCTGAGCGCGAGCTACCAGATTGACCAGGAGAATATGGCGGTGATTGCCCAGAGCGTCGGCGCGGTGATCGCGGCCACCTGGGTCCATGACTACGCGCCGCGTATCCGTACGCTGGTTCTCGCCTCACCGGCGTTCAAGGTGAAACTCTACGTGCCCTTCGCCAGAACGGGCCTGGGTCTGATGCGCAAGTTGCGCGGCAATTTCTTCGTCAACAGTTACGTCAAGGCGCGCCTGCTCAGTCATGACCAGCAACGGGTGGCCTCCTACGACAGTGACCCGCTGATCACCAAAGCGATTTCGGTGAACGTATTGCTCGGTCTGTATGAAGCGGCGGACCGCGTGGTCGCCGATGCCCAAGCGATCCAGGTACCCACCCAACTGCTGATCTCCGGCTCGGACTTCGTGGTGCATCGCCAACCCCAGGAGCAATTCTTCGAACGCCTCGGCACTCTGCAAAAGGAAAAACATATTCTTCCGGGGTTCTTCCACGACACCCTCGGCGAGCGTGACCGAGCCATAGCGCTGAGCAGCGCCAAACGTTTTATCCTGCAGAACTTCCAGTGTCCGGCACACCGCCCTTCCCTGCTCGACGCCGACCGTCTTGGCCCGACCTGCGCCGAATCCGAAGCGCTGGCGGCCTCCTTACCGCGCAACTCGCTGCGTGATCTTTACTGGCGCATGACTCGCGCCAGCATGCGCCTGGGCAGTCGGCTGTCGACCGGGGTCAAACTCGGCTTCGACAGCGGTTTCGACTCCGGCAGCACCCTGGATTATGTTTACCGCAACCAGCCGACCGGGAATACCGCCGCGGGCCGGATGATCGATCAGAACTATCTGAACTCCATCGGCTGGCGCGGCATTCGCCAACGCAAAGTGCATCTGGAGGAATTGCTGCGCCTGGCGATGGAACAACTCCGTGAGCGGCACCGCGAAGTACGCATCGTCGACATCGCCGCCGGCCACGGACGTTACATTCTCGAAGCCTTGCAGGGCGTCAGTCCGCTGCCCGAATCGATCCTGCTGCGCGACTACAGCGACCTCAACGTACGTGAAGGCAGCGCGCTGATTGCCGAGAAAGGCTTGAGCGAGATAGCCCGCTTCGTCAAAGCCGATGCCTTCGACCAGGCCGACCTCGCGGCGCTGCAACCAAAACCGCGCCTGGCGGTGGTCTCTGGCCTTTACGAATTGTTCGCCGACAACCAACTGGTCAGCGGCTCGCTGGCCGGGCTGGCCGCCGCCGTCGAGCCCGGCGGTTATCTGGTGTACACCGGTCAGCCGTGGCACCCGCAACTGGAGCTTATCGCTCGCGCCCTGACCAGCCACCGCCAGGGTCAGGCCTGGATCATGCGCCGCCGCAGTCAGGCGGAAATGGATCAGTTGGTCGAAGCGGCGGGGTTTCGCAAGATCACCCAGCGAATGGATGAATGGGGCATCTTCAGCGTGTCGCTGGCTCAGCGGGTGCAATGATGACCAGCGCCGTAACGCCCCTGCGCGAGCCAGGCTTGCTGAAGTCGGCAGTGCTCTGGTTGCTGTTGCTGGCACCCTTGTTTTTCAGCACTTACGGATTTGCCACCTGGGTTTCCGCTCAGCGAGATGACGTGGGTAGCCTGGTATTTGGCTGGGAATCGCACATTCCATTCCTGGCCTGGACCATCGTGCCCTACTGGTCGATCGATCTGCTGTACGGACTGTCGCTGCTGTTACCGACCAGCCGCGACGAACTCAGGCGCCATGCCTTGCGCCTGCTCACGGCCCAGGCGATCGCTGTCAGCTGCTTCCTGCTCTGGCCGTTGCGCTTCACTTTCCAGCGCCCGGAAATGGAAGGAGTGTTCGGTTGGCTGTTCGACGTGCTGGCGGGCTTCGACAAACCCTTCAATCAAGCGCCTTCCCTGCACATTGCCCTGTTGGTGGTGCTCTGGGTTTGCTACCAACGTTATACATATACACAGGGCGTCTGGCGTTGGTTGATGCATGGCTGGTTCGGGCTGATCGGGATTTCTGTCCTGAGTACTTATCAACACCACTTTATCGACTTACCCACAGGCGTTCTGGTCGGTTGGTTGTGTGTCTGGTTGTGGCCGCTGGATCCACCCAGTCCGCTGCAGACTGCACGCTTGGCAGTTGATCGCAAGCGCTGGAAACTAGCGCTGGGTTATATGATTGGTGCCGTAGTTCTGGGTATTCCAGCCTTTGCGTTTGGCGGGTGGTGGCTGTGGTTGCTCTGGCCGGCCGTGGCCTCGTTGATGGTGGCGTTGAACTACGCGCTGTTCGATGCCGCCGGCTTTCAGAAGGGCGTCGATGGCCGGTTGAGCCCGGCCGTTCGTTGGTTGCTGGCGCCCTATCTGGGGGCAGCCTGGATCAATTCGAGGCTGTGGACAAATAAATACCCACAGGTGGATAACGTTTGTTTAGAACGGATCCCAGGTTCGTTGAAACTGAAAGACAGCCCGCTGCAAAAATACCCACAGGCTGACCGGGTTGTGGATAACGTTTGGTTAGGGCGGATCCCGGGTTCGTCGGAACTGAAAAACAGCCCGTTCCGCGCGGTGCTCGATCTCTGCGCTGAATTGTCACTAAACGCACCAGGCCTGGACTATCACTCGCTGCCCGTGCTCGACCTGGTCGCCCCAACCGCCGGGCAATGCCTGGAAGCCGCGCAGGCCATCGAGCGACTGCGTCAGCACGGGCCGCTGCTGGTGTGCTGCGCGCTGGGTTATTCACGCAGTGCCACGGCCGTCGCCGCGTGGTTGCTGTACAGCGGTCGCGCCGCCAGCGTCGAGGCTGCGGTGAGGCAGATTCGACAGAGTCGGCCAGGGATCGTACTGCACCTGGCCCATCGCCAGGCCCTGGAACAAATGAGGGTCGCCCATGGCCACTGACCTTTCCCTGGAAGTCGTCGCCAGCCTGTTGCGCCGGGGTCGTGCGCTGGATCAGCTATCCACAGGCATAACCCTGCTGGGCTTGTTGTTCGGCCTGGTGCAACTGTTACTGGTCACCCATAGCCCGGTCTGCCTGATCCTCAGTGCGTGGATGGTGCTGCTCGGGCTAGTGCAGAAGTACTGGGCGCTGCGAGTAGCTTTCGATGCCGAGCTGTTTCAGCGGATGGCCAGCGAAACCGAGCAACTGATGCAAAGCACCCAAGCCATGGACCAGGCATTGCAGAGCTTGAACCTGCAAAAAAACGATCCCCCTGCCAGGAACTGGGCCGAGCGCAGCCGCGGCGCGCTGAAACTGCTGCGTCGGCAAGCGCAGCTGCTGGTCGTGCAAGTGTTGGCGCCACTCGCGGTCATCCTCGCCAGCCCTTGGCTGCCCTTCACTGGATAAGGAATCCTCATGTTCGAACCCGTGGTCGCCACGCTCATCACCTCCGCCGCCCGCACAGTCACCGGCGCTCGCAGCCTGTGGCTTGGTTGCGCGCCGCAGGAGGTGCAGCGCATCTACTTCGCCAACCACAGCAGCCACGGCGATTTCGTGCTGCTCTGGGCGTCGTTGCCGCCGGCATTGCGCAAGGTCACGCGGCCGGTGGCCGGCGCGGATTACTGGCAAAAAAGCCCGTTGCGCCGTTACCTCATTAATCGGGTGTTCAATGGCGTACTGATCGACCGCGAACGCAAGGACCTTGTGGATAACCCCTTGCAGCCGATGCTTGAAGCTCTGGAGCACGGCGACTCACTGATCATTTTCCCGGAGGGCACGCGCAATCTTGAAGAGGGTCTGCTGCCCTTCAAAAGCGGGATTTATCACCTGGCGAAAAGTTACCCACAGGTCGAGCTGATCCCGGTGTGGATCGCCAATCTCAACCGCGTAATGCCCAAAGGTCGAATCCTGCCTCTACCTTTGTTATGCACAACCAGCTTCGGGGTACCGCTCGTGCTCGAGGAGAGCGAGAGCAAAGTGCACTTCCTTGAACGCAGCCGCGACGCACTGCTGGCCCTGGCCCCGGAGCACTCCTGAGATGGATAGGCAAACCCTGATGTTGTTCGGCGCAATCGGCGCGATTCTGCTGCTGGCCTCGCTGATCGGTTTCATCCTCAAGCAGCGGACCCGCGGCACGCCAAACCCGGTGATCGATAACCTTAACGCACGGATCAACGCCTGGTGGGTCATGGTGGTGGTCATCGGTATCGCCTTCTGGCTCGGTACCAGCGCTGTGATCCTGCTTTTCTACGCGGTGTCCTTCTATGCCCTGCGGGAATTCCTGACCCTGACACCCACCCGCCGCAGCGATTATCCGGCGTTGGTGGCGGCGTTCTATCTGGCACTGCCACTGCAGTACTTGCTGATCTACGTCGACTGGTACGGGCTGTTTTCGATCTTTATTCCGGTCTACGTATTCCTGCTATTACCCATCCTTGCCTCGCTGGGAGGGGACACGACGCACTTCCTCGAACGCGCCTCGAAAGTCCAATGGGGCCTGATGATCGCGGCGTTCTGCGTGTCGTTCGTGCCGGCGTTGCTGACCCTCGATATCCCCGGCTACGAAGGCCGAAACCTGCTGCTGATTGCCTATCTGGTGATGGTGGTGCAGCTGTCGGACGTGTTGCAGTACGTCTGCGGCAAGCTGTTGGGCAAACACAAGATCGCGCCGAATCTCTCGCCATCGAAAACCGTCGAAGGTTTTGTCGGCGGCATTGTCCTGGCCTCGCTGATCGGTGCTGCGCTGTGGTGGATCACTCCGTTCAACCCCTGGCAGTCGTTTCTCATCGCGCTGTTGATCAACCTGCTGGGATTTGCCGGCGGTATTGTCATGTCGGCAATCAAGCGCGACCGCGGCGTGAAGGATTGGGGGCATATGATCGAAGGCCATGGCGGCATGCTCGATCGGCTGGACTCGGTGTGTTTTGCCGCGCCGATTTTCTTCCATCTGGTGCGCTACTGGTGGACCTGAGGGTGCGTAGTGCTCCAGCTTTTTCTCGGACCGCGACCCCTTGACCGCTCTCACTTGAACGACTCATATTACGATCATAATGTTTTACCCGATCTACCGTTAGACGTTTCCTTCCCCTTGCAGGAGAGCAGCCATGAGTACCTACGACGTCGTGATTCTGGGCGGTGGCCCTGGCGGTTATAACGCCGCCATCCGCGCGGGCCAGCTGGGTTTGAAAGCGGCATGCGTCGAAGGCCGGGCGACTCTGGGCGGGACCTGCCTGAATGTCGGCTGCATGCCCTCCAAAGCGCTGCTGCACGCCTCGGAACTCTATGACGCGGCGATGGGCGCCGAATTCGCCAACCTTGGCATCGAGGTCAAACCGACCCTCAACCTCGCGCAGATGATGAAACAGAAAGACCAAAGCGTCGCCGGGCTGACCAAGGGCATCGAATTTCTGTTTCGCAAAAACAATGTCGACTGGATCATCGGCTGGGGCCATATCGACGGCCCGGGGAAAGTCACGGTAACCGACAGCCAGGGCGGCAAATCCGAACTGCACGGCAAAAACATCATCATCGCCACCGGTTCCGAACCTACCCCATTGCCGGGCGTGGAAATCGACAATCAGCGCATTCTCGATTCCACCGGCGCGCTGTCGCTCCGTGAAGTGCCCAGGCATCTGGTGGTCATCGGCGCGGGGGTGATTGGTCTTGAACTGGGCTCTGTGTGGCGGCGCCTGGGCAGCCAGGTGACGGTGGTTGAATACCTTGATCGCATCTGCCCGGGGGTGGATGGCGAGGCCGGAAAAACCTTGCAACGCTCATTAAGCAAACAGGGCATTAGTTTCAAATTGAGTTCCAAAGTCACCAGCGCCACCCCCTTGGCCACCGGCGTGCAACTGAGTGTCGAACCGGCGGCGGGTGGCGCTGCCGAGCTGCTGGAAGCGGACTATGTGCTGGTCGCCATTGGACGCCGACCTTACACCCAAGGCCTGGGCCTGGAAAACGTCGGCCTGGCGACGGACCCGCGCGGCATGCTGCCCAACAAAGGCCACCGCACCGAAGCCGAGGGGGTTTGGGTGATCGGCGATGTCACTTCGGGGCCGATGCTTGCCCACAAGGCCGAAGACGAAGCCATGGCCTGCATCGAGCAGATCGTCGGCAAGGCGGGTGAGGTCAATTACGATTTGATCCCCAACGTGATCTACACCAAACCGGAGCTGGCCAGTGTCGGCAAGACCGAAGAACAACTCAAGGCTGAAGGCCGGGCCTATAAGGTCGGCAAATTCCCCTTCACCGCCAACAGCCGGGCAAAAATCAATCACGAGACCGAAGGCTTCGCCAAAGTGCTGGCGGACGAGCGTACCGACGAGATTCTGGGCGTCCATCTCGTGGGCCCGAGCGTCAGTGAAATGATTGGCGAATATTGCGTGGCCATGGAGTTTTGCGCCTCGGCCGAGGACATCGCCCTGACCTGCCACCCGCACCCCACTCGTTCCGAAGCGCTGCGCCAGGCGGCAATGAATGTGCAGGGGATGGCGACGCAGATGTAGCGGCGCTCTGGGTCAGGAGCTGTGTGGGTAGTGACACCGCTATCGCGAGCAAGCTCGCTCCCACATTTGGATCTTCGGTGTGCACATGCCGATCTAGTGTGGGGCTCGCGATCGAGTGCGCAGCACTCGCAATTTTAGCTGGCGCCCGCCTACGGTATAAGCAGGTCAAAAGATCAAAAGATCGCATTCTTCAATCCGGCAAATGCCCCAGCGGTAATGGCCCGGGGGTTTTTACGGTGTGGATCGCGAAGTTGCTGCGGATATCGCTGACTCCCGGCAACTTGAGCAGTCGGCCGGTGAGGAAGCGTTCATATGCCCTTAAGTCCGGCACGACCACTTGCAGCAAAAAGTCCGATTCGCCCGACACCAGAAACGCTGAAATCACCTCGGGCAACGCGGTCACGGCCTGGCGAAAGGCTTCGGCTTCGGCGTCGTTGTGCCGTTCGACCTTGACCCCGACAAACACCGTCAACCCCAGGCCGACTTCGTCGCGGTCGAGGTTGGCCTGATAGCCGCGAATCACTCCGGCCTCTTCCAGCAGACGAACCCGACGCAAACAGGGCGAGGCTGACAGACCGATCTCGTCGGCCAGTTGCACGTTGCTCAGTCGACCGTCCCGTTGCAGGGCGGCGAGGATTCGGCGGTCATAGGCATCCAGTTTCATGCTTGGTAGTTCCAGACTGTTTTTATTCACGGATTGGCAGATTATGCCAAGTCTAGCTACTTTAGTGGCTGACTACGCAAGCACCTGCCCTGCCCTTCGGGCATAGACTTTGATCACCGAATCGATAACCAATGGGTGGCAAAGTGACAGAGCTGTGGATGTTTTTTTTGGCCCTGGCGGTGGTGTACTTGCTGCCGGGTCCGGACATGATCCTGTTGCTGCAAACCGGTGCGCGTCAGGGTAAAGCCGCGGCGCTGGCCACCGCCGTGGGGCTGGCCCTCGCTCGCGGTTGTCATGTGGCATTGGCGGCGTTGGGCCTGGCGACCCTGTTCAAGGCCGCGCCCTGGACCTTTGAAGTGGTGCGCCTGGCCGGTGCCGCATACCTGTTGTGGCTGGGAATTCAGTGCCTGCGCTCCAACATGCTGCCAAGCCTGAACCCGGCCCAAGCGTCCACAAAGACCGGGTTGTGGCGTGAGGCCATTCAGCGTGGGCTGCTGACCAACCTGCTTAACCCCAAGGCGTTGCTGTTTTGCTCGGTGTTGCTGCCGCAATTCATCGACCCCCACGCCGGCCCGGTGGCGACGCAATTTGTCGAGCTTGGCGTGGTACTGGTGATTGTCGGGTTGTTGTTCGACAGCGGTTACGCGCTGGTCGGGGCCGGGCTCGGACGCTGGCTTGAGCGCAGTCCCTCGGCACAGCGAGTACAGCAATGGTTGTTTGGCAGCCTGTTGATCGGCTTCGCCCTGCGGCTGACGTTCGTGCAGCAAGCGTAGAATCTGTAGCCCGGCAAAAGGGTCAAAGGCTCCTCTTACCCCTACAAATCAAGCCGGCTTGCAGACGTGCGGCAGCCTGTTCCCAGGTGCCGGTCCTCCGACTGTTGGCGAGAATCACTCGAACCGCCAGCGCAAACCCAGCGCCGCGGGCCGGCGCACCACCTGTTCCACCTGCAGCTTCCAGAGCCGCTCGGCGCCTTGAAAGGCCTCGACCTGCGGCCCTTCAAGAATGATTTCGGTACGCCCACTGACCTGCAGCAAATCCCCCGTGATGAAATCGATGAACAGCAAACCGGCCCGCGGATTGAGCAACAGGTTGCCCAAGGTATTGAAATGCAGGTTGCCGGCGAAATCGGGAATGGTCAGGCAGTTGCCGTCGACCTGAACAAACCCGCTCTGCCCGCCACGATGGGAAACGTCTACCGAACGTTGCTTTTCAACCGCGACATAGCTGGCGACAAAAAAGGTGTCGGCTCCACGAATCATTGCGCTCGCGCGGTCATCCAGCGTGCTCAGACGCTGTACCGCAGACGCCGAGGGATTTGCGACGGGCACCGAGTCAAATTGGCGCAATTGAATGTACTGCGGGCAATTGCCGAACGCCTGTTCAACCGCCACGGTAAAGCCGTTAGCGGTCATCTCCCTGACTCGCCCATTAATTCGGTTGCGCCGCCGCGTATGCAGCTCGATCCCCAGCAAGCCGATCGCCGCACCAGCCTGTAATTGAGCCGGGTCATCCTGGCGCGGCAGTCTGTCCAGCTGCATCAGCACAGGCTCGGGAGAATGGGCGAAACCCGGCGGCCCCTCGAGAATACTGGCCCAAGGGTTACCGTCGGCATCCACTGCGCCGAACAGCATGAAGGGCAGTTTCTGGTAGAACTGACGATGCTGATCCGGCAGGTAATTGCGAATCACCTTGGGTCCGAATGCTTCCATGCGCTCAGCGACACCAACGTGCGCCTGCAACTGTTTCTCACCGGCATGCCAGGGTGATTGAAGGTTCATCGCGGTTTCCCCCTGCGCCGACGGCGCGGTCTGAACGGTCCAGCCTGACTGGACCGGGGTTCGCTGATCTCAGGCAGTTTGCAGGCCGGCCACCGTGCGCGGCATCGCGACAAACCCGGGCAAGGCTTCGATACGTTCCAACCAGGCGCGCACATTGGCATAGTCGTCCAGCGACACATTGCCTTCCGGCGCATGGGCGATGTAGCTGTAGCCGGCGACATCGGCAATGGTCGGTTCTTCGCCCGCCAGGTAGGGAGTATTAGCCAATTCCTGATCGATCACCTTGAGCAGGCTGTGGGAGCGGGCGATCACTTCTTCAGCGTTATACGGGGCGCCGAACACGGTAATCATTCGAGCCGCGGCCGGGCCTGAGGCAATCTGCCCCGCCGCGACCGACAACCAGCGCTGGACCCTGGCAGCGCCAACCGGGTCCGCCGGCAGCCAGCGGCCTTGGCCATATTTCTGCGCCAGGTACACCAGAATTGCATTGGAGTCGGCCAGCACCACGCCTTGGTCATCGATGACCGGAACCTGGCCAAAAGCATTCAGCGCGAGAAACTCGGGTTGTTTATGAGCGCCCTTGGCCAAGTCGACGAACACCAGTTCAGTCGGCAGGCCGAGCAACGAGAGCATCAACTCGACTCGGTGGGCATGACCGGAGCGTGGGAAGTTATAGAGTTTGATAGCTGGCCGGGACATGAAGGACTCCGCAGGATGATCGCGCAGTCCAGGACAGAGCCGCGCCGATGGGAGCTATTTTCTACCCGCGACGAAAACAACAGAATAACCAGATAACACAATCCATTATTTCATCAGGTGCAATAAAGGTTCAGGCCTTCAGCGCAGGATGCTCACGCAGCGTGTGCACCGCGAAATCGACAAAGCTGCGCACTCGCGCCGGGGCTTTGCGCCCGCCTTGATACACCACATGGATGGGCAATGGCGGCAGTTCGAAGTCTTGCAGAACGATTTCCAGTTCGCCGGCAGCCACCTTGCTCGCGACTTGATAAGACAAGACGCGGGTCAGCCCCCACCCCAGACACACCGCAGTGATCGCTGCCTGATTCGCGGTGACCACCAGACGTGGCTCGGGGCGAACGCTGAGCGCTGTACCCGCCTGCTCGAATTGCCAGCTCCTGACCTGGCCGATGGACGATGTCGCGACTATCCGTGCCTGACACAGGTCATCCGGGTGTAGAGGCCGGCCATGGGTCGTCAGGTAACCGGGCGAGCCGCAGATCACCCGCCGCACTTCCCCCACCAGAATCGCGTGCTGATTGCTGTCCGGCAGTTCACCGATGCGCACCGCCACATCAATGCCCTCCTCGACCATGCTCACCACAGGGTCGACGAGCAAGGCGTTGATGCTGACTTCGGGGAATTGATCCAGGTAAGCGACCATAACCGGTGTTACGAATAAATCACCGAATAACACCGGTGCCGTAATCGTCAGTTGCCCACGCGGCTGGGCATGGCTGCCCGCCGCCGAGGCTTCGGCCTCCTGGAGCTCGGCGAGGATGCGTCGACAGTCTTCCAGATAACGTTGACCAGCCTCGCTCAGGTACACGCTACGGGTAGTGCGCGTCAGCAGCTGTGCGCCGATGCGTTTTTCCAGCGCCGCGATCGCCCGGGTGACGCTCGCTGCCGACAGGCCCAAGCGCCGCGCCGCAGCAGAAAAACCCTGCTCTTGCGCCACGGCGAGGAACACCTGCATTTCCTGGAATCTGTCGATGGAGGCACCTCTTGGGCGAGAGCAAGCGCTAATGCCGTTTAGTTAAGCACCAGCTACCCCAAAAGATCGCAGCCTTCGGCAGCTCCTACGCCGACCGAGTTTACCCGTCGCTACGCCGATCACCCGTAGGAGCTGCCGCAGGCTGCGATCTTGGCGATCTAGCCTGCGCTGAAAGCCCTGGGGAACTGTGGAACAGCACCGGGCTGTGGATAACTCACTCCACCGTTACGGATTTTGCCAGGTTGCGCGGCTGGTCGACGTCGGTGCCTTTAAGCACGGCCACGTAATACGACAGCAGCTGCAGCGGAATGGTGTAGAGGATCGGCGACAGGGTGTCATGGATGTGCGGCATGTTGATGACGTGAGTGCCTTCGCCATTGGTCAGGCCAGCCTGTTCGTCGGCAAACACCACCAGCTCACCGCCACGGGCGCGAACTTCCTGCAGGTTGGATTTGAGTTTCTCCAACAGTTCGTTGTTCGGTGCCACGGTCACTACCGGCATGTCGGCGTCGACCAGCGCCAGCGGGCCGTGCTTCAGCTCACCGGCCGGGTAGGCTTCGGCGTGGATGTAAGAGATTTCCTTGAGCTTGAGCGCACCTTCCATCGCTACCGGGAACTGCGCGCCACGGCCGAGGAACAGCGTGTGCTTCTTCTCGGCGAACAGCTCGGCGGTTTTCTCGATGATGCTGTCCATGGCCAGGGCTTCACCCAGGCGAGTCGGTAAGCGGCGCAATTCTTCGACCAGTTCGGCTTCCACGCCTTTGGCCAACGTACCGCGGACCTGGCCCAGGGACAGGGTCAGCAGCAGCAGGCCAACCAGCTGAGTGGTGAAGGCTTTGGTTGAGGCCACGCCGATTTCGCGACCGGCTTGAGTCAATAGGGTCAGGTCGGACTCACGCACCAGCGAGCTGATGCCGACGTTGCAGATCGCCAGGCTGGCGAGGAAACCCAGTTCTTTGGCGTTACGTAGCGCCGCCAGGGTGTCGGCGGTTTCGCCGGATTGCGAGATGGTCACGAACAGCGTGTCCGGTTGCACCACGACTTTGCGGTAGCGGAACTCACTGGCGACTTCAACCTGGCACGGAATCCCGGCCAGCTCTTCGAGCCAGTAACGGGCAACCATGCCGGCGTGGTAGCTGGTGCCACAAGCGACGATCTGCACATTGCGGACCTTGGCGAACAGCTCGGCGGCTTGTGGGCCGAAGGCCTGGACCAGCACTTGGTTCTGGCTGAGGCGGCCTTCCAGGGTGCGCTGGACCACCGACGGTTGCTCGTGGATTTCCTTGAGCATGAAGTGACGGAACTCGCCTTTTTCAGCGGCTTCGGCACCGTCACGGTATTGCACGGCTTCACGTTCGACTGACTGACCGTCGACATCCCAGATCTGCACGTTGTCGCGGCGGATCTCGGCGATGTCGCCCTCTTCCAGGTACATGAAACGATCGGTGACTTGACGCAACGCCAACTGATCGGAGGCCAGGAAGTTCTCGCCCAGACCCAGACCAATCACCAGCGGGCTGCCGCTGCGGGCCGCCACCAGACGATCTGGCTGATGAGCACTGACGACTGCCAGGCCATAGGCACCGTGCAGTTCTTTCACAGTGGCCTTGAGCGCAACGGTCAGATCGCGCAAGTCTTTGAGTTTGTGGTTGAGCAGGTGGGCGATGACTTCGGTGTCAGTGTCGGAGGTGAACACATAACCCAGGGCTTTCAACTGTGCACGCAGGGCTTCATGGTTCTCGATAATGCCGTTGTGCACCACCGCCAGATCCCCGGAGAAATGCGGATGGGCATTACGCTCGCACGGCGCACCGTGAGTTGCCCAACGGGTGTGGGCGATACCGAGGCGGCCGACCATAGGCTCACCGGCCAGGGCTTGTTCCAGCTCGCTGACCTTGCCTGGGCGGCGCATGCGCTCAAGCTTGCCGGCGTTGGTGAAAACCGCCACGCCGGCACTGTCGTAGCCGCGGTATTCAAGGCGCTTGAGGCCTTCGAGCAGGATGGCTGTGATATTCCGTTCAGCGACCGCGCCAACAATTCCACACATGCTATTTCTCCTGGTTGACTGCCGCGCATATCAAGGTGATGCCGCGGGCCTGAATGTGCTCGCGTGCCTCGAGAGGCAAGCGATCATCGGTAATGAGGGTATGGACGCTGCTCCAGGGCAACTCCAGGTTGGGAATTTTGCGGCCGATTTTGTCGGCCTCGACCATCACGATCACCTCGCGGGCCACTTCCGCCATCACCCGGCTGAGGCCGAGCAATTCGTTGAAGGTCGTGGTGCCACGGATCAGATCAATGCCATCGGCACCGATGAACAGCTGGTCAAAATCATAAGAGCGTAGTACCTGTTCAGCGACCTGCCCCTGGAAAGACTCGGAGTGTGGATCCCAGGTGCCACCGGTCATCAACAGCACCGGTTCGTGTTCCAGCTCGCTCAGGGCATTGGCAACGTGCAGGGAGTTGGTCATTACCACCAGACCTGGCTGCTGACCGAGTTCGGGAATCATGGCAGCGGTGGTACTGCCGCTGTCGATGATGATCCGCGCGTGTTCGCGAATCCGCGTAACGGCGGCGCGGGCGATGGCCTGCTTGAACTTCGAGACGGGCTGCCCAAGATCACTCACCAGCTCTTGCGGCATGGTGATCGCACCACCATAACGACGCAGCAACAGCCCATTGCTCTCCAGAGCTGCCAGATCCTTGCGAATCGTGACTTCCGAAGTTTCGAAACGCTTGGCCAACTCATCGACACTGACTTCACCCTGCTCATTGAGCAAGGCGAGGATATTGTGGCGCCGTTGTGGTGTATTTCGTTTCGACATGGGCTGATAAGTTTCGTTTCGAAAGATAACGAAGGCAATCAAAACCCATTAACGAAACTTCGTCAAGTTCGCGGATAAAAAATATCTGTGGATAAACCAAAAAGATCGCAGCCTGCGGCAGCTCCTACGGAATTTCGTTCACCCGATATCGTGGATGGACTCAATCCCTGTAGGAGCTGCCGCAGGCTGCGATCTTTTAGCGATCTTCGCAGCTGTGGATAACTCAGCTCTTGTTGATTTTCACCGGACGCTTCCAGCCACCAATGTTCTTCTGCCGCGCCCGGCCCAACGCCAACTGAGCCTCTGGTACATCCTGAGTAATGGTCGAACCCGCCGCAGTGGTCGCACCATTGGAGATATCCACAGGCGCCACCAAGGAGTTGTTGGAGCCGATGAACACGTCTTCACCCAGCACGGTCTTCCACTTGTTGGCGCCATCGTAGTTGCAGGTAATGGTGCCCGCGCCAATGTTGGTGCGCGCACCCACCTCGGCATCGCCCAGGTAGGTCAGGTGACCCGCCTTCGCGCCTTCACCCAGGTGAGCATTCTTCAGCTCGACAAAATTACCCACATGGGCGCGGGCGTCCAGCACAGTCCCCGGCCGCAGACGGGCAAACGGCCCGGCATCGCTGCCTTCGCCCAGGACTGCGCCTTCGATATGACTGTTGGCCTTGATCACCACGCCTTTGCGCAAGGTGCTGTCCTTGATCACGCAGTTCGGGCCGATGACCACGTCGTCTTCGATAACCACCCGGCCTTCGAGAATCACGTTGATGTCGATCAGCACGTCACGCCCGACACTGACTTCCCCGCGCACGTCGAAGCGTGCCGGGTCACGCAAGGTGACACCCAGCGCCATCAGGCGACGACCTTCGCGCAATTGGTAGTGACGCTCCAGTTCAGCGAGCTGCTTGCGATCGTTGGCGCCCTGCACTTCCATGGCGTCATGGGGTTGTTCGGTAGCCACCACCAGGCCGTCCTTGACTGCCATTTCGATCACGTCAGTGAGGTAGTACTCGCCCTGGACGTTGTTGTTCGACAAGCGACCCAGCCAATCGGCCAGCCGTGCACCGGGCACCGCAAGAATCCCGGTGTTGCCTTCGCAGATAGCCTTCTGGGCGTCAGTGGCGTCTTTGTGTTCGACGATAGCAGCGACTTTGCCGTCAGCATTGCGGACTATCCGGCCGTACCCGGTAGGGTCGGCCAGGGTGACGGTCAACAGACCGAGTTGTTCAGGGTTAACTTTTTTCAGCAGGCGCTGAAGCGTCTCGACTTCGATCAGCGGCACATCGCCGTAGAGGATCAGTACGTTTTCAGCCGTCAGAAACGGCAAAGCCTGAGCCACGGCGTGGCCAGTACCGAGTTGCTTGTCCTGCAATACGAAGTTCAGATCGTCTGCGGCCAGACGCTCACGCACCACATCGGCACCATGGCCAATCACCACATGGATGCGCTGCGGATCAAGTTGCCGGGCGCTGTGGATAACATGGCCGAGCATGGAATTGCCCGCCACCGGGTGAAGCACTTTCGGCAGGGCCGAACGCATGCGCGTGCCTTGACCGGCAGCGAGGATTACGATTTCAAGAGACATGACTGGCTACCAATCCTGGGTGGTCAGCGGCTGCGACCAAAAATTGAACGGCGGAAAAAGAAAAAGGGTAGCCGAGGCTACCCTTTTTAATCAATCACACAAAAAGCTGATGGCTTAGCCGCCAAACTTCTTGCGGATCTGCTGGACGGTGCGCAGCTGAGCTGCGGCCTCGGCCAGACGTGCGGCAGCGGAACCGTAGTCGAACTCGGCGCCTCTGTCATGCAAGGCCTTCTCAGCAGCCTTGACGGCTTCCTGAGCGGAGGCTTCGTCCAGGTCGGCAGCACGTTGCACGGTGTCGGCAAGAACCTTGACCATGTTCGGCTGAACCTCGAGGTAACCACCGGAGATGTAAAACACCTCGGTTTCCCCACCCTGCTTGATCAGGCGGATCGGGCCCGGCTTGAGTTCAGTGATCAGCGGAGCGTGACCTAGAGCGATACCAAGATCACCCAGGCTGCCGTGCGCGACCACCATCTCGACCAGACCGGAAAAGATTTCTCCTTCCGCGCTGACGATATCGCAATGGACTGTCATAGCCATCTGCTTGCCTCAACCTGATTAGCGCCCGTTGCCGGGCGCCGGGATTACAGTTTTTTGGCTTTCTCGACCGCTTCTTCGATGCCGCCGACCATGTAGAACGCTTGTTCTGGCAGGTGGTCGTAGTCACCGTTGAGGATGCCTTTGAAGCCGGCAATGGTGTCTTTCAGGGAAACGTATTTACCCGAGGCACCAGTGAAGACTTCAGCCACGAAGAACGGTTGCGACAAGAAGCGCTGGATCTTACGAGCACGGTTTACCAACTGCTTGTCGGCTTCCGACAGCTCGTCCATACCCAGGATCGCAATGATGTCCTTCAGCTCTTTGTAGCGCTGCAACACATACTGTACGCCGCGAGCGGTGTCGTAGTGTTCCTGGCCGATAACCATCGGGTCCAGCTGGCGCGAAGTCGAGTCGAGTGGATCGACCGCTGGGTAGATACCCAGGGAGGCGATGTCACGGGACAGTACGACGGTGGCGTCCAAGTGGGCGAAAGTGGTCGCTGGCGACGGGTCAGTCAAGTCATCCGCCGGTACGTATACCGCCTGGATCGAGGTGATCGAACCGTTTTTGGTCGAAGTGATGCGCTCTTGCAGAGTACCCATCTCTTCAGCCAGGGTCGGCTGGTAACCTACTGCAGAAGGCATACGGCCCAGCAGTGCGGATACTTCAGTACCGGCGAGGGTGTAACGGTAGATGTTGTCAACGAACAACAGTACGTCGTTACCTTCGTCACGGAACTTCTCGGCCATGGTCAGGCCAGTCAGTGCTACGCGCAGACGGTTACCCGGCGGCTCGTTCATCTGACCGTAAACCAGTGCCACTTTGTCCAGAACGTTGGAGTCCTTCATCTCGTGGTAGAAGTCGTTACCCTCACGAGTACGCTCACCCACACCGGCGAACACGGAATAACCGCTGTGCTCGATGGCGATGTTACGGATCAGTTCCATCATGTTTACGGTTTTGCCTACACCGGCACCACCGAACAGACCGACTTTACCGCCTTTGGCGAACGGGCAAACCAGGTCGATAACCTTGATGCCGGTTTCCAGCAGGTCGTTGCCACCAGCCTGTTCAGCGAAGGTTGGCGCAGGACGGTGAATGCCCCAGCGCTCTTCGGTGTCGATCGGGCCAGCTTCGTCGATCGGGTTGCCCAGAACGTCCATGATCCGGCCCAGGGTCGCTTTACCGACCGGTACGGAGATGGCTGCGCCGGAGTCTTTGACTTCCAGACCGCGCTTCAAGCCTTCGGTGGAACCCATCGCAATGGTACGAACCACGCCGTCGCCCAGCTGCTGCTGAACTTCGAGGGTGGTCCCGGCCGCGCTTTGTACCAACAGCGCGTTGTAGATGCTCGGTACGCTGTCGCGTGGAAATTCCACGTCGATAACGGCGCCGATGATTTGAACGATACGTCCGCTACTCATAGCTGGATCCTCTGAATATTTGAACCGTTAAACCGCGGCAGCGCCGCCGACGATTTCCGAGATCTCTTGGGTGATCGCAGCCTGACGCGCCTTGTTGTAGATCAGCTGCAAATCGCTGATCAAGTCACCGGCGTTATCGGTAGCGTTCTTCATTGCGATCATCCGCGCAGCCTGTTCAGCCGCGTTGTTCTCGACCACCGCCTGGTACACCTGCGACTCCACGTAGCGGACCATCAAGCCGTCAAGCAGCTCCTTGGCATCCGGTTCGTAGAGATAGTCCCAGTGGTGCTTGAGTTTCTGATCCTGGGTCGCCACCAGCGGAATCAACTGTTCCACCGTAGGCTGTTGCGTCATGGTGTTGATGAACTTGTTGGACACCACGGACAGGCGGTCAATACGGCCGTCCAGGTAGGCATCCAGCATCACCTTGACGCTGCCGATCAGATCATTGATCGACGGCTCTTCGCCCAAGTGGCTGATAGCAGCGACGACGTTACCGCCGAAGTTGCGGAAAAATGCCGCACCTTTGCTACCGACCACGCACAGATCGATCTCTACGCCGCGATCGCGGTTTACCGCCATGTCCTTGACCAAAGCCTTGAACAGGTTGGTGTTCAAACCACCGCACAAACCACGGTCACTGCTCACGACGACATAACCGACGCGCTTGATTTCGCGCTCGATCATGAAGGGGTGGCGATATTCCGGGTTGGCGTTGGCCAGATGACCGATAACCTGGCGGATGCGCTCCGCGTAAGGACGGCTAGCAGCCATGCGCATTTGTGCCCTGCGCATTTTGCTGACCGCCACTTTTTCCATGGCGCTGGTGATCTTTTGCGTGCTTTTGATGCTCGCAATCTTACTGCGAATCTCTTTTGCGCCTGCCATGTAACACCTATCAGGTTAGCAAGCGGGAGCCTTGCGGCTCCCGCTGCGGCTTACCAGGTTTGGGTGGCCTTGAACTTCTCGATACCGGCTTTCATGCCAGCGTCGATTTCGTCATTGAAGTCACCCTTCACGTTGATCTTCGCCATCAAATCGGCGTGATCGCGGTTGAAGAAAGCAATCAGCGCTTGTTCGAAGCTGCCGATCTTGGCGATTTCAATGTCAGTCAGGAACCCACGCTCAGCGGCATACAGCGACAGCGCCATGTCAGCGATCGACATTGGTGCGTATTGCTTCTGCTTCATCAGCTCGGTAACGCGCTGACCATGCTCAAGTTGCTTACGGGTCGCTTCGTCCAGGTCAGAAGCGAACTGGGCAAATGCTGCCAGTTCACGGTACTGAGCCAGAGCGGTACGGATACCACCGGAGAGCTTCTTGATGATCTTGGTCTGAGCGGCACCACCCACACGGGATACCGAAACACCGGCGTTCACTGCAGGACGGATCCCGGAGTTGAACATGGCCGATTCCAGGAAGATCTGACCGTCGGTGATGGAAATCACGTTGGTCGGAACGAACGCGGAAACGTCGCCAGCCTGGGTTTCGATGATCGGCAGTGCGGTCAGGGAACCGGTTTTGCCGGTCACTGCGCCGTTGGTGAACTTCTCTACGTATTCTTCCGAAACGCGGGATGCGCGCTCCAGCAGACGGGAGTGGAGATAGAACACGTCGCCTGGGTAAGCTTCACGGCCTGGTGGACGGCGCAGCAGCAGGGAAATCTGGCGGTAAGCCACTGCTTGCTTGGACAGATCGTCATAAACGATCAGCGCGTCTTCACCGCGGTCGCGGAAGTATTCGCCCATGGTGCAACCGGAGTACGGTGCCAGGAATTGCAGTGCTGCAGATTCCGAAGCGCTCGCAGCCACGACGATGGTGTTAGCCAGCGCGCCGTTTTCTTCCAGCTTGCGAACAACGTTGGCGATGGTCGATTGTTTCTGACCGATAGCTACGTAGACGCAGAAGATGCCGCTGTTTTTCTGGTTGATGATCGCGTCGATCGCCAGAGCGGTTTTACCGATCTGACGGTCACCGATGATCAGCTCACGCTGGCCACGGCCGACAGGGATCATGGCATCGACAGCCTTGTAGCCAGTCTGTACAGGCTGGTCTACCGACTTACGCCAGATCACGCCTGGAGCAACTTTCTCGACCGCATCGGTCTCGGTGTTGTTCAGCGGACCTTTGCCGTCAACTGGGTTACCCAGTGCGTCGACTACGCGACCCAGCAGTTCCTTACCAACCGGAACTTCGAGGATGCGGCCAGTGCACTTGGCGCTCATGCCTTCAGCCAGAGACTGATAGGAGCCCAATACCACGGCGCCTACAGAGTCTTGCTCAAGGTTGAGGGCCATACCGAAGACGCCGCCCGGAAACTCGATCATCTCGCCGTACATGACGTCGGCCAGACCGTGAATCCGCACGATGCCGTCAGATACGCTGACGACAGTGCCTTCGTTACGGGCTTGGGAGGTCACATCGAGTTTGTCGATGCGGCCCTTGATAATTTCACTTATTTCGGAAGGATTGAGTTGCTGCATTGCTCTGCTGCCCCTTCAAACTCAAGATTTCAATGCTTCGGCAAGGTTCGCGAGTTTGCCGCGAATCGAGCCATCGATAACCAGGTCGCCGGCGCGGATGATGACACCACCAATCAGGGCAGCGTCCTCCGCAACTTGCAGGCGCACTTCCCGGTTGAGTCGTGCACTGAGAACCTTGGCGAGTTTGTCTTGCTGTTCTTGGTTCAATGCGAAAGCACTGGTGACATCCACATCTACCGATTTCTCTTGTTCGGCCTTGTACAGGTCAAACAGAGCGGCGATCTCCGGCAAAAGCGGGAGACGGTCGTTTTCGGCAACGACGTGAATGAAGTTCTGCACCTTCACATCAAACTTGTCGCCACACACGTCGATAAACGTGGTGGCCTTGTCTGCGCTCGTCAGTCGCGGGGCCTTGAGCACGCGCTGCATAGTGTCATCTTGCGACACTGCTGCAGCCAGGCCGAGCATGGCTGACCAAGAGGCCAGCTGCTTGTGGGACTGGGCGTGCTCGAAGGCTGCCTTAGCGTAAGGTCGGGCCAACGTGGTCAATTCTGCCATGATCGCCCTCGCTTAAATTTCAGCAGCCAGTTTGTTAACCAGCTCCGCGTGCGCGTTTTGATCGATTGTGGCACCCAGGATCTTCTCGGCGCCGCCAACGGCCAGAGCACCCAGTTGGGCACGCAGCGCGTCTTTGACACTGTTCAGTTCCTGCTCGATCTCGGCCTGAGCCTGAGCCTTCACACGTTCAGCTTCGACGCGAGCCTGATCTCTGGCTTCGTCGACGATCTGAGTACCGCGTTTCTTGGCTTGCTCAATGATTTCAGCTGCCTGTGCTTTAGCATCGCGCAGTTGATGACCCGCTTTCTCTTGGGCCAACTCCAGGTCGCGAGCTGCACGGCTGGCAGCGTCCAATCCATCCGCGATCTTCTTCTGACGTTCGTGCAAAGCCGCGATGACCGGAGGCCACACGAACTTCATGCAAAACAGTACAAAAATGAAGAACGCAACGGACTGGCCAATCAGGGTTGCATTAATGTTCACGCCAACACCTCGCTCGTTCGTTGTCCATCACCCTAATCAACTCGAAAATTCGAGTGATTAGCCAGCGAGTTGACCAACGAAGGGGTTCGCGAAGGTGAAGAACAGAGCGATACCAACGCCGATCATGGTTACGGCGTCGAGCAGACCGGCAACGATGAACATTTTGACTTGCAGCATTGGAACCATCTCTGGCTGACGCGCTGCGCCTTCCAGGAACTTGCCACCCAACAGGCCGAAACCAATTGCGGTACCCAGTGCACCCAGGCCGATCAACAGTGCAACAGCGATAGCGGTTAGACCAACTACAGTTTCCATCTTTCCTCCCGACTTTTACGTCGTATGGTTTAGGTTTTTTAATTTTTAAAGCGGTAAAACAAATCGTTTCATAGCCCTGTTCGGGCACCCTCTCGTTTGACCGAGAGGGACATCAGACCAGTCGAGACTGGTCTTAATGGTTCTCTTCGTGCGCCATCGACAGGTAGACGATGGTCAGCATCATGAAGATAAACGCCTGCAGGGTGATGATCAGGATGTGGAACACAGCCCACGCCCACTGCAGAACTATGCCCAGGCCGCTAAGCCAGAGCAGACCGCTGCCGAACATCACGGCGATCAGAATGAAGACCAGTTCACCGGCATACATGTTGCCGAACAGACGCAGTGCCAGGGAGATTGGCTTGGCAACCAGCGTCACGAACTCCAGCAGGAAGTTCACCGGAATCAGCAGGGCCTGAACGAAAACGTTCTTGCTGCCGAATGGGTGCAGGGTCAGTTCGCCGATGAAGCCGCCGATGCCCTTGACCTTGATGCTGTAGAAAATGATCAACGCGAACACCGACAGGGACATACCCAGGGTGGCGTTCGGGTCAGTGGTCGGAACGGCACGGAAGACCAGATGCGGGTCGCCGGTAATGATGGCAGCCAGCTTGGGAATCCAGTCGACCGGTACCAGGTCGACGGCGTTCATCATGAAGACCCAGACAAAAATCGTCAGTGCCAATGGCGCGATCAACGGGTTGCGGCCATGAAAGGTATCTTTCACGCTGCTGTCGACGAACTCGATCAGAACTTCGACGAAGTTCTGCAAGGCGCCAGGTTGACCGGAGGTCGCCTTTTTCGCGGCCAGGCGGAAAATCAGAATGAAAATCAGACCCAACGCAACAGACCAGCCGAGGGTATCGACGTGGAATGCCCAGAAGCCCATTTCTTTGGCCTCTGCTGCGGTGTGGGCAAAGCCCCAGCCACCGGTAGGTAGCTGACCGAAAGTCAGGTTCTGCAAGTGGTGCTGGATATAGCCCGAAGCGGTTTCTGCTGCCATGGTTGCCTCAAACGCCCTAAGGTCTCGAAAGTCTTGTTTTCATAAGCAGGGGTGCGAACCAGCTGACCAGTTGGGTCAGCACGAAGACGCCGAATACAGCTAGCGGCGCCAATGGCTTCACACCTGCGAACGTCAATGCAAACAGCACTGCCGTCAAAATCAGTTTGCCCGCCTCGCCGGCATAAAATGACCGGACGATGGCTTGAGCTGCCCGGGCGCCGGAAAACCGAAATGCCCGGTGAGCAAAATACGCGTTGGGCAGCAAGGCTATCAGGCCTCCGCAGAGACCCGAGTAACCGGCTACGACTCCATGCCAGTACCAGAGCGCCAAAGCGGCCAGTACCATAACGACAAATTGAGCCAGTAGCACCGGAAATACGGCCAGACGATGGAAGGGCAAGCGATTTGGCATGCGGCTCTCCATCGATATTGCTCCCCAGGAATCGGCTGCCGGAACGCTTAAACTGGCATAATTTGTGCCGACAAAATGCGCGCAGAGTATAGGGGCGCTTCCGCCCCTATTCAACTGCCAGGTAGTGTTTTTTGACTGCTGCTACATATGGAATTGTTTCAGCGGATGTGTGCGAGAACGCCCTGCAATTCATCCAGGGAGTTATAACCAATGACCAACTGCCCCTTGCCCTTCTTCCCGTGGCGAATCTGTACCGCAGAGCCCAGGCGCTCGGCCAGACGCTGTTCGAGACGGGCGATATCCGGGTCGGGTTTGGTGGGTTCGGCGGGCTCTTGTTTGCCACTCAACCACTGGCGAACCAGGGCTTCAGTCTGGCGTACAGTCAGACCTCGTGCGACAACGTGTCGCGCCCCTTCGACTTGTTGATTTTCCGGTAAACCGAGCAATGCACGTGCGTGACCCATTTCCAGGTCACCATGAGACAGCATGGTTTTGATGACTTCAGGTAACGCAATCAGGCGCAGCAAGTTGGCCACGGTCACCCGGGATTTACCCACGGCTTCGGCAACTTGCTGCTGAGTCAGCTGGAATTCCTGCTGCAAGCGCTGCAGGGCCACCGCTTCCTCGATCGGATTGAGGTCTTCGCGCTGAATGTTCTCGATCAGCGCCATGGCGATGGCGGTCTCATCCGGCACGTCGCGAACCATCGCCGGGATGGTTTCCTGGCCGGCCTGCTGGCTGGCACGCCAACGGCGTTCCCCCGCAATGATCTCAAAGCGACCAGCGCCGATCGGACGAACCACTATGGGTTGCATCACCCCCTGGGCCTTGATCGACTGGGCGAGCTCTTCCAGCGCCTGTGGGTCCATGTCCCGACGCGGCTGATACTTGCCGCGTTGAATCAGGTCCAGCGGCAGATGCTGCAGCTCACGCTGATCGGCCTGCACCGCCTGCTCTTCCAGCGAGCTGACAGTCGGACCACTCAGCAGTGCATCCAGTCCACGTCCGAGACCTCGTTTCTTGACGGCCATGGGGATTCCTTAAGTTGCCGGAGCAGCGGCGATGCGTGAGTTACGACGTTGACGACGAACCAGCTCGCCCGCCAGGGCCAGGTAAGCGATCGCGCCACGGGATTGTTTGTCATACACCAGCGCCGGCATGCCATAACTCGGTGCTTCGGCCAGCCGGATGTTGCGCGGAATCACAGTGTCGTAGAGCTGCTCGCCGAAGTGTTCCTTGAGCTGCGCCGAAACGTCGTTCATCAGACTCAGCCGCGGGTCATACATGGTCCGCAGCAGGCCTTCGACTTTCAGGTTCGGGTTCAGCAGTTCAGCGATTCGCTTGATGTTGTCCACAAGGTCGCTCAAGCCTTCGAGTGCGAAGTACTCGCACTGCATGGGGATAATCACCCCATCGGCGGCGACCAGCGCGTTGAGCGTAAGCATCGACAGCGAAGGTGGACAATCGATCAAAATGTAATCGTAGTTTTCGCGAATCGGCGCCAGGGCGCTGCGCAGACGGCTTTCTTTCATCTGCATTTCCAGCAGAACGACTTCTGCCGCCGTCAGATCGCGGTTAGCCGGCAGCAGCTGATAACCGCCATGTTCGGAAAAATGCATGGCCTGGGCCAGATCGCATTCGCCGATCAGCAGGTCATAGACCGAATTTTCCAGGTTGTGTTTATCCACACCGCTACCCATGGTGGCGTTGCCTTGTGGATCCAGATCGATCAACAGCACCCGACGCTTGGTAGCGACCAGCGATGCTGCGAGGTTGATACAGGTGGTGGTCTTGCCCACACCACCCTTTTGGTTCGCTATCGCGAATACCTTAGCCATTCTTGCTTGTATTCCCAATCATGCCGTGCGGCGCAGTATCAGCAAATGGCGTTGGCCTTGGCAACCGGGTACGGCCAGGGCGTGTGCGCTATCGAGGTGGAAGTCTGCCGGCAATGCTACCAGTTCATCCGCCGGATGCAGGCCTTTCATTGCCAACCAACGTGTATCGAGGTCGCCCAGATGGCGCGTCCAGTTGGCGAAATCTTCCAGACTGCTGAACGCTCGGGAGACGATCCCGGTGAAGGGTAGTTCAGGTTGGAAGGCTTCGACCCGACTGTGGATAACTTGCAGGTTGTCCAGCTTGAGCTCCAGTTTGACCTGGGTCAGGAAGCGGGTTTTCTTGCCGTTGCTGTCCAGAACCGTCACTTGCGAGTCGGGAAACAGGATCGCCAACGGAATCCCCGGCATGCCGCCACCGCTGCCGACATCCAGCCAGCGGCCATTCTCGATGAAGGCCATGACGCTCAGGCTGTCGAGCAAATGCCGCGAAACCATTTCGTCGGGGTCGCGTACCGCCGTGAGGTTGTACGCCTTGTTCCATTTGATCAACAGGGCCAGATAAGCCAGCAACTGAGCGTGCTGGGCTTCTGTCAGGGGGACGCCGAGCTGGCGAGCACCTGTGGATAATTCTTCGGCATGTTGCGAGGTGACCAACGAACTCAAGCGCTTTGCTCCAACTGACGGCCCGCGCCGCGTTTTTTCAAATGAATCATCAACAGGGAAATCGCCGCCGGGGTAACACCCGGGATCCGCGAAGCCTGGCCCAACGTTTCAGGGCGAGTTATCCCCAACTTGCTCTGAATCTCTTTCGAGAGACCGGAGATATTCGTGTAATCGATATCCACAGGCAGTTTGGTGTCTTCACTGGCCCGCAGACGCGCGATCTCGTCCTGCTGACGATCGATGTAACCGGCGTACTTGGTTTTGATCTCGACCTGTTCGGCAACCAGTGGATCAATCGCGCCGTCACCGGTGATCGCGATCAATCCGGCGTAGTCGATTTCCGGGCGGGTCAGCAGGTTCAGCAGATTGTATTCGTGGGTCAGAGGCGTGCCGAATTTTTCGGCAATCGCATCGCCCTGCTCGGTGCCCGGGCGAACCCAGGTACTTTTCAGGCGCTGCTCTTCCAGTTCGATGCTTTCGCGTTTGGTGCAGAAAGCCGCCCAACGCGCGTCATCCACCAGACCCAGTTCACGACCTTTTTCGGTCAGACGCAGGTCGGCGTTGTCTTCGCGCAGGATCAGCCGGTACTCGGCGCGGGAAGTAAACATCCGGTACGGTTCTTGAGTGCCCAGGGTGATCAGGTCGTCGACCAACACCCCGATGTACGCCTCATCCCGACGTGGACACCAGCTGTCTTTGCCTTGCGCACGCAGTGCAGCGTTGGTTCCGGCGAGCAAACCCTGGGCGCCGGCTTCTTCGTAACCGGTGGTGCCGTTGATTTGTCCGGCGAAGAACAAACCACCGATCACTTTGGTTTCCAGGCTGTACTTCAGATCCCGCGGATCGAAGTAATCGTATTCGATGGCGTAGCCAGGACGAACGATATGCGCGTTTTCCATCCCGCGAATCGACTGCACGATCTGGATCTGCACGTCGAACGGCAAGGAAGTGGAAATCCCGTTCGGGTACAGCTCGTGGGTCGTCAGACCTTCCGGCTCGATGAAGACCTGATGGCTTTCCTTGTCGGCAAAGCGATGGATCTTGTCTTCGATCGAAGGGCAGTAACGCGGGCCGATACCTTCGATAACCCCGGAATACATCGGCGAACGATCGAGGTTCGCGGCAATGATTTCGTGGGTTCGGGCGTTGGTATGGGTAATCCAGCAGCTGACCTGCGCGGGATGCTGTTCCTTGGAACCGAGAAACGACATCACTGGAATCGGCGTATCGCCCGGTTGCTCGGTCATCACCGAGAAATCCACGGAACGGCCGTCGATTCGCGGCGGGGTGCCGGTTTTCAGGCGACCGACCCGCAAAGGCAGCTCGCGCAGACGTTGTGCCAGGGCAATCGAAGGTGGATCACCCGCGCGGCCGCCGGAATAGTTCTGCATCCCGATGTGGATAAGTCCACCGAGGAAGGTCCCGGTGGTCAATACCACCGAGTCGGCAAGGATTCGCAGACCCATCTGGGTCACAACGCCGCGGACTTGATCCTGTTCAACGATCAGGTCATCGCAGGCTTGCTGGAATATCCACAGGTTGGGCTGGTTCTCGAGAATTTCGCGAACAGCGGCCTTGTACAGAATCCGATCGGCCTGAGCACGTGTAGCGCGTACGGCTGGGCCTTTACGGCTGTTCAGCACACGAAACTGAATACCACCTTTGTCGGTAGCCATGGCCATCGCGCCGCCAAGGGCGTCGATTTCCTTGACCAGATGGCTTTTGCCAATGCCGCCGATCGCCGGGTTGCAGCTCATTTGCCCGAGGGTTTCCACGTTATGCGTAAGCAGTAGGGTTTTCACTCCCATGCGTGCTGACGCTAGTGCTGCCTCGGTACCGGCATGACCGCCGCCGATGACGATCACTTCAAAACGGGAAGGGAAATCCACCACGCACCTCGTGCCTGCTTCTGAATGGGTAAAAAGGGATGGGTTATTGGAGCTAGGCGGCAAGTATAGGGACTTCGCCTCTCCTAAAGAACCCTTTGCACAAAATTTAACCAGCTGTGGATGAATCACGAATAATAGAAATTAAAAGAGAGAAAAGTATTAAATCTTTGTTTTTATGTTTATTTCTACTGAGGCACTTTTCTGTGGATAGATCTCTGTACACCTTAGTATTCAAGGTGTACAGAGGTTTGAAAGTCTGTGGTCATGTGGGTATGAGGCCCTTGGATAACCGGTTTAAGCCTGTGGGTAAAAGAGGTGCTTATCCACAGGCGGAGTTTTCCTCAGTTTTGAGGCCCTGTTATCAACCGGGCCTAAGGGCAGTTATTCACAGGGCTTAATCCACAGAAAAACCCCTGGCGAGGTAAATCGCGGCCACGGAAAAGCCGCCGAGGCCGATAAATTTCGCCAGCAAGTTCAGAAAATGATCAAGAAGGGAGAAGCACAGACAGGCGCCAATGGCCTGTCTGTGGATAACGGAGGGGTTATTTACCGATGCAGAAGCTGGAAAAGATCCGTCCGAGCAGATCATCGGAGCTGAATGCACCGGTAATCTCGCCCAAAGACTGTTGCGCCTGACGCAAATCCTCGGCCAGCAGCTCACCAGCGCCGGCATGGGTCAATTGCGCACGCCCGTGCTCGAGTGAGGCACTGGCATGGCGTAGCGCTTCCAGGTGGCGTCGGCGAGCGCTGAAGCTGCTTTCAGAGGTCTGCTCGTAGCCCATGCAGGCTTTGAGGTGATCTCGCAGCAACTCCAGGCCCTCGCCAGCGGACCTGGCGCTGAGGCTGATCGTCACGTGGCCATCCTCACTGACTTCCAGGGCGATGGCCTCACCGGTAAGGTCAGCCTTGTTGCGGATCAAGGTGACGTTGGCCGGATCCGGCCGCTGCTCGAGGAATTCCGGCCACAGGGCAAACGGATCCAGGGCTTCAGGGGCCGTGGCATCGACCACCAGCAAGACCCGATCAGCCTCGCCAATGGCCTTGAGCGCCCGCTCGACGCCAATCTTTTCGACCTGGTCATCGGTATCGCGCAAGCCTGCGGTGTCGACCACATGCAACGGCATGCCGTCGATGTGGATATGTTCGCGGAGGATATCCCGGGTAGTCCCGGCAATTTCCGTGACGATGGCCGCCTCACGACCGGCCAGCGCGTTGAGCAGGCTCGATTTACCGGCATTCGGCCGCCCCGCGATCACCACAGTCATGCCATCACGCAGCAATGCCCCCTGCCCGGCTTCACGCAACACGGTGGATAACTCGTCACGCACATTATCGAGCATCTTCAGTACATGCCCGTCCGCGAGGAAGTCGATTTCTTCCTCCGGAAAGTCGATCGCCGCCTCGACGTAGATCCGCAGGCTGATGAGTTGATCGGTCAGGTTATGTACACGCTGGGAAAAAGCTCCTTGCAATGAGCGCAACGCATTACGTGCGGCCTGCGCCGAACTGGCTTCAATCAGGTCGGCGATGGCTTCGGCCTGGGCCAGGTCGAGCTTATCGTTGAGGAACGCGCGTTCGCTGAATTCCCCCGGGCGCGCCTGGCGACAGCCCAATTGCAGACAGCGCTGCAGCAGCATGTCGAGGACGATCGGCCCACCGTGACCCTGAAGTTCGAGGACATCTTCGCCGGTAAATGAATTCGGCCCCGGAAAATACAGGGCGATCCCTTCATCCAGGACTTCATTGTGCTCACTGAAAAACGGACCGTAATGGGCATACCGCGGTTTCAGTTCACGGCCGCTGATGGCTTTCGCTGCGATGCTTGCCAGAGGCCCGGAGATACGGACGATGCCCACGCCGCCGCGACCCTGAGCGGTCGCAACGGCAGCAATGGTTTCACGAGGGACATTCATAAACCAATATCCAGACAAAAGTGACAGATAGCAAAACGCCCCACTAGGGGGCGTTTTGAGTGGTTATCCACAGAGTAGATCAGGCCGTTGCTTTCGCCGCCGCTTCAATCTTACGCGTGATGTACCACTGTTGGGCGATCGACAAAACGTTGTTCACTACCCAGTACAGCACCAGACCAGCCGGGAACCACAGGAAGAAGAAGGTGAAGATGATTGGCATCATTTTCATCACTTTGGCCTGCATCGGATCCGGAGGAGTCGGGTTCAGCTGCTGCTGGATGAACATGGTTGCGCCCATGATGATCGGCAGAATGAAGAACGGATCCTTGATCGACAGGTCAGTAATCCACAGCATGAACGGTGCCTGACGCATTTCCACGCTTTCCAGGAGAACCCAGTACAGCGAGAGGAAAACCGGCATTTGCACAAGAATCGGCAAGCATCCACCCAACGGGTTGATCTTCTCTTTCTTGTACAACTCCATCATCGACTGCGACATTTTCTGCCGATCGTCGCCATGTTGCTCTTTCAGAGCGGCCAGTTTCGGCGCTACTGCACGCATGCGAGCCATGGATTTGTAGCTGGCTGCCGACAACGGGAAGAAGATCCCTTTGATCAGCATGGTCAGGAAGATGATCGACCAGCCCCAGTTACCGACCAGCGCGTGGATATTTTGCAGCAACCAGAAGATCGGCTGGGCAATGAACCACAGAATGCCGTAGTCGACGGTCAGTTCCAGACCAGGGGACAACTGTTTGAGGATGTCCTGGCTTTTCGGACCGGCGTAAAGCGTAGCGGTGGTTTCAGCCTTGGCACCTGGCGCAACGGTCAACGCCGGGCCGGTGTAACCGATGATGTAGTTGCCTTTGCTGTCTTTACGGGTCTGGACGATGTTGTTCTCGCCCTTCGCCGGAATCCACGCAGTCACGAAGTAGTGCTGCAACCAGGCAACCCAGCCACCCTGAACGGTTTCTTTCAGCGCGGCCTTGTCCATGTCACCCATCGACACTTTCTTGTACGGCTCGTTACTTGTCCACAGGGCGGCGCCCAGGTAAGTCGCGGTGCCGGTGGCAGTGCTGGAAGAAGGATCGGAGCTGGCGTCACGCTTCAATTGCGCGAACATTGCACCGGACCAGGGCTGAGCGCTCTGGTTGTCGATGATGTAGGAAACGCCGACATCGTAGTTACCGCGTTGCAAGGTGAAACGCTTGATGTAGTTGACGCCGTCCTTGCTGAACTTCAGGTCGACAACCAATTGGTCCTGATCGTCAGCCAGTTGATAAGTCTTCTTCTCGGACGAGAACACCGGGCGACCCGTTGGGCTGGCATCCGGTCCATTGGTGCCGATCAGACCGCTTTGCGCCAGGTAGGTCCGTTCATTGCCGTTGTCGAACAGCTGGAATGGAATTTCCGGGTGATCCTGACGACGAGGATAAAGCGGCAGCTTCAGCTGGGCGATATCACCACCTTGTGGATCGACACCCAGATCGAGCACATCCGTTTTGATCTGGATGAGATCTTTGCTTACGGCGACCGGTGCTTCGGCGGGGGCGCTGGTATCGCTTGCCGCGCGAGGAATGTCGTCACTGACGGAAGCGCTATTACCAGTCTTCGTTTCCGGTAGGCCCGGAGCAGTAGAGCTGGCGGCAACATTCTGAGTCGGCAGGGCAGCCTGGCCATAGTCCTGGTTCCATTTAAGGACCATAACGTAGGTCACGATTGCCAGGGCGACGATCAGGATCGTGCGTTTAATATCCATGATTACTCGGCCATCGAAGAAGAACGGGAGGTAGGGATAGATGGAACCGGGTCATAACCACCGGGATTCCACGGATGACAGCGACCTAAACGACGAAAGGCCAGCCAGCCACCGCGCAGAAGGCCATGATTTTCTATGGCTTCATACGCGTAGCAGGAACAACGGGGGTAGAAACGACAGTGACTGGCCATCAGAGGACTAATGGCATAGCGATAAAACTGGATCGGAACGAGTGCCAGTTTACGCATCGGGACTGTCTACCCCTACAGTTTCGGTTTTGACTTCTGGTACCGGCTTGCTGCGTGCCAGACGCTTCCAGAGTTTGCCGAAATGCTGAATCAATTCGGGGTTTTCTACGTCACCCAAACCTTTGCGCGCGACGATAACGATGTCCCAGCCGACCAGAGAATCCTGGTGCAGGCGAAACGATTCGCGCATCAGACGTTTGAGGCGATTGCGCTCAACGGAGAGCTTTACGCTCTTTTTCCCGATCACTAACCCCAAACGGGGGTGATCAAGATCGTTATTTCGCGCAAGGAGCAGGAGATTTTTCCCCGGAACCTTGCCGGTGGGGGAGTCAAAGACTGCCTTGAAATGCCGGGGAGTCAGCAAACGCTTTTCCCGACTGAAGTCCTGACTCACCACCAGTACCGGATTATCAAACTGCCAGACGCGCACGACCTTTGGCGCGGCGACGCGACAGGACTGCGCGGCCGTTCTTGGTAGCCATGCGAGCACGGAAGCCGTGAGTACGGGCGCGTTTGATGGTGCTTGGTTGGAAAGTACGTTTCATGTCGTGTTACCTGGTTCGTCCACAACGGGCCGGAATGGCCCCCGTTTTAAGAGACCGGCGATTCTAGAGAAAGCAGGCCTCTAGGTCAATTTCCAACCAGCTTTTCCTTCAATTAGATCTCTGAGGGGTTTCGCCGTCTGCCAGGGACCACTAGATATAGAAATAAAGAAGGGAATTATTTAAAGCTTTTCTGTAATGCTTATAAAAGCTAGGGCCGGCATCTTCTGTGGATAAGTGCCTTTAGACCTTCTATCCCGCGCTGTACAGAGAATGATAACCATGCGGTAAAACGGTGTTCAGCCTGTGCTGCGCTGTCGGATAAGCTGTGTGTGGAATGGCATGTTATCCACAGGCAAGTTATCCACTGAGTTTACCCCCCACTTGTGCAACGAGCTCAGGCGGGCTTATCCACAGAGTTTATCCACATACCATTGGTCGCGTTTTTTTCGGTTAAGGCGTTGATTCTTCGTGCTCTCTGAGCAACCTACATGTGGATAAGTGGACGCTCGGTCGCTACAATGGCGACTGTTTTTGCCTCACCGGCTTTCAAACTTAGGGGATATCCGTGTCAGTGGAACTTTGGCAGCAGTGCGTGGAGCTTCTGCGCGATGAGCTGCCTGCCCAGCAATTCAACACTTGGATCCGTCCACTACAGGTCGAAGCCGAAGGCGACGAGTTGCGTGTTTACGCACCCAATCGTTTTGTTCTCGATTGGGTCAACGAAAAGTACCTGGGTCGCGTGCTCGAGTTGCTCGATGAGCACGGCAATGGCCTGGCACCTGCGCTTTCCTTATTAATAGGCAGCAAGCGCAGTTCGGCACCTCGTGCTGCACCTAATGCGCCTTTGGCGGCCGCGGCTTCTCAAGCGCAGGCTGCCGCCGCTCCTGTGGTCAATGCTCCGGCACCGAGTGCGCCTGCCAAACGGGCTATGCACAAGGCCGCAGAGGTCAGTGAAGAGCCTTCTCGCGACAGCTTCGACCCCATGGCCGGCGCCAGCTCGCAACAGGCCCCGGTACGCGCCGAGCAGCGCACGGTGCAGGTTGAGGGCGCGCTCAAGCACACCAGCTACCTGAACCGCACCTTTACCTTCGAGAACTTCGTCGAAGGTAAGTCCAACCAGTTGGCCCGGGCTGCGGCCTGGCAGGTAGCCGACAATCCCAAGCATGGTTACAACCCGCTGTTCCTTTATGGCGGCGTTGGCTTGGGTAAAACTCACTTGATGCACGCTGTGGGTAACCACCTATTAAAGAAGAACCCGAATGCCAAGGTCGTGTACCTGCATTCCGAGCGCTTCGTGGCGGACATGGTCAAAGCGTTGCAGCTCAACGCAATCAACGAATTCAAGCGCTTCTACCGTTCGGTCGATGCACTGCTGATCGATGACATCCAGTTCTTCGCCCGCAAGGAACGTTCCCAGGAAGAATTCTTCCACACGTTCAACGCACTGCTTGAAGGTGGCCAGCAGGTCATCCTCACCAGTGACCGTTATCCTAAAGAAATCGAAGGCCTTGAAGAGCGCTTGAAGTCGCGCTTCGGCTGGGGGTTGACGGTGGCCGTGGAGCCGCCGGAACTTGAAACCCGGGTTGCGATTCTGATGAAGAAGGCAGACCAGGCCAAAGTCGATCTGCCCCATGATGCTGCGTTCTTCATTGCGCAGCGTATTCGCTCCAACGTGCGAGAGCTCGAAGGCGCGCTCAAGCGGGTCATCGCCCACTCACACTTCATGGGCCGCGACATCACCATCGAGTTGATTCGCGAATCCTTGAAGGACCTGCTGGCGCTGCAGGATAAACTGGTCTCTGTGGATAACATTCAGCGCACGGTCGCCGAATACTACAAGATCAAGATTTCCGACTTGCTGTCCAAGCGCCGCTCGCGCTCGGTCGCACGTCCGCGCCAGGTAGCGATGGCATTGTCCAAAGAGCTGACCAACCACAGCCTGCCGGAAATCGGCGATGTGTTCGGTGGCCGAGATCACACCACGGTCTTGCACGCATGCCGCAAGATCAACGAGCTCAAGGAATCCGACGCGGACATCCGCGAGGACTACAAGAACCTGCTGCGTACACTGACCACTTGATGAACATCAGCGCAGCTTATTAAGGCAAGGGACTAGACCATGCATTTCACCATTCAACGCGAAGCCCTGTTGAAACCCCTGCAACTGGTCGCAGGCGTCGTCGAGCGCCGCCAGACCTTGCCGGTGCTTTCCAACGTGCTGTTGGTTGTCGAGGGCCAGCAATTGTCGCTGACCGGTACTGACCTGGAAGTCGAGCTGGTCGGTCGTGTGCAACTCGAAGAGCCTGCCGAGCCAGGCGAAATCACTGTCCCGGCGCGCAAGCTGATGGACATCTGCAAGAGCCTGCCAAACGACGCCCTGATCGACATCAAGGTTGATGAGCAGAAGCTTGTGGTGAAAGCCGGCCGTAGCCGCTTCACCTTGTCCACCTTGCCAGCCAACGATTTCCCGACGGTCGAAGAAGGCCCGGGTTCGCTGACCTGCAGCCTTGAGCAAAGCAAGCTGCGTCGTTTGATCGAACGCACCAGCTTCGCCATGGCTCAGCAGGACGTGCGCTACTACCTCAACGGCATGCTGCTGGAAGTGTCTGCCGGCATCATCCGCGCGGTCGCCACCGATGGCCACCGTCTGGCAATGTGCTCGATGCAGGCCGATATCGGTCAGCCTGACCGTCATCAGGTCATCGTGCCGCGCAAAGGTATCCTGGAGCTGGCACGCCTGCTGACCGAGCCGGACGGTCTGGTCAGCATCGTCCTGGGTCAACATCACATTCGTGCCACCACCGGCGAGTTCACCTTCACCTCCAAGCTGGTTGACGGCAAGTTCCCGGATTACGAGCGCGTGCTGCCTAAAGGCGGTGACAAGCTGGTACTCGGCGATCGTCAGGCGCTGCGTGAAGCTTTCAGCCGTACCGCGATTCTCTCCAACGAGAAGTACCGTGGCATTCGTTTGCAACTGGCCAACGGTCAGCTGAAGATCCAGGCAAATAACCCTGAACAGGAAGAAGCCGAAGAAGAAGTGGGAGTCGAATATAACGGCGGCCCGCTGGAGATTGGTTTCAACGTCAGCTACTTGCTTGATGTGCTGGGTGTGATGACCACCGAACAGGTTCGCCTGATTCTGTCCGACTCCAACAGCAGCGCATTGGTGCAAGAGTCAGACAACGACGACTCGGCTTACGTTGTAATGCCGATGCGCCTGTAAACATGTTCAGCAGAAGCTAGATGTCCCTCAGTCGCGTCTCGGTCACCGCGGTGCGCAATTTGCACCCGGTGACCTTCTCCCCTTCCCCCCGAATCAATATCCTGTACGGCGCCAACGGCAGCGGCAAAACCAGTGTTCTGGAAGCCATCCACCTGCTGGGGCTTGCCCGTTCATTTCGCAGTGCCCGTTTATTACCGGTCATTCAATATGAGCAAACGGCATGCACCGTATTCGGCCAGGTTGAATTGGCTGAGGGTGGCCACAGCGCGTTGGGAATTTCCCGAGACCGCCAGGGGGAGTTTCAGATTCGCATCGATGGGCAGAATGCTCGTAGCGCAGCGCAGTTGGCCGAAATACTGCCCCTGCAACTGATCAACCCTGACAGCTTCCGATTGTTGGAAGGTGCTCCGAAAATTCGTCGGCAGTTTCTGGACTGGGGTGTGTTCCACGTGGAACCCCGTTTCATGTCCACTTGGCAGCGCCTGCAGAAGGCCCTTCGGCAGCGAAACTCATGGCTGCGGCATGGTACACTTGACGCCGTTTCGCAAGCGGTTTGGGACAGGGAACTGTGCCAGGCCAGCGCTGAAATTGATGAATACCGCCGCGCCTATATCAAAGTCTTGAAACCAGTCTTTGAACAGACCTTGAGCGAACTGGTTGAGCTCGAGGGCTTAACGCTTAGCTATTACCGAGGTTGGGACAAAGAGCGAGAGCTGAGTGCAGTGCTCGCCACATCCCTGCATCGGGATCAGCAAATGGGACATACCCAAGCCGGACCACAACGTGCTGATTTGCGTCTTAGATTGGGCGCACACAATGCCGCGGACATCTTGTCCCGCGGTCAGCAGAAGTTGGTGGTCTGTGCATTGCGGATCGCCCAGGGGCATCTGGTCAGCCAAGCCCGGCGTGGCCAGTGTATTTATCTAGTGGATGACTTGCCGTCCGAACTGGACGAGCAGCATCGCCGCGCATTGTGCCGCTTGTTGGAAGACTTACGCTGCCAGGTGTTTATCACCTGTGTAGATCACGAATTATTGAGGGAAGGCTGGCAGACGGAAACGCCAGTCGCTTTGTTCCACGTGGAACAGGGCCGTATCACCCAGACCCACGACCATCGGGAGTGAAGGCATGAGCGAAGAATATACGTACGACTCAACCAGCATCAAAGTGCTGAAAGGCCTGGATGCCGTACGCAAACGTCCCGGTATGTACATTGGTGACACCGACGATGGCAGCGGTCTGCACCACATGGTATTCGAGGTGGTTGATAACTCGATCGACGAAGCTTTGGCTGGCCATTGCGACGACATCAGTATCATTATCCACCCGGATGAATCCATCACCGTGCGCGACAACGGTCGCGGCATTCCGGTAGACGTGCACAAAGAAGAAGGCGTCTCGGCAGCCGAGGTCATCATGACCGTCCTGCACGCCGGTGGTAAGTTCGATGACAACTCCTACAAAGTCTCCGGTGGTTTGCACGGTGTGGGTGTGTCGGTAGTGAACGCGTTGTCCGAGTTGCTGGTATTGACGGTTCGTCGCAGCGGCAAGGTCTGGGAACAGACCTATGTCCACGGTGTTCCTCAGGAACCGATGAAAATCGTCGGTGAGACTGAAACCACCGGTACTCAGATTCACTTCAAGCCATCCGATCTGACCTTCAAGAACATTCACTTCAGCTGGGACATCCTGGCCAAGCGGATTCGTGAACTGTCTTTCCTCAACTCCGGTGTCGGTATCGTCCTCAAGGACGAACGCAGCGGCAAGGAAGAGCTGTTCAAGTACGAAGGTGGCTTGCGTGCGTTCGTTGAATACCTGAACACCAACAAGACGCCGGTCAACCAGGTGTTCCACTTCAACGTCCAGCGTGAAGATGGTATTGGTGTAGAAGTCGCTCTGCAGTGGAACGACAGCTTCAACGAGAACCTGTTGTGCTTTACCAACAACATCCCGCAGCGCGACGGCGGCACTCACCTGGTGGGCTTCCGTTCGGCGTTGACCCGTAACCTGAACACCTACATCGAAGCGGAAGGTCTGGCGAAGAAGCACAAAGTCGCGACCACCGGTGACGATGCCCGTGAAGGGTTGACGGCGATTATTTCGGTGAAGGTGCCGGATCCGAAGTTCAGCTCCCAGACTAAAGACAAGCTGGTTTCTTCCGAAGTGAAGACCGCTGTCGAACAGGAAATGGGTAAGCACTTCTCTGACTTCCTGCTGGAAAACCCGAACGAAGCCAAGCTGGTTGTCGGCAAGATGATCGACGCTGCGCGTGCTCGTGAAGCGGCGCGTAAAGCCCGTGAGATGACCCGTCGTAAAGGCGCGCTGGATATCGCCGGCCTGCCGGGCAAACTGGCGGACTGCCAGGAAAAAGACCCTGCCCTTTCCGAACTGTACCTGGTGGAAGGTGACTCTGCTGGCGGCTCCGCCAAGCAGGGACGTAACCGCAAGACTCAAGCGATTCTGCCGCTCAAAGGTAAAATCCTTAACGTTGAGAAAGCCCGCTTCGACAAGATGATTTCCTCGCAAGAGGTTGGCACCTTGATCACTGCGCTGGGCTGCGGCATCGGTCGCGACGAGTACAACATCGACAAGCTGCGTTATCACAACATCATCATCATGACCGATGCTGACGTCGACGGTTCGCACATCCGTACCTTGCTGCTGACCTTCTTCTTCCGTCAGCTGCCCGAGCTGATCGAGCGCGGCTACATCTACATCGCACAGCCACCGCTGTACAAAGTGAAGAAAGGCAAGCAAGAGCAATACATCAAAGACGACGACGCCATGGAAGAGTACATGACGCAGTCGGCCCTTGAAGATGCAAGCCTGCACCTGAACGATGAGGCCCCGGGTATTTCCGGTGAGGCGCTGGAGCGTCTGGTAAATGACTTCCGCATGGTAATGAAGACCCTCAAGCGTTTGTCGCGCCTGTACCCACAGGAACTGACCGAGCACTTCATCTACCTGCCTGCGGTGAGCCTGGAGCAGCTGTCCGATCACGCCGTGATGCAGGATTGGCTGGCCCAGTACGAAGTCCGCCTGCGTACCGTGGAAAAATCCGGCCTGGTCTACAAAGCCAGCCTGCGTGAAGACCGTGAACGTAACGTCTGGCTGCCAGAGGTCGAACTGATCTCCCATGGCCTGTCGAACTACATCACCTTCAACCGCGACTTCTTCGGCAGCAATGATTACAAGACCGTCGTCACCCTTGGCGCTCAATTGAGCACCTTGCTGGACGAAGGCGCTTATATTCAGCGCGGCGAGCGCAAGAAGCCTGTCACCGAGTTCAAGGAAGCCCTTGAGTGGTTGATGGCCGAAAGCACCAAGCGCCACACCATCCAGCGCTACAAAGGTCTCGGTGAGATGAACCCGGATCAACTTTGGGAAACCACCATGGACCCAAGCGTGCGCCGGATGCTAAAAGTGACCATCGAAGACGCTATCGGTGCCGACCAGATCTTCAACACCCTGATGGGTGATGCGGTCGAGCCACGTCGTGAGTTCATCGAAACCAACGCTCTGGCGGTGTCCAACCTGGACTTCTGATCAGGTGTGACGTGCTGAAATAAAAAAAGGCCAACGCTAAGCGTTGGCCTTTTTTTGTTCAGTATTCGCAGACGTATGCAGTGTCTATCTGGACGCCAAGATCGCAGCTTGCGGCAGCTCCTACGAGATAGGGTAATCGCGAAATGTGTGGCGTGCTCGGTCCTGTAGGAGCTGCCGCAGGCTGCGATCTTTTGATCTTTTTGCGTGCTAGCGCTCTTTTCACCAGGCAGAAAAAAACCGGCTATAAAAGCCGGTTTTTTTATCGTCGCAAAAAACTTATGCACGGTTTTCGTTATTTTATGTTCTTAAGAAATATATATATAAATCATAATCTTACAGTTGAAATTTGACGTTTTTGAACGAAGTTGCACACAGGTTATCCACAGAATCTCAGATGGCCACTTTTTCCGGTTCCGCAGTGATAGGCGGCAAGGACCCCATGTTCCGCTGAGTCTGCTCGTTCCAGGCGGCAGCCCGGTCATTGAGCTCGGCGATAGCACGGGGTCCGGTGCCTGCGGCATACATCGGCGCGCCGATCACCACGGTGATGGTGCCGGGCTTTTTAGCCCAGCCAGCCTTCGGCCAGAACTTGCCGGCGTTGTGCGCAATGGGCAGAACCGGCAATGCAGCGTTGACCGCCAATGCGGTACCACCACGTGAGAATTTTCCGATCTTGCCGAACGGAACCCGCGTGCCTTCCGGAAAGATCAGGACCCAGACGCCATCCTTGAGCAGTTCGTCGCCCTTCTTTGCCACATGCTTGAGCGCCGCCTTGGGGTTGTCACGGTCAATGGCGATCGGTCGCAGCATGGCCATCGCCCAACCGAAGAACGGCACATAGAGCAGTTCGCGCTTGAGCACCTGGCTCAAGGGCTCGAAGTAGGCCGACAGAAAGAATGTCTCCCAGGTGCTCTGGTGGTTCGACAGAATCACGCACGGCTGATCAGGCACGTTCTCGGCGCCTTGTACTTCATAGCGAATACCGAGGAACACCTTGCTCAGCCACAGCGCACAACGGCACCAGTACACGTTGATAAAACGATAACGGGCCTTGAACGGTAAAAAAGGTGCAATAAAAAAGCTCAGGCTGCACCAGAGCAACGAGGTGGTGCCCAGCAGCAGGTAAAAGAAAAAAGTCCGGATTGCCTGCAAGATCGACATAGCGGCATTTGCCTATTAAAAGCGCACTCCCGAACTGTCCTTGGTCAGGATGTCGTCAGAAGAGCTTTAATTGTGGATAAGTTCAGCGGCAACTGCCGCCAGATCGTCAAAAATCAAGGTGCCTACCGGTAGGGTTTTACCCAGAGTCTTTTCGCCTTTACCGGTTTTTACCAAAACTGGCTGACAGTCGACGGCTTTTGCGGCTTCCAGGTCACCGAGAGTGTCGCCGACAAACCATAGGTTGGTCAGCGCCACGTCGTAATGAGCGGCAATGGTTTTCAGCATGCCGGGTTTGGGCTTGCGGCATTCGCAGCCATCATCCGGCCCGTGAGGGCAATAAACGATGAGCCCGACTTCTCCGCCCTGCTCCGCTACTAGCGAGCGCAAACGCGCGTGCATGGCGTCCAGGATGGCGATGTCGTAATAGCCGCGAGCAATGCCCGACTGGTTGGTAGCGACGGCTACCGTCCAGCCGGCTTTGCTCAACTGCGCGATGGCTTCGATCGAGCCGGGAAGCGGAATCCACTCCTCCACTGACTTGATGTAAGCGTCGGAGTCGTAATTGATCACCCCGTCCCGATCGAGAATCAGCAGTTTCAAACTCCGCCCCTTAAACAATCAGCCCAACAGCGAAATATCGGCGACACCGAGGAACAGCCCACGCAGACGCGCCAGCAACGCATAACGGTTGGCACGTACCTTGGCATCTTCAGCGTTGACCATCACTGCTTCAAAGAACGCATCGACCGGCTCGCGCAGCGCTGCCAGACGTGCCAGCGATTCGCTGTACTGACGCGCCGCAGCCATTGGCTGGACCGCCTGATCAGCCTGCTGGATCGCCGAGTACAGCGAAAACTCGTTGGCGTTGTCGAAGTACTTGGCTTCGACGATGCTCGGGATCGTGCCTTCGGCCTTGCTCAGCAGGTTCGATACGCGTTTGTTCACCGCCGCCAGTGCCGCGGCTTCCGGCAATTTGCGGAACGCCTCGACGGCTTGCACGCGTTGATCGAAGTCCAGTGCCGAACCCGGTTTCAGGGCGCGAACCGACAGGTAAGTGCCCACATCCACGCCTTCGTCTTCGTAACGTGCACGCAGACGGTCGAAGACGAACTCCAGCACCAGGTCGGCCAGACCGGCCGCTTTGACCTTGGCGCCGAATGCGTTGACGGCGAACGCCACCGCTTCGGTCAGGTCCAGATCGAGCTTCTTGTCGATCAGGATCCGCAGTACGCCAAGGGCAGCACGGCGCAAGGCGTACGGGTCTTTGCTGCCGGTCGGCAGCATGCCGATACCGAAAATACCCACCAGGGTGTCGAGCTTGTCGGCGATCGCCACGGCCGCACCGGTAACAGTGGTCGGCAGTTCAGCGCCGGCACCGCGCGGCATGTATTGCTCGTTCAGCGCCAGGGCCACGTCTTGCGGCTCGCCGTCGTTGAGGGCGTAGTAGTAACCGGCGACACCTTGCATCTCCGGGAACTCACCGACCATCTCGGTCGCCAGGTCGCACTTGGACAGCAGGCCGGCGCGAGCTGCACGGGTTGCGTCGCCGCCGATGCGTTGAGCGATGAATGCTGCCAGTTTGGAAACCCGCTCGGCTTTGTCGAACACACTGCCCAGTTTTTCCTGGAACACCACGTTCTGCAGGCGCAGGTTGAAGCTCTCGAGTTTCTGCTTCTTGTCTTGCTTGAAGAAGAACTCGGCATCGGTCAGACGCGGGCGAACCACCTTCTCGTTACCCGAGATGATCTGCTGCGGGTCTTTGCTTTCGATGTTGGCCACAGTGATGAAGCGTGGCAGCAACTTGCCGTCGGCATCCAGCAGGCAGAAATACTTCTGGTTGTCCTGCATGGTGGTGATCAGGGCTTCCTGCGGCACCTCGAGGAACCGCTCTTCGAACGAACAGACCAGCGGCACCGGCCATTCCACCAGCGCGGTCACTTCGTCGAGGAGGCTCGGCGGCACGATCGCCGTACCTTCCTGCAGCGCCGCCAACTCGGCAGTGCGCTTGCTGATCAGCTCGCGACGCTCGTTGGAGTCCGCCAGCACGTAAGCCGCGCGCAGGTCTTGCAGGTAGTTGGCCGGCGCGGTGATACGCACGCTTTCCGGGTGATGGAAGCGGTGCCCACGGGAGTCACGACCGGCTTTCTGGGCGAGAATGGTGCAATCGATGACCTGGTCACCGAGCAGCATGACCAGCCACTGGGTCGGGCGAACGAACTCTTCCTTGCGCGCGCCCCAGCGCATGCGCTTGGGAATCGGCAGGTCGTTAAGAGAATCTTCGACGATGGTCGGCAGCAGACTGGCGGTCGGCTTGCCTTCGATGCGCTGGCTGTAGCGCAGTTTCGCGCCGCTCTGATCGATTTCGCTCAGATCAACCCCGCACTTCTTGGCGAAGCCCAGGGCGGCCTGGGTCGGATTGCCTTCGGCATCGAACGCCGCCTGACGTGGCGGGCCATCGAGGTTGATACTGCGATCCGGCTGGTGAGTGGCCAGTGCAGTGATCAACACGGCCAGACGACGCGGCGCGGCGTAGACGGTTTTGGTCTCGTAGTTCAGGCCAGCGGCTTGCAGGCCTTTGTCGATACCGGCGAGGAACGCCTCAGCCAGAGTATTCAGGGCTTTGGGTGGCAGTTCTTCGGTGCCCAGTTCAACCAGAAAATCTTGAGCACTCATTGTGCAGCCTCCAGCTTAGCCAACACTTCATCACGCAGATCCGGGGTCGCCATCGGGAAGCCCAGCTTGGCGCGAGCCTGCAGATAGGCCTGCGCCACGGAACGCGCCAGGGTGCGTACACGCAGAATGTATTGCTGACGCGCAGTGACCGAGATCGCCCGGCGAGCATCCAGCAGGTTGAAAGTGTGCGAAGCCTTGAGGACCATTTCGTAGCTTGGCAGCGGCAACGGCTGCTCGAGTTCGATCAAACGCTTGGCTTCGCTTTCATAGAAGTCGAACAGCTCGAACAGCTTCTCGACGTTGGCCTGCTCGAAGTTGTAGGTCGACTGCTCCACTTCGTTCTGGTGGAACACGTCGCCATAGGTCACCTTGCCGAACGGGCCGTCAGCCCAGACCAGGTCGTAGACCGAGTCCACGCCCTGCAGGTACATGGCCAGACGCTCGAGACCGTAAGTGATTTCGCCGGTCACCGGGTAGCACTCGATGCCCCCCGCCTGCTGGAAGTAAGTGAACTGAGTCACTTCCATGCCGTTGAGCCAGACTTCCCAGCCCAGACCCCAGGCACCGAGGGTCGGCGATTCCCAGTTGTCTTCGACGAAGCGGATGTCGTGCACCAGCGGGTCGAGACCGACGTGCTTGAGCGAGCCCAGGTACAGTTCCTGGAAATTGTCCGGGTTTGGCTTCAATACCACCTGGAACTGGTAGTAGTGCTGCAAACGGTTCGGGTTTTCGCCGTAGCGGCCATCAGTCGGACGCCGACTGGGCTGCACATAAGCGGCGTTCCAGGTTTCCGGGCCGATGGCCCGCAGGAATGTGGCGGTGTGGAAAGTGCCGGCGCCTACTTCCATATCGTAGGGCTGAAGTACCACACAACCTTGCTCGGCCCAGTATTGCTGGAGGGCGAGGATCAAGTCTTGGAAGGTACGCACGGCTGGCGTAGGCTGGCTCACGAAATTCCCCTGTTTCTTGGGCTGCGATTTAAAGAGCGGGAGTATACCCGATTCGTTCGTGCACACGCCCCCTGGAGCCTTATGCCACGCTGCTTTTGGTGTTCCGAAGATCCGCTGTACATGGCTTATCACGATCAGGAGTGGGGCGTGCCGCTACGCGATGCGCAGCGCTTGTTCGAGTTGCTTTTGCTTGAAGGGTTCCAGGCCGGCCTATCGTGGATCACTGTGCTAAGGAAACGCGAGCGTTATCGTGAGGTGCTGTTTGGTTTCGACGTACAGCGCGTGGCACAGATGAGCGATGCGGAAATCGATGAACTGATGCTCGATCCGGGGATCATCCGCAATCGCCTGAAACTCAACGCCGCCCGGCGCAATGCCCAAGCCTGGTTGGCGCTGGAGGATCCGGTGGAGTTTCTCTGGTCCTTCGTCGGTGGCGCTCCGAAGATCAATCATTTCAAGGATCGTAGCGAAGTACCGGCCGTGACGGCGGTCGCTGTGGAGATGAGCAAAGGTCTGAAAAAGGCCGGTTTCACCTTCGTCGGTCCGACCATTTGCTATGCGCTGATGCAGGCCTCGGGCATGGTCATGGACCACACCCGGGATTGCGATTGCTACGCGACCCTGGCGAACGGCGGTTAGAATAGCCGCCTCGCGCACAGCACAAGATCAGGAGTGACCTGTGGATAAGTTAAAAGGCGTCTTGCTGGTAGGCGCTCTACGGGTGTTTGCCCTGCTCCCATGGTGGGCAGTGCAGGCAGTCGGCTCGGCCCTTGGCTGGGCGATGTGGAAAACCCCTAACCGTTCCCGCGATGTGGTGCGGATCAACCTGGCCAAGTGCTTCCCGGAAATGGATCCGGCCGAGCGCGAGCGTTTGGTCGGCCAGAGCCTGAAAGACATCGGCAAGTCCCTCACCGAAAGCGCCTGCGCCTGGATCTGGCCCGCCCAGCGCTCCATCGATCTGGTGCGGGAAGTCGAAGGCCTCGACGTGCTTAAAGAGGCGTTGGCCTCAGGCAAAGGGGTTGTCGGTATCACCAGCCACCTCGGCAACTGGGAAGTGTTGAACCACTTCTATTGCAGCCAGTGCAAACCGATCATTTTCTATCGACCACCCAAGCTCAAGGCGGTGGACGACTTGCTGCGCAAGCAGCGGGTGCAATTGGGCAACCGCGTCGCCGCGTCCACCAAGGAAGGCATCCTCAGTGTGATCAAGGAAGTGCGCAAAGGGGGGGCAGTGGGTATCCCGGCTGACCCGGAACCGTCCGAATCGGCCGGGATTTTCGTGCCGTTCTTTGCCACTCAAGCGCTGACCAGCAAATTCGTCCCGAACATGCTCGCCGGTGGCAAAGCCGTCGGGGTGTTCCTGCATGCCCTGCGCCTGCCCGACGGTTCGGGTTACAAAGTGATCCTCGAAGCCGCACCGGAGGCGATGTACAGCACCGATACCGAGACTTCATGTGCGGCAATGAGCCAGGTCGTCGAGAAATACGTGCGCGCTTATCCAAGCCAGTACATGTGGAGCATGAAGCGCTTCAAGAAACGTCCGCCGGGCGAGGAGCGCTGGTACTGAGGCATTTCTGTGGATGACCCTGGAAAAAAGATCAAAAGATCGCAGCCTGCGGCAGCTCCTACAGGGTTATCCACAACCGTTCAATCGAGGGCGCAACAGATCATTTCGCCTGACGATCAAGCTTCTTCAAAAATACCGTCATTTCTTTCTCCGCCTGTTTGTCGCCATGCCCGCGTGCCGCTTCGAGCCCTTGCTCCCAGGCGTGGCGGGCAGCTGGATAATCAGCCAGCGCCTGATGCGCCTTGCCAAGCAGCTTCCAGGCCGCGGAATACTTCGGATCGAAGTCGACACAGCGCTGAAAATGCTCGGCCGCCTTGGCGTTCTCGCCCAAATCCAGATAACCCTTGCCCAGGCCGAAGCGCAGCAGCGAGTTATCCACACCCTTGGCGAGCATTTTTTCCAGGGATTCGAGCATCGGTGGATTCCTTCTAAGGGTTCATCAGCAGCAATTGTGGGTTTTCAAGATAGCTATCGCGAGCAAGCTCGCTCCCACGGTGGATTTCTTCCGTACACAAAATCTGTGTCCACTGAAGAACTAATGTGGGAGCGAGCTTGCTCGCGATGAGGCCAGACCAGCCAGCGCAGATTCAGGATCAGAAGAAGCTCAAGCCCACATGAAACAGCTTTTCCACATCGCGAATATGCTTTTTATCCACAAGGAACAGAATCACGTGGTCACCGGCCATGATCACCGTGTCATCGTGGGCGATGATGACTTCTTCGTCACGGATGATCGCACCGATCGTCGTACCCGGTGGCAGGCCGATGTCTTCGATGGTACGGCCGATCACTTTGCTTGATTTCGCATCGCCATGGGCAATCGCCTCGATGGCCTCCGCTGCACCGCGGCGCAAGGAGTGCACGCTGACGATATCGCCGCGCCGCACGTGGGCCAGCAAGGTGCCGATGGTCGCCAGCTGCGGGCTGATGGCGATATCGATGTCACCGCCCTGGATCAGGTCGACATAGGCCGGGTTGTTGATGATGGTCATGACCTTCTTCGCGCCCAGGCGCTTGGCCAGCAGCGAGGACATGATGTTGGCTTCGTCATCGTTGGTCAGCGCCAGGAAAATATCGGCGTCGGCGATATTCTCCTCCATCAGCAGATCGCGGTCTGATGCACTGCCCTGCAACACCACGGTGCTGTCGAGGTTGTCCGAAAGATAGCGGCAACGCGCCGGGTTCATCTCGATGATCTTCACCTGATAGCGGCTTTCGATGGCTTCGGCCAGGCGCTCGCCGATCTGTCCGCCACCGGCGATCACCACGCGTTTATAGCTTTCATCAAGGCGGCGCATTTCGCTCATCACCGCGCGAATATTCGCTTTGGCGGCGATGAAAAATACTTCGTCGTCGGCTTCGATCACTGTATCGCCCTTGGGCAGGATCGGTCGGTCGCGGCGGAAGATGGCGGCAACGCGGGTCTCGACATTCGGCATGTGCTCGCGCAACTGCCGCAGTTGGTGACCCACCAGCGGCCCCCCGTAGTACGCCTTGATCGCCACCAGCTGGGCCTTGCCTTCGGCGAAGTCGATGACCTGCAAGGCACCGGGGTGTTCGATCAGGCGCTTGATGTAGTTGGTCACCACCTGTTCCGGGCTGATCAGCACGTCGACCGGAATCGCATCGTTATCGAACAGACCGGCGCGGGTCAGATAAGCCGCTTCGCGCACGCGGGCAATCTTGGTCGGGGTGTGGAACAGGGTGTGGGCGACCTGACAGGCAACCATATTGGTTTCGTCACTGTTGGTGACCGCCACCAGCATGTCGGCATCGTCCGCACCGGCCTGACGCAGCACGGTCGGGAGCGAACCACGACCCTGAACGGTACGGATATCGAGCCGGTCGCCGAGATCGCGCAGACGTTCGCCGTCGGTGTCGACCACCGTAATGTCGTTGGCTTCACTGGCCAGGTGTTCCGCCAGCGAACCGCCGACCTGCCCTGCGCCGAGGATGATGATTTTCATCCAGTCACTCCCTTAAAACCGGTTAACCGCGCGCGGCGGCGATCTTGATCAACTTGGCGTAGTAAAAACCATCATGCCCGCCCTCCTGGGCCAGCAACTGGCGGCCATGGGGTTGCTTGATCCCGGCAGCAGGCTGCCCGAGCTGGCCGGCGATGTCGAGCTCGCGGGCGCCTGGAGTCCGGGCCAGAAAGGCTTCGATGACCTCGGTATTCTCGGTCGGCAAGGTCGAGCAGGTGGCATACAGCAGGATGCCGCCGACTTCGAGGGTCGGCCACAACGCGTCCAGCAGTTCACCCTGGAGCATGGCCAGGGCGGTGATGTCGTCGGGCTGGCGAGTCAGTTTGATGTCTGGGTGACGGCGGATGACCCCAGTGGCCGAGCAGGGTGCGTCCAGCAGGATCCGCTGGAACGGCTTGCCGTCCCACCAGGTGGCCGTATCGCGCCCATCGGCGGCAATCAGTTCGGCGCTCAGGCCAAGCCGCTGGAGATTTTCCCGTACCCGCACCAGGCGCTTGGCTTCCAGATCCACCGCGACCACGCTGGCCAGCGCCGGCTCGACCTCCATGATGTGGCAGGTCTTGCCACCCGGCGCGCAGCAGGCGTCGAGCACCCGTTGCCCGGGCGCCAGATCCAGCAGGTCGGCGGCCAGTTGTGCGGCTTCGTCCTGCACGCTGATCCAGCCTTCGGCGAAGCCTGGCAGGTTGCGGACGTCGCCCGGCTCGTCGAGGACGATGCCGTCCTGGCTGTAGACGCAGGCTTTGCCCGCCACACCGGCGTCGCTCAGCAACTTCAAATAAGCATCGCGAGTATGGTGGCGGCGATTGACCCGCAGGATCATCGGCGGATGGGCGTTGTTCGCCGCGCAGATAGCTTCCCACTCCTCAGGCCAGAACGCCTTGAGGGATTTTTGCAGCCAGCGCGGATGAGCAGTACGCACCACCGGATCGTGTTCCAGCTCGCTGAGCAATGCCTCGCTTTCACGCTGGGCACGGCGCAGCACGGCATTGAGCAGGGCTTTGGCCCAAGGCTTTTTCAGCTTCTCGGCGCAACCGACGGTTTCGCCGATGGCGGCGTGGGCCGGCACGCGGGTGTAGAGCAGTTGGTAGAGACCGACCAGCAGCAACGCCTCGACATCGGCGTCGGCCGCTTTGAAGGGTTTCTGCAGCAGCTTGGCCGCCAACGCTGACAAACGTGGCTGCCAGCGCGCGGTGCCAAAAGCCAGATCCTGGGTGAAACCACGATCCCGAAGCTCGACTTTATCCAGCTGCGTCGGCAATGAACTGTTGAGTGAGGCTTTACCGTTGAGTACTGCAGCCAGGGCCTTGGCGGCGGCCAGACGCGGGTTCATTGCGCATCCATCACTTGACCCAGAACGGTACCGACGGCGAATTTCTCGCGGCGGCTGTTGAACAAGTCGCTGAAGTTCAGCGCTTTGCCGCCGGGCAATTGCAGACGGGTCAGGCACAAGGCCTGCTCACCGCAAGCGACGATCAGGCCGTCCTTGCTGGCGCTGAGCACTTCACCCGGAGTGCCCTGGCCATCGGCGAGGTTCGCGGCGAGGATTTTCAGCGCCTCGCCATTGAGGGTGCTGTGACCGATCGGCCATGGGTTGAACGCGCGGACCAGGCGTTCCAGCTCGACAGCCGGACGGCTCCAGTCAATGCGCGCTTCGTCCTTGTTCAGCTTGTGGGCGTAGGTGGCGAGGCTGTCGTCCTGGGCTTCGCCTTCGAGGGTTCCTGCCGCCAAACCGGCAATGGCCTGGACCACGGCAGGCGGGCCCATTTCGGCGAGACGGTCGTGGAGGCTGCCGCCGGTGTCGTCGGCGCTGATCGGGGTGGTGACTTTCAGCAGCATCGGCCCTGTGTCCAGACCCAGTTCCATGCGCATCACCGTCACACCGCTCGTTGCGTCACCGGCTTCGACCGCACGCTGGATCGGCGCCGCACCGCGCCAGCGCGGCAACAGCGATGCATGGCTGTTGATGCAACCCAGGCGCGGAATATCCAACACCGCTTGCGGCAGGATCAAACCGTAGGCCACCACCACCAGCAAGTCGGGTTTGAGCGCTGCCAGTTCCGCCTGGGCCGCTGCGTCACGCAGGGTCGGCGGCTGCAGAACGCTAATGTTGTGCTGCTCGGCAAGTTGCTTGACCGGGCTCGGCATCAGCTTTTGCCCGCGCCCTGCCGGACGATCCGGCTGGGTGTAGACCGCCACGATCTCATACGGGCTGTCGAGCAAGGCCTTGAGGTGTTCGGCGGCGAATTCGGGGGTGCCGGCAAAGACGATGCGCAATGGCTCAGTCATGTGGATTCTCGGTTGAAAGCACTCGAAAAAGAAAAAGGCTTGCTACAGCAAGCCTTTGGAAGGAAGGGATCAAGCGTTCTGGCGATGCAGCTTTTCCAGCTTCTTCTTGATCCGGTCACGTTTGAGCGTGGACAGGTAATCGACGAACAATTTGCCATTGAGGTGGTCGCATTCATGTTGAATGCACACCGCCAGCAGGCCTTCGGCGACCAGCTCATAAGGCTGGCCGTCACGGTCCTGCGCGTTGATCTTCACGCGCTGTGGTCGATCGACGTTTTCGTAGAAGCCCGGTACCGAGAGGCAGCCTTCCTGATACTGGCCCATCTCGTCGGTCAGGACTTCAAACTCGGGGTTGATGAACACCCGTGGTTCGCTGCGGTCTTCAGAGAGGTCCATGACCACTACGCGTTTGTGCACGTTGACCTGGGTCGCAGCCAGGCCAATGCCAGGTGCTTCATACATTGTTTCAAACATATCATCGACCAACTGACGCACTTCGTCGTCCACTACGGCCACAGGTTTGGCGATAGTGCGCAGGCGCGGGTCAGGGAATTCGAGGATATCTAAAATGGCCATAAGCGTAATTGCTGCACGTGTGAGGTAAAGTCAGGGTCGGTTGCCGGACAGGTCAGGCTACCGTTGCAAAACGTTCTCCTGGAAGGGAGCGAGCCGCAAGGACTCTGGCGTTTCACGCGAATGTACATAATAAAGGGATTCACTGGATGAGGAAATCACTACTCGCCCTGCTGCTGTTGGCCTCGGTCAGTATCGCGCAGGCGCAAGTGCAACTCAGGGACGGTTTTCCACAGCATTACACTGTGGTGTCGGGCGACACGCTCTGGGACATTTCCGGAAAATTCCTCCGTGAACCCTGGAAGTGGCCGGAAATCTGGCAGGTCAACCCGCACATTGAAAACCCCAACCTGATCTACCCCGGCGACTCACTGTCGCTGGTCTACGTCAACGGCCAGCCACGCCTGACCCTCAATCGAGGGGCTTCGCGGGGCACCATCAAACTGTCGCCACGAATCCGCAGCACGCCGGTGGCCGATGCCATCCCGAGCATTCCGCTGCAAGCGATCAACAGTTTCTTGCTGAGTAACCGCATCGTCGACACGGTCGAGGACTTCGACAAGGCACCGTACATCGTCGCCGGCGATGCCGAGCGGGTGCTCAGTGGTACGGGTGACCGAATCTTCGCTCGCGGTAAATTCGCTGCGGACCAGTCGGTCTACGGCATCTTCCGTCAGGGCAAGGTCTACACTGACCCGCAGAGCAAGGAGTTCCTCGGGATCAACGCCGACGACATCGGCGGCGGAGAAATCGTGGCCACCGAAGGTGATGTCGCCACGCTGGCCCTGCAACGCACCACTCAAGAGGTGCGTCTGGGCGACCGGTTGTTCAGCAGCGAGGAACGGGCGATCAACTCGACCTTCATGCCCAGCTCGCCACAAACCGAGATCAACGGCCTGATTATTGATGTGCCGCGAGGGGTGACGCAGATTGGCGTGTTCGACGTGGTAACTCTGAACAAGGGCCGCCGTGATGGCCTGGCCGAAGGCAATGTGCTGGCGGTGATGAAAACCGGGGAAACCGTGCGTGACCGGGTGACCGGCAGCGAAGTGAAAATCCCCGATGAGCGCGCCGGGTTGCTGATGGTGTTCCGCACTTACGAAAAACTCAGCTATGGCCTGGTGCTGAATGCATCGCGCTCTCTGGCGGTGATGGACAAGGTCCGAAACCCGTAGAAAAGGCAGTAATTCTCAACAAGTTACCAACAGACTTATCCACAGCTTATTCCTGTTTCGACAGGGCTTATAACGATCAAGGATGATCTATGTCGCCATCAGCTCTTTCCCGGATTTCGCCTGCGGAACTGGAAGCCCGTTTGCGTTTGCATCGGCTGCCGGAACTCGGCCCCCGACGTTTTCAAAAGCTGCTCGAAGCTTTTGGTTCGGCTTCGGCAGCCATCAGTGCACCCGCCAGTGCCTGGCGTGCATTGGGCTTGCCGGTTGCGTGTGCGGATGCCCGACGCAGTGCCGAGATCCGTGATGGCGCCAGCCATGCATTGGCCTGGCTTGAGCGCCCGGGCCAGCATTTACTGATGCTGGACCAGCCAGGCTACCCCGCGCTGCTGGCGGAACTGAACGACGCCCCGCCGCTGTTATTCGTGGCGGGTGATCCGGGCATTCTGGAAAAACCGCAGCTGGCGATGGTCGGTAGTCGTCGGGCCTCGCGCCCTGGCATGGATACTGCCGCGGCTTTTTCCCGCAGCCTTGCCGGCGCTGGTTTTGTCATCACCAGCGGCCTGGCCCTGGGAATCGACAGCGCCGCGCATCAGGCTGCTCTGGACGTCGGCGGGCTGACGGTCGGCGTGCTCGGCACCGGGCTGGAAAATTTTTATCCACAGCGCAATCGCAAGCTGGCCGAGGTGATGATTGCCCAGGGCAGCGCAGTGGTTTCCGAGTTCCCGCTGGACGCCGGGCCGCACGCCAGCAACTTCCCTCGGCGCAATCGAATCATCAGTGGTTTGTCCCTGGGCGTGCTGGTGGTCGAGGCCAGCGTAGCCAGCGGTTCCTTGATCACCGCGAGGCTGGCAGCGGAGCAAGGCCGTGAGGTGTATGCGATTCCAGGTTCCATCCATCATCCCGGCGCCCGCGGTTGCCATCAGTTGATCCGCGATGGCGCGGTGCTGGTCGAAACCATCGAACATATCCTCGAAGCCTTGCGCGGCTGGCAAAGGCTGCCGCCCGCCGCAGTGGCCGCGCCCGCGAAGGCCGATCACCCTTTGCTGCGCTTGTTGCATGCCGCGCCCCATACCAGTGAGGCCTTGGCTGGCGCCAGCGGCTGGGCCTTGCCCAAAGTACTGGCGGCGCTGACGGAGCTGGAGATGGACGGCCGGGCAGTCTGTGAAAGCGGGCGCTGGTTTGCACGGGTGAGTTAGGGTGCGCCCTCAATAGCTGACGGTCGCGCCGTCGCCCCGTCAAAATCGGGTCAGGAATCTGAAAATGAGCATTGGGGCTCGGCCCTACGGGTTGAAGCTGTGATCGCGTCAGGCTGCGTTGCGGGACTTGAAGAGGCAATAAGCATCTCCTGCGTCCCACGCCTTGCCTGACACGACCACAGCTCCAACGCGATCCGCCATCTATTGAGAGCGCACCCTAGGTTTTATAATGAAGATCGGTAAACTGGCCTCAGCCTTATTCCGGAGAGTCAGCAATGGTCAGCAGTTGGCGGGTGCAACAAGCCGCACGAGAAATTCGCGCAGGGGCGGTCATTGCCTATCCAACCGAAGCAGTGTGGGGCCTGGGTTGCGACCCATGGAACGAAGAAGCGGTGGATCGCCTGCTGGCGATCAAGTCGCGATCTGTGGAAAAGGGCCTGATCCTGATCGCGGACAACATCCGTCAGTTCGATTTTCTCTTCGAAGACTTTCCGCAAACCTGGATGGACCGCATGGCCAGCACCTGGCCGGGGCCCAATACCTGGCTGGTGCCGCACCAGGGCATGTTGCCGGAGTGGATCACCGGGGTTCACGACACCGTGGCCTTGCGGGTCAGTGATCACCCGCAAGTCCGCGAGTTATGTGCACTGGTCGGCCCGCTGGTATCGACCTCGGCCAACCCCCAGGGCCGGCCGGCGGCGCGCACACGGATTCGCGTCGAGCAATATTTCCGCGGGCAGATCGACCTGGTGTTGGGTGGTAACCTCGGGGGGCGCAAGAACCCGAGCCTGATTCGTGATCTGGCGACCGGGAAAATCGTGCGTCCGGCGTGAGGGTGAACTCCTGTGGCGAGGGGGCTTGCCCCCGCTGGGCTGCGCAGCAGCCCTAAAACCTGCAATCTCGGTCTGTCAGGTACAACGCGTCTACCGGATCTGCGGGTGCTTCGCACCCGAGCGGGGGCAAGCCCCCTCGCCACAAAAGCTCTCCAGCCTTACGGCAACAAAATCGTCGACCCTGTCGTTCTCCGTGCCGACAACTCGGTCTGCGCCTTGGCCGCCTCCGCCAATGGATAACGCTGGTTGATATCCACCTTTATCTTGCCGCTGATGATCATCCCGAACAGCTCATCGGCCATGCGTTGCAGGTTCTCGGCGTTATTGGCGTAGGTCGCCAGGGTCGGCCGGGTCACGTACAACGAGCCCTTGGCCGACAGAATCCCCAGGTTCACCCCGTCGACCGCCCCCGAGGCATTGCCGAAGCTCACCACCAGGCCGCGTGGCGCCGCGCTGTCCAGTGAAGTGAGCCAAGTGTCTTTGCCGACGCCGTCGTAAACCACCGGGCACTTCTTGCCGTCGGTCAATTCCAGCACCCGTTGTGCGACGTTTTCCTTGCTGTAGTCGATGGTCTCCCAGGCGCCGAGGGATTTGGCGAGGGCGGCCTTTTCAGGCGAGCTGACCGTGCCGATCAGCTTCACTCCCAACGCCTTGGCCCATTGGCAGGCCAAGGAGCCAACACCACCCGCGGCAGCGTGGAACAGGATGGTTTCGCCGCCTTTGAGCTCATAAGTCTGACGCAGTAGATACTGGACCGTCAGGCCTTTAAGCATCACAGCCGCTGCTTGTTCGAAGCTGATGGTATCGGGCAGATGCACCAGATTGGCCGCCGGCAGCACATGCACATCACTGTAGGCACCCAGCGGACCGCTGCCATAAGCCACGCGGTCGCCGACCTTGAATTGAGTGACTTCACTGCCGACCGCCTCGACCACGCCGGCGCCTTCGGAACCCAGGCCCGAGGGCAAGGACGGCGGCGCATAGAGGCCGCTGCGGTAATAGGTGTCGAGGAAATTCAGGCCGATGGCCTTGTTGCTGACGCGAACCTGTTGCGGACCCGGCGCTGCCGGTTGGTAATCCACATATTCAAGTACTTCGGGGCCGCCATGGGCACGGAACTGGATACGCTTGGCCATCTGTAATCTCCTTGGGTCTTTTCGCGAAAGGCCTCTATCGGACTCCTTAGCTTGACCTTCGTCAACTGCGATGGGGGCAGGTTGCGGTGTTATGCTACGCGCCCATTTGCGCCGGCCTCACGCTCCGTTCGAAGTGCCGCGTAGCTTTGCCCGATTCAAGGTGATGCCATGACTACCCGCACCGAGGCCGTAAAAGCCTACCTGCTCGACCTGCAAGACCGCATTTGCACCGCTCTGGAAGCCGAGGACGGTGGCACTCGTTTCGTTGAGGACGCCTGGACCCGGCCTGCCGGTGGTGGCGGTCGCACCCGGGTGATCGAGAACGGTCAGGTCATCGAAAAGGGCGGCGTCAACTTTTCCCACGTGTTTGGTAGCGGTTTACCACCGTCCGCCAGTGCTCATCGCCCAGAATTGGCCGGTCGCGGTTTTGAAGCCCTCGGCGTATCACTGGTGATTCACCCGCACAACCCTCATGTACCGACGTCCCACGCCAACGTACGATTTTTCATCGCCGAGAAAGAAAGCGAAGAACCGGTCTGGTGGTTTGGTGGCGGCTTCGACCTGACCCCCTACTACGGCGTCGAAGAAGACTGCGTGCACTGGCACCGCGTCGCCGAGCAGGCCTGTGCGCCGTTCGGGCCGGATGTCTACCCGCGTTACAAAGCCTGGTGCGACAGCTATTTCTACATCAAGCATCGCAATGAGCCGCGGGGCATTGGCGGTCTGTTCTTCGATGACCTGAATGAGTGGGACTTCGACACCAGCTTCGCCTTCGTGCGGGCCATCGGTGATGCCTATATCGAGGCCTACCTGCCGATCGTCCAGCGTCGCAAAGCGGATGCTTACACCGAGAAGCAGCGGGAATTCCAGGAGTTTCGCCGGGGTCGCTATGTTGAGTTCAACCTGGTTTATGACCGTGGCACGCTATTCGGCCTGCAGTCGGGTGGGCGTACCGAATCGATTCTGATGTCGCTGCCGCCGCAAGTGCGCTGGAGCTACGATTGGAAGGCTGAACCCGGTAGCGAAGAAGCGCGCCTGACCGAATACTTCCTGCAGGACCGTGACTGGCTGGCCAAAGGCTGATGGGCAGTTTGAGTTCTGTGTCGTCAGGGCAGTTCCTACAAGAAAGAGGAATGTTGATGGACCGTTACGTCGTATTCGGTAACCCGATTAGCCACAGCAAATCGCCGCTGATCCATCGTCTGTTCGCCGAGCAGACCGCTCAGGATATGGACTACAGCACTTTGCTGGCGCCACTCGACGACTTTTCCGGCTGCGCCAAAGCATTTTTTCTCGAGGGCCGTGGCGCCAATGTCACGGTGCCGTTCAAGGAAGATGCCTATCGCCTGGCCGACAGTCTGACGGCTCGAGCGCAGCGGGCCGGGGCGGTCAATACCTTGAGCAAACTCGCGGACGGCAGCCTGCTGGGGGATAACACCGACGGCGCCGGGTTGGTGCGGGATCTGACGGTCAATGCCGGGTTCAGCCTCAAGGGCAAACGCATTCTGCTGCTGGGTGCCGGTGGTGCGGTACGCGGTGCGCTGGAGCCGTTACTGGCCGAGCACCCGTCATCGGTGATTATTGCCAACCGTACGGTGGCAAAGGCTGAGTTGCTGGCTGAGCTGTTCGACGACCTCGGCCCGGTGTCCGCCAGCAGCTTCGACTGGTTGCAAGAACCGGTGGATCTGATCATCAATGCGACCTCGGCGAGCCTGACAGGCGATGTACCGCCGATTGCCAGCAGTCTGATCGAGCCGGGCATGACCCTGTGCTACGACATGATGTACAGCAAGGAACCGACCGCCTTTTGCCGCTGGGCCAGTGAGCACGGAGCCGCGGTGGCAATGGATGGCCTGGGGATGCTGGCGGAACAGGCCGCCGAAGCCTTCTACCTGTGGCGCGGCATGCGCCCGGATACTGCGTCGGTGCTGGCGGAATTGCGCAGGCAGTTGGCGTTGTAATACGAGCTGGCCGCAAAAAGATCGCAGCCTGCAGCTCCTACGGGATTTGTGTCTACCTGTGAAATTGCGGGTATATGCGGTCGGCGTAGGAGCTGCCGCAGGCTGCGATCTTTTCGGTCGCGCCTCGGTTAATCTTCAAACCGAATCGGGCATTTCTCCGCCCCTTCGAGCTTCCTCAACTCCTCCACCACCTGCGGCCGAGCCCGGCGCAGGGTCAGGCTGCGATCCTGGCGCAACAAGCGTCGCGCTTCCTGATGGAGCATTTCCACCCCGGAATAATCGATAAAGTTGATTTGCTGCGCATCGATCACCACCCGTTCACCGTGCATGCGCTGCAAACGCACTTGCAGGTAATGGCTGGCGCCAAAGAAGATCGAGCCGCCGACTCGAAGAATGTCTTCGTCACCGTCACGCCACTGCTGCACCCGCGGTTGCGAGGTGCGCTTGAGGTAGAAGAACAGCGATGCCAGCACCCCGGCATAGATCGCCGTCTGTAGTTCCAGCAGCAGGGTGGCGACGCAGGTCAGCGCCATGACCGCGAACTCGGCGCGGCTGACCCGGAACAACGACCGGATACCGCGATGGTCAACCAACCCCCAGCAGATCAGCAGAATACTGCCAGCCATGGCCGGGATCGGGATGTGCGCGATCAGCGTCGCGCCGGTCACGGCAAACAACGCCACCCATAATGCGGAAAACACCCCGGCCAACGGCGAGCAGGCACCTGCTTCATAGCTGAGGCCAGAACGGGTAAAAGAGCCGGCCGACAGTGAGCCCGAGAAAAAGCTGCCGACAATATTCGATAGCCCCTGAGCGCGGACTTCCTGGTTAGCGTCGAGTATTTGCTGCGAACGTGCCGACAACGAGCGAGCGATCGACAGACTGGTGACCAGCCCAAGCATCCCCACCGCGACTGCGCTGGGCAGCAGGCGCAGCACCAGGTCCAGATCCAGTGGCAGCGAGCTGAAGGGTGGCAGCTTGCCGGCGAATGAACTGACCCGTTTCACATGGCCGAACATCGCCGGCCACAGCCAGACCAGCAGCCCGCTCAGCGACAAGGTAATCAACAAGGTCGGCCAACGAGGCAGCAGAAGTTTGAGGATGATGCCCAGCAGCAAAGTGCCAAGCCCCAGCACGAGTGAAGGTTTATCCAGAACACCGATATGGCTGATCAGCGACAGCAAACTGTTCAGCGCTGTGGCCTGACTCGGCAGATCCAGCCCCAGCAGATTAGGCAATTGCCCAAGAGCGATCACCACCGCGGCGCCGAGGGTGAAGCCCAGGACCACTGAATGGGAGACAAAATTCACCAGCGCGCCGAAGCGCAACATCCCCAGCAACCACTGGAAAACCCCGGCAAGTAAGGTCAACAACAGGATCAGCGTGATGTAGTCCTGGGAGCCGGATACGGCCAACGGACTGACACTGGCGTACAGCACAATCGAAATGGCCGCCGTCGGGCCACAGATCAGGTGCCAGGAGGAGCCCCAAAGACAGGCAATCAACACCGGGACAATCGCCGCATACAACCCATACTCGGGCGGCAGGCCGGCAATCAGCGCGTAGGCGATGGACTGCGGCAACGCCAGAATCGCCCCGCTCAAGCCGACGATCAGATCGCGGCCGACGCTGGCGCGGGTTTGCCGGGGCAACCAGTTCAGGAAGGGGAAGAGTTTATGGCGATTGGGCCAGGCCATGGGTCCTCTCGGTCGGGATGTGGAAAAAGCGTAAGGGTGGGGTTTCTGGGGGGTGGGTGCAAGGTTGAGTTCTTGAGATTGTGGTGTGTCATTTACATCCACCCCTCACCCTAGCCCTCTCCCCAGGGGGGTGTTTGTACCGGACACATGGTGGACAGGTGTTCGGAGACATGGTGGACACTTTTAAATAGACACATTGCTCATCTGGAAGGAGATGGTTTGTGTCTTGGGAAGAGGTGTCCACCATGCAGCTTCGTTCCGAATTCGTACTGTTAGCTCGGCAAGAAGGGGCCAATATCCGACAACTCTGCCGACGCTTTCATATCAGCCCACGTCCCGACAAAAACTCAAATCACCTCAAAGCTTCGCCTTCACCGCCCCCAACGCATCCTTCCCATCCACCGTTTTCACCCCATCCAGCCACTTGTCCAGCACCGCCGGGTTGGCCTTGATCCAGGCTTTGGCGGCGTCGGCGTTGCTGACTTTCTTGTTCACCACCTCGGCCATGATGCTGTTTTCCATGTCCTGGGTGAAACTCAGATTGGTCAGCAGCTTGCCGACGTTCGGGCAGGCCTGTGCATAGCCTTTGCGGGTCAGGGTGTAGACGCTGCCGGTGTCGCCGAAATATTTCTCGCCGCCTTTCAGATAATGCATTTTCAACTGCACGTTCATGGGGTGCGGGGTCCAGCCGAGGAAGGTCACGAACTTCTGTTTCTTCACCGCCCGGGATACTTCAGCCAGCATCGCCTGCTCGCTGGACTCGACCAGCTTCCACTGACCCAGCTCGAAATCGTTTTTCTTGATGATATCTTGCAACGAGATGTTCGCTGGCGCGCCGGAGCCGATGCCAAAGATCTTTTTATCGAACTTGTCAGCGAATTTGTTCAAGTCGGAAAAATTACGCACTCCCGCGTCCCAGACATAGTCCGGCACCGCCAGGGTGAATTCGGTGCCGTCGAGGTTCTTCGCCAGTTGGGTGACATCGCCGTTGGCCACGAACTTGTCGTAGAAACCCTGCTGTGCCGGCATCCAGTTGCCAAGGAAGACATCCACCTGGCCGTCCTTGAGTCCGCCAAAGGTAATCGGCACCGCCAAGGTATCGACCTTGGCCTTGTAGCCCATGCCGTCCAACAGAAAACCGGTGATGGCATTGGTCGCGGCAATATCGCTCCAGCCTGGGTCCGCCATTTTCACTGTGTTGCAGCTTTGTTCGGCGTACGCCGACACGCTGCCCAGAGCCAATAGCCCTGCCGTCAGTACTGTGGATAACCTTTGCATGCTCTTCCCCTTACATTATTGGTTTTGGCAGGGTTGTGGATAACGTGCTTTACGCTCCAGATCGTCGAGGTCGATGTGGTTGCGCATGTACTGCTGACTGGCGTCGACCAGCGGCTGGTGGTCCCAGCTCTTCAGCTTGCCAATGGCCAGCGACTCGGCGACAAAACGCCGGCGACGCTGGCTGGCGAGCACCTGTTGGTGGATCGCCGGGATATCCCATTTCGCCCGGGCTTCGGCCAGGAAGTCATCAAACAGCTGCCGATGCTGCGGCGATTGGCTGAGTTCTTCCTGCTCGCGCGGGTCGTTGTGGACGTCGAAGAGCAGGCACGGGTCGTCTTCGCTATAGATGAATTTGTAGTTGCCACGGCGAATCATCATCAGCGGGCTGATGGTGCCTTCGGCCATGTATTCGCCAAAGACTTCGTCGTGGCCGCCCTGCCCTTGCAGGTGCGGGACCAGCGAACGGCCGTCCAGCGGCAGGCCCGGTTCCAGTGTGCCTCCGGCCAATTCCACGAAGGTCGGCAGCAGGTCGGCGGTGGATACCGCAGCGCTGACCCGGCCAGCCCCGAACTGGCCCGGCGCACTGACCAGCAGTGGCACGCGCGCGGCCATTTCGAACCAGTGCATTTTGTACCAGAGCCCGCGTTCGCCAAGCATATCGCCGTGGTCGCCGGAGAAGACAATGATGGTGTCGTCGATCAGTCCGGTATCCTCGAGTGTTTGCAGGAGTTTGCCGACGTTGCTGTCAATATAGCTGCACGCTCCGAAATAGGCGCGGCGGGCGTCGCGAATTTTATCCACAGGCAGCGGCTTGTCCCACAGGTCATAGACCTTGAGCAAACGCTGGGAATGCGGATCGAGATCACTCTGCGCGGGTGTCTGCGGTAGCGGAATATCTTCATCCTGATACAGGTCCCAGAATGCTTTGGGAATGGTGTAGGGGTCGTGGGGATGGGTCATCGACACCGTCAGGCAGAACGGCTGATCGCTGTCTTCGCGGATGTGATCGAACAAGTACTGCTGGGCCTTGAACACCACCTCTTCATCGAAATCCAGCTGGTTGGTGCGCACACACGGCCCGGCCTGCAGCACCGAGGACATGTTGTGATACCAGGTCGGACGCACGTCCGGCTCGTCCCAGTTCACCGACCAGCCGTAATCGGCCGGGTAGATGTCGCTGGTCAGGCGTTCTTCATAACCGTGCAACTGATCCGGGCCACAGAAGTGCATCTTGCCCGACAGCGCGGTGCGGTAGCCGAGGCGCCGCAGGTAGTGGGCATAGGTCGGTACATCGGCGGGAAAATCGGCCGCGTTGTCGTAGGCGCCGATCTTGCTCGGTAACTGCCCGCTGACCAGAGTAAAGCGCGAAGGCGCACAAAGCGGGCTATTGCAGTAGGCGGCATCGAACACCACGCCTTCCGCAGCCAGGCGGCTCAGGTTGGGCAATTTGATGGGCGATGGACCGTAGAACGGCAACATTGGCGCGGCCATTTGATCGGCCATGATAAAAAGAATGTTCTTGCGCTTCATGTGATCGCGGCATCCCATAGTGAATATTTATGCGAAAGTGCTGTGATCGAGAATGCAGCCCGAAAATATGGTGGTAAAGCCCATGCACGGCAATGACTAGGATAAGCACAGCTTATGTATGACGCTCTTGGTGATTTATCCCTCGATCTGTTCCGCGCGTTCGAAGCCGCTGGCCGCCACCGCAGCTTTACCGCGGCGGCGGTGGAGCTCGGCACCACCCAGCCGGCCGTCAGCCAGCAGATCAAGCGGCTCGAGGAGCAGTTGGGCACGCGCTTGTTCGACCGGATCTATCGCGGTATCGAACTGACCGAGGCCGGAATGACTCTGTTCGAACAGGTGCAGGCCGGATTGCAATGCATGGATGCCGGTTTGAGCGCGATCAGCGCCCAGCATCAGCATGAGGTGTTGCAGGTCGCCACCGACTTCGCCTTTGCGGCTTACTGGCTGATGCCACGCCTGCACCGCTTTCACGAAGCCAACCCGCACGTCGACGTCAGCCTGGTCACCAGCGAACGCAACCACAACATGCTGCGCACCGATATCGACGTGGCCGTGTGGTTCGGCGATGGCCGCTTCAAACAGGGTGAGAGCCACTGGTTGTTCAGCGAAGAAGTATTTCCGGTGTGCAGCCCGCAGCTGTTGAAGGATCGTCCGACGCCACTGCCGGCTCATTCGCTATTGGAGTTCCCCCTGCTGCATTTGCGCGGTGAGAACAGCAGTCATTGGTTTGACTGGACTGGGGTGTTTCGCCAGCTGGGGATTGCTTCGGCGCCTGCCCCGGGGCCTTTGCGTTTCGACAACTACACGCTGTTGATTCAAGCAGCGATTGCCGGCCAGGGCGTGGCCATCGGCTGGCGGCACCTTGTGGATAACTTGCTGGAACAGGGCTGGCTCTGTCGGCCGATCGCCGAAACGGCGATGTCCAGCTTTGGCTATTACGTCGTCTTGCCCCAGCGCAAACGCCGCGGGCCGCTGATCCAGCAATTCGTCGACTGGCTGATGGCTGAGCAGGCCAGCAGTGCTGAATCGCTGACCGGTGTCCCACTACCCTCTATTGCGGTATAGGGTCCGTTGCGACGAAAGTCACGTGCTGGCCGATGTGCAGGTTCAGCCGCAGTTCATCGGCAATCCCGACCGCGACGCGATTGAGTCGCTCAAGCACCTCGGCCAGACCCGGCTCAAGGTTGCTGCTGAACTGGCTGAAATGCTCGATGGTCAGCCCGGCAACGCTATGCGGCGCGTTGACCAGGGTCCAGTGCAAGGTGCTGGTTTGCAGGGCGTCGAGGATTTCTTCGGCAGCGTGGTGTTGCAGGTGGTCCTCCACCTCGGGGTCATCCAGCACGGTAAAGTTACCGACCAGAAACAGCCGGTGGATGCCCATCGCCTGCATGCCGGCGATCAATGCGTCGACGGCAAGGACTTGTTCGACAGGCCCGGGAACCAGGGCTTTTTCCACATGCTCGTGGTTCATCGGCAGCCCCGGCGCATCCAGCAGGCAGATCACCGCGGAGCAGCCAGCCACGCTTTGTTTGACCCGTTCGGCATCGAACAGATTTCCGCTTTTGGTGCGTAAACCGGGACGCGGCGCGAGTGCCGTCAGATCATCGAGAATCGCGATGACTTCATGTTGGCGCCGTAGCATTTCAGCCATCAGCGCACTGCCAAGGCTACTCATGGCACCATAGAGCACCAGTTTGACCACCGGCGTTTCGGCGTTTTTCATGGCTGAACTTCCTTATTTTACTGCATGTATCAGTTTCGACCCATGAGCAGCCGCAAGGGTTCGATGTTGTCGCGAGGGTTTCAGATGCAACCAATCAAGGGCTACCACGCCCATGTCTATTTCGACGCGAGTTCCCTCGACCAGGCGCGAGCCTTGTGTGAGCAGGCGGCGCAGTTGTTTGCGCTGAAGATGGGGCGTATGCACGAACGGCCAGTGGGCCCCCATCCAGACTGGAGCTGCCAGTTGGCCTTCGAGCCCGAACAGTTCGGCATCGTCGTGCCGTGGCTGGCGCTCAACCGCAAAGGCCTGGTGGTATTTGTGCACCCGGATACCGGGGATGACCTGGTCGACCATACCGAACATGCGATCTGGATGGGGGCGGTGCGGCCGTTGGATGTGTCGATGTTTTGAGCAGGGTCAAATTCTGTGGTGACAGTCAGGGCCTCATCGCGAGCAAGCTCGCTCCCACAAGTTTCGAGTCGATCACACTAGGTTGTCTTACCCCGATCAAATGTGGGAGCGAGCTTGCTCGCGATAGCGTCAGCCCGGCCAACGCAAAAATCGAAACCAAAAAAAGGGGTTCAGACACTCGGTCCAAACCCCTTTTTTATAAAGTGCCGCTTAATTAGCCAACGCGAGCACCACGCACCCCTTCAGCCAGCGCCGCGCACAAGCTCAGCACGCCATCCACGGCCTGCTCGGACGTTGCGGCATTGGCGATATGGTCGATCAGCGCCGAACCCACCACCACACCGTCGGCCAGGCGGGCGATGGCCGCCGCTTGCTCCGGAGTGCGGATGCCGAAACCGATGCTGATCGGCAGGTCGGTATGACGACGCAAGCGCGCAACGGCTTCTTCGACGTGTTCCAGGGTCGCTGCGCCCGCACCGGTCACACCGGCTACCGAGACGTAGTAAACGAAGCCGGAGCTGCCGTTGAGGACGGTCGGCAGACGCACGTCATCGGTGGTCGGCGTGGTCAGGCGGATAAAGTCCAGGCCTGCGGCTTGGGCCGGGTCGCAGAGTTCACCGTTATGCTCCGGCGGCAGGTCGACCACGATCAGGCCATCGACGCCCGCCTCTTTGGCTTCGGCGATGAAGCGCGGTACGCCATAGTGGTGGATCGGGTTGAAGTAGCCCATCAGCACCAACGGAGTGTCGCTATTGCCGGCGCGGAACTCGCGAACCATTTGCAGGGTTTTCGCCAAATTCTGCTTGGCACCCAGGGCGCGGATATTGGCCAGCTGAATCGCCGGGCCATCGGCCATCGGATCGGTGAAGGGCATGCCCAGCTCGATCACATCGGCGCCAGCCGCCGGCAAACCCTTGAGGATCGCCAGCGAGGTGTCATAGTTCGGGTCGCCGGCAGTGACGAAGGTCACCAGGGCGGCGCGGTTCTGTTCTTTGAGTTCGGCAAAGCGCGTTTGCAGGCGGCTCATCAGTGTTTCTCCTGCTGGGACTGTTCCATGTGGTGCATCACGGTTTGCATATCTTTGTCGCCACGACCGGACAGGTTGACCACCATCAGGTGATCTTTGGGCAGGGTCGGCGCGCGTTTGAACACTTCGGCCAGGGCGTGGGCGCTTTCCAGCGCCGGGATGATGCCTTCCAGGCGGCAGCATTTGTGGAACGCATCGAGCGCTTCATTATCGGTAACCGAGGTGTATTCGACGCGGCCGATATCGTGCAACCAGGCGTGTTCAGGGCCGATGCCGGGGTAGTCGAGGCCGGCTGAAATCGAGTGGGCGTCGATGATCTGGCCGTCGTCGTCCTGCAGCAGGAAGGTTCGGTTGCCGTGCAACACGCCCGGCTCCCCGCCATTGAGGCTGGCGGCGTGTTTGCCGGTTTCGATGCCGTGACCGGCTGCTTCAACGCCGATGATCTGCACGCTGCTGTCATCGAGGAACGGGTGGAACAGGCCCATGGCGTTGGAACCGCCTCCGATGCACGCCACCAGGCTGTCGGGCAGACGGCCTTCTTGTGCCTGGAGTTGGTCGCGGGTTTCCTTGCCGATAACGGCCTGGAAGTCACGAACCATCGCAGGGTATGGGTGCGGACCGGCCACGGTGCCGATCAGGTAGAAAGTGCTGTCGACGTTGGTCACCCAGTCACGCAGGGCTTCGTTCATTGCGTCTTTCAGGGTGCCGGTGCCGGCCACGACCGGAATCACTTCAGCGCCCAGCAGCTTCATGCGGAACACGTTGGCTTGCTGGCGCTCGATGTCGGTGGTGCCCATGTAGATCACGCAATCAAGGCCGAAACGCGCAGCCACGGTGGCAGTGGCCACGCCGTGCATGCCGGCGCCGGTCTCGGCGATGATGCGTTTCTTGCCCATGCGCCGCGCCAGCAGGATCTGGCCGATGCAGTTATTGATTTTGTGCGCGCCGGTGTGGTTCAGCTCTTCACGCTTGAGGTAAATCTTGGCGCCGCCGCAGAATTCAGTCAGACGCTCGGCGTAATACAACGGGCTTGGGCGACCGACATAGTCGCGCTGGAAGTAGGCCAATTCCTTGAGGAAGGCCGGATCTTCCTTGGCCACTTCGTATTCGCGGGCCAGATCAAGGACCAGCGGCATCAGGGTTTCGGCTACGTAGCGGCCGCCGAACGCGCCAAACATACCGTTGGCATCGGGGCCGTTGCGCAGATTGGATGGGGTCGTAGTCTGGGTCATGGGGCGCTCCAGCTGAATTCATGGGAAAGCAATGGCGTTCACTCTACCCCTGACGTTCGAGCCTGAAAACCGATAAGATCGCTACAACCTGTCAGGAAAACTCACAGATCCCATGAGCCATGACCTTCCCCCGTTGAATGCATTGCGCGCGTTCGAAGCCACTGCCCGGTTGAACAGTGTCAGCCAGGCGGCCGAACAACTGCACGTGACCCATGGTGCGGTCAGTCGGCAGCTGAAGGTGCTGGAAGCACATCTTGGGGTGAGCCTTTTCATCAAGGACGGACGCGGCCTGAAACTCACAGATGCCGGTGTGCGACTTCGCGATGCCAGCACTGAGGCTTTTGAGCGCCTGCGCACGGTCTGCGCCGAATTGACGCAAAGCACGGCTGACGCGCCGTTCGTGCTCGGCTGCTCGGGCAGTTTGCTGGCGCGCTGGTTTATCCCGCGCCTGGGGCGATTGGATGCCGATTTGCCGGATTTGCGTCTGCACCTATCGGCGGGTGAAGGCGATCTCGATCCACGGCGACCCGGGCTGGACGCCTTGCTGGTGTTCGCCGAGCCACCCTGGCCGGCGGACATGCAGGTTTATGAGCTGGCCAGCGAGCGCATCGGCCCGGTCATGAGCCCGCGTTTCGCCGGCTATGAACGGTTGCGTGAGGCGCCAGCCGAGGCGCTGTTGAGTGAGGCGCTATTGCACACCACTTCGCGCCCGCAAGCCTGGCCCAGTTGGGCACGGCAAAGTGCCATCGACGTCAAGGCGCTGAAGTACGGTCAGGGTTTCGAGCATTTGTATTATTTGCTGGAAGCAGCAGTGGCCGGGCTTGGGGTGGCGATTGCACCTGAGCCGCTGGTGACCGAGGACTTGCGCGCCGGTCGCCTGGTTGCGCCATGGGGCTTTTGTGAAACCCCGGCGCAACTGGCGTTGTGGCTACCCAAGCGCGCCGCGGACGGACGCGCTCGGCAGTTGGCGCAGTGGCTCAAGCATGAGCTGCGCCAAACCAGTTAATTGCCGCGTTTGCACAGCAGGTAAGCCGCCAGCAAACCCAAGGCACCGACCGCGACACCGGCGGTGGTCCAAGGGTGTTCATGGGCGTAATCGCGGGTGGCAATCCCGGTTTCACGGGTTTTGACTTTGACTTCTTCATAAGCATCGCTGAGCAGATGGCGCGAGTGTTTCAGCGCATTTTCGGCGTTGCTTTTCAGCGCTTTGAGGGTTTTACGCGACTCGTCCGAGGCGTCGTCCTTCAGGTTTTCCAGCGACTTGAGCAGACTCTCGATCTCGGCTTCCATGCTTTGCAATGAGGCTTTACGTAAAGAAGTGGTGGCCATGGTGGCTCTCCTGCATTGGTGATGAGTGACGTGTGAAGGTTGGGACTCCAGGGGTTTGGGAAAGTGCAGTAAATCTGAACTATCCCGAGGCAATAACCGACAGAAGTAATGCGAAAAATCACTGCTAGGCTGTATTCACATCCTCAGGAGAACGCCATGACTGACCATCACACCTACAAGAAAGTCGAACTGGTGGGGTCTTCCACCACCAGCATCGAAGACGCCATCAATAACGCGTTGGCCGAAGCCAACAAAAGTCTGAAGTATCTGGAGTGGTTTGAGGTGACGGAGACCCGCGGGCACATCAAGGACGGCAAGGTGGACCACTTTCAGGTAACGCTTAAAGTCGGCTTCCGGATTGCCAGTAGTTAAGATCGAGCCAAGTCTATGAACTTATGCGATGGCTGATTGCCAACATGGAAGGGCAAAGCGCCACAGTCTTGGGGCGTCAGCGAACAACGTGGACGCCCCTTTTTGATCGACCAGGGGAAGTGAGCGATGAGAAAATTTATATTGGCGGTAGGTTTGTTGAGCATTGCGGGAACAGCCCTTGCAGACGGCAAGCCGTGCGAAGAGTTGAAAGCAGAGATTGCAGCGAAGCTCGATGCCAAAGGCATTGCGAACTACTCGCTGGAAATTGTCGATAAAGGCACAGTGGCTGACGGCAAAGTGGTGGGCACCTGTGAAAAGGGCAGCAAAGAAATCGTCCTCAAGCGAGATTAATGCTGCCTGGACATTAAAACCGACGCGGTTGCATCGGCTTTTTTATGGACGCTTTTTGACTGTCAGCCCTTCATCACTTGCGCCAGCAATTCGTAGGAATGCACCCGATCGGCATGCTCATACAGGTCGCAGGTGAAAATCAGCTCATCGGCTCCCGTCTGTTCGATCAGCACCTCCAGCTTGGCGCGGATTTTCTCCGGACTGCCGACCATCGCCAAGCCAAGGAAACTGGCCACCGCTTCTTTCTCATGGGGCAGCCACAGGCCGTCCATGCTTTTCACCGGTGGGCGCTGCACCAGGCTCTGGCCGCGCATCAGGGCGAGAATCCGTTGATAGACCGAGGTCGCCAGGTAATCGGCCTGCTCATCGGTGTCTGCGGCCACCAGCGGTACGCCAAGCATCACGTAGGGCTTTTCAAGCACCGCCGAAGGCTTGAAGTGGTTGCGGTAGACGCGAATCGCTTCGTGCATGTAGCGCGGAGCGAAATGTGAGGCGAAGGCGTAGGGCAAACCGCGCTCCCCGGCCAGTTGCGCACTGAACAGGCTCGAACCCAGCAACCAGACCGGCACATTAGTACCGGTGCCCGGAACGGCGATCACTTTTTGATCAGGTGTGCGCGGGCCGAGGTAGCGCATCAGTTCGGCGACATCTTCGGGGAAATCGTCGGCGCTGCCAGAGCGTTCACGGCGCAGGGCGCGAGCGGTCATCTGATCGGAACCCGGCGCACGGCCGAGGCCGAGGTCGATCCGCCCCGGATACAGGCTTTCCAGGGTGCCGAACTGCTCGGCGATGATTAGCGGCGCATGGTTGGGCAGCATCACGCCGCCGGAGCCGACCCGAATGGTCGACGTGCCGCCCGCCAGATAACCCAGGAGGACCGCGGTCGCGGAGCTGGCGATGCCATCCATGTTGTGGTGTTCGGCGACCCAGAAGCGCTGGTAGCCGAATTTCTCGACCTGTTGCGCCAGGTCCAGCGAGTTGCGCAGCGATAGCGCCGGGCTGCCGTTCTCACGCACAGGCACCAGGTCGAGGGTCGAGAACTTGATATCAGACAGTTGTTTCATAAACCTGCTTCTCCAATGGGTGCGCAGGCTTTTGTCACGAGCCCAAACCTGCCGATTACTACTAGCCTGTACTATGAAATGTGGGCATATACCCGAGTTTCAATAGCTGAGTTGAATTTGCCTACCAGATAAGCGGTTCGATCCGACAAGGTGAACTTTGCCAAGCGTTCTATCCTCAGAACCCTAGTAACGGAAAACCATGAAGGCGCGACCCCCCTCGCGCTGGATCTTGAGGAGACAGAGATGAGTATCAAAAAGAAAGCATCGGCTCATTGGGTCGGTGATCTGAAAACCGGCGTGGGTGCTATTTCGACTGAAACCGGGGTCCTGAAAAATGCCCCTTATGGCTTCAAGGCGCGCTTCGAAGGTGGCCCGGGTACCAACCCGGAAGAACTGATCGGCGCCGCTCACGCAGGTTGTTTCTCCATGGCGTTTTCGATGATTCTCGGCGAAGCCAACCTGAAAGCTACCAGCATCGATACCAATGCCGAGGTGACGCTGGACCAGGTCGACGGCGGTTTTGCGATTACTGCCGTGCACCTGACGCTCAAGGCGAAAATCCCTGGCGCCACTCAGCAGCAATTTGACGAGTTGAGCAAAAAAGCCAAAGAAGGCTGCCCGGTGTCGAAGGTGTTGAATGCCAAGATCACCCTTGATGGGACGTTGGAGAGCTGATCCAGAAATTTAGTGAGCCTCTAAAGATCGCAGCCTGCGGCAGCTCCTACAGTTGGCGTACACCCGCGAGATTAAGGGTATACGCGGTCAACGTAGGAGCTGCCGCAGGCTGCGATCTTTAGGGGCCAATGCTGGATGTGAGCCAAATCAGAACCCGATTTATAAAACTGTGGTCGAATGAGTGACTGCGGCTGTAGCGCATGCTCTTGCGCGCCGTATCAAGGGAGCTTTAACCATGAAACGTTTTGCTTTGGCGGTTATCTGTTGCGCGCTGGCCACTTCGGCTCTGGCAGCACCAAAGTCCTGTGAAGAGCTCAAGGCCGAAATCGAAGCGAAGATTCAGTCCAATAATGTGGCGTCCTACACCCTGGAAATTGTCAGTAATGAAGAGGTGCATGACAAAAACATGGTGGTCGGTAGCTGTGAATACGGCACCAGGAAAATCATCTATCAAAGAAACGACAAGTAGCTGCCGATCAAGGCACGCAGTTCACCCTCCGATCTTCTGCGACGATCTCGCGCTTGGCGTTATACAGCCGGGCACTGGCGTTGAAAGCTAGCGAGCGGGCCTCCAGGCGATAACGCTGGCCTGCTTCGAAGTGGTCGTAGCGCACCGTCAGATAACACATGCGCTCCTGCGGGCTGGCCATTATGTTCACCCCACCGCCGTAAATTTCGAAGTCGAAGCGTACTTGCAGTTCATGGCTGCCGGGAGTGACCTGGAAAAAGCGCCCGTCACGCAACTTTTGCTTGTCCAGGCGCTCGGCCATGACCATTTTGCCGCCCGGGGTCGGGGTGGCGAGGTCGACCCAGGCCAGTTGCGGGTCGACCGCCGGCAACGGGCTGGCGCAGGCGGCGAGCGAACCGAGCGCGAGTAACAGCAGTGGCGTACGCATGATGAAATCCCGAACGGTCAGGCTTTCAGCATAGCGCCGATCAGGTGCGTTGACAGCCTGCCGGCTGTCCTTGGCCAACCACCTTTCGCTGCTGGTCATAGAGCTTGGCCCACGGCCGGAATCCAATGCTCCCGGCTTGCAGCTGATAACGCTGGCCGGCGTTGAAATCCTTGAATTTCACACTCAACTGACAGTCACGCCAGAGCGGTTCGGCGTCCGGCCCGATATTGGTCGGCTCCACCGGGAATTGATAACGCACGATTAGTTCATGGCTGCCGGGCGGGACTTCGAAAAAGCGTTTGTCGGTCGAGGTTTTGTCGTCGACTTCCAGAGCTTGCAGTGCCCTGTCCTGATGAGCCTCAAGATCGATCCAGGCCTGTGACGGGTCAGGGTCGGGCAGTCCAGCGCAGCCAGCTAACATCAGCAGGCCACTCGTTAGCATTAACTTGCGCATAGCGAAGCTCCGGGTGGGCGAGATAGTCTTGCAAGCGGACACTCACAGGACGATTCGATTTGGAAAGGCAGCGTATGAGCCACGGGGTACTCGACCGTAAGTTTGGCCTTTGGTTTCCAGGACTGCTGCTTTTACTGCTGAACGGTTGTTCGAGCGTCAGTTATTACAGTCAGTTGGCCAGTGGTCAGTGGCAGTTGCTGCGCGCGCGTGAGCCGGTGGCCGAGGTGATTGCCGATCCGGCCCGAGACCCGACATTGCGCCAGCATCTGATGCAATCGCAGGAGGCCCGCGAATTTGCCAGCCAGCATCTGCACCTGCCGGACAATAAAAGTTATCGGTTGTACGCCGATATCGGGCGGCCGTTTGTGGTGTGGAACGTGTTTGCCACGACCGAGTTTTCCCTGACCCCGCAGAATCATTGTTTCCCGATTGCCGGGTGTGTGGCCTATCGCGGTTATTACAGCCTGGGTGCGGCGCGGGGTGAGGCCGCGTTGCAGCGTCAGCAAGGCATGGACGTGTCGATCGGCGGCGTGGAGGCCTACTCGACCCTGGGCTGGTTCAACGATCCGATCATCAGCTCGATGATGCACTGGGGCGATGAGCGCTTGGCGACGCTGATCTTCCATGAGCTGGCGCATCAGCGTTTTTATGTGCAGGACGATACTGAGTTCAATGAATCCTTCGCCACCTTCGTCGAGCAGGAAGGGACTCGTCAGTGGCGTGCAGCCCGTGGATTGCCACCGGACAGCGGGGCCGATGTGCTGCAGCGCGAGCAATTCATTCAGCTTGTCCTGAAGACGCGCACCCGGCTTGAACAGCTGTATGCACTGCCGCTGTCGGCTGAACGCATGCGCCAGCGCAAAGCCGCGGAGTTTGAACGGTTGCGCAGCGAGTATCGTCAGTTACGCGATAGCGAATGGGCCGGGGCGACTCGTTACGATGCCTGGATCAATGCACCGATGAACAACGCCAGGCTGCTGCCCTTTGGTTTGTACGACCAATGGGTACCGGCGTTTGCCGAATTGTTCCGGCAGTCAGGAAGTGATTGGCCGAGTTTTTATGCCGAGGTGGAAAAGCTCGGCGGGCTGCCGCTGGAGCAGCGCAAGGTGGCGCTGGCCAGGCTGGCGCGGTCCAGCGCCATCGCTGGCTGAACCGCACTATCAATCCCGCTGTGGCCGCCTGGCCGTGGCTCAGCCGAAGAACCAGTAACACACCAGGATCGCCGCCACCACGCCGGCAAACTCGGCCAGCAGCGCGCAACCTACCGCATGGCGAGCACGTTGAATGCCGACGGCGCCGAAGTACACCGCCAGTACGTAGAAGGTGGTTTCGGTACTGCCCTGAATGATTGCGGCCGCCAGCGCCGGGAAGCTGTCCACGCCCTGGGTCTGCATGGTTTCGATCAACATGGCGCGGGCGGCGCTGCCGGAGAAGGGTTTGACCAGCGCCGTCGGCAGGGCATCGACGAAGCGAGTATCCCAGCCGAGCCATTCCACCAGGTGACGAATGCCGTCCAGGCCGAAGTCCAGCGCCCCGGACGCCCTCAGCACGCCCACCGCACAGAGCATCGCCACCAGGTACGGCAGCAGGTTCTTGGCAACATCGAAGCCTTCTTTGGCGCCTTCGATGAATGCTTCATAGACCTTGACCTTCCTTAGCGCGCCGATCACCAGAAACAGCATGATCAAGCCGAACAATGTCAGGTTGCCGAGAATCGATGACAGGCTGGCCAGCGCTGTCGCGGAAAGCGTCGCCAGCAAGGCCATGAAACTGCCCAGCAGCAAGGCACCCGGGATCAGGTAGGCCAGCACCACCGGGTCCCACAGCCGCAGGCGCTGCATGACCGCCACCGACAGCAGGCCAACCAGGGTCGAGGCGCTGGTGGCCAGCAGGATCGGCAGGAACACCAGTGTCGGGTCAGGGGCGCCTTGCTGGGCGCGGTACATGAAGATCGTCACCGGCAGCAGGGTCAGCGACGAGGCATTGAGCACCAGGAACAGAATCTGCGCGTTGCTCGCCGTGGTCGAGCTGGGGTTGATGTCCTGCAAGGCGCGCATGGCCTTTAGACCAATCGGCGTGGCCGCGTTGTCCAGACCCAGGCCATTGGCGGCGAAGTTCAGGGTGATCAAGCCAATGGCCGGGTGGCCTGCGGGGACTTCCGGCATCAGGCGCAAGAACAGCGGACCGAGCGCCTTGGCCAGCCAGTCAACGATCCCGGCCTTTTCGGCGATCCGCAAAAAACCCAGCCAGAGGGTCAGGGTGCCGAACAGCAGGACCATGACCTCCACCGACAATTTGGCCATGCCGAAGATGCTTTCCACCATCGCCGAGAAAATCCCGGCGTTGCCCCCAATCAACCACTGCGCCAGTGCCGAAACGGCAGCCACGATGAAGAAGCTAAGCCATAGGCCATTGAGCATCAGGTAAATCCCCCAAAAGATGCGGCGAATGATAGCGGTCGATTGCCAGAAACAACAAACCCCGGTTTCCCGGGGTCTGGTTTGGTCAGCCTCAACAGGGCCTTAGTTAGTGGAAGTCTCGCCAGCTGGCAGCGGCTCTTTGCTGCGCCAGTGTGGCAGGGAGTTCCAGTAGCGTTGGCCTTTGGCGTCGTCGTACATGCCTTCCCAGCGCGAGATGACCAGCACGGCAAGGGCATTGCCGATCACGTTCAGCGCGGTACGGGCCATGTCCATGATGCGGTCGACACCGGCAATGAACGCCAGCCCTTCCAATGGAATCCCGACACTGCCCAGGGTCGCCAGCAGCACCACGAAGGACACGCCCGGTACA
>NZ_CABVHQ010000018.1 GCF_902497895.1 Pseudomonas fluorescens
GGTGCCCGGGCACTGGCCGCCGCCGGCCGGCCGCTGGGGCGTGCAGCGGTGATCGGCGAGCCGACCGGGCTCAAGCCGATCAGGATGCACAAAGGGATAATGATGGAGCGCATCGATATTCTCGGGCAGAGCGGCCACTCATCGGATCCCCGCCTGGGTCATAGCGCGCTGGAAGCCATGCACGATGCCATGGGGGAATTGCGCGGCTTGCGTCTGGCATGGCAGCGCGAGTACCGCAATCCGCAGTTCAGCGTGCCGCAGCCGACCCTGAACTTTGGTTGCATCCACGGTGGCGACAACCCGAACCGGATTTGCGGCCAGTGCTCGCTGGAATTCGACCTGCGACCCCTGCCGGGCATGGACCCGAACGTCTTGCGTGCAGCGATCCGGCAGAAGCTCGAGCCTATCGCCGAGTGGCATAAGGTGAAGATTGATTACGCGCCGTTGTTCCCCGAAGTGCCGCCTTTCGAGCAAGCCGAGGACTGCGAATTGGTCCGCGTCGCCGAGAGACTCACTGGCCATCTCGCCGAAGCAGTAGCGTTTGGCACCGAAGCGCCTTATCTTCAGCGCCTTGGCTGCGAGACTGTGGTGCTTGGCCCGGGCGACATCGCCTGCGCGCACCAGCCAGGGGAATACCTTGAAATGTCACGCTTGCAGCCTACCGTGCATCTACTGCGTCAACTGATTGAACATTATTGCCTGACACCGGCCTGACCTCAGTTAAATCGCCGATGATCAAGCCCGTATCTATAAGGAGAGCTCGCGTGCCGCCTAGCCTGTTCCGACGATAACCAACAGCCCGCTGTGCGTTTTCTGTGTTGTCCCTTTTTTGGCTGCTTCTTATTACAGGTTCAGGTTATGCCCGAATACGTCACTTGGCTTCGTCATGCATCTCCCTACATCAATGCCCACCGCGATTGTACCTTTGTCGTCATGCTGCCGGGCGATGGGGTCGAGCATCCGAATTTCGGCAATATCGTCCACGACCTGGTGTTGTTGCACAGTCTGGGCGTACGGTTGGTTCTGGTGCATGGATCGCGCCCGCAAATTGAAACCCGCCTCACGGCTCGCGGCCTGACCCCGCATTACCACCATGGCCTGCGCATCACCGATGCGGCGACCCTGGAGTGCGTCATTGATGCGGTCGGCCAACTGCGGATCGCCATTGAAGCGCGTCTGTCGATGGATATGGCCGCGTCGCCGATGCAGGGCTCGCGCCTGCGGGTGGCCGGCGGCAACCTGGTGACTGCGCGGCCGATCGGCGTACTGGAAGGCGTCGACTATCACCACACCGGCGAAGTCCGCCGGGTCGACCGCAAGGGCATCAACCGGCTGCTGGACGAGCGTTCGATCGTGCTCCTGTCGCCGTTGGGTTACTCGCCGACCGGGGAGATTTTCAACCTGGCCTGCGAAGACGTCGCGACCCGCGCCGCTATCGACCTGGGTGCCGACAAGCTGCTGCTGTTCGGCGCGGATCTCGGCCTGATCGACGAAAACGGCAAGCTGGTGCGCGAGCTGCGGCCGCAACAGGTTCCCGCGCATTTGCAGCGCCTGGGTGGCAACTATCAGGCGGAATTGCTCGATGCCGCTGCCGAAGCCTGTCGTGGCGGGGTCGGCCGCAGCCATATCGTCAGTTACGTCGAAGATGGCGCATTGCTGACTGAACTCTTCACCCGCGACGGTGGCGGTACCCTGGTCGCCCAAGAGCAGTTCGAACTGGTCCGTGAAGCGGCCATTGAAGACGTCGGCGGATTGCTGGATCTGATCAGCCCGCTGGAAGAGCAGGGCATTTTGGTTCGGCGTTCCCGCGAAGTGCTGGAGCGTGAGATCGAGCAGTTCAGCGTGGTCGAGCGCGAAGGGATGATCATTGCCTGTGCGGCGCTGTATCAGATTGCCGATTCGGATGCCGGCGAGCTGGCCTGCCTGGCGGTGAACCCGGAATATCGGCATGGCGGTCGTGGTGATGAATTGCTGGAACGGATCGAAACCCGCGCCCGGGCGCAGGGCCTGAAAACCTTGTTCGTACTGACCACGCGAACCGCGCACTGGTTCCGCGAGCGCGGCTTCGTACCCAGCAGCGTTGAACGCCTGCCATCGGCCCGGGCTTCGCTGTACAACTATCAGCGTAACTCGAAGATCTTCGAAAAGGCGCTATGACCGCTGATAATTGATTAACGACAAACTTCCTGATCACCTACGGCGATAACCTGAAGCACGGCCGCAATGTCTCAGCTGCTTGAGTCATTGGACGGTTTGCCGAGGGTTGTCGCCGTTCTTGTTATGCCTTTATCGTATTAAAATTTACAAAATAATTCTTTTTAGATTTATGAAAAATTCATTACCCTGCACGAATCCATCACGCGGTTAGACCATGGCCGTAGACACACTTGGTTACGATTGACTTCCCAGTCACGGTCTGGCGCTAATCGCGCACCTACGGATCCAGGGCGTTCGACTCAGGACCTAAGTACAGAAGAATTAGAAAACGAGAGGAGCGAAACAATGAACAAGTCCATGTTGGCCCTGGCTGTGGCCGTGGGGGTGCTGGCACAGCAAGCAGGTGCCGCCGGTTTTGTTGAAGACAGCAAGGCTAACTTGAAGCTGCGCAACTTCTACATCAACAATGACAACCGTGATTCGAATACCCCTGCAAACGCGAACTATCAAGAAGAGTGGGGCCAAGGCTTCCAGCTCGACTTCGCATCGGGTTTCACCCAAGGTACTGTGGGCTTTGGTGTCGATGCGATCGGCCTGTTGGGTGTTCGGCTGGATTCGGGCAAAGGTCGCCATGGCAACCCAACCAGCTCAGCTTACGGCGGTTCGGTATTCCCGACTGACAGCGATGGCCGCGCCGTCAATGATTTCTCCAGCGTTGGCCTGACCGCCAAGGCTAAAGTCTCCAAGACCGAATTGCGCTACGGCACCCTGATGCCGAAACTGCCGGTCATTTCCTATAACGATGGTCGTCTGTTGCCGCAGACCTTTGAAGGTGGCCAGGTCACCTCGAACGAGATCAAGGACCTGACCCTGATCGGCGGCCAGATCGAGCATGTAAAAGGTCGTAACTCCAGCAACAACGAAGAGATGTCTATTGGCGGTGCGAACAACCCACAAACGGGTAAGTTCAGCAATAAATTCCTCTACGCGGGCGCTGATTACAAAGTCACCAAAGACCTGTTGCTGCAGTACTACTACGGCAACCTGGATCAGTTCTACAAACAGCACTTCCTGGGTCTGGTTCATAACTGGGCAATCGGCCCGGGTGTCCTGAAAACCGACCTGCGCTATTTCAACAGTCGGGACGACGGCGCCAACGGCCACGATCCTGCCTATTTCAGCGCTGGTAACTACTCGGGTGTGGCGAGCGGTAAAGGTAAAGTCGACAACAACCTGTACAGCGGCCTGCTCCTGTACACCGTTGTCGGTCACACATTTGGGGGCGGTTATCAGGTCAGCAATGGCAGCAGTGACTTCCCTTGGTTGAACCAGGGCGACGGTTCGTCCAACTACACCATCACCGACTCGCAGATTCAGAAGTTCGGTCGTGCAGGTGAACGTACCTGGCAAGCTCGCTACTCCTATGACTTTGCCAAGGTCGGCCTGCCAGGTGCAACCGCGGGTGTTGTTTACCTGCGCGGCGACGATATCGACACGGTAAACGGCGCTGGTGGCGTTGCAGGTTCTGGCCGTTCCGAGTGGGAACGCGACCTGACCCTGGCCTACGTCGTACCGGACGGTTCGTTGAAAGGTCTGGGGGTCATGTGGAAAAACGCCGTATGGCGCAACGACATTCCGGGCCAGCGCGACCAGGACGAAAACCGTCTGATCGTCAGCTATTCGATCCCGTTGTTGTAATACCTGTGTAAACCCCGTCCGGCGCAATGCCGGGCGGGGTTCTTTCAAATCAGGCTCCCCTTCAGCTCTCCTCGGATCAGCGCCTTCATCACCTTATCCAGTCCGATCTGAAGGCTCATCTTCACGTGTCTGTGTACGCGGAAAAAATGTTTTTTATATGCTATTTAGATATAAATAAATCGATATTAATTCTTTTTAGATAGTCCTCGGTGCAGGCAGAGTAGGCTGCACAAGCACACACCAGGAGCACTATCATGAGCCTCAGACTGGGCGACATCGCCCCCGACTTCGAACAGGATTCCAGCGCCGGCAAGATCCATTTTCATGAATGGCTTGGCGATAGCTGGGGCGTGCTGTTTTCCCATCCGGCGGACTTCACCCCGGTGTGCACCACGGAGCTCGGTTTTACCGCCAGGCTCAAGGACGAATTCACCCAGCGCGGGGTCAAGGCCATTGCCCTGTCAGTCGATCCGGTGGACTCGCACCACAAGTGGATCGAAGACATCAACGAAACCCAGAACACCCTCGTCAACTTCCCGATCCTCGCCGACGCGGATCGCAAGGTCTGCGACCTCTACGACCTGATCCACCCGAATGCCAGCGACACCCTGACCGTGCGTTCACTGTTTGTCATCGACCCGAACAAGAAGGTGCGCCTGACCATTACCTATCCGGCCAGTACCGGGCGCAACTTCCATGAAATCCTGCGGGTGATCGATTCGCTGCAGCTCACCGACAACTACAAGGTGGCGACGCCAGGCAACTGGCAGGACGGTGATGAGGTGGTGATCGTGCCATCGCTCCAGGATCCGGAAGAGCTCAAGCAGCGCTTCCCCCAAGGCTATCGCGCGGTGAAGCCGTATCTGCGACTGACGCCGCAGCCGAATCGTTAAAGTCAAAAGATCGCAGCCTGCGGCAGCTCCTACAGGATCGCGCCGTGTGCAAATCCCGTAGGAGCTGCCGCAGGCTGCGATCTTTTCAAGGTATCCACAAAGCAAGGGTTTTTCAGGCCGTTCCGACGGCCTTTTTTTACGCCTGGAGAAATACTCACTTCTTATGTGTTTAAGAAATAAGTAAATGAATAAATAAGATTTATAGATATATAAAACGCCTGTTAAGGTCTGTTCATCCCAGCGAGATCGCAGACAGCGAATCGCCAACAACCCAAGGAATTATCTGCATGCTGGTCGTCTCACTCGGTGGAAGTCCCAGCCAGCGCTCTCGTTCCGGGGTGCTGCTGGAATACTCCAAACGTTGGTTGCAGCAGCAGGGCGTAGAAGTGGTGAGTTATCAGGTACGGGACTTCCCGGCCGAGGATTTGCTCCATGCGCGCTTTGACAGTCCGATGGTGATCGACCTGCTGCAACAGATTGAAAACGCCGATGGTCTGCTGATCGCCACTCCGGTCTACAAAGCGTCGTTCTCCGGCGCACTGAAGACCGTGCTCGATCTGCTGCCGGAACGCGCGCTGAGCCACAAGGTGGTGCTGCCCTTGGCCACTGGCGGCAGCATCGCCCACATGCTGGCGGTGGATTACGCGCTCAAGCCGGTGCTTTCGGCGCTCAAGGCCCAGGAGATGCTTCAGGGGATTTTCGCCGAGGACAGCCAGATTGCCTACGGGGAAGGCAGCGCCCAGGCGCAGCTGGTGCCGATCCTCGAACGACGTTTGAACGAGGCACTGGAGCAGCTCTACAGCGCCATGGTGCGGCGGCCAAAGCCGATTGATCCGAATCTGTTGAACGAACGTTTATTGAGTGCTCGCTGGAGCATTTAAGCCCTATCTGAATCTGGAAGTACTCACCTTACTCAGCCGCTAACGGCCAAGCAGGTGCAGCCAAAAACCCAACAGCAAAAGGAGAGCGCTATGCGCACTGTCATTTTGCGTCGTGGTCTGGTCGCTCTGTTTGCTGCGGCTGTGTCCTTCGGCGTTGTTACTCAAGCTCAGGCCGAAAGTCTGCGCATCGGTTATCAGAAATACGGCACCCTGGTGCTGCTCAAGGCCAAGGGCACGCTGGAAAAGCGCCTGGCAGAGCAGGGCGTAAAGGTGCAGTGGACTGAATTTCCCGGCGGCCCGCAATTGCTCGAAGGGCTGAACGTCGGCTCCATCGACTTCGGCGTGACCGGTGAAACCCCGCCGGTGTTCGCTCAAGCGGCCGGTGCCGATCTGCTCTACGTGGCCTACGAGCCGCCGGCGCCGACCAGCGAGGCGATCCTCGTGCCAAAAGACTCGCTGATCAAATCGGTGCACGACCTCAAGGGCAAGAAGGTCGTCCTCAACAAAGGTTCCAACGTTCACTACCTGTTGGTTCGCACCCTCGAAGACGCCGGCCTCAAATACAGCGATATCCAGACGGTATTTCTGCCACCGGCCGATGCCCGCGCCGCATTCGAGCGCGGCAGTGTCGATGCCTGGGTGATCTGGGATCCGTACCAGGCGGCCGCCGAGCAGCAACTGCAAGCACGCACCCTGCGTGACGGCAGCGGCATCGTCGACAACCATCAGTTCTACCTGGCCACCCGGCCTTACGCCGAGAAACACCCGCAAATAATCAAGACGCTGGTGGAAGAAGTGCGTGCCGTCGGCGAATGGTCCAAAGCCAATCCTGAAGACGTGACCCAACAGGTTTCGCCGCTGCTCGGCTTGCCTGCGGATATCACCCTGACTGCGGTGAAACGCCAGGGTTATGGCGCGCTGTTCCTCACGCCGGAAGTGGTCGCCGCTCAGCAGAAAATCGCCGACAGCTTTTACCAGCTCAAGCTGATCCCCAAACCGCTGACCATCAAAGACGTGATCTGGACGCCACCGGCGACCGTTGCCAAAGCGCCGTAATTGGAATTCCCAAGGAGACAACTCCATGAGCCTGAGCATTTTCCGGTCCCTGACCCATCCTCCTCGACCCTGCGTCCCGGAACTGAGGCACGGCCATGAAGAGTAATAAATTTATCCAAAGCCTCGCACCCTGGGCCTTGCCGGTGTTGCTGCTGGCGGTGTGGCAGTTGTCGGTGTCGGCGGGCTGGTTGTCGACGCGGATTCTGCCGGCACCGAGTGCGGTGATCGAGGCTGGAGTCAGCCTGGTGCGCAGCGGTGAAATCTGGACTCACCTGGCAATCAGCGGCTGGCGCGCGGCAACCGGCTTCTTGATCGGCGGCAGTATCGGTCTGGCCCTGGGCTTTATCACCGGCTTGTCGAAATGGGGCGAACGCTTGCTCGACAGTTCGGTGCAGATGATTCGCAACGTGCCGCATCTGGCGCTGATTCCGCTGGTGATTCTGTGGTTCGGCATTGATGAGTCGGCGAAGATTTTTCTGGTGGCCCTGGGCACCTTGTTCCCGATCTACCTCAATACCTATCACGGCATTCGCAATGTCGACCCGGCGCTGGTGGAAATGGCTCGCAGTTATGGTTTGTCCGGCTTCGGCCTGTTTCGTCAGGTGATTCTGCCGGGAGCGCTGCCTTCGATTCTGGTGGGAGTGCGCTTCGCGCTGGGCTTTATGTGGCTGACCTTGATCGTCGCCGAAACCATCTCCGCCAGCTCCGGTATCGGCTACCTGGCGATGAATGCCCGGGAGTTTTTGCAGACTGACGTGGTGGTGCTGGCGATCCTGTTGTACGCGGTGCTCGGCAAGTTGGCCGACCTCGCGGCCCGCGGTCTGGAGCGGGTCTGGTTGCGTTGGCATCCGGCTTACCAGGTTGCCAAGGGAGGTGCCGCATGACTGCTCAAGAACAACCGTCTCGTCTGCTGCGCGGGATTCCACTGGCAGTACGCAAGCTGCAAAAGACCTTTGGCTCGCGGCAAGTGCTGCGCGAGATTGATCTGCATATTCCGGCTGGTCAGTTCGTCGCCGTGGTCGGCCGTAGTGGTTGCGGAAAAAGCACCCTGCTGCGCTTGCTCGCCGGTCTCGACAAGCCCACCGGCGGCGAGCTGCGTGCAGGTTCGGCAGCCCTGAGTGAAGCGCTTGAAGACACGCGTCTGATGTTTCAGGAAGCGCGGTTGCTGCCCTGGAATAAAGTCATCGACAACGTAGGGCTCGGGCTCAAGGGCGACTGGCGGCCAAAAGCACTGGAGGCACTGGAGGCGGTCGCCCTGGCGGATCGCGCCAATGAATGGCCGGCAGCCTTGTCCGGTGGGCAGAAGCAGCGTGTGGCGCTAGCCCGTGCGTTGATTCATCAACCTCGGTTGTTGTTGCTCGACGAACCGCTGGGGGCCCTGGATGCCCTGACTCGAATCGAGATGCAGCAATTGATCGAGCGCCTTTGGCAGCAACACGGATTCACCGTGCTGCTGGTGACCCATGACGTCAGTGAAGCCGTGGCGATTGCCGACCGGGTGATTCTGATCGAGGACGGTGAAGTCGGCCTCGACCTGCTGGTGGAGCTGCCGCGCCCTCGGGTTCGCGGTTCTCATCGGCTGGCGGCGCTGGAAACTGAAGTCCTTAACCGTGTGTTGTCGCTGCCTGGTTCGCCACCCGAGCCGGAACCCGTTTCACCCTTGCCCACGCAACTGCGTTGGGCTCAATAACTGCGCTGCAGAAAATCTCTTAGCCAAACAGGAATACCGCACATGACTATCAAAGCCATCAACGTCCGCAACCAGTTCAAAGGCACCATCAAGGAAATCGTATTAGGCGATGTACTGTCGGAAATCGACGTGCAGACGGCTTCTGGCGTGGTGACTTCGGTAATTACCACGCGCTCGGTCAAGGAGCTGGAGCTGGTAGTCGGCAGCGAAGTGATTGCCTTCGTGAAATCCACCGAGGTATCGATCGCCAAATTGTAGGTCGTGCGCTACAAGCGGCCCCGAACGGCTTGAGCCCTTCGGGGTTTTTTTGCGGGTGTTTGTCCGTGAATCGGCAGTGCGGCCATCGCGAGCAAGCTCGCTCGCACATTTGATCTTCAGTGAACACAGATTCTGTATGCGACAGAAATCCACTGTGGGAGCGACGGTGCGGCGATCCGACTTGCTCGCGATGAGGCCAGTGAAGCCAGCAAAGAAATCAGGCTGGAATAGCGCGTTTGGGCAGATAAGGCGGCAGATACAGCCCCAGATAGGCATCGAATACCCGCATGCCTTCCTCGGCCATGCGCGGGGTGATTTGCCCGTGCTGTTGCACTGAACGGGCGTAGACGCGATCGCCCAGCTCCATGGCCAAGGCGAACACATCGACATCCTTGGGCAGCGCCGGCAGCTGGAAATGCTGATCGAACAGTTTGTGCATCAAATCGCCCAGCTCGATGTCGTGCTGACGGTCGGCCTGGGTGACCTCGGTCAAGCCGTGCTGCGCCAGAATCAATTGGCGGGCGGCGGCGTCTTCGCTGTAGATGCTCAGCATGCGTTGCTCCACCAGCCGCGACAGGTCGCGCCAACCGTTGAGCGAGGCCGCTTCGATGGGCGCTTGCAGGCACGCGCGAAAGGCTGCGTGGACATCCGCGGTCAGGGCTTCGAGCAGGGCCGGGACGCTGGCAAAGAAGTGATAGACCGACGACGGCGGGATCTGCGCGCGTTCCGCCACACTATAGATCGACAGGCTGGCCACGCCCTCGGCGGCAAGCAGCGTGCGGGCGGCGTCGAGTATCGAGTCGATCCGGGCCTGGCTGCGTGCGCGGGGTTTGCGGATGGTGGCGGGGCGCGTCATTGAAGTCTCCTGCGGGGCAGCGGGCATTGTACGAGCAGGGTTCTGTGTTGTCTTCCCGGCCGCCATCGCGAGCAAGCCCGCTCCCACAGGGGATTTGTGTCGGATCACAAGATTGCGGGCTGCCACAAAACCTGTGGGAGCGGGCTTGCTCGCGATGAATCCAACTCGGTCCAACTGAATGAAGCCATAAAAAAACGCCGCAAGCTGTGAAGCCAACGGCGTTATTTTTACTGCAACCGCTTACACGGTATGCAGGTACCAGTTGTACTCGAGGTCGGAGATGGAGTGTTCGAACTCCTCCAGCTCGCTTTCCTTACAGGCGACGAAGATATCGATGTATTTCGGGTCGATGTACTTGGCCATGACTTCGCTGTCGTCCAGCTCGCGCAGGGCATCTCGCAGGTTGTTCGGCAGGCTCTGCTCGTTCTGCTCGTAGGAGTTGCCTTCTACGGGCGCGCCAGGCTCGATCTTGTTGGTCAGACCGTGGTGCACGCCGGCCAGAACCGAAGCCATCAGCAGGTACGGGTTGGCGTCAGCGCCGGCAACCCGGTGCTCCAGACGGACCGCGTCGGTAGAGCCGGTCGGCACGCGCACCGCAACGGTACGGTTGTCCAGACCCCAGCACGGGGCATTCGGCACGTAGAACTGTGCGCCGAAACGACGGTAGGAGTTGACGTTCGGGCAGAGGAAAGCCATCTGCGCCGGTAGGGTCTCGAGCACACCGCCGATCGCGTGACGCAGTGCGGCGTTCTGCTCGGGATCCTCACTGGCAAAGATATTCTTGCCGTCTTTATCAAGGATCGAGATGTGCACGTGCAGACCATTACCCGCCTGGCCTGGGTAAGGCTTGGCCATGAAGGTGGTGTCCATCTCATGGTCGTAGGCGATGTTTTTGATCAGCCGCTTGAGCAGTACCGCGTAATCGCAGGCTTTGATCGGGTCGGCAACGTGGTGCAGGTTCACTTCGAACTGCGCTGGAGCACTTTCCTTGACGATGGCGTCAGCCGGGATGCCTTGCTCTTTCGCACCTTCCAGAATGTCCTGGAGGCAATCGACGTATTCGTCGAGGTCGTCGATCAGGTAGACCTGGGTCGAATGCGGGCGTTTGCCGGAGATCGGCGAGCGCGGAGGTTGTGGCCGGCCATTCACGTTCTCCTGGTCGATCAGGTAGAACTCCAGTTCGAATGCGGCGCAGATGGTCAGGCCCATCTCGTCAAACTTGGTAACAACTTGGCGCAGGACTTCGCGCGGATCGGCGAAGAAAGGTTCACCTTCGATTTCGTGCATGGTCATTAACAGTTGCGCAGTGGGGCGCTTCTGCCAAGGTTCATTGCACAGGGTGTCAGGGATTGGATAGCAGATTCGGTCAGCATCACCGATGTCCAGGCCCAGGCCGGTGCTTTCCACCGTCGAACCATTGATATCCAGAGCAAATAGAGAGGCCGGCAGGTTGATGCCTTTCTCGTAAACCTTGTGGAGACTGGTGCGTTCAATGCGCTTGCCGCGCACCACACCATTCATATCCGCAATCAGAAGGTCAACGTACAGAACCTCAGGATGTTCCTTAAGGAACGCGTTCGCTTCGTTAAGCTGAACGGCACGCGGGGGTACCGACATGATGCAACACCTTTGTTGTTAAAAATATCAATCATTGAATTCTCGAGAAACCAGTCAACCCGAACGGCATGCCGAAGTCAAGTAAGGCCTTTTTTGCCCTGAAAAAGCGCTACAAGGGCATTTTTGGGGCAATTTAAACGTGGTTTTATGCATTCCGGGCCTTTGGTATTCACAGGCTTGAGCGGGCCGTGTTGTATTTTTTACGGGGGTGTTGTGTAAAAAAATGAACAAGGCTAAGCTCGATTCAAACCCATAACAGCAATAATACCGGGGTGCTACATGTCTCGCCTGCCGTTAATCGGCGTCACCGCCTGCTCCAGGCAGATCGGTTTGCATGCTTATCACATCAGTGGCGATAAGTACGTCCGCGCAGTCGCTGTTGCTGCAAAGGGCTTGCCATTGATTCTTCCGTCTCTGGCGGAACGGCTCGATCCGACCGATATTCTTGACGGTCTGGACGGCATCCTGTTTACCAGCTCTCCTTCAAACGTCGAACCCTTCCACTATAGCGGACCTGCCAGCACTCCGGGGACTGCTCATGATCCTGCATGCGATCGCGCCACCCTCCCGTTGATTCGCGCCGCTGTTGCGGCGGGCGCTCCGGTGCTCGGGATTTGTCGCGGTTTTCAGGAAATAAATGTGGCGTTCGGCGGGCCATTCCAGGCATTTGGCGATGCCTGTCGAAAGCGCGCAACCCAACGCGACGCGGATGCGTCAACCAGCGCCTGACTCCAACGAGTCAGGAAACCCAGCCCAGAGGCATTTATGAGTAACAACCTCGACCAGCTCACCGATTGGTTGAAAGACCATAAGATCACAGAAGTCGAATGCATGATTGGCGACCTTACCGGGATTACCCGCGGCAAGATCTCGCCGACCAACAAGTTCATCGCCGAGAAAGGCATGCGCCTGCCCGAAAGTGTGCTGTTGCAGACAGTGACGGGCGACTATGTCGAAGACGACATCTATTACGAACTCCTCGATCCGGCAGACATCGACATGATCTGCCGTCCCGATCAGAACGCGGTATTTCTCGTACCCTGGGCCATCGAGCCTACGGCCCAGGTGATTCACGACACCTACGACAAACAGGGCAACCCGATCGAGCTGTCGCCGCGCAACGTGCTCAAGAAGGTTCTGAAACTCTATGCCGACAGAGGCTGGCAGCCGATCGTGGCGCCAGAAATGGAGTTCTACCTGACCAAGCGTTGCGAAGACCCGGACTTCCCGTTGCAGCCGCCGATTGGCCGCTCCGGTCGCCCGGAAACCGGTCGCCAGTCCTTCTCTATAGAAGCAGCCAACGAATTCGACCCGTTGTTCGAAGACGTCTACGACTGGTGCGAACTGCAGGAGCTGGATCTCGACACGCTGATCCACGAAGACGGCACGGCGCAGATGGAAATCAACTTCCGTCACGGTGACGCCCTGTCCCTGGCCGACCAGATTCTGGTGTTCAAGCGCACCATGCGCGAAGCGGCGCTCAAGCATAACGTTGCCGCGACGTTCATGGCCAAGCCGATGACCGGTGAGCCGGGCAGTGCCATGCATTTGCACCAGAGCATCATCGACATCGAGACCGGTAAAAACGTCTTCTCCAATGAAGACGGGAGCATGAGCGAGCTGTTCCTGCACCACATCGGCGGCTTGCAGAAGTTCATCCCCGAGTTGCTGCCGCTGTTCGCACCGAACGTCAACTCGTTCCGCCGCTTCCTGCCGGACACCTCGGCGCCGGTGAACGTGGAGTGGGGCGAGGAGAACCGTACCGTCGGCCTGCGCGTGCCGGATGCCGGTCCGCAGAACCGTCGGGTGGAAAACCGCCTGCCGGGTGCCGATGCCAATCCGTACCTGGCCATCGCCGCGAGCCTGCTCTGCGGCTACATCGGCATGGTCGAGGGGATCGAAGCCAGCGCACCGGTAGTCGGGCGTGGTTACGAGCGACGCAATCTGCGTCTGCCATTAACCATCGAAGATGCACTGGAGCGCATGGAACGCAGCACCACCATCGAGAAATACCTGGGCAAGAAATTCATTACTGGCTACGTCGCGGTCAAGCGGGCCGAGCATGAAAACTTCAAGCGCGTCATCAGTTCGTGGGAGCGGGAGTTCCTGCTGTTCGCCGTCTGATGCGCCGGGCGCTGCTGTTCCTTGCGGCGCCCACTATTGGAATCTTGGGAGAATTCGTATGACCAGCAACAACCCGCAAACCCGTGAATGGCAAGCCCTGAGCAATGATCACCACCTGGCCCCTTTCAGCGACTTCAAGCAGCTGAAAGAGAAAGGCCCGCGGATCATCACCAATGCCAAAGGCGTGTACCTCTGGGACAGCGAAGGCAACAAGATCCTCGACGGCATGGCCGGCCTCTGGTGCGTGGCCATCGGTTACGGTCGCGACGAGTTGGCCGATGCCGCCAGCAAACAGATGCGTGAATTGCCTTATTACAACCTGTTCTTCCAGACCGCTCACCCGCCGGTGCTGGAATTGGCCAAGGCCATCGCCGACATCGCACCGCAAGGCATGAACCATGTGTTCTTCACCGGTTCCGGCTCCGAAGGCAACGACACCATGCTACGTATGGTCCGCCACTATTGGGCGATCAAGGGCCAGCCGAACAAAAAAGTCATCATCAGCCGCATCAACGGCTACCACGGTTCGACCGTCGCCGGTGCAAGCCTGGGCGGCATGACCTACATGCACGAACAGGGCGACTTGCCGATCCCGGGCATCGTGCACATTGCGCAGCCGTACTGGTTCGGCGAAGGCGGCGACATGAGCCCGGAAGAATTCGGGATCTGGGCGGCCGACCAACTGGAGAAAAAGATTCTCGAAATCGGCGTCGACAATGTCGGGGCCTTTATTGCCGAGCCGATCCAGGGAGCGGGTGGGGTGATCGTGCCGCCGGAAAGCTACTGGCCGCGCATCAAGGAAATCCTCGCCAAGTACGACATCCTGTTTGTCGCCGATGAGGTGATCTGTGGTTTCGGTCGTACCGGTGAGTGGTTCGGTTCCGATTTCTACGACCTCAAGCCGGACATGATGACCATCGCCAAAGGCCTGACCTCCGGTTACATCCCTATGGGCGGCCTGATCGTGCGTGACGAAGTGGTCGAGGTGCTCAATGAAGGTGGCGATTTCAACCACGGCTTCACCTACTCCGGGCACCCGGTAGCGGCTGCGGTCGCCCTGGAAAACATCCGCATTCTGCGCGACGAGAAAATTGTCGAGCGCGTCCATGCAGAAACGGCACCTTACTTGCAAAAGCGTCTACGGGAACTGAACGATCACCCCTTGGTGGGGGAAGTTCGTGGAGTCGGTCTGTTGGGTGCCATCGAGTTGGTTCAGGACAAGGCCACCCGTGCGCGGTATGTCGGGAAAGGCGTCGGCATGATCTGCCGGCAATTCTGCTTTGACAACGGCCTGATCATGCGCGCCGTGGGCGACACCATGATCATTGCTCCGCCACTGGTGATCAGCCATGCCGAGATCGACGAGCTGGTGACCAAGGCTCGCAAGTGTCTGGACCTGACCTTGAGTGCATTGCAAGGCTAAGTGCTAGGCTCTGAGCGGGGGTGCAACATTGCACCTTCGCTCGGAGCAATAACAAAGGATAGGGTCTTTCCTTGAAAGCCTGCCTTGGATCTTGCCAGACTACCCACAGTTCTAGTTGCCCGGGAATCGGCCGCTGGCTCTTGGTTAACAAGAACGTGGTTAAAAAGAATAATTGGAGCATGACGCATGAAGGCATTAGGTTTAAAGATCGCTGGCAAGACCCTCCTTGCCTTGTCGCTGATGGGAGTGATGGCTGGGGCTGCCCAGGCTGATGACAAGGTACTGCGCGTATACAACTGGTCCGATTACATCGCGCCAGACACCGTCAAGAAGTTCGAGGCCGAGTCGGGGATCAAGGTGGTCTACGACGTTTTCGACAGTAACGAGACCCTTGAAGCCAAGTTGCTGGCAGGCAAGTCCGGTTACGACATCGTCGTACCGTCCAACAACTTCCTCGCCAAACAGATTAAAGCCGGGGTTTACCAGAAGCTGGACAAGTCCAAGCTGCCTAACTGGAAAAACCTCAACCAGGACTTGCTCAAAGCGGTATCGGTGAGCGATCCGGGCAACGAACACGCTTTCCCTTACATGTGGGGCTCGATCGGTATTGGCTTTAACGCCGACAAGGTCAAAGCTGCACTGGGTGCCGATGCGCCAACCAACTCCTGGGATCTGCTATTCAAACCTGAAAACGCCGCCAAGTTGAAGTCATGCGGTATCAGTTTCCTTGATTCGCCCACCGAGATGATTCCGGTGGCGTTGCACTACCTGGGCTATCCAACCGACAGCCAGGACAAGAAACAACTGGCTGAAGCCGAAGCGCTGTTCCTGAAAATCCGTCCTTCGGTGGGCTACTTTCACTCGTCCAAGTACATCTCCGACCTTGCAAACGGCAACATCTGCGTAGCCGTTGGTTACTCGGGCGACATCTACCAGGCCAAGGCTCGTGCAGAAGAAGCCGGTGGCAAAGTCAAAGTCAGCTACAACATTCCGAAAGAAGGTGCCGGCAGCTTCTTCGACATGGTCGCTATCCCCAAGGATGCGGAAAACGTCGAGGGCGCCTACAAGTTCATGACCTTCCTGATGAAACCGGAAATTATGGCCGAAATCACTAACGCCGTGCGTTTCCCGAACGGTAACGCGGCTGCCACCGCATTGGTCGATAAAGAAATCACCAGCGATCCGGGCATCTATCCGCCAGCAGAAGTCATGGCCAAGCTGTATGCCATCGCCGATTTGCCGGCCGCTACCCAGCGGATCCTGACCCGCAGCTGGACCAAGATCAAATCGGGTAAATAAGCCTGTTTGAAGCAATGCCTGTAGCCGCCGACCCTCGCGCGGCGGCTACAGGAATAATTAAGTGACAGAAAGTTTTGCGGGAACGGTTTATCGAGGGTAAGTTGCGCGCCGGTTTTGTTGCCTGGCAGCCAAGGCTGTCATGTAACGCGGGCACAACTGCGGCCCAACTATTCAGAGGACCTCAACTTGCCTATTTCTTTGTTTCGCAACGCTATGCTGATCGGTGCCGGCCTGACTCTGGCAGTCGGTGTTCACGCGGCACCTACCGTGCATATTTATAACTGGTCGGATTACATAGGTGAGACCACCCTGGCCGACTTCGAAAAAGCCACGGGCATCAAACCGGTGTATGACGTGTTCGATTCCAACGAAACCCTGGAAGGCAAGTTGCTCGCCGGGCGCACCGGTTATGACGTGGTCGTGCCGTCCAACCACTTCCTGGGCAAGCAGATCAAGGCCGGGGCCTTCCAGAAGCTCGACAAGTCGAAACTGTCGAACTATTCGAACCTCGACCCGGTGCTGCTCAAGCGCCTGGAGAAGAACGATCCGGGTAACCAATACGCGGTGCCTTACCTGTGGGGCACTAACGGCATCGGTTACAACGTCGAGAAGGTCAAGGCGGTACTGGGTGTCGACAAGATCGATTCCTGGGCGATGCTCTTCGAGCCCGAGAACATCAAGAAGCTTTCCAGCTGCGGCGTCTCGTTTCTCGATTCCGCCGATGAAATGCTGCCGGCGGTGCTGAACTACATGGGTCTGAACCCTAACAGCGAGAACCCGGAAGACTACAAAAAGGCCGAAGCCAAGCTGATGGCGGTGCGGCCTTATGTGACCTACTTCCACTCCTCCAAGTACATCTCGGACCTGGCCAACGGTGACATCTGCGTCGCCGCCGGTTTCTCCGGCGATATCTTCCAGGCCAAGGCGCGTGCGGCCGAGGCTGGCAAGGGCGTCGACATTGCCTACGTGATTCCCAAGGAAGGCGGCAATCTGTGGTTCGATCTGTTGGCGATTCCCAAGGACGCCAGCAACGTCAAGGAAGCCCACGCCTTTATCAACTATTTGCTGAAACCTGAGGTGATCGCTCAGGTCAGTGATTATGTCGGCTACGCCAACCCTAACCCCGGGTCGGACAAGCTGATGGAAGAGTCGATACGCAACGACGAAGCGGTTTATCCACCGCAATCTGTCCTCGACAAGACCTATGTGTCTACCGAGTTACCGCCCAAGGTGATGCGTTTAATGACCCGCAGCTGGACCAAGGTCAAGTCGGGTAAATAGCTTCAATGGCTCAAACTATCCAAGGTTCGCCTGCATTGGGCGAACTGCAAATTCTGTTGGGAGTTTCGTAAATGGCAGTTGCCTCCGGCGCCTATAAGAAAGCCCTCGAGGGCGACCAGTCACCTAAGCAGGTGTTGGTCAAAATCGACCGGGTCACGAAAAAGTTCGACGAGACGATTGCTGTGGACGATGTGTCCCTGGAAATCAAGAAAGGCGAAATCTTCGCCCTGCTCGGCGGTTCGGGATCGGGCAAATCCACCTTGCTGCGGATGCTAGCAGGCTTTGAGCGGCCTACGGAGGGGCGCATTTTCCTTGATGGTGTCGACATCACCGACATGCCGCCCTACGAGCGGCCGATCAACATGATGTTCCAGTCCTACGCTTTGTTCCCGCACATGACGGTGGCGCAGAACATCGCCTTCGGTCTCAAGCAGGACAAGATTCCGTCGTCTGAAGTCGATGCTCGCGTAGCCGAGATGCTCAAGCTGGTACAGATGAGCCAGTACGCCAAGCGCAAGCCACATCAGTTGTCCGGCGGTCAGCGCCAGCGAGTGGCGCTGGCACGCTCCCTGGCCAAGCGGCCGAAGCTGTTGCTGCTCGACGAGCCGATGGGCGCTCTGGACAAGAAGCTGCGCTCGCAAATGCAGCTTGAGCTGGTCGAGATCATCGAGCGGGTCGGCGTAACCTGCGTGATGGTGACCCACGACCAGGAAGAGGCCATGACCATGGCCGAACGCATTGCGATCATGCACCTGGGCTGGATTGCCCAGATCGGCAGTCCGATCGACATCTACGAAACCCCGACCAGTCGCCTGGTCTGCGAATTCATCGGTAACGTCAACATCTTCGAAGGTGAAGTGGTGGACGATGCCGAGGGCCATGCACTGATTACCTGCAAGGATCTGGATCGCAACATCTACGTGGGTCACGGCATCAGCACCTCGGTGCAAGACAAGTCGGTCACCTACGCGATTCGTCCGGAAAAACTGCTGGTCACCTCGCAAATGCCGACTTGCGAAAACAATTGGTCGAGCGGCAAGGTGCATGACATCGCCTACCTGGGCGGGCACTCAGTGTTCTACGTCGAATTGCCGAGCGGGAAGTTGGTGCAGTCCTTCGTGGCCAACGCCGAGCGCCGCGGCACACGGCCGACCTGGGGCGATCAGGTGTATGTGTATTGGGAAGATGACAGCGGCGTGGTACTTCGCTCATGAACATGAAAAAATTCAAGCGCCGGCTACAGCGAATAACACCCGGTGGCCGCCAGTTGGTCATCGGGGTCCCGTTCCTCTGGCTGTTCCTGTTCTTCATGCTGCCGTTCTTCATCGTGCTGAAGATCAGCTTCGCTGAAGCTGACGTAGCCATTCCGCCGTACACCGAGATCTACAGCTACGTCGAGCAGAAGATCCAGCTGCTGCTCAACCTCAGCAACTACGTGATGCTGAGCGAAGACGAGTTGTACATCGCCGCTTACCTCGGTTCGCTGAAGATGGCGTTGGTCAGCACGGTCCTCTGCCTGCTGATCGGTTATCCAATGGCCTATGCCATTGCCACCGCGCGCAAGGAAATGCAGACCGTACTGATTCTGCTGATCATGATGCCGACCTGGACCGCGATCCTGATCCGTGTGTATGCGTGGATGGGCATCCTCAGCAACAACGGCCTGCTCAACGGCTTCCTGATGACGATGGGCTGGATCGACGAGCCGCTGCAGATCCTCAACACCAACCTGGCGGTCTATATCGGCGTGGTTTATTCCTACCTGCCGTTCATGATCCTTCCGCTGTATGCCAACCTGGTGAAGCACGACAACAGTTTGCTGGAAGCCGCTTCCGACCTGGGTTCGAGCACCTTCAACAGTTTCTGGAAAATCACCATCCCGCTGTCCAAGAACGGCATCATCGCAGGCTGCATGCTGGTGTTCATTCCGGTAGTGGGCGAGTTCGTGATCCCGGAACTGCTCGGTGGTCCGGAAACCCTGATGATCGGTAAAGTGCTCTGGCAAGAATTCTTCAACAACCGTGACTGGCCGGTGGCGTCCGCCTTGGCCGTGGTGATGCTGGCGATCCTGATTGTGCCGATCATCCTGTTCAACCGCAGTCAGGCTAAAGAAATGGAGGGCAAAGAATGAAGCGCTTCAGTTTTTCAAGCCTGATGCTGGTACTCGGCCTGCTGTTCATCTATCTGCCGATGCTGATCCTGGTGATCTACTCGTTCAACGCCTCGAAGCTGGTGACGGTCTGGGGTGGCTGGTCGATCAAGTGGTATGTCGGTCTGCTGGACAACACCCAGCTGATGGGCTCGGTGGTGCGCTCGCTGGAAATCGCCTGCTACACGGCGGTCGCCGCGGTGATCCTGGGGACGCTGGCGGCGTTCGTGCTGACCCGCATCACTCACTTCAAGGGCCGCACGCTGTTCGGTGGCCTGGTCACCGCGCCGTTGGTGATGCCTGAAGTAATCACCGGTCTGTCGCTGTTGCTGCTGTTCGTGGCCATGGCGCAGATGATCGGCTGGCCGCAGGAGCGCGGCATTATCACCATCTGGATCGCCCACACTACCTTCTGCGCGGCTTATGTGGCGGTGGTGGTCTCGGCGCGCTTGCGTGAACTGGACCTGTCCATCGAAGAAGCGGCCATGGACCTCGGTGCCCGGCCGTGGAAGGTGTTCTTTTTGATCACCATCCCGATGATCGCGCCTTCGCTGGGCGCGGGCGGCATGATGTCCTTCGCCCTGTCGCTGGATGACCTGGTACTGGCGAGCTTCGTCTCCGGGCCGGGTTCAACCACCCTGCCGATGGAGGTGTTCTCCGCCGTGCGCCTGGGGGTGAAACCGGAGATCAACGCGGTGGCCAGCCTGATCCTGCTGGCGGTATCGCTGATGACCTTCCTGGTCTGGTACTTCAGCCGCCGTGCCGAAGAACACCGCAAGCGCGCGATCCAGCAAGCCATTGACGAAAGCGCTGCCGACTCCTGGAAACAACCGGATATACGCCGCGCCCCGGCGCCGGCTTCGGTTTAACGACCCGATACCAAAAAAACCTCGCTCTCTGTACTGGGCGAGGTTTTTTTATGCGCTCGCGAACCCTTGTGGCGAGGGGGCTTGCCCCCGCTGGAGTGCGCAGCACTCCCAAAACATGCGAATGCGGTATGTCTGAAATGATGCGGTTACAGGTTTTGGGGCTGCTACGCAGCCCAACGGGGGCAAGCCCCCTCGCCACAGGATCGAGGTCAGCTCATCAGTATTGTTTAGCTCAAGCAGCCCAAGGGGATTGGCGGATGACTTCGACGAAGTTCATCGGCTTGAACCCCGGCTCCTGATCCACCAGCACATCGGTCTTCACATTGCCGAAGGTAGTCTGCGGGCGATGGCGCAAGCCATTGGCAAAGGCGCAGATGATGCACTCCTTGAACCCCTCTCCCCGTGGATGCGCATGCACCACCGCTTCAGGCTGCACGCTGGAAAACGCTGCGTAGTCCATCCCCAGCAGGCTTGGGGTGACGCCGCAGCAGTTTCGGATGAATTTTTCGGCGATGGATTGAGTGGCGGCGGGAGGATTTAGAGGTTTGATGCCTGACAGCCAAAGATCGCAGCCTACGGCAGCTCCTACAGAGGCATAGGAGTACGCAGCCCCCGTAGGAGCTGTCAAGCGAAGCGAGGCTGCGATCCTGACTGATGAACAGGCGCCGTGTTTGTAGCGCGAACCAAGATCAAAAGATCGCAGCCTGCGGCAGCTCCTACAGGGATTGTGTACATCCGATGATTTTGTCTGTACCCGGGTGGCGTAGGAGGAGCCTGCGATCTTTTGATGTTTGCTTATTGAACCACCTTCGCCGGCACCAGTTTCAGGGTGCTGCGGGTATTGGCCGCCACTTCCTCTTCGCTGAAGTGCGCCTGCTGGTAAACCCCCTCGATGTACGCCTCGGCCTGATCGTCATAGTGCTTGTCGAACAACACGCCGCTTTGCCCGACCGGGTTGATGGTCAGGCTGTGGGCCGGGTCGGCGAAGTCGATGATGCGCCGGGTCGAAGGACCGTAGGTCACCGGCCACGGCGCCGGACCGATCCTGGCCGAGAGGTTGTTCGGCACTTCGTGGCTGCCCGGGGCTTCGAACGGGCCGATGTTGAAGACTCGGTCCAGTGGTTTTTGCAGCCCCAATGGATGGCCGTGGGTCAGGGTGTGAGCCTTGCCCCACAACCATTGGTTCGAGTCATCGCCGAGAGTGGCCTTGAGGTGGGCGATGCTGGCCTGCCAGGCAACGGTGACCGTGTCGGCGCGGTTTTCCTTGCCGAGGGTGTTGCGGTTGTCCCACCACGGCGAATCGGTAGAAGCGGCGAGACGTGGCAGCGCGGCATCGATCACCCGAGTAGCGAGCAGGGTCGCGAAGAAGCCGTCGCCCAATTCGTCGTGGAACGCGGCATCGGTCAGGTTGAACAGCAATTGGTTGAACAGCGTGGCGCTGGTGGAATCCAGCGGATAGTCGCCTTTCCACTGCGCCAGTTGCGCCACCAGTTGGAGTTCCGCGGGATCTTTCAGCACCTCTCGCAGCACCGGCAACAGCGGCGCGAGCAGGCGCGGGCCGTAGGCGGTGGTGGTACCCAGTTGCAGCTTCTGACTGCTCTCCAGGTCCCATTTGGCATTCGTCTCGCTCAGCTGTTTGTTCAACTGCTGACCGCGATCCGCCAGGTTGTAATAGCCAGGGATTTCCAGGGTTGGCGACGACGGCTGGAAGTTGGCCGAGACGATGTAGCCACGCGCCGGATTCTCTTCCTGGGGGTTGGCGCTGAAGGGGTAAAAGCCGTCCTTGTCCGCCTGACTGGTACTGCCGTCGAGGATAAAGCCCGGCGTGACCCCGGCCGGACGCTTGGGCAGTTGCGCCGCCGCCCACCAACCGATGTCACCCTTGGCGTTGGCCCATACCAGATTCAAACCGGGGGCCTGCACCTTGGCCGCGGCGCCCCGGGCCTTGGCCAGGGTGTCGGCGCGGTTGAGCTGGTAGAAGCCTTCGAGGATCGGATTCCGGGTTTCGAGGAATGCCCACCACATGGCAATCGGCGTCTTGCCGACGCTGGTACCGAGCAAGTCATTGATGATCGGGCCGTGGGGCGACTGGCGCAGGAGCAGCCTGACCGGTGCCTGGCCTTTGACGGCGATCTGCTGTTCGCTGCTGCTCAGCTCGACCCACTTGTCGCGATACCAGATCTGATTGGGGTTTTGGGGGTTGACCTTTTCGGCGATCAGATCGAGGTCATCGTTCTGGAACATGGTCATGCTCCAGCCGAAGTCACGGTTGTGACCCAGGGAGGCGAAGGGCATCAGCGCCTGGTAGTGGCCGTACAGCTCGAAATCGGGCGCCGACAAATGAGCTTCGTACCACACCGAGGGCACGGAGAAACGGATGTGCGGGTCGCCGGCCAACAGCGGTTTGCCACTTTTGCTCCGGTTACCGGAAATCGCCCAGGCATTGCTGCCTTCGAACTGCGGCAAGCCGTGGTCGGCCAGCGCCTGTTCGCTCAGCCGGGCAATGGCGTTCAGGTCTTTCCAGTCGCTGGCAGCCAGGGTGGGGGTCGAGGCCAGCACGCCCTTGGGCTGCCAGTCGAGGTCAAAGACACTGAGGTAGTCATTGCCCAGTTGGTCGCGCACATAGGTCAGCAAGGGTTCGGTGCGAAACGCCGCGGCAAAGCTGTAGGCCATGTAACCGACGATGCTGATAGTGTCCTGTGCGGTGAAAGGGCGCTTGGGAATGCCCAGTACATCGAACTCCATGGGCCTGGCGTGAGTCGCCTGATACTGGTTGATACCGTCCAGATAGGCATCCAGGGCCTTCCAGCTGGCAGATTGCCGGTCCATCCCGGCCAGGTAAGTCTCGGCGCGCTCGCGGATGCGCAGGTTGCGCATCAGTTTATCGGTGTCGAGCAATTTCGGACCCAGCACGTCGGCCAGTTCGCCACGAGCCAGCCGGCGCATGATGTCCATCTGGAATAGCCGGTCTTGCGCCTGCACGTAACCGAAGGCATGGTACATATCGATCTGATTCCCGGCGCGGATATGCGGCACTCCGCGTTCGTCATAACGCACCGTGACCGGTCCTTGCAGGCCTTGCAGTTCCACCTGCCCCTGACGCAATGGCTGCTTGCTGTACACGTACCAGCCCCCACCGATGGCGAGTGCGACGACCAGGGTGGCCAGTACGGTCAGGCTGCGCTTCATTGAAACTCCTTGTTCTTCCTGGGTTGCCGCCACTCGCAAGCGCGAACATTTAGCACAGGCCCTCTGTGCTGTGCTGCGTTGTCCTTGAAAAGTCAGGAATGCCTTAGTTCGTCTGGCTGATCGACCACGGGCAATAACAGCCCACCGCCAGGGTGTGAGTAGCGTTGACCGCTCGTCCTTCACTCAGCGCCTGCAGAATGGGTTCGATAAAGCTGTTGTTGGAGTTACAGGTCAGGCCTTCGCTATAAGGCCCGAAATACGCCAGTTTGCCGTTGCGATCCCAGATCGCCACGGCTGGGCTGGCGGGGATGTGTTCGGCGCCGGGCAGGGTCGTCAGGGGCTTCAGGCTGCTCAGGTTGCTGGGCAACTGCCCGTGGCTGCCTGGTTTTTGCACCGAATAGAACTCCACGCCTTGGGGCCCGAAATGTTCGATCAGTTCGCTCAGGTGCTGCTGGTTACCGACGTTGCACGGGCAGGCCGGGTCCCAGAAGTGCACCAGGCGGATAGCCCCGGGGCCGGCCAGTTCGGCGGGCAGGCTCAGGGGGTCGCCGGAAAACACGGCGGTCTGGTCGCTGAAGGCGCGCAGGTAGCGCCCCTGGAACCAGTCGTAAGCCGCCCACAGCGCACCGGCGCACACAAGGGCGAGCAGGCTGGCAAGCAAGGTCGTGCGGTAGGGCAGACGCATTTGGATCAATCCTCGAAGGTCGGGTAGCTTGCCATGCTTGCCGCGACAGATGAATATCGCAGACCTATAAAGTCTGTTTCGCGTTTTTGTCTGGAATTCTTCATGCCTGCCACCTTCGACCCCGATCACCTGCGTGCCAGCCTGCGACCCTTGGCCGCCGGGCAGCCGCTGTCGGTGGAAGCGCAGGCCTATCAACGTTTCTATGGATTGGATTTTGCCCAGCACAGTGTCCCGGTCAAGCGTGCGCTGGGACGCTTCGAGGTCGGCAACTATGAGCTGGTCAGCCAGGTCTGGTGGCCACCGCAGGTCGTGGCCACGCTGTTTTTGTTTCACGGCTTCTACGATCACATGGGGCTCTACCGCCACGTGATCGAATGGGCACTGCAGCAGAATTTCGTGGTGATTTCCTGCGACCTGCCGGGGCATGGCCTGTCCAGCGGCGAGCGCGCCAGCATCGAAGATTTCGCCGAGTACCAGGCCGTGCTGCAAGGGTTGTTCGCCGAGGCGCAATCCCTCGACCTGCCGCAGCCGTGGCACCTGTGCGGACAAAGCACCGGCGGGGCGATAGTGCTCGATCATCTGCTCAATCACGGCGCCAGCAGCCCGGCGCAGGGTCAGGCCATACTTCTCTCGCCGCTGGTGCGGCCGCGGTCCTGGGGGTGGTCGCAGTTGAGCTACTACCTGGTCAAACCCTTCGTCAATGGCATCGCCCGGCGCTTCAGCGAGAACTCCAGCGACCCAGGGTTTTTACCCTTCCTGCAGGCCGATCCGTTGCAGCCGTTACGGCTGCCGACTGCCTGGGTCGGCGCGCTGGCGCGCTGGATCAAACGCATCGAAGCCGCGCCGCGCAGCAACCGGCGGCCCCTGATTGTTCAGGGGCAAGCGGACATGACGGTGGATTGGGCGCATAACCTGGAGGTGTTGCGCAGCAAGTTCGATCAGCCGCAGGTGTTGCTGCTGCCTGAGGCGCGGCATCATCTGGCGAATGAAACTGCGGCGTTGCGCGAGCGGTATTTCGGGTTTTTGACCAAGAACTTCTGAAAGGATTGTAGTGGCTACACTGGCGCTATCGCGAGCAAGCTCGCTCCTACATGGGACCTTCATCAACCACAAACTTTTTGTACACAGCAGATCCAGTGTGGGAGCGGGCTTGCTCGCGATTGGATTCTGCAGGCGCCTCAAGTCACTGCGTCAGGCTCGAGGTACTTTGCCCCACCGCCAATCCTGCGCGGATCGCTGCCAGCGCGGCCTGATAGTAAGCCTTGCCTTCCTGCGACTCGGCGAAGGTGGCGAATTCTTCCAGTTCCGTATCTGACAGGTCGCGGTAAACGTAGAGCAAGGTGTTGTTCAGGTCGGTGCCGATCTGATCCATCAGTCGCTGGCGCTGACCATTCAACATCCCCTGGGCCTGACCACTGCCCAGCAAGCCAGGGATCATCTGGCTCAGGCTGTCGGCGGCAACCCCGGCGATGGCCAGGCTGACCTCGGCACCGGCCTCGCGGGCAGGCAGCGCCTGAGCCAAGTGGCCAATGATCAGCAGGCGGGCATCGCTGGCCTCGATTTTCGGCAAGCCCTGGGCGTTTTTCGCCAGTTGGTCGCGGCGGGTCGCCAGCAGTTCGGCGGCGACGATCTTGCGGCCCAAGGGGGACTGAAAGAACGCCAGTGCCGGTTTCGGATCGACGAGTTTCTGCCGTAACTGCGCCTGGGCTCGCTGGTCCATTGCCTGGGGGGCAAAGCGCTGATTGCTGTTGTTCACCAGCGCCTGGAACACCGCAGGTGGCAGGCTGTTTTTGTAGCGTTGCTGGGCGGCGGTGAGGGCATCATTAAAATGCGCGCGTTGTTCTGGCCAACCGGCGACCTTGTATAACTGGTCGAGGCCGTCTGCCCAAACGGGCAAAGTGCAGAGCATCAGCAGTGGAAAAAGCAAACGGCGCATGAGGACTCCTGTCAGCAGGGCACTATTCTCCGTGTGAGTACCAGACTTGTCGAGAATTCGTATCAGTCCGCCCTGTGGCTCTGTCGGATTTCCAGGCGTATGGATACTATGCGCGGCATGCAAATACCCTCTGACCACCCGCTGCTGTTACGTATCGTCGATGACCTGGCTGCACGCGGCTGGTCGCAGCAGAATATTTTCCTGCCAGAGACTCTGACCCTGGAACTGGCGGCTGAGTGCCATAGACGTGCGGCCGAGGGTGAACTGGCTCCGGCCGCGGTGGGTCGAGGGGCCTCCCAGGAAATTCGCGAGGGGATTCGGGGCGATCATATCCAGTGGCTCGAACCCGGTCAGGTCGAGTCGTGCGACCGCTACCTGGGGTTGATGGACAGTCTGCGGCTTGCCATGAATCGCGGGTTGTATCTGGGGCTGGAAGATTTCGAAAGCCATTTCGCGCTGTACCCACCAGGCGCGTTTTACCTCAAACATGTCGACCGCTTTCGTGATGATGACCGGCGTATGGTCTCCGCGGTGCTTTATCTGAATCAGGCCTGGTTGCCTGAGCATGGTGGCCAGTTGCGGATGTATCTGGACGTTGGCGTTGAATATGATGTGGTGCCCACCGGCGGTTGCCTGGTGGTATTCCTTTCCGGCGAAGTGCCCCATGAAGTCCTGCCGGCCACTCGGGATCGCCTGTCGCTGACAGGGTGGTTTCGTCGCCGCGGTAATGAGCCGTTCTGAGATGCAAAGGATTCTGATGAGTTGCTGCTTGCTTGGGCAATGTGGGAGCGGCGGTGCGGCGATCCCACATTACTAGATCTTCGGTGTAACAAATCCCTCAGCCAGACTTATCAAGGCGTCGGCGGTTTGCTCGCATCCATCCCGAACCATTTTTCCGAGAGTGCCATCAAGCGACCATCGGCCTTGATGCGTTGCAGGGCGTTGTCGATGCTGGCCTGGAACGCTGGATTACCCTTCTGGAATGGAATCGCCAGGCTCAGCGTCGGGCCGACTTTGGCACCTTCCTTGACCGGTAAGTGGCTGTCACGAATGGCGTAAGGCACCAGCAGACGATCGCTGATGGCCGCGTCGATCTGCTTTTCCGCTACGTCCTTGAGTGGCTGTTGGGCGTCGGGATAGCTGCGCAGGTCAATGCCTTCGACAGTGCGTGCCTGCTCGACGAACTGACTGCTTTGCGCCACGCCCAGCGCCTGACCCTTGAGCGCCTGCAGCGAACTCAGCGGGCGTTGCTCTTCCTGGCGAACGATCAGCTGCGCACTGGAATAGCTATAAGGTTCGCTGAAGTCGAAACGTTCCTTGAGTTCGGGGGTCATTGCTATGTGGTTGATGGCGACGTCGTACCGGCCGCTTTCGACGCCCTGCAGCAGATCACCCGGGTCGGTGACGACGAAATCCGCACGCACGTCCAGCTCGCTGGCGAGCATGTGACCCAGTTCGACCTCGAAACCACTGAGCTTGCCGTCATCCTTGAAGTTGAATGGCGGCGTATTGGCTTCCAGAGCGATGCGCAACTCGCCGCGGTCATTCACATCATCGATCAGTTCGGCTTGAGCGCAAGTGCTCACAAGGGGTAGCAAAAGTAACAGGCCAGGCAAAAACCGCATGGTCACTCCTTTGAATTCATATGTGCTGTGCGCGGTATCGGGTGCGCTTTGCTATGGTGTTGATTGGCTTCGACAACTTTTTGTCACTTAGTTGTCGCAACCCTACAGATTTTGCTGAAATACTGGAGAAGAGAATGAAAACCTTAATGTCTCGTGCTGCTTTTGCCAGCCTGATGCTGGGAGCTTCGATGCTGGTGAACGCTGCGGATGGCATCCCGCGCTCCCCGACTCCCAAAGGCGCGGAAGTGTTCATCGTCTCTCCCGAAGACGGTGCCACGGTAGGTCAAACCTTCAAGGTCAAATTCGGCGTCAAGGATATCGCCCTGGCTCCGGCCGGCGATCAGACCAAAAATACCGGCCACCATCACCTGCTGATCGACGTCGACAAATTGCCGGCGGAGACTGCGCCGATCCCTATGGACGCCAACCACATGCACTTCGGCAAGGCGCAGACCGAAGCCGAGGTCAAGCTGGCCCCAGGCAAGCATACCCTGCAGCTGGAACTGGGCGACAAAAACCATGTGCCGTTCGATCCGCCGATTGTCTCGAAGAAAATTACCGTGACCGTGAAATAGCCCTTTCGCGGGCATGAAAAAGGGAGACCCGAGGGTCTCCCTTTTTCATGGGCACTTGAAGCTTAGAACAACACGCGGCAACGGATGGTGCCGTTGATGTGTTGCAGTTTTTCTTGCGCCAGGTCCGAGTATTCGGCGTCGACGTCGATCACGACGTAGCCGACTTTCTCGTTGGTCTGCAGGAACTGACCGGAGATGTTGATACCGTTTTCGGCGAAAACCTTGTTGATCTCGCTCATCACACCCGGGATGTTCTGGTGGATGTGCAGCAAACGGTGCTTGCCCGGGTGAGCCGGCAGGGCCACTTCCGGGAAGTTGACCGAGGACACCGAGGTACCATTGTCGCTGTACTTGACCAGCTTCTCTGCCACTTCCAGACCGATGTTGGCCTGGGCTTCAGCGGTGGAGCCGCCGATGTGCGGCGTCAGGATCACGTTGTCCAGGCCACGCAGCGGGCTTTCGAACTCTTCGTCGTTGGAGCGTGGCTCCACCGGGAATACGTCGATGGCCGCGCCGATCAGGTGCTTGTCCTTGATCGCGTCCGCCAGGGCTTGCAACTCGACCACGGTGCCGCGAGCGGCGTTGATCAGAATGCCGCCTTTCTTGATGGCGCGGATTTCCTTCTCGCCGATCATCCACTGGGTCGCAGCGGTTTCCGGAACGTGCAGGGTGACGATGTCGGACATGCCCAGCAGCTCGGTCAGGCTGGCGACCTGAGTCGCGTTACCCAAAGGCAGCTTGGTGATGGTGTCGTAGAAGTACACCTGCATGCCCAGGCCTTCAGCCAGCACCGACAACTGAGTGCCGATCGAGCCATAACCCACGATGCCCAGCTTCTTGCCGCGGATTTCGAAGGAGTTGGCCGCGCTTTTGATCCAGCCGCCACGGTGGCAGGAAGCGTTTTTCTCCGGAATACCGCGCAGCAGCAGGATCGCTTCAGCCAGCACCAGCTCGGCCACCGAACGGGTGTTGGAGTAAGGCGCGTTGAAGACTGCGATCCCGCGTTCGCGAGCCGCGTTGAGGTCGACCTGGTTGGTGCCGATGCAGAAACAGCCGACAGCGACCAGCTTCTTCGCCTGATCGAAGATCTCTTCGGTCAGTTGAGTACGGGAGCGAATGCCGATGAAGTGAGCATCAGCGATCTTTTCCTTGAGCTGGGCTTCTGGCAGAGAACCGGTGAGGTACTCAATGCTGGTGTAACCGGCGGCCTTGAGGACGTCGACAGCGGATTGGTGGACACCTTCGAGAAGAAGGAACTTGATCTTGCTCTTGTCGAGGGAAGTCTTGCTCATCTGCGTAAACCTATGTCCCGGAGAAAAATGGCAGAGAAGGGCAGCTGGAGCTGACCTGCGCGGCATGTTAGCCGTCACCGCAGAACGCCTTTGGGCACTATCCTGCGGGGGCGGTATGCTAGCATACGCACCCCGCAAACACTCATTCCTGCGACGTGAAGCGTTCTCAGGATGACCATGAATTGTTCGAGAGTTCTGTCGATGACCAATCCTGCCCTGATTGATGAGCTGAAGACCCTGGTTGAGCCAGGCAAGGTGCTGACCGATGCCGACTCCCTGAATGCTTATGGCAAGGATTGGACCAAGCATTTCGCCCCGGCCCCCACCGCCATCGTGTTCCCCAAGACGACCGAGCAGGTCCAGGCCATCGTGCGCTGGGCCAATCAGCACAAGATCGCGCTGGTGCCATCCGGCGGGCGTACCGGGCTTTCCGCCGCTGCGGTGGCGGCCAATGGCGAAGTGGTGGTGTCGTTCGACTATATGAATCAGATCCTCGACGTCAATCTGACCGACCGCACCGCGATCTGTCAGCCGGGCGTGGTCACTGAGCATTTGCAGAACGTCGCTGAAGAAAAAGGCCTGTATTACCCGGTGGACTTCGCTTCGGCCGGTTCCAGCCAGATTGGTGGCAATATCGGCACCAATGCCGGGGGGATCAAGGTCATTCGCTACGGCATGACCCGTAATTGGGTGGCTGGCATGAAAGTCGTGACCGGCAAGGGCGACCTGCTGGAATTGAACAAAGATCTGATCAAGAACGCCACCGGTTACGACTTGCGTCAGCTGTTCATCGGCGCCGAAGGCACTCTGGGTTTTGTCGTCGAAGCGACCATGCGCCTGGACCGGGCACCGAAAAACCTCACCGCGATGGTCCTCGGCACGGCCGATTTCGACTCGATCATGCCGGTGCTGCATGCCTTCCAGAGCAAACTGGACCTGACCGCCTTCGAATTTTTCTCCGACAAGGCGCTGGCCAAGGTTCTGGCCCGTGGTGATGTGCCGGCGCCATTCGAGTCCGATTGCCCGTTCTACGCGCTGCTGGAATTCGAAGCGACCACTGAAGAAGTGGCCAACGATGCCCTGGAGACCTTCGAGCATTGCGTCGAGCAGGGCTGGGTAGTCGATGGAGTGATGAGCCAGAGCGAGCAACAACTGCAGAATCTCTGGAAATTGCGCGAATACATCTCCGAAACCATTTCCCACTGGACGCCGTACAAAAACGACATTTCGGTCACTGTGTCGAAAGTCCCGGCATTCCTCAAGGAAATCGATGCGATCGTCGGCGAACACTACCCGGACTTCGAAATCGTCTGGTTCGGCCACATCGGCGACGGCAACCTGCACTTGAATATCCTCAAGCCGGATAACCTGAGCAAGGACGAGTTCTTTGCCAAGTGCGCGACCGTCAACAAGTGGGTTTTCGAAACCGTCGAAAAATACAACGGCTCGATTTCCGCCGAACATGGCGTCGGCATGACCAAGCGCGACTACCTGACCTACAGTCGCTCGCCGGTCGAGATTGAATACATGAAGGCCGTCAAAGCGGTGTTCGACCCGAACGGCATCATGAATCCGGGGAAAATCTTCGCCCTGTGACGTTCTAAAGCCGAGAAATACTATTTGAAGCAGGAGTGGTAAATGAGCTATCAGCACCAGTATGTCGACGGTACTCGTATTCACTTCCCGCTCGGGAAGGTGGTGTGCATTGGCCGCAACTATGCCGAACACGCCAAGGAACTGGACAACCCGGTACCCACTGAACCGCTGCTGTTCATCAAGCCGGGCAGTTGCGTGGTGCCGCTCGAAGATGGTTTCACGATTCCGACCGAGCGTGGCTCGGTGCACTACGAGGCGGAAATTGCCGTGTTGATCGGCAAACCGCTGTCGACCAAGCCAAGCCGCGAAGAAGTGCTCGACGCGATTTCCGGTTTCGCTCCGGCATTGGACCTGACCTTGCGTGACAAGCAGGCCGAGCTGAAAGCCAAAGGCCTGCCCTGGGAGATTGCCAAGTCGTTCGACGGCGCTGCCGTCCTGGCGCCGTTTGTGGTCAGCAGCAGCTTTGACGATCTGACTGACATCGGCATCCGCCTGACCATCAATGGCGAAGTCCGTCAGGATGGCAACAGCAGCGACATGCTCAACCCGATCGTGCCGATGATCCAGTACATGGCCGGCTGCTTCTCGCTGCAGGCCGGGGACGTGATCCTGACCGGTACTCCGGTGGGCGTCGGCCCGCTGAATGTCGGTGATGAACTGGTACTGGAGTTGCCGGGCGTGAGCAGCTTCAACAGCAGCGTTCGCTGAGGCCTGAGTCCGGCCGCTAAAAGATCGCAGCCTGCGGCAGCTCCTACAGGGGTCTCGTACATCCGAAATGTTATTGGGTGTATGCAAAACCTGTAGGAGCTGCCGATAGGCTGCGATCTTTTGGGTCACCACCTATTAAGCTGTGATCACCTATTCCTGTTTTCCTGTTTTCCTGTTTTCCTGTTTTCCTGTTTTCCTGTTTTCCTGTTTTCCTGTTTTCCTGTTTTCCCGTTTTTTTCACATTTTGTCTGGATAATTATTCGGTGCTGGGCACGCGAACCTGTCCACGTCGTGTTATTACCCACAGCTGACTTTTCCGGAACGATCTCTCAATGCCCACGCAACCCGCTTCCATCCTGGATGCTGCTCGTCGCTCGCGCTTCGCCATGCGCTGGTATTCCTGGCTATTGCTGGTCGGGGCAATGGCGTATGGCCTCGCGTTCACGATGCATTGGGATGATCGGGCTGTGCTTTGGGTGCAAGAGCAGCTTGAAAGCCCGGCCGGGCGCCAGGAAAGCGTCTGGTTACCGGACTATCGGGTAGTGATCGATGCCAAGCCGCTGCCGGGCATGGAGGAGGATGAAGCCTCGGATATCGCCTACAGCCCGATCAGCAAAACGCTATTCGCGGTAATGGGGAAAAAGCCCTTCCTCGCCGAATTGACCCTGCAAGGCGAGGTCTTGCGCAAAATGCCGTTGCTGGGCTGGAGCAATCCGGAAGGTGTGGCGGTGATGGACGATGGCTTGATCGCCATTGTCGATGAGCGCCAGCACAGCTTGAGCATCGTCAAGGTCGATACCCAGACGCGTGAACTGAATATCGACAGCTTCCCGAAATATGACCTCGGGCCCTCGAAAGACCAGAACAAGGCCTTCGAAGCGATTGCCTGGGACCGTCGCAACCAGCAGTTGTTATTGGGCGAGGAGCGTCCGCCGGTGTTGTTTGCCTGGAAAAGCGATGGCAGTCAGATCCTCAAGGGCGACAAGTACAAGCTCGAGAGCAATGCGCTGGACCTGCGTAACCTCTCGGCCTTGGCCATCGATCCGCGCACCGGCCATACTTTGGCGTTGTCCGCCGATTCGCATCTGTTGCTCGAGCTGGATGAAAAGGGCGACAAGGTCAGTTTCATGACCTTGCTCGGCGGTTTCAATGGCCTGAAAAACACCATTCCGCGCGCCGAAGGGGTGACGATCGACGAAGCGGGCACGCTGTATATCGTCAGCGAACCGAACCTGTTCTATCGATTGGAAAAACCGTAGGGGCTGGCGTAGTCTGCGATCTTTTGATCCTGCTTTGCGACCTGTTGCCAATTGCACAGGTTGCACCAGGAAATCGCAGCCTCCCGTGCTTATTAAGCTTGAATTCATAAATCCGTGTTATTTCATCGGCCCGTTTTGTTTTTGAGCTTGCCTGCATGCGCCAACTTGCCCGTCTCAAACCTCTTCTGCTGATCCTGTTGCTGGCGGCATTGATCGCGCTGGCGGTTGTTGGTCAGCATCTGCGGTTGTTCGAGCGTACCTGGTTCAATGTGCAGACCTGGTGGCAGCCGGTGGACGCTCGGTCCATGGGCCTGGCGGATTATCGGGTAACGCTGGAGGCCAGGGTTATCGACGGGCTGGATGACGACGTATCAGCCCTGACCTATGACCCCGTGCGCAAAAGCCTGTTTACAGTCACCAACAAGAATGCCGAGTTGGTCGAGCTGGCCCTCGATGGTCGGATCCTGCGGCGTGTGGCATTGATCGGGTTCGGCGATGCGGAGGCCGTCGAGTTCATCAGCGCCGACACCTACGTGATTACCGATGAACGCCAGCAACGCCTGATCAAAGTTCACCTGGAAGACGGCACGCAGTTTCTCGACGCGGCGGACGCCGAGCAGATTTCGCTCGGGGTACACATGAGCAGTAACAAGGGCTTCGAAGGGCTGGCGTACGATTCGGTGGGCAAGCGGCTGTTCGTCGCCAAGGAGCGCGACCCGATGCTGATCTACGAAGTGCAGGGTTTCCCCCATTACAACCCGGAGAAATCCTATGCGGTTCACGTGGTCAACAACCCCAAGCGTGACGCCGGATTGTTTGTCCGTGACCTGTCGAGCCTGCAATACGATGAGCGCAGCGGGCATTTGCTGGCGCTGTCCGATGAGTCGCGATTGGTGCTGGAGCTGGATGTCGACGGCCGGCCATTGAGCACTATGTCATTGCGCAAAGGGCGTCAGGGGCTGCAAAAGACCGTGCCGCAGGCGGAAGGGATCGCCATGGATGACGACGGCACGATTTACCTCGTCAGCGAACCGAACCTGTTCTACGTCTTCAAGAAACCGCCGCAGCCCTGATTGGCACCACAAAACCAATGTGGGAGCGAGCTTGCTCGCGATGGGGCCATAACATTCAACATCTACATTTGAATGTCAGACCGCTATCGCGAGCAAGCTCGCTCCCACAGGGGGGCAGTTTCAATCACAAATCCGTGTGCGGGTTTATTTGGCGCGCAGGGTTTTCACGCCTTCGCTTGTACCCAGCAACAGCAAATCGGCCGGACGTGCCGCGAACAGGCCGTTGGTGACCACGCCGACGATGGCGTTGATCTGGCTTTCCAGCTCGACCGGGTTGGTGATCTGCAGGTTGAACACGTCGAGGATGATGTTGCCGTTGTCGGTCAACACGCCCTCACGGTAAACCGGGTCGCCGCCCAGCTTCACCAGCTGACGAGCCACATGGCTGCGAGCCATTGGAATCACTTCAACCGGCAGCGGGAAGGCGCCCAGGACCGGCACCAGTTTGCTGGCGTCGGCAATGCAGATGAATGTCTTGGCCACGGCCGCGACGATCTTCTCGCGGGTCAGGGCGGCGCCGCCGCCCTTGATCAGATTCAGGTGTTCGTCGCTTTCATCGGCGCCGTCGACGTAGAACTCCAGGTCGCCGACGGTATTCAGCTCATACACCGGAATACCGTGGCCCTTGAGGCGTGCGGCGGTGGCTTCGGAGCTGGCGACCGCGCCGTCGAACGCGCCCTTGTGCAGGGCCAGGGCGTCAATGAAGCAGTTGGCGGTGGAGCCGGTGCCGACCCCGACGATGCTTTTGTCGTCGAGTTTTGGAAGGATGAAGTCGACGGCGGCCTGAGCCACTGCCTGTTTGAGTTGATCCTGGGTCATGCGGGCTCCGAGGGTGCCGAAGGGGAACGAAAGGCCGGCATTATAGCCGTATGCCCGGTTAAAACCTCTTGATTCGTGTGGTCGCACGGCCAAACGCTGAGTTAGACTCCTTGACCCTGCCCAACTCGCTCAGTGATGCTTTCCGATGCTCGAACAGTACGTCAAGAAGATCCTCACCTCGCGCGTTTATGACGTTGCCGTAGAAACCCCATTGCAGACTGCCCGCCAGCTCTCCGAGCGGCTGGGCAATCAGATCCTGCTCAAGCGCGAAGACTTGCAGCCGGTGTTTTCGTTCAAGATTCGCGGCGCTTACAACAAACTCACTCAGTTGAGCGATGAAGAGCGCTCGCGTGGCGTGGTCACCGCCTCGGCCGGCAACCATGCACAAGGCCTGGCCCTGGCGGCCAAGGTATTGGGGGTCAAGGCGATCATTGTGATGCCCAAGACCACTCCGGAGATCAAGGTCGAAGGCGTGCGTTCCCGTGGCGGCAAAGTAGTGCTGCACGGCGATACCTTCCCGGAAGCCTTGGCTTACTCGCTGAAACTGGTCGACGAAAAAGGCTACGTGTACATCCATCCCTACGATGATCCGCACACCATTGCCGGGCAGGGCACCGTGGCGATGGAGATCCTGCGTCAACATCCGGGGCGCCTGGACGCCATTTTCGTTCCGGTGGGTGGCGGCGGCCTGATTGCCGGGATCGCCGCGTATGTGAAATACCTGCGTCCGGAGATCAAAATCATCGGCGTCGAGCCGGATGATTCCAATTGCCTGCAAGCCGCCATGGCGGCCGGCGAGCGAGTGGTGTTGCCCACTGTAGGGCTGTTCGCCGATGGCGTGGCCGTGGCGCAGATCGGCCAGCACACCTTCGACATCTGCAAAGACTATGTCGATGAAGTGATCACCGTCAGCACTGACGAGATCTGCGCGGCGATCAAGGATATCTACGACGATACCCGCTCGATCACCGAGCCTGCCGGCGCCTTGGGCGTGGCCGGGATCAAGAAGTATGTCGAGCTGCGTGGCGTCACCGGCCAGACCCTGGTGGCCATCGACTCCGGGGCCAACGTCAACTTCGACCGCCTGCGCCACGTCGCCGAGCGCGCCGAGTTGGGTGAAGGTCGGGAAGCCATCATCGCCGTGACCATTCCGGAGCAGCCTGGCAGCTTCAAGGCGTTCTGCGAAGCCATCGGCAAGCGCCAGATCACCGAATTCAACTATCGCTACAACACCGGCAGCGAGGCGCATATTTTCGTCGGCGTGCAGACCCATCCGGAAAACGACCCTCGCAGCGCGCTGATCAGCAGCCTCACCGAGCAGGGTTTCCCGGTAGTCGACCTGACCGACAATGAACTGGCCAAGCTGCACATCCGGCATATGGTCGGCGGGCACGCGGCGCGTGTCAGCGATGAAGTGGTATTTCGCTTCGAGTTCCCGGAGCGTCCGGGCGCGCTGTTCAACTTCCTCAACAAACTCGGCGGGCGCTGGAATATTTCGATGTTCCATTATCGTAACCACGGGGCCGCGGATGGGCGAGTGGTGGCGGGTCTGCAGGTGCCAGCGGACGAGCGTCATCTGGTGTCGGCGGCGCTGGCGGAAATTGGTTACCCGTACTGGGATGAAAGCGACAATCCGGCGTATCAGCTGTTCCTCGGCTGAGGGACTACGCTGATGGGCACGGCCTGAGGAATTGAAGAAATGGAAACGTTGATGACCCTGAAAACCGTTCACATCCTGGCGACCGTGCTGCTTCTGGCCAGTGCGCTGGGGTTGGCGATACGGGTCTGGCTGGCTCGTCGCAAGGGCGACACGACGATTCACACTCGCACCTTGCAGCGGCCCTGGCTGTTCGTCTGGCTGCTGATGGGGATTTGCCTGATCAGCATGCCGTTCAGCGGCTGGTGGCTGGCGCATCTGGTGGGCTGGCCGCTGGGGCAGACCTGGATTCTCGCCTCCAGCGCGCTTTACACCGTTGCGGCGTTGGCCTGGTTCTGGCTGCTGGTGCGGCTCAACCGGTTGCGCACGGCACCGGTGGGGAGCAACGGGAAGTTCACCTTGGCGTTGGCGCTGTTCAGCTTTGTCTGCTTTATCGCCATTGCCGGGTTGATGGGCGCCAAGCCGGTTTAAGGCTTGGGATCGAGTTGGCCCCAAAAAGATCGCAGCCTGCGGCAGCTCCTACAGGGATCGAGTTTCAACCGAATGTCGCGGGTGACTCGGTCCGCGTAGGAGCTGCCGCAGGCTGCGATCTTTTGCTTTTCAATCGCGCAACGAAATCACCGGCCAGCCGCGCTTCTCGGCCTCAGCCCGCAAATTCGGATCGGGATCCACCGCCACCGGATGGGTCACCAACTCCAGCAACGAAAAATCATTCATCGAATCGCTGTAGAAGTAGCTGTCTTCCAGACTGAACCCGGTCTCTTCCAGCCAGCGTTGCAGGCGTGTCACCTTACCTTCACGAAAGCACGGAACGTCGGTGCTGCGCCCGCTGTAGCGGCCGTCGATCATTTCGCATTCGGTGGCGATCAGGGTCTCGACGCCCAGGCGTGCGGCAATTGGCCCGGTGACGAAACGGTTGGTGGCGGTGATGATTACCAGCTTGTCGCCGGCAGCCTGGTGTTTGGCCAGCAGTTCAATGCCCTTGGACAGCACGATCGGCTCGATGCAGTCGCGCATGTAGTCACGATGCCATTCGTCCAGCACGGCCATCTCGGTGCGCCCGAGCACTTCCAGGCAGAAGTTCAGGTAAGCGGTATTGTCCAGCTTGCCGGCCAGGTAATCCTGATAGAACTGATCGTTGCGTGCTTTGTAGGCGACAGCGTCTAGGAAGCCCCGTTCGCACAGGTAGTCGCCCCAGGCGTGGTCACTGTCACCGCCCAAAAGCGTGTTGTCCAAGTCGAATAAAGCCAGGCGCATTGCGGTTACTCGCTGAAAAGTCTGTAAAAAGACGTCCAGAATACGGTCTTTTCACAAGAGTGCACATAAGGTAGGTCGTCTCGTTGCTGCTTTAACAACCTTTGTGGAACAATGCGGCGACATGCGTTTGCGAGGTTGTTGCCGTGATCGACCCCGATGGTTTCCGCCCCAATGTCGGGATCATTCTGACGAATGATGCCGGCCAGGTGCTATGGGCTCGCCGTATCAATCAAGATGCCTGGCAGTTTCCTCAGGGAGGGATCAATCCTCAGGAAACGCCGGAAGACGCCTTGTATCGCGAGTTGAACGAAGAAGTGGGACTGGAGCGCGAAGATGTGCAAATTCTCGCCTGCACCCGGGGCTGGTTGCGCTATCGTTTGCCGCAACGTCTGGTGAGGACGCACAGCCAACCGCTGTGCATCGGCCAGAAACAGAAATGGTTTCTCCTGCGCCTGGTCTCCAACGAGCAGCGGGTGCGGATGGATTTGACCGGTAAACCGGAATTCGATGGCTGGCGCTGGGTAAGCTATTGGTATCCGTTGGGCCAGGTGGTGACATTCAAGCGCGAGGTGTATCGACGCGCTCTCAAAGAGCTTGCCCCGCGCCTTTTATCGCGCGACTGACGACGGAGTTCGACCCCGAGCCATGCTCAATACGCTGCGCAAGATCGTCCAGGAAGTTAACTCCGCCAAGGATCTCAAGGCGGCGTTGGGGATTATTGTATTGCGCGTCAAAGAGGCCATGGGCAGCCAGGTTTGCTCGGTCTACCTGCTGGACCCCGAGACCAACCGTTTCGTGCTGATGGCTACCGAGGGCTTGAACAAGCGCTCGATCGGCAAGGTCAGCATGGCACCCAACGAAGGTCTGGTCGGTCTGGTCGGTACGCGTGAAGAACCCCTGAACCTCGAAAACGCTGCCGATCACCCGCGTTATCGCTACTTCGCCGAAACCGGTGAAGAGCGCTACGCTTCCTTCCTTGGCGCACCGATCATTCACCACCGCCGCGTCGTCGGCGTGTTGGTCATCCAGCAAAAAGAGCGGCGCCAGTTCGACGAAGGCGAAGAAGCCTTCCTGGTGACCATGAGCGCCCAGCTTGCCGGGGTAATCGCTCACGCCGAAGCCACTGGTTCGATCCGCGGTCTGGGCCGTCAAGGCAAAGGCATCCAGGAAGCCAAGTTCGTCGGCGTACCCGGCTCGCCCGGTGCGGCGGTGGGTATCGCGGTGGTCATGCTGCCGCCGGCGGATCTGGACGTGGTGCCGGACAAGGCCATCACCGACATCGAAGCCGAGCTGGGGCTGTTCAAGACCGCGATCGAAGGCGTTCGCGCGGACATGCGCACGCTGTCCGCCAAGCTGGCGACTCAGCTGCGGCCGGAAGAGCGGGCGCTGTTCGACGTCTACCTGATGATGCTCGATGACGCCTCGCTGGGCAGCGAAGTGACCACCGTCATCAAGACCGGTCAGTGGGCCCAGGGTGCCTTGCGCCAGGTGGTCACCGATCACGTCAACCGTTTCGAATTGATGGACGACGCCTACCTGCGTGAGCGGGCATCGGACGTCAAGGACCTTGGCCGGCGTCTGCTGGCCTATCTGCAGGAAGAGCGTCAGCAGACCCTGGTGTATCCCGACAACTCCATTCTGATCAGCGAAGAATTGACGCCGGCCATGCTCGGCGAGGTGCCGGAAGGCAAGCTGGTGGGGCTGGTCTCGGTATTGGGTTCGGGTAACTCTCACGTGGCGATCCTGGCCCGGGCCATGGGTATCCCGACGGTGATGGGCCTGGTTGACCTGCCATATTCCAAGGTCGACGGCATCCAGATGATCGTCGATGGCTACCACGGCGAGGTCTACACCAACCCCAGCGAAGTGCTGCGCAAGCAGTTCGCCGAGGTGGTCGAAGAAGAGCGACAGCTGGCCTTGGGGCTGGATTCGCTGCGCGACTTGCCATGCGTGACCCTCGATGGTCACCGCATGCCATTGTGGGTCAACACCGGCCTGCTGGCGGATGTGGCGCGGGCGCAGAAGCGCGGCGCCGAGGGCGTGGGTCTGTACCGCACCGAAGTGCCGTTCATGATCAATCAGCGCTTCCCGAGCGAAAAGGAGCAGCTGGCGATTTATCGCGAGCAACTCGCCGCCTTCCATCCGCAACCGGTAACCATGCGCAGCCTGGACATTGGCGGCGACAAGTCATTGTCGTATTTCCCGATCAAGGAAGACAACCCGTTCCTCGGCTGGCGCGGGATCCGCGTGACCCTCGACCACCCGGAGATTTTCCTGGTCCAGACCCGGGCCATGCTCAAGGCCAGCGAAGGCCTGAACAACCTGCGCATTCTGTTGCCGATGATTTCCGGCACTCATGAGCTTGAAGAAGCCCTGCACCTGATCCACCGCGCCTGGGGTGAAGTCCGCGACGAAGGCTGCGACGTGCCGATGCCGCCGATTGGCGTGATGATCGAGATACCGGCGGCTGTTTATCAGACCAAGGAACTGGCGCGGCAAGTGGACTTCCTCTCGGTTGGCTCCAATGACCTGACCCAGTACCTGCTGGCCGTGGACCGCAACAATCCACGGGTCGCCGATCTCTACGACTATCTGCACCCGGCGGTGCTGCAAGCCCTGCAGAACGTGGTGCGTGACGCCCATGCCGAAGGCAAGCCGGTGAGCATCTGCGGTGAGATGGCCGGTGATCCGGCGGCGGCGGTACTGTTGATGGCGATGGGTTTCGACAGCCTGTCGATGAACGCCACCAACCTGCCAAAAGTGAAGTGGATGCTGCGCCAGATCAACCTGAGCAAGTCCAGGGAACTGCTGGCCGAGCTGATGACCATCGACAATCCGCATGTTATCCACAGCTCGCTGCAACTGGCGCTGAAGAACCTCGGGTTGGCGCGGATGATCAATCCGGCTTCGGCCAAGACCCTCTAAACCTGTGTGGCGAGGGGGCTTGCCCCCGCTCGACTGCGCAGCAGTCGTAACCCAGCTGATGCATTCTTTCTGAAAGACCGCGGTTGCTGGTTTCAGGACCGCTACGCGGCCCAGCGGGGCGGTGCGGCGTTCCGACAAGCCCCCTCGCCACAGTGCCGACAACGGCTAAGCCCTCACCTCAACCTCCCCCAAATGCCCGCCATACGGCCCGAAGCTGCGCTCGACCATGTGCCGTGAACCATCGGCATTAACGATCAGCGCGGTACTGGCGCGGGTGCCATAGCTGGGACTGGCAATAAACACGCTCGACAACAGACTCTCCGTCGCCAGGCCAACCCCGGTATCGGGCAGTTCGGCGAAGGGCGCAGTCTGTGGATCGTTCAACAGTGCGAGCAACGCCTGCGGCTGCGGATCGTCGAGGACTTCGCTTAATGCCGCCTTGGCCTTGAGCACTTTCGGCCATGGGGTATCGAGTCCTGCATTGGACAGTCCGTAGATACCTGCCGCCAACAGGGTAGGCTCAGACTGCAGCGCGTTGTAGTGCCATAATTCGTTTGAAGTGCCAAGTAGCAGATTGAATCCGGCATATTCGAGCGATCTAGCGACAACGTCGGCTAAATAGTTGTCGACCGGCATTTCCCCGCTGAGAAAACGCGCCACCAGTTCACCCCGTGAGCGAGGGGCCGGAGTCTGAAGAGGGTTGCGAATATTGGTCAGCGCCGCAAAACGTCCAGCGGCACCGACTCCAAGCCAGGTGCCCCCGGCCTCCAGATCGCGACCGGCATAAACCTGGGGTGCCTCAGGCCATTGCGCCAACGGCAGGCTCGGGCGGGCATAGAACTCGTCGCGGTTGGCGGCCACGATCAGCGGTTGGGCGTGGCCAGGCCGCCAGGCGAAAACAATCAGGCACATTAAGGTGATCCCTGTGTGTTTTTTGCTCACTCTACGCAGTCATCGCCTGTCGATCCATCGCCATCCACAGTGGAGCCCGAGGCCATGCATCCGTTACCATGCCGCTCCTGTTTTTGGGATGCCTGGGGATACGGCCATGGAATTTCTGCTCTATCTGGCGCTGGGCGCCTGTGCAGGCGTGCTGGCCGGGCTGTTCGGGGTGGGTGGCGGGATAATTATCGTCCCGGTGCTGGTGTTCAGTTTCACCTTGCAAGATTTCGATGCGTCGGTGCTGACGCACCTGGCGGTCGGTACCTCTCTGGCGACTATTATCTTTACTTCGGTCAATGCGGTCCGCGAGCATCAGCGCAAAGGCGCGGTGCGCTGGCCGATCTTTGCCTGGATGACCGTGGGAATTCTGATCGGCGCGGGTTTCGGTGCGCTGACCGCCGAAGCTATCTCCGGGCCGAACCTGCAGAAGATCATCGGCGTGTTTGCCCTGGTGATTGCCGTGCAACTGGCGCTGGATTTCAAACCCAAGGCCAGCCGAACCGTTCCGGGAAAGCTCGGTCTGACCCTGGCCGGCAGCGTGATCGGTTGGGCCTCGGCGATTTTTGGCATTGGCGGCGGCTCGCTGACCGTACCGTTCCTGACCTGGCGCAGCGTGCCGATGCAGCAGGCGGTGGCGACTTCCTCTGCCTGCGGCCTGCCTATCGCCCTGGCCAGCGCCTTAAGTTTCATGATTCTGGGCTGGCATGATCCATTGCTGCCGGCTCATAGTCTGGGGTTCATTTATTTGCCGGCGCTGCTCGGGATCGCCCTGACCAGCATGGTGTTCGCCCGTTTTGGCGCGCGTCTGGCGCACCGACTGTCGGCACGCCTGCTCAAGCGGATGTTTGCCGCATTGCTGTTTTGCGTGGGTTTGAGCTTCCTGCTCTGACACACATTCGCAATGTTGGCTTAATCCAGGCGTGGCATGTTCCGGCCTGGAATTTTAGGTTTCTACTCTAACGAGGAGTCGCAATGCTGCCTTACCCGCAGATTGACCCGGTGGCCCTGGCCATCGGCCCGCTGAAAATCCACTGGTACGGCCTGATGTACCTGATCGGTATTGGCGGCGCCTGGTGGCTGGCATCGCGCCGGATGAACCGTTTCGACCCGACCTGGACCAAGGAGAAGCTCTCCGACATGGTCTTCTGGATGTCGATGGGGGTTATTCTCGGCGGTCGATTGGGTTATGTGCTGTTCTACGACCTCCATGCCTACCTGGCCAATCCGATGCTGATCTTTGAAGTGTGGAAAGGTGGCATGTCGTTCCACGGCGGTTTTATCGGGGTCATGCTGGCGGCCTGGTGGTTCGGCAAGCGCAACGGCAAGTCGTTCTTCGAACTGATGGACTTCGTTGCGCCGATGGTGCCGATCGGCCTGGGTGCCGGGCGGATCGGCAACTTCATCAACGCCGAGCTGTGGGGCAAGCCGACCGACGTGCCTTGGGCGATGGTGTTTCCTCCGTTCAGCGATCCTGCGCAACTGGCACGCCATCCCTCGCAGCTCTACCAGTTCGCACTGGAAGGTGTCGCGCTGTTCGCTATCCTCTGGCTGTTCTCGCGCAAACCGCGGCCGACCATGGCAGTGTCCGGGATGTTCGCGTTGTTCTACGGAATCTTCCGCTTCATCGTCGAGTTCGTCCGGGTACCCGATGCGCAGCTCGGCTATCTGGCATGGAACTGGCTGACCATGGGTCAGGTGTTGTGCCTGCCGATGATCATCGGCGGCCTGGCCTTGATCTGGCTGGCGTATCACCGCGCTCCGGCAAGTAAAAGCGCCGCGCTTTAAATTCGAATCGCAGGGCCCGGGCCCTGCATTCAAGGACACAGGTAACTCATGAAGCAATATCTCGAACTGGTCGCCCACGTCATCAAGAACGGCACCAAACAGGCCAACCGCACCGGCGTGAACACCATCAGCTTCCCTGGCGCCATGCTGCGCTATGACCTGAAGGAAGGTTTCCCGGCTATCACGACTCGCAGGATGGCTTTCAAATCGGCGATCGGCGAGATGGTCGGTTTCTTGCGTGGGGTGAACAACGCCGCCGAGTTCCGTGCCCTGGGCTGCAAGGTCTGGGACCAGAACGCCAACGAAAACGCCCAATGGCTGGCCAACCCGTTCCGCCAGGGCGATGACGACCTCGGCGAGATCTACGGCGTGCAATGGCGTAAATGGCCGGCGTACAAGCAGATCAACACCGGCAATCAGGCGGCGATCGAACTGGCATTGAGCCAGGGCTACCGGCAGATCGCCGAAGGTGAAGAAGACGGCCAGGCTTACGTGGTGCTGTACAAGGCCATCGATCAGATTCGCCAGTGCCTCGACACCATCATCAAGGATCCGGGCAGCCGCCGGATCCTGTTCCACGGGTGGAACTGCGCCCAGCTGGATGAAATGGCCTTGCCGCCGTGCCACCTGCTGTACCAGTTCCACCCGAATGTCGACACCAAAGAAATCTCTTTGACCCTCTACATCCGTTCCAACGACTTGGGGTTGGGCACGCCGTTCAACCTGACCGAAGGCGCAGCGCTGCTGAGCCTGATCGGCCGCCTGACCGGCTACACGCCGCGCTGGTTCACCTATTTCATCGGTGATGCCCACGTCTACGAAAACCACCTGGACATGCTCAACGAACAGCTCACCCGCGAGCCGTTCCCGATGCCGAAACTGGTGATTTCCGAGCGAGTGCCGGAGTTTGCCAGGACCGGTGTCTACCAACCGGAATGGCTGGAGCAGATCGAACCGAGCGACTTCTCGCTAGAGGGTTATCAGCACCACGCGCCGATGACCGCGCCGATGGCGGTCTAAGCCTTTACCACCCCGCCGGCCGCATACACCCGTGATATCGCGGATGTGCACAAATCCTGTAGGAGCTGCCGCAGGCTGCGATCTTTTGATCTTCGGCGCTCCTGCGGGCGCCAAAAGATCGCAGCCTTCGGCAGCTCCTACAAAAGCGGTCTGCGCACGAACCTTTTAATGCCCATGACTTCTCCCGATATGGGAATGCTCACCTTCCGTCGCTACAACCCCGCCACTCACCTCCAACCGCTGCAATATCCCGCACTGATCGATATCCGGCCCTTCGCTGCAGCGTTGGCGCAGGTCGACCAGTTGTGCCTGCAAGGCCAGCAAACCGTCGATCCGCGCCTTGACGTGAAGGATGTGCTCGTCGATCAAGGCGTTGACGCTTTGGCATTGACCTTGTGGACTGTCGCGCAGGCCCAGCAGGCTGCGGATTTCCTCGAGGGTCATGTCCAGGGTGCGGCAGTTGCGGATAAAGGTCAGCCGCTCGCTGTGGGCCTGGGTGTACAAGCGGTAATTGCCTTCACTGCGCGCAGGCTCCGGCAGCAGGCCTTCGCGTTCGTAATAACGGATGGTTTCGACGGGGCAGTCGGTGAGTTTCGCCAGTTCGCCGATCTTCATAACGGCAATCTCCGAATGGGTGCTTGACCCTATAGTGGCTACAGGGTCTTTACTTGGCAACAGGCACCTTTTCGGATGGACCCTCATGAGCGATTCTCTTCACACCCACAAGCCCGAGGCGGGGCACGATCACGATCACAGCCACAAGCTGCAGCCCGTGCAGAAGCACGAGCATGCCAGTCACGGGGATTCCTGCTGTTCCTCCAAGGCTGCGCCATCGCGGATCCTGCTGAGCGAAACCCTGACGGCCGGCGCACAGCTGAGCAGTTTTCGCATCGAAGCCATGGACTGCCCGACCGAGCAGACGCTGATCCAGAACAAGCTCGGTAAGCTTGCGGGTGTGCAGCAATTGCAATTCAACCTGATCAATCGGGTGCTGGAAGTTACTCACGACCTGCCGTCCACTGCGCCGATCATCGACGCGATCAAATCCCTCGGCATGCAGGCCGAGCCGATCGAGCAGGGCACCGATGCCGAGATAACCATCACGGCTCCCGCGAAAAAGCCCTGGTGGCCGCTGGCCCTGTCCGGCGTCAGCGCCTTGGCCGCCGAAGTGATCCACTTCACCAGTGCGGCGCCGACCTGGGTGGTGGCACTGATCGCGCTGGTGTCGATTCTCAGCGGTGGTCTTGGCACCTACAAGAAGGGCTGGATCGCCCTGAAAAACTTCAACCTGAACATCAATGCGCTGATGAGCATCGCGGTTACAGGGGCAGTATTGATCGGCCAGTGGCCGGAAGCAGCGATGGTGATGTTCCTGTTCACCGTGGCCGAGCTGATCGAAGCCAAGTCCCTGGATCGTGCACGCAATGCCATCAGCGGCCTGATGCAGATGACTCCGGAGCAGGCCATCGTGCGGCAGGCCGACGGCAGTTGGCTTGAGCAGGAGGTGAAAAGCATTGAGCCGGGAGCTTGGGTCCGGGTCCGACCGGGCGAGCGCATCGGCCTGGACGGTGAAGTGGTGTCCGGCAACTCGACCATCGATCAGGCGCCGATCACCGGCGAAAGTCTGCCGGTCGAGAAAACCATCGGTGACAAAGTCTTCGCCGGAACCATCAATCAGTCCGGCTCCCTGGAATACCAAGTGACGGCGGCCGCCAATAACTCGACCCTGGCGCGGATCATTCATGCCGTCGAGCAGGCCCAGGGCGCGCGGGCACCGACTCAACGTTTCGTCGACACCTTCGCCAAGGTCTACACGCCGGTGGTGTTCATTTTCGCCCTGGGCGTGGCGGTGATTGTGCCACTGTTCATGGGCGGTGTCTGGTTCGACTGGATCTACCGCGCACTGGTGCTGTTGGTGGTTGCTTGCCCATGTGCCCTGGTGATTTCCACTCCAGTGACCATTGTCAGTGGTCTCGCGGCGGCGGCGCGCAAAGGCATCCTGATCAAGGGCGGGGTCTATCTGGAGGGAGGTTACAAGCTCGATTACCTGGCGCTGGACAAGACCGGCACCATCACCCACGGCAAACCGGTGCAGACCGATTATCTGTCCCTTGATCCGATCGCCGAGCAGATCGCTCCGGGGATTGCCGCCAGTCTGGCCGGGCGCTCCGATCACCCGGTGTCGCTGGCTATTGCCAGCGGGGCTGTGGATAAACAACTCCCGTTGCACGCTGTGGATAACTTTGCAGCATTGGCCGGTCGTGGTGTGCGCGGAGAAATCGGCGGTCAGGTCTATCACTTGGGCAACCATCGATTAGTGGAAGAGTTGGGTCTGTGTTCGCCCGCGCTGGAAGAGAAGCTGTTCGCCCTGGAAAAACAGGGCAAATCCGTCGTGTTGCTGCTCGACACCTCAGGCCCGCTGGCGCTGTTCGCCGTGGCCGACACGGTGAAAGAGTCCAGTCGCGAGGCGATCCGGCAATTGCACGAGTTGGGGATCAAGACCCTGATGCTGACGGGCGATAACGTCCACACCGCTCAGGCGATTGCCGCGCAAGTCGGCATTGATCAGGCCAAGGGGGATCTGCTGCCAACCGACAAACTGCAAGCCATCGAAGCCTTGTACGCCCAGGGTCATCGGGTCGGGATGGTCGGCGATGGCATCAATGACGCCCCGGCCCTGGCCCGTGCCGAAATTGGTTTCGCCATGGCCGCGGCTGGCACCGATACCGCCATCGAGACCGCCGATGTCGCCCTGATGGACGACGATCTGCGCAAGATTCCGGCATTTATCCGGCTTTCGCGGCGGACCTCAAGCATCCTCAAGCAAAATATCGCTCTGGCACTGGTCATCAAGGCAATCTTTCTTGGAGTAACCTTCGCCGGTCTCGCCACCATGTGGATGGCGGTATTTGCCGACATGGGTGTGAGCCTGTTGGTGGTGTTCAATGGTTTGCGCCTGTTGCGCAAATAGACGATGAGAGGCTGAGCTTTTCGAGCAGGACCCACTGTGCGCTGTCGGTCTGCGGATGAGACATTGGGATGAGCAGGCCAAGGACATGGGGGTGCCGCTGCTGGACCTTGAAGACTTGAAGGAAAAGGCCCGGCGCTTGCTGGTGGCGTGATCCGCTGATTGCCTCTCGTTGATTAGAGAAAGCTCTTACTGCAATGCAGGAGTTGTCATGTGGGGCATTCTCGCGGCTGACGATAGTCTTGAAGCACCTTTGGTCTTCAAGAGACACCTACATGCGCTATTTGAAAGTCACCGCCCAGGATCGCAGCGGCAATCATCGTGCGGATACCGTTCTTCTACATTTTTTCGAAGCAATGGAAAATGCCGAAGACAAACTGATCCATAAGGCTTATGCACTTGACATCACGGCAGACGGCAAGGTTGATTTCCAGGTCGGCGATGTGAATAACGATGGTCAGGAAAACACCAGGGACGAGCGCCTGCTCAAGAAGTTCGCGGACGCCTACTTGCAACTGAACTGGTTCAACAAAGGCGATACCTGGGAGCGCTATATGAAGATTTTCGTCGAAGACTTTGCCCGGGATGGCTCTCCCGATACTGTGCGCCTGCACTTCCACCAGGGTATGGGCAAACCGACGGATGAAACCATCGTCTATACCGCCTCTGCGTACGACACCAACAATGACGGGAAACTGGATTCGCTTATCCATTTCGACATGGATAATGATGGTGATATCGACGCAGTGGATCAGCGTCATGTGAAATTGCTGAGCAAAGAATATCTGAAGTTCAAATGGAAATGACCGGTCGGTAACACGCAAGGTGGCTGGCCATCTGACGATCGTTCCCGTTCTGCGACGCGGGAGCGATCGGAATAGAATCCGTGCTGCGTCATCAGCCTGCGCAGTAGCGTAAGTAAGGGCGGGATGAATCAGGACAGTTCCTACAGGTCGTGCGGAACTCAAGTCGTAGAGGTTTTTATTCGAGGCGACTAGCGTTTGGGGTTCCTTACATTCAATGGTATTCCCATGCGCTACTTAAAAGTTACCGCTCAAGATCGTCTTCGAAATGGCAAAGCAGAAACGGTACTCCTTCAGTTCTATGAACAGCCGGGGGGCGGGGCTGAAGATATTCTGGTCAATACGGCCTTTGCTCTGGACCTGACAGCTGATGGCAAGGTCGACTACAAAATGGGCGACGTGACGAACAACGGCCGGGAAAACACCGTCGATGAGCGATTACTGGAAACCTTCGCCAACGCCTATCTACAGCTGAACTGGTTCAATCGTGGAGCGGTCTGGAAGCGCTACCTCAAAATATTCGCTGAAGACTTTTATGCCGATGGTACGCCCGACACCGTACGTTTGCAGTTGCACGAAGGTGCTGGCGAGGCGAGCGAGCGAACGCTGGCCTCCTGGCATGCGGCCTACGACTTTGACAACGATGGGACGCTCGAGTGGAACATCCATTTTGATGTGAACCATGACGGTATTATCGACGAAGTAGACGAGGCGCTGGTCCGGCGGCTGGCTGATACCTTCCTGAAATTCAGATGGAAATGATCAGCGGGCTGCTGGCCGGGATGGGGCTGACAAGCGTTTTTTTTTGAAGTGATCGTTTCAAGCTTCATTGAGTTTGAGGGCTAACACTTCAACCTGCTCCTGCCGCTCCGCCTGACTCAGCTTCGCTTGAGGATTAAGCGACGACCATTGTGGGTGCGCCCGGGCCTTGTGCAGTGCTTCCGGTAACTTGCCCTCGCGCCAGGTTTTGTCTTGCGGGGTGGCGACCTGGATGCTGTCCATCGCCGCATGCCCGCGCAGGTCCAGCGCTTGCAGTAATTGCCGTTGGCGCAAGGCAATCAGGCGCAGCACGCTGTCGTCAACGGTCAATTCGCGCTGGCCCTTGATCTTGCCAAGCAAGCGACTGCCATAACTGCGGGCGGTTTGCAGTGCGCCGCCAGCGATGGCCCCGGCCAGCGCGGCGGCGCCCAGGGTCAGGCCGCCCACCAGCAAGTCCACTCCGGCACCGGCCGCCGCGCCCGCGGCAATCCCGCCGCCGACCCGAACGCCCAGCTGCTTGAGGGTTTCCGGGTTGAACAGGTCGTCGCCCCAGCGGCCATCGAGCAAGGGTAGATCACTGGCTGCAGCATCCTGCGGGCGGAAGGCATAGAGCTTGAGCAGTGCTTCGACACAGCGTTGTTCCCGTTGGCGAACGGCTTTGCGCAGTTCGCTGATGGCTTGCTGTTCTTGCTTGGCTTCGCTGACCACGCTACGGCGACAGGCCGCGCAGTCGATCAACAGTTCGGCGATCAAGCGTGCGGCACTTTGCTGACGAGCCAGGCGTTGCTTGTGTTGGTCGGCAATCAACCGCTCCAGTTGATCGCGAGAACTTTCCAGGAGCAGGGACAGGCTCTCGTAGAGCCTCCGTTCACCGTCTTCCGGCGGGGCTACGCTGTCGAACCGCACCAGCGCATGCAATCCCAGGCGGGCCAGGGCCTCGCGCCAATCGGGTTCGCGGTGGTTGGCACTGCTGACGAAATTCAGCACCGGTAACAGCGGCTTGCCACAGCTGGAGAGCACTGCGAGCTCATCGCGGTACTTGGCCAGCACCGGCTCCCGGGCGTCGATCACATAGAGCCCGGCATCCGAGGCCAGCAACTGGCGCAGGACTTTGGCTTCCTGTTCGAAACGCTGGCGCGCCTCGCTGCCGTCGAGAAACCGCGCCAGTCGTGCGGGGCCGTCGAGGCGTTCGCCGGGGTGTTCCAGGCGTTCCAGATAGTCGAGCAGGGCGATCGCGTCTTCCAGCCCCGGGGTGTCATAGAGTTCGAGCAAAGCTTCGCCGTCCACCGACAACCGCGCACCTTCGACGTGGCGGGTAGTGCTCGGGCGATGGGAGACTTCGCCGAAGCCGACGTCCCGGGTCAGGGTGCGCAGCAGCGAGGTTTTGCCGACGTTGGTGTGACCGACCACGGCCAGCTTCAATGGCTTAGTCATGTCCATTCTCCAACCAGTTCAGCGGGGCACAATCGGCGAAGGGTAATTCCAACTGTTGCAGAGCGACGTGCCAGTCGCCGAGGCGTTCGGCGTCCAGCGCCTGGCCAGGTGGCGCTTGCAGCAGCCAGACGCGGGTCGCCGTGGCATTGCGGGCCAGTTCGGCGATCAGTGCCAGGCTGCCGCGATCCGGCGAACGACGCGGGTCGCAGGCAATCGCCAGACGCGCCGGGGGGAAGCGGCTCATTTGCTCGAGGAGCTTTTGCCGGGATTCACGGCTGTCAAGAATGCCGGCGTCTTTGACGGTTTTTGGCAGTTGCGGCGGCCACGGACGTTGATCGTCCAGCTCGATGGCGACCAGCAATGCGCCATCGCTTTCCAATGCGCTGACGCCACTCTGAATCACCGGCAATTGCTCGGGTGCAGCATCGTTGATGCCGAGCCGTTCACTGCTGGGCATCAGGCGTTCGCGCAGCTGGCTGTAGCCGGGCAGATTCAAGTCGAGGCGCAAAGCTGAGCGGCCGTGTTTCCAGCGCCACAAACAGAACAGCGCCAGCAGCAGGCGCGGCACTAGCCCATAGACCAGCAGCACCCCCACCAGCCACGCCGCCCAGGCTTGCCGGGCGCTTTCGATATTCAGCGCGGCATCGCCGCTGGCGCGGATCATGTCCTCGGTTGGCACGCTGAAACCCAAGACGGCGGGCAGGGCGCCAAGGGCCTGGGTCATGGCGACAAAGGTCTCGCCACCGAGAATGGTGGTCTCCCAGACGAAACCGTAGCGCCGGGTCGCCAGCAGCATCAGCACAATTACCAGGGCGCTGAGCAGCGCCAGCAGCCACAAGCCGTTGACCAGTACGCCGACGGCCCAGCGATTGAGCTTCTTGCGTTGCAGTAACAGCAACAGGGCGGGTGCCAACTGTGCGGCTTTGGCATCCCGCGCGAGTTTTTCGCTGAGCCACAACCATAAGCGCCCCAGGCTGGCGCTGTGCTCACCAGCGAACAGCAGACCCAAGGCCCAGCCGAACAGCAGAATCAAGTTCAAACCCAGCAGGCTGCCCAGCGCCCAGAACACATTGACCGGAGCCTGGCCGTTGCCCAGCGCGGCAAACGCCAGACCGGCACCGCTGACCACCGCCAGTAGCGCCAGCACGATCAATGCCAGTCGTGCGCCCTGCAGCCAATGGCGTAGCGCATCAGTGAGCCCATCGCGGTCGGCCAGCCACCTGGCGCGATACTGGATCCGGCTCGGCAGGTCGCCCCCGGCGCTGCGAGCCAGGCGGTTGGCTTCGAGGTCTTCCAAAGGGCCTGCGTGTTCTTCCCGCAGGCGTACAGTTTCAGTCAGCCAGAGACTTTCCAGCGGAGTCAGTGCAGTCACGCGCCATCCCATTGCTCAAGTGAGCCAAGAGCATAACCGCTGGATGCCAATCGGGCACGTTGCGAGCACGATTGCCTCTGGTATCCTCGCCAACATGAAAACTACTCTCCCCCTCAGCCTGATCGCAGCCCTCGGTGAAAACCGTGTGATCGGCGTCGACAACAGCATGCCCTGGCACTTGCCGGGGGATTTCAAATACTTCAAGGCCACCACCCTGGGCAAGCCGATCATCATGGGTCGCAAGACCTGGGATTCCCTTGGTCGTCCGTTGCCGGGCCGGCTAAACATCGTGGTCAGTCGTCAGGCGGATTTGCGCTTGGAAGGCGCGCAGGTTTATCCATCGCTGGAGGCTGCCGTGGTCCGCGCTGAAGAATGGGCCCGGGAGCAGGGCGTCGATGAGGTGATGCTGATTGGCGGCGCGCAGTTGTATGCGCAAGCGCTGGCGCAGGCCGATCGGTTGTACCTGACTCGCGTGGCGTTGAGTCCGCAAGGCGATGCGTGGTTTCCGGAGTTTGATCGGGCGCAGTGGAAGCTGGTGTCCACTACAGAGAACCCGGCGGTGGATGACAAGCCGGCGTACAGCTTCGAGGTTTGGGAGAAAGCTTAAAAGCATCGCGAGCAAGCCCGCTCCCACGGGTCAGGGGGTTGATCACGATTTGTGATTCAACCCTGAACCTGTAGGAGCTGCCGCAGGCTGCGATCTTTTGGCGGCAAAAATCAAAAGATCGCGGCAAAGGTCGCACCACCGCCGACCCCGGCCGAACTCAAGGTCACAATCGCCACCAGCGTCGCGATCCACAGCGGAGATTGAGGATCAGCGGCAGATTCATTGAAGCTCCATAAAGACTTGTGCCAATCGCCTTGGGTTGCGATTGCCAGCCGAGAATCCTAACAGTTTGATATCTAACGAATTAATATCTGTGTGGAATGATTGCTGTCGTTTTTGGAATAAGCCGCTGACGCTCAGGCGAATGCCGATGACGTGATCAGAACGCAAGCAGTCGCGCGCAGGAGAGGACTGTCATAGGGATTTGTTAGCGTCGATAGCTTCAGTTCAGGGAGAAAACGCATATGAAGCTCGCTCCGAGATTGTTTGCCGCCGCGCTGTGCCTGGGCCTTGCCGGTCAGGCATTCGCCACCGACTTGAAGCATTGGCCGCAAGACCAGGCCAGGCAACTGGACGCGATGATCGCGGCCAACGCCAACAAGGGTAACTACGCGGTGTTCGACATGGACAACACCAGTTACCGCTACGATCTGGAAGAGTCTTTGTTGCCGTTCATGGAAAACAAAGGCCTGATCACTCGCGAAAAACTCGATCCCTCCCTGAAACTGATCCCGTTCAAGGACAGCGCCGATCACCAGGAAAGCCTGTTCAGCTACTACTACCGCCTTTGCGAACTCGACGACATGGTCTGCTACCCATGGGTCGCGCAAGTCTTCTCCGGCTTTACCCTCAAGGAGCTCAAGGGCTACGTCGACGAGCTACTGGCCTCTGGCAAGCCGGTGCCGAGCACCTATTACGAAGGCGATGTGGTCAAGACCATCGAAGTGAATCCGCCGAAGATCTTCACCGGTCAGAAGGAGCTCTACAACAAGCTGATGGAGAACGGCATCGAAGTCTACGTGATGACCGCCGCCTCCGAAGAACTGGTGCGGATGGTCGCTTCCGATCCGAAGTACGGCTACAACGTCAAACCGCAGAACGTGATCGGCGTGAGCCTGCTGCTCAAGGACCCCAAGACCGGCGAACTGACCACTGCGCGCAAGCAGATCACTGCCGGCAAATATGACGAGAAGGCCAACCTTGGCCACGAGCTGACGCCGTACCTGTGGACGCCTGCAACCTGGATGGCCGGCAAGCAGGCAGCCATTCTGACTTACATCGACGAATGGAAAAAACCGGTTCTGGTGGGCGGCGATACCCCGACCAGCGACGGCTATATGTTGTTTCACAGCGTCGACGTGGCCAAGGGTGGCATCCACCTGTGGATCAACCGCAAGGACAAATACATGACCCAGATTAACGGCATGATGGCCAAGCACGCCGCGGCTCAGGCCAAAGAAGGCCTGGCGGTGACAGCGGACAAGAACTGGGTGATCGTCAAGCCGGAAGATATCCTGTAGGAGCTGGCGAAGCCTGCGATCTTTTGATCTTGATCTTCTGGGATTGGCGCCGCACCGAAAAAAATCGCAGCCTGCGGCAGCTCCTACGGGATCGCGTATAGCCAGAATTTCACGGGTGTACCCGATCGGCGTAGGAGCTGGCGAAGCCTGCGATCTTTTGATCTTTGGTCTTTCTGAAAACAAAAAAATGCCCCGCAGTGGCGGGGCATTTTTATTGTTGCTTACAGCCCGTCGAGCATCGCCTTGTTACGCACCGCGCCTTTGTCGGCGCTGGTCGCCAGCAAGGCGTAGGCTTTCAGTGCGGTGGTCACTTTACGTGGACGCTTTTCCACCGGTTTCCAGCCTTTCTGGTCCTGCTCGGCACGGCGCCCAGCCATCTCTTCATCGCTGATCAACAGATTGATCGAGCGGTTCGGAATGTCGATCAGCACCTTATCGCCATCCTGAACCAGGCCAATCGCGCCACCGGCCGCGGCTTCAGGCGAAGCGTGACCGATGGACAGGCCCGAGGTACCGCCGGAGAAGCGGCCGTCGGTGAGCAGTGCGCAGGCTTTGCCCAGGCCTTTGGACTTCAGATAGGACGTCGGATAGAGCATTTCCTGCATGCCCGGACCGCCTTTCGGGCCTTCGTAACGGATGATCACGATGTCGCCGGCTTTCACTTCGTCGGCAAGGATGCCGCGTACGGCGCTGTCCTGGCTTTCGTAGATTTTTGCATTGCCTTCGAACACATGAACCGACTCGTCGACTCCGGCGGTTTTCACCACGCAGCCGTCCAGGGCGATGTTGCCGTACAGCACGGCCAGGCCGCCTTCTTGCGAGTAAGCGTGCTCGACACTGCGGATGCAGCCGTTTTCACGGTCGTCATCCAGGGTTTCCCAACGGGTCGACTGGCTGAATGCGGTCTGGGTCGGGATACCGGCCGGGCCTGCTTTGAAGAAGGTGTGAACGGCTTCATCGTCAGTCTGGGTGATGTCCCATTTGGCGATGCCCTCGGCCAGGGTCTTGCTGTGCACGGTCGGCAGGTCGGTGTGCAGCAAGCCGCCACGGGCCAGTTCGCCAAGGATGCTGAAGATCCCGCCAGCGCGGTGCACGTCTTCCATGTGGTACTTCTGGATGTTCGGCGCGACCTTGCACAGCTGCGGGACTTTGCGCGACAGGCGATCGATGTCCTGCAGGTTGAAGTCGATCTCGGCTTCTTGAGCCGACGCCAGCAAGTGCAGGATGGTGTTGGTCGAGCCGCCCATGGCGATGTCCAGCGTCATGGCGTTCTCGAACGCCTTGAAGTTGGCGATGTTGCGCGGCAATACCGAGTCATCGTTGTCGTTGTAGTACTGACGGCACAGGTCGACGATGGTGCGGCCCGCTTGCAGGAAAAGCTGCTCGCGATCGCTGTGGGTGGCAAGTGCCGTGCCGTTGCCCGGCAAGGCCAGGCCCAGGGCTTCGGTCAGACAGTTCATCGAGTTGGCGGTGAACATGCCGGAGCATGAGCCGCAGGTCGGGCAGGCGCTACGCTCGTATTCAGCTACTTTCTCGTCAGAAGCACTGGAATCGGCGGCGATGACCATGGCGTCGACCAGGTCCAGACCGTGGCTGGCGAGCTTGGTTTTACCGGCTTCCATCGGCCCGCCGGAAACGAAGATTACCGGGATGTTCAGGCGCAAGGCGGCCATCAGCATGCCGGGGGTGATCTTGTCGCAGTTGGAGATGCAGACGATCGCATCGGCGCAGTGAGCGTTGACCATGTACTCGACGGAGTCGGCGATGATCTCGCGGCTCGGCAGCGAATAGAGCATGCCGTCGTGGCCCATGGCGATCCCGTCATCCACCGCGATGGTGTTGAATTCCTTGGCGACGCCACCGGCGCGCTCGATCTCGCGAGCGACCAGTTGGCCCATGTCCTTGAGGTGGACGTGGCCGGGTACGAATTGAGTGAACGAGTTGGCAATGGCGATGATCGGCTTTTTGAAGTCGGCATCTTTCATCCCCGTGGCGCGCCACAGTGCGCGAGCGCCGGCCATGTTGCGGCCATGGGTGGATGTTTTCGAGCGGTAATCAGGCATGTAGCACTCCGGGCGGCTAATCAGGTATCAAAAGGGAAGTGAGCTTCTATTGACGTCTGGAACACACAGAAATGGCCGTGTGCCCGGAAGATGCCGTTAACACTGCGGGATCGCCGCGTGTCTGGGCTTGAGCTCATAAACCCGCCGGGGGATGACTGGCGATGAGTCGTGCGATTCTACACAACTGGCGCCAGGAAGGAATGGCGGGAAGTGTTGAGTCAGAGGTGACATCCCGTGGCGGCTGACGACTGGCAGGTCTTCAGTCGGCAATCAGAGCGCAATTGCCGCGACGGGTGAGTGCATTCAGGACCAATCCCGCGACACTCAATATGAGAAAGCACGCAGCTAGGGTCGATTCCAGATTATTCGCGGTCAGATTGATCAGTGCACTGATAAGGCCGCCGAAGATAAAAATCAGGGTGTTGCCTGCCGAAGCCGAGGTGCCGGCGTTGTCCGGGAACAGGTTCATGGCTTTGGAGGTGGCGGCAGGCCGGGTGATGGTAGTGCCGGCCGTGCAGATGATCATCGGGATCAATACGGTCAAGGTGGATACGCCGAACTGATTCAATAGACACAGCATTACCAGTCCCGAGAAGAAGATCAGGCATAACCCGGCGATGATCTGGGTGTTGGCATTGATTCGAGTGCTGAGCAGCCCGGCGATAATTCCGCCGATGATGTAGGCGGCGCCGTAGAGCAGCAGGGTCAGTGAAAATTCATAGGCGGACAGTTGCAACTGTTCCATGAAGATCAGCGGCGAGATAACGATAAAGGAAAAATGGCAGGCAAACACGATCGCGCAAATCAGCCAGTAGGCAAGGAACCTAAAGTCGCAACAGACCGTGCGGTAGGACTGGATGATGTTATGGCGCGGGCCGGCTGTTTTGGCTGGCGCGTTTTCAAGAAAGAAGCAGGCTTTTAAAAACACCGCCGCGGCAATCGCGATAAAGATATAGAAGCTGCCTTGCCAGCCCAGATGTAATTGCAACCAGGTCCCGAGCAGGGGCGAAATCGAAATGAAAATCCCGCCGCCGGTCACCATCCAGATCCTGATTCGTTCCTGTTCCCGGCCGGCGAACAGGTCCTGGACCAGTGCCTGAGACAACACAAAGGACCCGCAGCCCACGGCCTGAATCACGCGAAAGCCCAGAAACCAACGGTATTCGCTGGAAAACAGGCAGCCCGTTGCGCCGACCACCGCGACGGCAATGCCTCCCAGCAACAGTTTCTTGCGGCCCAGCAAATCGGACAGTGGCCCGATCAGCACCACCGACAACGCCAGGCCGATGGCAAACACACTGACGGACAGGGCGATGTCGGAGGACGAGGTTCGGAAGTAGTCGGACAGGGCGGGAAAGGACGGGAGAACCACATCCAGGGGGAAAACACCGAGCAACGTCATGGTCATCAACAGCAGGATGACCGAGGTTTTTTTCGGGGGGTGACGAGGGTGAGTCATCAATCAGTGCGCTCGGTCCATGAGGGGTGGACGAGGATTGAATTGATGGCAGGGGAAGTCAATGTGGGCGGGTGAGGGAGGATTCCGAGTGTGGTGTCGGAATCTTCCCTCACCCCCACGCACGGGGGGTGGGAGCGCTCTTTTTGCCTTAGCTGTTAGGCAACAACCGGCAAGTAATGCTCTTGATGTAGCGCGTTTCGGCGATTGCCGGGTGTACCGGATGGTCTGGACCCTGGCCGCCGCGTTCGAGCAGCTGGATATTGCGGTCCAGGTGACGGGCGCTGGTCAGCAGGATGTTTTGCAGGTCGTCTTCGGGCAGGTGCATGGAGCACGAAGCGCTGACCAGAATCCCGTCTTTGCTGAGCAGGCGCATGGCTTGCTCGTTCAGGCGACGGTAGGCGCCTTCGCCGTTCTTCAGGTCTTTCTTGCGTTTGATGAAGGCCGGTGGATCGGCGACGATCACGTCGAAGCGTTCTTCGCTGGCTTTCAGTTCTTTCAGGGCTTCGAAGACATCGCCTTCGACGCAGGTGATTTTTTCGGCGAAGCCGTTCAACGCGGCGTTGCGTTCGACGCCGTCGAGGGCAAAGGCCGAGGCGTCGACGCAGAACACTTCACTGGCGCCGAAGGCTGCCGCTTGCACGCCCCAGCCGCCGATGTAGCTGAACAGGTCGAGCACGCGTTTGCCCTTGGCGTACGGGGCGAGGCGGGCGCGGTTCATGCGGTGGTCGTAGAACCAGCCGGTTTTCTGGCCGGCCATGACTGGCGCTTCGAACTTCACGCCGTTCTCTTCCAGGGCAACCCACTCCGGCACCAGGCCAAAGACGGTTTCGACGTAGCGGTTGAGGCCTTCGGCATCACGGGCGGCGGAGTCATTCTTGAACAGAATGCCGCTGGGTTTGATCACCTGGGTCAGCGCGGCGATCACGTCGTCTTTATGGGCTTCCATGGTCGCCGAAGCGATCTGGACCACCAGAATGTCGCCGAAACGATCGACCACCAGGCCCGGTAGCAGATCGGAGTCACCGAAGACCAGACGATAGAAGGGTTTATCGAACAGCCGCTCGCGCAGGGACAGGGCCACGTTGAGGCGGTGCACCAGCAGCGACTTGTCCAGCGGCAACTTGATGTCACGGGACAGCAAGCGTGCGCAGATCAGGTTGTTCGGGCTCATGGCGACGATGCCCAGCGGCTTGCCGCCGGCAGCTTCCAGAATCGCTTGATCGCCCGCCTTGAAGCCGTGCAGCGGAGTGGCGGCTACATCGATTTCGTTGCTGTAGACCCACAGGTGACCGTTGCGCAGGCGACGGTCGGCGTTGGCTTTGAGGCGCAGGCTTGGCAGGGACATGACGTCGCTCCGGAAAAAAGAGCGGGAGTATAGCCTGTTGTGTAGTAAATGGCCGCGCTGCCGGATGGACTGTAGGAGCGAGCTTGCTCGCGATGGTCCCAAGGGCGGCGCGTTTATTCAGAAAACACGCGTTATCGTTCACGTCCATCGCGAGCAAGCTCGCTCCTACAGAAAGTCCGGCGTTGCATCGGGTTTTGGTGGTGTCGGATCGGAGTTTATAAGGGTTAGAATCGCCGCCTAGCCCAGAGTGTGTATCTATGTCCCAAGAGCTTTCCGCCGAACAGATCCAACAGGTTTTGCAAGGCATCAGCGTGCCGCCTCAACCGCAAATCATGGTGGATTTGCAGATGGAGCAGTACATGCCGGACCCGGACCTGGAAGTCATCGCTCGGTTGATTGCTCAGGATCCAGGCCTCTCCGGGGCACTACTGAAGGTCGTCAACTCGCCGTATTACGGGCTGAGCAACAAGATCGCGTCGATCCAGCGAGCCGTGAACCTGTTGGGCAGCCGCTCGGTCATCAATTTGATCAACGCCCAGTCGATCAAGGGCGAAATGAACGACGACACCATCGTCACCCTGAACCGTTTCTGGGACAACGCTCAGGATGTGGCGATGACCTCCCTGACCTTGGCCAAGCGCGTGGGCTCGCAAGCGGTGGATGAAGCCTATGCCCTGGGGTTGTTTCATGATTGTGGAGTGCCGCTGATGCTCAAGCGCTTCCCCAATTACATGGCCGTGCTCGAAGAGTCTTATGCCAGTGCCAGCGCGCAATGGCGTGTGGTGGACACCGAGAACCGGGCGTTCAACACTAACCATGCCGTGGTCGGTTATTACACCGCGAAGTCCTGGCGTCTGCCGGAGCATGTGACCAACGCGATCGCCAATCACCACAATGCGCTGGCGATCTTCAGCGAAGAATCGTCGCGCAACAGCCAGTTGAAAAACCTGTTGGCGATACTGAAGATGGCTGAACACATTTGCGCCTCCTACCGGGTCCTCGGCAATCAGATCGATGACCACGAGTGGAACAGCATCGGCCATATGGTGCTCGACTATGTCGGTCTTTCGGACTACGACTTCGAGAACCTCAAAGAGTCGATTCGCGAGTTGGGCGCTCACCGTTGAGCGTCGGTTATTTTCTGACCTGAGAGCGCCATGCCTGAATTACCCGAAGTCGAAACCACCCGGCGCGGTATCGCCCCGCACCTGGAAGGCCAACGAGTCAGCCGGGTGATCGTCCGTGACCGGCGTTTGCGTTGGCCGATTCCGGAAGACCTCGATGTGCGACTGTCCGGGCAACGCATCGTGACGGTCGATCGGCGGGCCAAGTACCTGCTGATTAATGCCGAGGTCGGGACGCTGATCAGCCATTTGGGCATGTCGGGAAATTTGCGCCTGGTGGAAGTCGGCATGCCGGCGGCCAAGCACGAACATGTGGATATCGAGCTGGAATCAGGTCTGGCCTTGCGCTACACCGACCCGCGGCGTTTCGGGGCGATGCTCTGGAGCCTTGATCCACTCAATCACGAACTGTTGATCCGCCTGGGTCCCGAGCCGCTGACCGATCTGTTTGACGGCGAGCGGTTGTTCCAGCTTTCCCGCGGGCGCTCGATGGCGGTGAAACCCTTCATCATGGATAACGCCGTGGTGGTCGGTGTGGGTAACATCTACGCGACTGAAGCGCTATTCGCTGCCGGCATCGACCCGCGCCGGGAGGCCAAGGGCATTTCCCGGACGCGTTACCTGAAGCTGGCCATCGAAATCAAGCGCATCCTCACCCATGCCATCGAGCGCGGCGGTACGACCCTGCGGGACTTTATCGGTGGCGATGGTCAGCCCGGTTACTTCCAGCAGGAACTGTTCGTTTACGGTCGTGGCAATGAGCACTGTAAAGTGTGCGGCACGGGCCTGCGAGAGGTTCGCCTGGGGCAGCGCACCAGCGTTTATTGCCCTCGTTGCCAGAGTTGAACTGACCTCAGGGTCTATAGTGACCCCTCGTTTGCTTGCTGAAGGATCGTGCCATGAAGCTGTTTCCTACCCTTGCTGTTGCGTTGGCCTTGAGCCTGGGCCTGCTGACTTCGCCAGCCTGGGCGGCTGCCGGTGAGGGCAGCGGCGACCCGAGTTATGCCATTCAGAACCCGCCGGCCTTCGCCATGATCGGCGACCTGTTGATCGCCCGGCCATTGCTGGTGGCGGCAACCGTCATTGGCGCAGGGGTGTTTGTAGTGTCGTTGCCCTTTACTGCGTTTGGTGGCGGCCTCAACGAGGCTCTCCAGGCGCTGGTGCTCGATCCGGGCAAATCGGCGTTCGGGCGATGCCTGGGGTGTACTGGGGAGGGGTATGACCAGCGGGAATGATTGAGGGTGTGGCTACTGCCCCCCCCCGTAGCAGCTGCCGAAGGCTGCGTCCGGCTGCGAAGCAGTCGTAAATCCTGCTTGCACGGTTTGTCTGAAATACCGCAGTGCCTGTTTTACGACTGCTTCGCAGCCGGACGCAGCCTTCGGCAGCTGCTACGGTTCGCGTAACGGTCTTATCTGGCCGGGGGCTTGCCCGTGAAGGCTGACTGACAGGCGCTGCCGTCATCCGAAACTTACACCTTGCCAGTAATGATCTTGTACTTGGCCATCAGCTGTTCTTCGGTTTCCGGATGGGCTTCATCCAGCGGGATGCAGTCGACCGGGCAAACTTGCTGGCACTGCGGTTCGTCGTAATGACCGACGCATTGGGTGCACAGGTTCGGGTCGATCACGTAGATCTCTTCGCCTTGAGAAATGGCGGCGTTCGGGCACTCGGGTTCGCAGACGTCGCAATTGATGCAATCGTCGGTGATGATCAGGGACATGGGGCACTCCTGCCGGGGCGACTGGCCCAAGCATATGAAAACTCTAATGCGGCAATTGTGCCGCATTAGCGCCCGCAGTGCACGCGGGCGCGATGAGCTACCTGCCTACCTCTTGAAGCGTTCGTTCAGGGCGTCAGCGACGCACGGGTGGACGAACTTGGTGATATCGCCGCCCAGGGTTGCGATTTCACGAACCAGCGTGGAGGAAATGTACGAATAACGCTCCGACGGGGTGAGGAAAAGACTTTCCACCTCCGGCGCCAACTGGCGGTTCATGTTGGCCAGCTGGAATTCGTATTCGAAGTCCGATACCGCTCGCAGGCCTCGCAGAAACACATTGGCGTTCTTCTCCTTGGCGAAATGCGCAAGCAGCGAGGAGAAGCCGACGACTTCGACGTTCGGCAAATGTTTGGTGACCTCGCGGGCCAGCGCCACTCGCTGTTCCAGGGGAAACAGCGGGTTTTTCTTCGGGCTGGCGGCGACAGCAATGATTACATGGTCGAACAGGCGCGCTGCGCGCTCGACCAGATCGCCATGGCCCCTGGTAATAGGGTCGAAGGTACCTGGGTACAACACTCGGTTCATCGCGTCGTCCTGGCGGGAGTCCGTTGGGGAGTCGGATGGTATCGCAGCCGTCCCGGTCGGCCAAGCCGCCTTTAGAAGAAGAAAGGACTATAGACAGTACGAATAATGTGCTTTTTCACAAGTTTTTTAAACGCTTGGCGAGTGAAGTCGCCAATTGCGCCGTCAACCCGTAGACCGACAACTGTGGGTTGGCGCCAATGCTGGTGGGGAACAGCGAGCCATCGTGGATCGAAAGATTGCTCAATTGAGCACGATTCCGCGCGGCCGGTACCAGGCCATCATCAGCAGTTGCACAATCGAGCAATAGCCCATGCGCAGCAGCCTGGGTTAGCGGATAAACAGCTTCTGAATCAGCTTCTGGATGGCTTTGCCGTAAGGCGGATAAATCAACTTAGCCGCATTCAGCCGCTGTTTGGTCAGTACGCCCTTGGCCTTGCTGAACGTCAGGAAGCCTTCATGGCCGTGGTAATGGCCCATACCCGATGCACCGATGCCGCCGAACGGCAGGTCATCCTGAGCGACATGCAGCAGGGTGTCGTTGATGCAAACGCCACCGGAATGGGTCTCGTCGAGCACGCGGCGTTGTTCGGCTTTGTTGTAGCCGAAGTAATAGAGTGCCAGCGGCCGGGGCCGTTGGTTGATGTAGGCAAAGGCTTGATCCAGACCCTTGTAGGGCACAATGGGCAGCAGCGGGCCGAAAATTTCGTCCTGCATCACGGTCATCTCGTCGGTGACGTTCAGCAGCAGGCTGTGACCCATGCGCCGGCCCTGGTTCTGCTCGAACAGCGGGATCAGCAGCGCGCCCTTGCTGGTGGCGTCACTGAGGTAGCCGTTGAGCCGCGCCAGTTGCCGGTCATTGATGATGGCGGTGTAGTCCGGATTATTCGCCAGTTCGGGATAAAACCCGCGAACGGCTTTGCGATAGGCTTCGATAAAGCTGCCCACGCGCTCTTCCGGCACCAGCACGTAGTCCGGTGCCACGCAGGTTTGTCCGGCATTCAGGGTCTTGCCGAAGGCAATGCGTTCAGCCGCATCCTTGAGCGGTACGTCGGCGCAGACAATGGCCGGGGACTTGCCGCCCAGTTCCAGAGTCACCGGGGTCAGATGCTCCGCCGCCGCGCGCATTACCTGTTTGCCGATACTGGTGGCGCCGGTGAACAACAGGTGATCGAAGCGCAGCCTGGAAAAGGCCATGCCGATCTCGGTTTCCCCCAATACCACGCAGACCAGGTCTTCAGGAAAGACCCGCGCCAACAATTGCTTGAGCAGCTGCCCGGTGGCTGGCGTCGACTCGCTGAGCTTGAGCATCACCCGGTTACCTGCAGACAACGCACCGACCAAAGGGCCGATGGCGAGGTAAAGCGGATAGTTCCACGGCACAATCACCCCGACCACGCCCAGCGGCTGATAGATGACCTTGGCCGAGGCCGGCTGGAAGGCCACGCCTACGGAGCGCCGGGATGCTTTCATCCAGCCTTTGAGGTGTTTGCTGGCGTAGTGAATGCCATGCAGGCTGGGCATCAGCTCGGCGAGCAAGGTTTCATCGGCACTGCGATGGCTGAAGTCCTGGCTGATGGCGTCGATCAATGCCTGGCGTTCGTCGCTCAACACTTCACGCAGGGCTTTGAGCCACTGCTGGCGTTGCGCAGCCGGCGGCATCGGGTTGGCTGCGTAGGCCAGGCGCTGGGCGGAAAACAGACTGTTTAGCTCGTCCAGTTGCGGTTGGGAGTCTTGCAGGTAGGCAATATCGGCAGACATGGACGGCTCTTTTTTATTTTAGCGGGTGGATTTTTAGAGTCTATGCTCTATATGGTCAAATGACATCCTCGACAGCTTTGATTTATCCGATCCGGGATAGGTCGTAAGATGTTCCGCAACGCCCTCTGAATTAAAGCCCAAGCCCATGGCCCCACGGATAAAAACCAGCGAGCGCATCGTCCAGAACAGCCTGGAGTTGTTCAATCAGCAGGGCGAACGCAGCGTCAGCACTAACCATATCGCCGCCCACATGGAGATTTCTCCGGGAAACCTGTACTACCACTTCCCCAACAAGCAGGCGATCATCGCCGTGCTGTTCAGTGAATATGAAAGCCTGGTCGACAGCTTTTTGCGTCCACCCCAGGGCCGCGCAGCCACAGTCGAAGACAAACGGTATTACCTGCAAGCGCTGCTCTCCGCCATGTGGCGCTACCGCTTCCTGCACCGGGATCTCGAACACCTGCTCGACAGCGATGCAGAACTGGCTGACCGTTATCGACGTTTTTCCCAACGTTGTCTGATTCAGGGTGGAGCCATTTATGAGGGCTTCGTTGAGGCCGGCATTTTGCGAATGGACAAGGTTCAGATCGAATCTCTGACCCTCAACGCATGGATTATCCTGACCTCTTGGGTGCGCTTTCTCTGTACCTCACGGGAAAATTCCACGCATCTGAGTGAAGAAGCGATCAAGCGCGGTGTCTACCAGGTGCTGGTGCTGGAAGCCGGATTTGTCACGGACCAGGCGCGGGACGCAGTGAGTGCGTTATTCGAGGAGTTTTATGTGCCATTGGCGCAGGCACTGGAAGAAGTGCAGTAGGATTGATCTCTGACCTCATCACAGGAGCCCGCTATGGCCATTGCGCAATTGATCAGCCCTCAAGCTCTGGACCTGAAAAAGGAGCAGGCCGGGCTGGTGATTCTGGATTGTCGTTTTGCCCTCGAAGACCCGGATTACGGCCAGCGCAGTTATGCCGAAGGGCATATCGCCGGTGCCTCTTTCGCCGATCTGGAACGTGATCTCAGTGGTCGGATGGTCAAGGGCGTGACCGGGCGCCATCCGCTGCCGGATCCAGCGCAGCTGGTTGAGCGCTTGCAGGCTTGGGGTATCAATGCCGACAGCGATGTCGTGCTGTATGACGACGGCCCTGGCGCCTTTGCCGCGCGCGCCTGGTGGTTGCTGGCCTGGTTGGGCAAGCGCGACGGGGTGTTTATCCTCGACGGCGGTTTGAAGGCTTGGCATGCGGCCGGCTTGCCATTAAGCCTGGACGCTCCTGGTACTGCGCCGGGCAGCTTTGTCGGTAAACCCGACTACTCGTTGCTATTGAGCGCCGAACAGCTGCAAAAGCGCCTCGGCCAACCAACCCTGACCCTTCTCGATGCCCGCGCCCAGCCGCGATTCCGCGGCGAGGTGGAGCCGATCGACCCCGTGGCCGGGCATATCCCCGGCGCACAATGCGCGGCATTCAGCGAAAACCTGGGCAGCGACGGACGTTTCCTGCCGGCTGACCAGCTCAAACAACGCTTCGCTGCGAAGCTGGGTGATCGCTCGCCCACAGAGCTGGTGGCGTACTGCGGTTCCGGTGTGACAGCGTGCCATAACCTGTTTGCGTTGTGTCTGGCGGGGTACCCGTTGGCCAGTTTGTACGCGGGATCGTGGAGTGAGTGGATTACTGATCCCACGCGGGCGGTTGCCAAGGGCGATTGACGCGATCAGGAGCCAAATACATTACCTGTGGCGAGGGGGCTTGTCGGAACGCCGCATCGCCCCGTTAGGCCGCGCAGCGGTCGTAAATGCAGTCGATGCGGTGTGCCTGCAAAATGAAGTTGAAGGCTTTGGGGCCGCTGCGCAGCCCAGCGGGGGCAAGCCCCCTCGCCAGAGGTTTTGTGCTCGGCCGTCCTTTTCTAAACCGGCAACTGCCCCATCATCCAGCGCAACAAAAAGAACACCAGCAACCCGCCGCCAATGGTCGCCAGCAAATGCCGGGTCAACGCGGCAATGGCAATCGTCGCCAGCCCCGCGAGCAAATACGCATTACTCAGGTTCAGCGCCCAATGCTCGCCATCGGGCAGCAGCATGCCTGGTACCACAATGGCGGTGAGCACCGCTGTCGGCACATAGTGCAAACCCTGGCGCACCAGCGGCGGGAAGCTCAGGTCTGGCCAGGCGAACAAGCTGTAGCGCAGCACGAAGGTAATCGCCATCATGCCGAAAATCAGCCACCAGTAACTCATGAGTGCAACTCCTTGCCCGACCGGGTCGCCAACTGCCGACGCTCCAGCACCACGCCCACGGCAATCCCGCTGAACGCAGCGGCCATCAGCCCGAGTTTGTAGGGCCAGCTATAAGTCATCAACGCCACGGCACCCGCCGCCAAGGCTGCAGCCACTTGCGGTTTATTGCGCAGCAACGGCACGACAATGCCGATAAAGGTCGCCAGCATGGCGAACTCAAGCCCCCAGCTGGCCAGATCCGGTACCGCCTGACCGAACAGCACACCGACCAACGAGCTGAGGACCCAGCAGACATACAGCGAGCTGGCCACGCCAAGCCAATACCAGTGCGCCAGCGGCCGATCCCCGTGCAGCAGATAGAAACGCTGGACCACGGCAAAGGTTTCATCGGTCAACCAGAACGCCAATAACACCCGCCAGCGTTGCGGCAACTGGCTGGCGTGGGGCTGCAACGTGGCGCTGTAGAGCACATGGCGCAGGTTGACGATAAAAGTCGTCAACAGAATCACCACGGCGCTGGCGCCCGCGCCGAACAGGCTGATGACGATGAATTGCGCGGAACCGGCGTAGACGAACAGCGACATGCCGACCGCCTGCCATAACGTCAGGCCGGCGGCGCCAGCCAGGGTGCCGAAGATCAGCCCGAACGGCAGAATGCCTACGGCCATGGCAAAGCTGTCGCGGATACCTCGGAAAAAAAGTTGCTTTCGGGTCATCAAGACTCTCCTTATTGCCCGCATCTTAGGCAGTCGGATTGAGTCCGTCTTGAACGATCTTGCGCTGTGGCCAAAAAATCGCAGCTCTCGTGCCGAGCGCAACCTGTGGCGAGGGGGCTTGCTGTGGCGAGGGGGCTTGCCCCCGCTCGGCTGCGAAGCAGTCGTAAAATCGGTGAATACGTTTTATCTGATCAACCGCGCTGACTGATTTCGGGACCGCTTCGCGCTCCAGCGGGAGCAAGCTCCCTCGCCACAATGAATCATCATTCCCGACACAATAGGCCCGATAAACGCTACCTGTGACCTGCGCCGGTCAGCCATTGAGGGATGCGGCGTTCCAGGTAGTAAGCGGGATTACGCAAGGTTCCATCGACAAAACCGACATGCCCCCCCTTGGGCTGCAATTCGAATTGTGTGGTCGGCGACAGCTCGCTGGCCTGTGGCAAGCTGTGGGGGAATACGAAAGGATCGTCCGCGGCCTGGATAATCAAGGTCGGTGTGCGGATGGCGCCGAGAAAGTAGCGACTGGACGCGCGCCGGTAATAGTCCTCTGCATCGACAAACCCGTTCAACGGTGCGGTGACCCGCCCGTCGAAATCCCAGAAGGTCCGCATATTCTCCAGCGAGCCAAGTTGGGCGAGGGTCGCCAAGCCTTCGTGGCGGCCGTCATGCTGGAATTGTCGCTGTTTGTCTTTGATATAGGCGAGCATCTGGCGCATGAAGTGCGCCTGATAAACCCGGGAAAAGCCCTGGCCGATCCGGTCGGCGCACTGGTCGAGACGAAAGGGCACCGAAACCGCCACCGCGCCCAGCAGTTCGCTGTTGTCGCCGGTTTCCCCCAGGTGTTTGAGCAGCACATTGCCACCCAACGAATAGCCCACCGCATACAAGGGTGCCAATGGTCGCTGGGCCCGCAGATGGCTGATGGCTGCCGCCAGGTCTTCACTGGCACCGGAGTGATAACTGCGCGCCAGCAGGTTGGGTTCGCCGGAGCAGCCGCGCCAGTTCAGCGCCACACTGCCCCAGCCCTGAGCCGCCAGGGCTTTTTGCAGTCCGGCCACATAGGGTGAATTCGAGGAACCGGTCAGCCCATGCAATACCAGCACCAACGGTGCATCGGGGCTATGGGGGCCATGCCAATCCAGATCGAGGAAGTCGCCATCTTCCAGCCACAGTCGTTCACGTTGACGATCAATGTGAGTTGTTTTACGCCACAGAGGTCCCCACAAGGTTTGCAGGTGCGGGTTGCCCAAGCCCAAGGCAGGGGTGAAAGGCGCGAGTGGCTGGATAGAAGGCTGGGGCACATCAAGCCTCGAAAGTGCGATTCAGAAAGGCGGCCGCGCTCAATGGGTCCGAGTGCAGCCGCCCTCACTGGAAAATCCTAACTTGCCACAAACTCGCTGGTCACGCGACACATGGACTGCTCCGCAGGTTTGACGGGATCAGGTAATGCCTGTTGCTCCACTGTCGGCCCCAGGGTCACAACGGTCCATTGGTCAGCGCCGAAGTGTTTGTTTAGTGCTGTTCTGATGTCTTCGATGGTGAGTTGCTGGGCCTGTTGCACAGAAAAATCGAGGTCCAATGGCAAATTATTGAGGCTGATATCGACGAGCCGGGAGAGAATCTGCGCGTTGCTGGCACTGTCTAGCGGGCTGCTGCCGGCCAGTATGCGTTTTACATCGTCCAGCTCTTGCCCGGTCGGCCCGGTAGCCAGGTAGTCGCGAAACATATCCTGGATAAGCTTCAGGGTCCCGGTGCCGAACTCCGGGCGCGTCTGCACGTAGATATTGAATGGGCCGCGGCCCTGCCAGGCGATATTTCCCATTGCAACACCGTAGGTCAGACCGCGTTGTTCACGCAGTTCATTCATCAACCGTGAGTTGCTCCCACCGCCACCGAAAATCATGCTCGCCACCTGCAATGCCACATAGTCTGGATGCTGTCGCGTGACACCCAGCTGAGTGAGCATGAGGTGGGTCTGGCTCAAGGGACGTTCGATATGTTGCAAGCCTGGCGGATTTTCCTGGCGGGCTACTTCTGCAACGGGTTCAACGGCCGGCCCTTGGGGCAAAGCTTTGGCGATCTGCAGGCTGATGCTCTGGGCCTCTTCCAGGGAAAGGTCGCCAACCAAGGTGATAAGCACATTGCCAGCGGCGTAGAACTTGTTGTGAAAAGCTTGCAGTTGTTCGCGAGTTATCGACGCCAGACTGGATGTCGTTCCATGCACCGGCTGTGCGTAGGCATGTCCGGCAAATAGGGTTTCATACATGGTTTGCGAGACCTGTGCGGAGGTGGCTTGCCCCTGCTGTTCAAGGATGCCGAGCAATTCGGCCTTGACGCGGGTCATGGCGTCTTCGGCGAGCAAAGGTTTGCCCAGCATTTGGGCAAATAACTGCAATGCCGGTTCACGCTTGTCCGTGGCGTTGAGGCTGCGCAAAGAGAGCTGCGTTCGATCTCTATCGATACCGGTGCCTAGCTTTGCGCCGAGACTATCGAAGGTTTCCAAAATGACCGCCAAGTCCTTGCCCTCCACACCTTCATTGAGCAGGCTCAGGGTCATGGCTGCCAGTCCAGGGTGCTGCTGGTCTTGGGCACTGCCCGCGGCAAAATTCACATGCAGGTCAAACATCGGCAGCTCCGATGTCTGGATGAACAGCACTTTGCTACCCGTCAGGGTTTTCCAACCCTTGATCTGCAATGGGCGCTGACGGATCGCGCGATCGTCGAGCTCGGCCAGCGATTGCAGGGGCGCGACCGTTCGTGGTGGCGACGATTGTGTTTGCGCGGCGGCCAGGACCTGGCGGGTCAGCAGCACAGTGAAAAGCACCAGCCATAGTGTGATGGTTGCACCGTAGGGGTGTCTGAACTTATCCATTGTTCTTCTCCGGTAGAACGTTAACGACGCTCAGGCGTTGACGAGTCAGGTAGGTGCTTGCAGCGTGCTGGATGTCCTGGGGTGTCACCTTGTTGAACTCTTCGGTTTCCTGTTCCATCAGGCGCCACGACAGACCAATGCTTTCCAGCGTGCCCAGGGTGTGTGCCTGGTGTTCGATCGAGTCACCCGCGTAAATCTGATTGGCTATCAGTGTTGTTCGCGCGCGCTCCAGTTCAGCGGCCTCAGGTGGCGTCGTTTTCAGTTCGTCGAGGAGCTGCCATAAACGGTTTTCTGCGTCGGTAAGGGTGATCGTCTGTTTGAGGTCGAGTTCGGTGCTCAGGATGAACAGTGAATCGCCGCGATTGAATGCGTCGTACTCGGAGCTGACTTCGGAGAACAGTTGTTCGGTGAATTGCAGGCGCTTTCTGATGCGTGCGCTGTTGGACCCTGCGAGCAGGGTGTCGAGCAGGCGCAGCGCATACACCGAGCGGCGGTTCTCGGCCGTTGTCAGGCTCGGGACATTGAAGCTCATGATCAGTCGCGGGGTGTGCACTGCAAGCTGTAGGGTGATTTTTCGTTCGCCAGGCTCGGCCAACTCCAGAGGTGCCATGACTGGAGGAATGTCTCGCCTGGGAATCGGGCCGAAATAGCGCTGAGCCAGCCCCTTTACCTGTTCGACCGAGACATCGCCAACGACGACCAGCGTGGCGTTGTTCGGTGCATACCAGGCCTGATACCACGCCCGTAGTTGCGCGGCATTCATGCGGCGTAAATCGTGCAGCCAGCCAATAGTGGGGCTGGCATAACTGCTGGCCGGGTAAGCGATGCTGAGGAGCCGTTCATGGGTGAGCGACCGAGGGTCGTCATCGACTTGACTGCTGCGTTCCTCCTTGATGACTTCCAGTTCAGTGCTGAAGTCATCGTCAGCCAGGCGCGCAGTGGTGATGATGTCTGCCATCAGCTCAAAGGCTACGCCAAGGCGCCCCGGCGTCATGGTCTGGTGATAGGTGGTGACGTCCGCCCCGGTAAAGGCGTTTTCGCGGGCGCCGAGGCGCTCAAGCGTAGTTGCATAGGCACCTGCGCAGGCCTTGCTGCTGCCTTTGAAGAGCATGTGTTCGAGAGCGTGGGACAGGCCGGACTGGCCCGGATGCTCATGGCTGGAACCCACTTTGACCCATAGCTGGGAACTCACGACGGGGGCGCGATGGTCTTGGCGCACGACCACTTTCAGGCCGTTATCCAATGTAAATTCGTGGGTGGTTTGCGGGGACGCGGCGACTGCCATGAGCGGCAATAGCCCAATGCAGAGCAGCATCCTGCTGCAGGAAATGTTCATCCGTTGTACATCCTCAGTGGCTTACGGGAAATTCCGTAAACCACTGTGGGTCATTCAACGAAGGGGTTGGTGGTAACTATATGTAGTGACCGCCTGTCACGACCTGAAGTCATCATGAGGGGCCGGGCAGCCAGTCTGTGCCCGGCCGTTATCGACCATCGTCAGGCGCGCTGCGCTGCTATGCAGATGGCGGTTGGTTGCTGTCCATAGGAAAGACACGCACAACAGTGGCCCGTTCACGGGTGAGGTTGTTTGAAAAAAGCCGTAATGGCTGGACAGGCTGTTGACCTGTCCAGATCTCTTTTTAAGAGTTTGTTTCAGTGTTGCGTTGCCACAATGCATAGTAGACCCGCCCGGATTTCTGCTCCCGGTGCAGGCGCCAGCTGGCCGGAAGGCCGAGGGTCGAGGGCGCGGATTCGCTTTCGGTGTAGATCCAGGCGTTGTCAGCCAGCCACTGGCGCTCTTCGAGCAGCGCACAGACGACGGGCAGCAGGTTCTGGTTGAATGGCGGATCGAGAAAAACCAGGTCGAACGCGATCGCCGGCTGGCTTTCCAGGTACCGCAAGGCGTCGGCGGTCTGCACCTGGCCGGTGGTACAGCGCAGGGTGCCCAGGTGCTCGCGCAGGCTGGACACGGCGATGTTGCTGCTGTCCAGCGCCTGGCCCATGGCAGCGCCACGGGACAGGGCTTCGAGGAACAACGCGCCACTGCCAGCGAACGGGTCGAGTACTTTGGCCCCGGCCACGTACGGCGCGAGCCAGTTGAACAGGGTTTCCCGGACCCGGTCCGGCGTCGGGCGCAGGCCTGGGGCGTCGGGGAAGCTCAGGCGACGACTACGCCATTCGCCGCCGATGATGCGCAATTGGTTAACGCCGTTATGGACGTTGTGAAGCGGTTTTTTGCTGGGACGCGATGGGCTGGCCATTAATGCTCCGGAACCCCGAGCGGCTGCTCGGCGGGTTTATCAGTAGGGGCCGGTAACGGCTTTTGTGGCACGGTTGGACCAGCGCTGACGATGACCATCTTGTCGGTGCTCAGGTGGTTGTTCAGTGCGGTCTTGACCTGCTCGACGGTCAGGTTCTGGGACTGCTGCATGAAGTCTTCAAGATAGCTGAGTGGCAGGTTATAGAACCCCATGGCACCCAGTTGCCCGACGATATCGGCGTTGCTGGCGGTGGACAGCGGAAAGCTGCCGGCCAGTTCACGCTTGGCGTCGTCCAGTTCTTTCTGGGTCGGACCGGTTTTCAGGTAATCGGCCAGAACGTCCTGAACCAGTTTCAGCGTGCCTTCGCTCATCTCGGCGCGGGTCTGCAGGTTGATCATGAACGGCCCGCGAGCCTGCATCGGGGTGAAACCGGAGTATACGCCGTAAGTCAGGCCACGCTTCTCGCGGACTTCACTCATCAGCCGCGTACCGAAACCGCCACCGCCGAGGATCTGGTTGCCCAGGGACAATGCCGCGTAGTCCGGATCATCACGGTCGATGCCCAGTTGCGCAAGCATCAGGTTAGTCTGATTGGACGGGAACTCGATATGGCCGATGCTGGCCTTGGGCTCAACCGGCGGTTCGATTTTCGCCAGCGCCGGGCCTTTGGGCAGTGCAGCGGAGACTTGTGTAGCAATGGCCTCGGCTTCGCTGCGCGACAGGTCGCCAACCAGCGCGATCACCACATTGCCGGCGGCATAGGCCTTGGCGTGGAATGCCTGCAACTGAGCGAGGCTGATGGGCGGAACGCTTTTCGCGGTGCCATCGCTGGAGTGGGCGTAAGGATGATCGCCGTAAAGACGATTCATCAGCTCAAGGCTCGCCAGTTTGCCAGGACTTTGCTTCTGGTATTCGAAACCGGCGAGCATCTGGTTCTTGATTCGCGCCAGCGAGTCGTCCGGGAAGGTCGGTTTACCCACCACTTCAGCAAACAGCTTCAAGGCCGGTTCGCGTTTATCCGCCGCGCTCAGGCTGCGCAGCGAGGCGACGGCCATGTCTTTAAAAGCGCCATTGCCGAAATCGGCACCGAGGCCTTCGAAACCTTCGGCGATCCCGCCGACATCTTTGCCGGCGATGCCCTCGTTGAGCATGGAGTTGGTCAGCAATGCCAGACCGGGCGCAGTGCCATCCTGGCTGCTGCCGGCAGCAAAGGTCAGGCGCATGTCGAACATCGGCAGTTCACGGGCTTCAACGAACAGCACCTTGGCGCCTTCGGCGGTGTTCCAGGTCTGTACATCCAGGGCCCGGCGGCCAGGCGCCTTGCCGTCCAGTTCGGCCAGGGATTGCAGCTTCTTGCTGGCCTTGGCCTTATCCAGCGCCTGGCTGGCATCGGATTCACTGGGGCGGCTGAGGTAGAAACCCAGCGAGCCAATCAGTGCGACGAGCACCAGGCCGATCAGGGCCAGGCGTGATTTTTTGCGCTCACTCATGGGCGGTCTCCTCGGGCAATACATGCGCAACGCTGAGACGTTCGCGGGTGAAATAGGTGCGGGCGGCGTTCTGGATGTCTTGCGGGGTCACGCTTTGCAGCTCGTCGAGCTCGCTGTCCATCAGTTTCCAGGACAGACCGACGGTTTCCAGCTGGCCGATGGCGGTGGCCTGGCTGGTGATCGAATCACGTTCGTAGACCAGGCCGGCGATCACCTGTGCGCGCACGCGTTCCAGCTCTTCGGCCGTCGGCGCGGTGGTTTTCAACTGCTCGAGCAGGCGCCACAGACCGGCTTCGGCCTGGGCCATGGTTTTGTTTTTCTGCGAGTTGGGTGTCGCGGAGAGCGTGAACAGACTGTCACCGCGGGTGTAGGCGTCGTAATTCGACGAACCGCCGGAGACCAGCTCTTCGCCACGCTCCAGCTGGGTCGGGATGCGTGCACTGTAACCGCCGTCGAGCAGGGCGGAAATCAGCCGCAAGGCATTCACCGAGCGTTTGTCTACTGCTGTCGCAATGCTTGGCACGTTGAAGCCGAGCATCAGGCTTGGCAGTTGGGTCTTCACGTGCAGAGTGATCTGGCGTTCGCCGGGCTCGGCCAGTTCCATCGGGATCTTCGCCGGCGGTATGGCGCGCTTGGCGATCGGGCCAAAGTAGCGCTGAGCCAGGGCCTTGACCTCATCCGGTGTGACGTCGCCGACCACCACCAGCGTGGCATTGTTCGGGACATACCAGGACGTGTACCAGTTGCGCAGCTCCTCGACCTTCATCCGGTCCAGGTCGGCCATCCAGCCGATGGTCGGCGTGTGGTAGCCGCTCGCCGGATAGGCCATGGCCTTGAAGCGCTCGTAGGCCTTGGACATGGGTTTGTCGTCGGTGCGCAGGCGGCGCTCTTCCTTGATCACTTCGATCTCGCGGCTGAACTCGTCGGCCGGCAGGCGCAGGCTGGCCATGCGGTCGGCTTCCAGCTCGAAGGCCACCGCCAGACGGTCGCGGGCCAGTACCTGGTAGTAGGCGGTGAAGTCGTCGCTGGTGAAGGCGTTCTCTTCGGCGCCCAGATCGCGCAGGATCAACGAGGCTTCACCTGGGCCGACTTTCTCGCTGCCCTTGAACATCATGTGCTCCAGAGCGTGGGACAAACCGGTCTGGCCCGGGGTTTCATAGCTGGAGCCGACCTTGTACCAGACCTGCGAAACCACCACAGGGGCGCGATGGTCTTCGCGCACGACCACTTTAAGGCCGTTGTCGAGAGTGAACTCATGGGTGGGTTGTGGATCGGCAGCCAAGGCTGAAAGGGGCAGACAAACTGTGCTGAACAGCAGGCCTGCGGCGCGGCGGGCTAGAGCATTCATTCGTTTTTAAACCTGTTGGGCTGCCCGCGTGGTCTTAGCGTCGGCGGGCGAGAGGGTGCTAGGATACTGATCGATTTTACTGGCGGCCACGCCTATCAGGCCTTTGATCGGTCAGCAGGTTGTATGAGTTTCCGGCAGAAGCTTTGAGTTTGTCAGCTAAACTCTGGGTTTTCGCCGACGATGCCGTTCCAGTCCTTAGTATTTAGTCGACCTTTGAGGTGCCGATCAGCACCTCGACAAAATGTTGCGCGTGAACAAGCTGGGTAAAAAACAGTCTGTTCTGCAGCGAATATTTATTTGCCGAGGCGCCACATTGGCGCGTCGCTACCTTGAGATAGCCGTCATCCATGTTTGGTTCCAACGACGACAAGAAGACCCCAGCTGCGGCTGGCGAGAAAAAAGGCCTGTTCGGATGGCTGCGCAAAAAGCCGCAGGAAACCGTCGTCGAACAGCCGCAAGCCAATCCTGAGCCTGCCACTGAACCGGTTGTGGACGCTGCGCCGGTTGTAGACGTGCCCGCTCCAGTAGTTTTGCCCGTCGCCGAGCCGGTCCTTCAGCCGGTAGTCGAGCCTGTACCGGTTGCACCCGCCCTGCCGATTACGCATGTCGAGCATAAGCCGTGGCTGGTCCTGCCGGTGGCGGAAGAGCCAGTCGGGCTGGTCGAAGATGAATTGGCGCCGCATATCACCCCGCCGATTCCGGCGCCGACAGATGTTCAGCAAGCGGTACAGCTGCTGGTTAGCGAACGCGTTGCCGTGGTTGAGCCGGTTGCAGCGGAACCGGTAATGCTCGAGCTCGATGTTCCACAGCCAGTTATTGCTGCATTTCTGGCTGCGGAATCTGTCCCTGCACCCGTTCCTGAGCCCGTCGCTGCAGAGGTTGTTGCCGCGCCTGTTGCTCCTGTTGCGCCTGTTGCTACACCTGTTGCGCCAGGGCTCGATGCGCCGGTCGCATCGCCCGTAACCGCCGAACCAGCCCGCGCCAGCAGCGAAGAAAACAAAGTCGGTTTCTTTGCCCGTCTCAAGCAAGGTCTGTCCAAGACCAGCGCCAGCATCGGCGAGGGCATGGCCAGCCTGTTCCTCGGCAAGAAGCTGATCGATGACGAGCTGCTCGAAGACATCGAGACCCGTCTGCTGACTGCTGACGTCGGCGTCGAAGCGACTTCGGTGATCATCCAGAGCCTGACCCAGAAAGTCGCGCGCAAACAGCTGGCCGACGCTAATGCGCTGTACAAATCCCTGCAGGCCGAGCTCACGGACATGCTCAAGCCGGTCGAGAAGCCGCTGAACATCATCTCGCAGAACAAGCCGTTCGTGATCCTGGTGGTCGGCGTCAACGGCGCCGGTAAAACCACCACCATCGGCAAACTGGCGAAGAAGCTGCAGCTCGAAGGCAAGAAAGTCATGCTCGCGGCCGGTGATACCTTCCGCGCGGCGGCAGTCGAGCAGTTGCAGGTCTGGGGTGAGCGCAACAAGATTCCGGTGATTGCCCAGCACACGGGCGCCGATTCCGCCTCGGTGATCTTTGATGCGGTACAGGCTGCCAAGGCCCGAGGCATCGACGTATTGATCGCCGATACCGCCGGTCGCCTGCACACTAAAGACAACCTGATGGAAGAGCTGAAGAAGGTTCGCCGGGTCATTAGTAAGCTCGACGCCGATGCGCCCCACGAAGTGCTGCTGGTGCTCGACGCCGGTACGGGTCAGAACGCGATCAGCCAGGCCAAGCAATTCCACCAGACGGTCGAGCTGACCGGTCTTGCCTTGACTAAGCTCGACGGTACGGCCAAAGGCGGGGTTATCTTTGCCCTGGCCAAGCAATTTGGCCTGCCCATTCGCTACATCGGTGTCGGTGAAAGCATCGATGATTTGCGTACTTTTGAAGCCGAACCCTTTGTCCAGGCACTGTTTGCCGAGCGGGAGCGTTCATGATTCGTTTCGAACAGGTCGGTAAGCGCTATCCGAACGGTCACGTCGGCTTGCATGAGCTGAGCTTTCGAGTCCGTCGGGGCGAGTTCTTGTTTGTCACCGGCCATTCCGGCGCCGGTAAAAGCACCTTGCTGCGACTGTTGCTGGCCATGGAGCGTCCGACCACCGGCAAGCTGTTGCTGGCCGGTCAGGATCTGGGCCAGATCAGCAACGCACAGATTCCTTTCCTGCGGCGGCAGATCGGCGTGGTCTTCCAGAACCACCAGTTGCTGTTCGACCGCACGATTTTCAACAACATCGCCTTGCCGTTGCAGATTCTCGGGCTGTCCAAGGCCGAGATCGCCAAGCGCGTGGATTCGGCCCTGGAGCGCGTGGCGCTTTCGGACAAGACCGATCTGTACCCAGGCGATCTGTCCACCGGTCAGCAACAGCGCGTTGGCATCGCCCGCGCCATCGTCCATCGCCCGGCTCTTTTGCTGGCGGACGAACCGACCGGTAACCTCGACCCGCGTCTGGCGGCAGAAATCATGGGTGTATTCGAAGACATCAATCGGCTGGGTACCAGCGTGCTGATTGCCAGTCACGACCTGGCGCTGATTGCCCGCATGCGCCATCGCATGCTGACACTGCAGCGCGGTCGGTTGATCGGCGACGGGGAGGCTGGGGTATGAGCGCGACACGCAGTCCGAAAGTTTCCGAACGGGTGGCGCCCAAAGCCGCCGACCCGCAACCGCAGAAGAAAAAACGCGACGAGGACGACGGCCCGGACTTCAGTAGCTTGCTGCGTGCCTGGATCGAAAGTCACCGCGCCAGCTTGCTGGACAGCCTGCGTCGCCTGGGTAAACAGCCAGTCGGCAGTTTCTTCACCTGCCTGGTAATGGCCGTTGCCCTGAGTTTGCCGATGGGGCTGTCACTTCTGCTGAGTAACGTCGAGCGTCTCGGCGGCTCCTGGCAGCGTGCGGCGCAGATTTCCCTGTACCTGCAACTCGATACCAGCACCGGCGAAGGCGCGCAACTGCGCGAGCAGATCAAAGGCCTGCCGGGTGTGGCGGATGCCGAATACATCAGCCGTGACCAGGCCCTGGAGGAGTTCCAGCAGCAGTCCGGCCTGGGTGAGGCGCTCAAGGAATTGCCGCACAATCCGTTGCCGGGCGTGGTCCTGGTGACCCCGAACGAAATCGACAAACCCGCCCTTGAAGCATTAAGACAAAAACTTTCCGAGCTGCCGAAGGTACAACAGGCACAACTTGATCTAGTCTGGGTCGAGCGTCTGGCAGCGATCCTCAAGCTCGGCGACCGATTTGTCTTTGGTCTGACGGTGCTTCTGGTTTCTGCATTACTTTTGGTGATAGGCAATACCATTCGTCTTCATATTGAAAACCGCCGCACAGAGATAGAAGTGATTAAACTGGTCGGCGGCACTGACAGTTATGTGCGTAGGCCCTTTCTGTATATGGGTGCGCTTTATGGCTTCGGTGCGGGGATTCTCTCCTGGGGCGTACTGGCGTTCGGCCTCGATTGGCTGAACGATGCGGTGGTCGGGCTGGCCGGTCTGTACGGCAGTGATTTTGCGCTGGCCGGTGTGCCGGTCGCCGATGGTCTGTCACTCTTGCTTGGCGCGGTGCTGTTGGGGTATATCGGTGCTTGGATTGCGGTAGCACGCCACCTACGGGAGCTTGCGCCGAAGTAGTGTCTTTTTGCTTGTATTGACCTTTTCAGCTTTCTAGGGAACTTGTCTTTCGGTTTCCGGTCAATTTTCGCAGTGCTGAACTGCACGAGTTATGTGAGTCGGAGGTTTTTTCGTATGACCACTTCTTTGCAACCTGCATATGCTTTAGTCCCGGGTGCGAACCTGGAGGCTTATGTGCACACGGTGAACAGCATTCCATTGCTGACGCCGGAGCAGGAGCGTGAACTGGCCGAGAGTCTCTACTATGAGCAGGATTTGGGGGCGGCTCGGCAGATGGTGCTCGCCCACCTGCGTTTTGTTGTACATATTGCCCGCAGCTATTCCGGCTACGGCCTGGCCCAGGCTGACCTGATCCAGGAAGGCAACGTCGGCCTGATGAAAGCGGTAAAACGCTTCAACCCGGAAATGGGCGTGCGTCTGGTGTCGTTCGCCGTGCACTGGATCAAGGCTGAAATCCACGAGTTCATCCTGCGCAACTGGCGCATCGTCAAGGTCGCCACGACCAAGGCCCAGCGCAAGCTGTTCTTCAACCTGCGCAGCCAGAAAAAGCGTCTGGCCTGGCTGAACAACGAGGAAGTCCATCGCGTGGCGGAAAGCCTCGGCGTAGAGCCGCGGGAAGTGCGCGAGATGGAAAGCCGCCTGACCGGTCATGACATGGCCTTCGACCCGGCTGCGGAAGCGGACGACGACAGTGCCTTCCAGTCGCCGGCCAACTATCTGGAAGACCACCGGTACGACCCGGCCCGTCAACTGGAAGATGCCGACTGGAGCGACAACTCGAACCACAACCTGCACGAAGCGCTGGAGGTGCTGGACGACCGTAGTCGCGACATCCTCTACCAGCGCTGGCTGGCGGAAGAGAAGTCGACCCTGCATGACCTGGCGCAGAAGTACAACGTGTCGGCCGAGCGTATTCGTCAGCTCGAGAAGAGCGCGATGAACAAGCTCAAGTTGTCGATCGCCGCTTAACTGCAGCGATAAGCAATAAAAAAACGCCCCGATCATTGATTGGGGCTTTTTTTAAGGTCTCAAGATCAAAAGATCGCAGCCTATCGGCAGCTCCTACAGAATCCGTATACACGTTGCATCGGCGTAGGAGCTGCCGAAGGCTGCGATCTTTTTCCAGAGGACGACGCGGTCTCGGATCACTGCGCCCAGGGTGCCCTGCGCGAATCGTTCAGCCCGGCCAGATAACCCTCGCCACCCAATTGCCCCATCTGTCGGCGAATCCAGCCGGCGCGGCGTCCCACATAGCTGCTTGGACGGCTGGCGCTCCACGCTCGCGGGTTGGGTAGTACGGCCGCCAGCAGACTGGCTTGCTGGCGCGACAGTGAGGCTGCGCCGACGCCGAAGTGGTGCCGAGCCGCTGCTTCGGCGCCGAAGACTCCGGCATCCCATTCCACGCTGTTGAGGTAGACCTCAAGAATCCGCTGCTTGGGCCAGAGTATTTCGATCAGCCCGGTAAACCAGGCCTCCAGCCCTTTGCGCAACCAGCTGCGGCCGGACCATAGAAACAGGTTCTTCGACACTTGCTGGCTCAGGGTGCTGGCACCACGGATCGAGCCGCCGCGTTCGTTGTGGGCAAATGCCGCCTGAATCGCGCCGAAATCAAAACCCCAGTGCTCGGAGAACTTCTGATCCTCGCCGGCAATCACCGCGATTTTCAGGTCGTCCGAGATCTTCTCCCAGGGCTGCCAGTCGCGTTGCAGGTCGATCGGCTCGCCGTTGAACCAGGATTCGACCTTGCGCTCGACCATCAGCGCCGTTCCCGGTGGCGGCACAAAGCGAAACACCAGCACCAGCAACACGCTGCCGGCTGCGAACCAGAGCAGGGCTTGGGTGAATCGACGAAAAAATAAACGCAGCATAGAGATGGCTTGGCCGAACCCGTTGAGCGGGCCATTATACAGACCCTGTTGAATGATTCTGACTGGAGTTCCACATGCTGCGTGGCTTTCTGCTGCTGGCTGCCTTTTTCGGGTTTACCGGCGTCGCCCTCGGCGCGTTTGCCGCCCACGGCCTGAAACATCGCCTCAGCGCGGAGTATCTGGCGATCTTTCACACAGGGGTCACCTATCAGTTGGTGCATACCCTGGCGTTGCTGGGCGTTGCACTGCTGGCCACTCAAATACCCGGGCGCCTGATGACATGGGCCGGCGTCTCATTTGTCATCGGTATACTGTTGTTCTCCGGCAGCCTCTATCTGCTGACCCTGACTGGAGTCAGCAAGCTTGGTATCGTGACGCCCTTCGGTGGCCTGGCCTTCCTGATAGGCTGGTTATGCCTGGGGCTTGCAGCCTGGCGGTTGTAGGAGCGAGCTTGCTCGCGAAAAAAACGCCGGGGCAACGCGTATAAGCAGGAAACACGCGTTATCGTTGACGTCCATCGCGAGCAAACGGAACGTCGCCCGGCTGCTCCTACAGGGACCATGACACGCCTGTCCATTTCATGACGAATGGCTTGGGTCGACCTGACTGATCGGGCTAGAATGCTGACCCCTAAAAATGATGACGGCATCCGGCATGCGCATTCAGTTGAACGGTGAATCCTTTGAACTGCCCGACGGCGAAACCGTTGCGGCCCTGCTGACCCGCCTGGATCTGACCGGACGCCGGGTGGCGGTCGAACTCAATCTGGACATCGTCCCGCGCAGTCAGCATGCCGAGACCGCGCTCAATGAGGGCGATCAGGTCGAAGTGGTCCACGCCATCGGCGGCGGCTAGGCAACCCGGCAATTGAGCGCCAAAGAATTCTGCAGAACCTCACCCCAACAGAGGATTTCCCATGAGCAACGTTCGTAGCGACAAGCCCTTCGTCCTGGCCGGTCGTACTTACCAGTCGCGTTTGCTGGTAGGCACCGGCAAGTACCGCGACATGGAAGAAACCCGTCTGGCCATCGAAGCTTCTGGCGCGCAAATCGTCACCGTTGCGGTGCGCCGGACCAACATCGGCCAGAACCCGGGTGAGCCGAACCTGCTCGACATCCTGCCGCCGGATCGTTACACCATCCTGCCAAACACCGCCGGTTGCTATGACGCGATCGAAGCCGTGCGCACCTGCCGTCTGGCCCGTGAACTGCTGGATGGTCACAACCTGGTCAAGCTGGAAGTCCTGGCTGATCAGAAGACCCTGTTTCCCAACGTTATCGAAACCCTCAAGGCCGCGGAAATACTGGTCAAGGATGGTTTCGACGTGATGGTCTACACCAGCGATGACCCGATCATTGCCCGGCAACTGGAGCAAATCGGCTGCATCGCCGTGATGCCGCTGGCCGGTTTGATCGGTACGGGTCTGGGGATCTGCAACCCGTACAACCTGCGAATTATCCTCGAAGAAGCCAATATACCGGTGTTGGTGGATGCCGGTGTCGGTACTGCTTCCGACGCCACCATTGCTATGGAGCTGGGTTGCGAAGCGGTGCTGATGAACTCGGCCATCGCCAATGCGCAACAGCCGATCATGATGGCTGAAGCCATGAAGCACGCCATTGTTGCAGGTCGCCTGGCCTACCTCGCCGGGCGCATGCCGAAAAAACTCTATGCCAGCGCCTCCTCGCCGCTGGATGGTCTGATCAAGTAAGAGCCATTGATGACTGAATCAAACGACACGCCTATCGCGCCTGCAGAAGGCGAAGAACGCCAACACCGCCGCATCAAGAGTTTCGTGATGCGCGCCGGGCGTATGACCGAAGGCCAGCACAAAGGTCTGGAGCAAGGTACGCCGCTGTTCGTTCTGCCACTGGCCGATGCGCCGGTGGACTTCGACCAGGTGTTCGGCCGCTCGGCGCCGCGCACCCTGGAAATCGGTTTCGGCATGGGGCATTCGTTGCTGGAAATGGCTGCAGCTTCACCCGAGCAGGATTTCATCGGCGTTGAAGTCCACCGTCCGGGTGTCGGCGCGCTGCTCAATGGCGTGCTGACTCAGGGCCTGACCAATCTGCGGGTCTACGATTGCGACGCGATCGAAGTGCTCAACCGTTGTATTGCCGATAACAGTCTCGATCGCCTGCTGCTGTTCTTCCCGGATCCGTGGCACAAGAGCCGTCATCACAAGCGTCGCATCGTTCAGGCGTCCTTCGCCGAACTGGTGCGCAGCAAGTTGAAGGTCGGCGGCGTGCTGCATATGGCGACCGATTGGGAACCCTATGCCGAGTACATGCTGGAAGTCATGGACGTCGCGCCGGGCTACCGCAACTTCGCTGAAGACGGCAAATGCGTACCGCGTCCGACCGAACGCCCGATCACCAAGTTTGAGCGTCGTGGCGAGCGTTTAGGGCATGGGGTTTGGGATTTGAAGTTCGAGAAACAGTCTTAAGCTGCAACGCAATCCAAAATGTGGGAGCGGGCTTACTGTGGCGAGGGGGCTTGCCCCCGTTCGGCTGCGAAGCAGTCGTAAAACCATTCCGCGCGGTGTACCTGATCTAGCGCGGTGGCTGGTTTTTGGGCCGCTTCGCGACCCAGCGCGGGCAAGCCCGCTCGCCACAGTAAGCCCGCTCCCACAGTTGTTTTGTGTCTAGTCAGAAGTTAGCGGCGGTCTGCCACAACTCCGATCAACACCAATACCACCAACAACACCGGCGCCAGGCTGTAGTTGTTGAACTGGCTCAGGCCCTTGATGATCCAGGGTGTGGCGTAGATCAGTGCGACGCCGCTGCCGACCATGCACAGCAGGGCCATCAAGGGTACGCGCAGCGCGCCGGCGATGCCGCCCAGGCGCTGCTCGACCCAGCCTTTGATGTCCGCGCCGAACAGCACCAGCAGGCAGCCAACCAGCGCCAGAGAGATTTCCGAAAGGTTGCTGCGGCTCCAGCGGGACACGGTGGCGAGCAGGTCGAGTATCAAATCCATTCGATTTCCTTAGATCAGAAAATATTGCAGCAAGTCATTGAGGAACAGCTGCCCGCGGGCGGTAGCCGCCAGGCGTGTGGGTTCGACCTGCAATAAGCCACTTTGTTCTGCTTGCCGGCGCGCGTCGGCCAGGCTTTCCAGGCTCAGGCCAGTACGCTGAGCGTACAACGCCGCATCGACGCCATCGGTCAGGCGCAAGGCGTTCATCAGAAATTCGAACGGCAATTCATCGTTGCTCAGGGATTTCTCGCCGGCCTGAAAGCTTTTGGCCGGGTTGAGGTAGTCCTTGGGCAGCCGGGTTTTCCAGGTGCGCACGATGCGCCCGTCGGGATGGCTGAGCTTGCCGTGAGCGCCCGCGCCGATACCGATGAAGTCGCCAAAGCTCCAGTAATTGAGGTTATGTCGCGCCGGACGTCCGGGCTGGGCATAGGCCGAGACTTCGTACTGGGCGTAACCGTGCTCGGCCAACAGTGCCTGGCCGGCTTCCTGAATGTCCCACAGGGTGTCGTCTTCGGGCAGGGTCGGCGGCTGGTTCCAGAACACCGTGTTCGGCTCCAGGGTCAGCTGATACCAGGACAGATGGGTCGGCTTCAGCGCGATGGCCTGGCGCAGGTCGCTCAGGGCATCGTCCAGGGACTGATCGGGCAAGCCGTGCATCAGGTCCAGGTTGAAGTTGTCGAAGCCTGCCTGACGGGCCATGCCGGCGGCACGTACGGCTTCGTCGCCGTTGTGGATCCGCCCCAGTGCCTTGAGTTTGGCTTCCTGGAAACTCTGGATACCGATCGACAAGCGATTGATGCCCAGGGCGCGGTAAGCAACGAACTTCTCCTGCTCGAAGGTTCCGGGGTTGGCTTCCAGGGTGATTTCGATGTCGCTGGCAAACGGGATACGTTGTTCCACGCCTTTGAGCAGGCGGCCCAAAGCGTCGGCGCTGAACAGGCTGGGCGTGCCGCCGCCGAAAAAGATCGAGCTCAGTTCGCGGCCGTAGACGGCGTGCAGGTCCTGATCAAGGTCGGCCAACAGTGCGTCGATGTATTCCTGTTCCGGCAGCACGGGGCTTGCGGTATGGGAGTTGAAGTCGCAATACGGGCATTTGCGTACACACCAGGGAATGTGGATGTACAGCGCCAGGGGCGGCAACTGGGGCAGGGCCGCGCGAGGCGTTTGCGCGCCGCCGAAGATCAGCGGCTGCGCCGATGAGCCCTTAGTCATGCCAGCCCCAGACGCTGGCGCAGCAGGGCCATGGCGCGGGCGCGATGGCTCAGTTGGTTTTTCTCGCTCGGGCTCAGCTCGGCGCTGGAGCAATTGCGCTCCGGGACCCAGAACAGCGGGTCGTAGCCGAAACCGTGGGCGCCACTGGCGGCAGGCAGGATACGGCCATGCCACAGGCCTTCGCAGAGAATCGGTAGTGGATCATCGGCATGCCGAACCAGGGCCAGCACGCAAACGAACTGCGCGCCGCGCTCGTCTTGCGGCACATCCTTCAACACTTCCAGCAGCTTGGCGTTGTTGGCTGCATCGCCCTGGCCATCGGCGTAGCGTGCGGAGTAGATGCCCGGCGCGCCGCCGAGAAAGTCCACCGCCAGCCCGGAATCGTCAGCCAACGCCGGCAGACCGGAAATGCGTGCGGCATTGCGCGCCTTGAGGATGGCGTTTTCGACGAACGACAGACCGGTTTCTTCCGGTTCGACGCTGCTGAACTCGCCAATCGAGCGCAAATGCACGGACTCACCGAGCATGGCCTGGAGTTCTTTGAGTTTGCCGGCGTTATGGCTGGCCAATACGAGTTGCGTGAAGTTCATTATTTGCCCGGGAATAGCTCTTGGTTGAAACTGAAGCTGTTGGTTTTGCCACCAGTTTTAACGTTGATCGTGAAGGTGCGGGTTTCCTGTTGTTCCACAGGGAACTGCGCGAGGTAGTAGATCGCGCCTTGCTCGGTGACCTGCTTGAACTTCAGCGGGATTGACACACTGGTAAGGTCTTTCACCGTGCCGCTGACCTCAGACACCAGCGGTTTGCCGTCCTTGAGCACGGAAACGTTGATCACGCCCTGATTCTTGCTGCGCACCAGTTCGGCGGCTTTGGCGATGTCCGGTTGGATGAACGTCGAGTTAAAGGTGTTGTAGTGCACGGTGACGTCACCGAACACTTCCTTGCGTTCGCCTTTGATTACATCGGCCGCCACAGCGGTCAGGCTCAGACAGGTACTGAGTAGAAAAATAGCCAAGCGACCCATGTTCGTTCTCCTCGAAGTAGCGTGGTTTATACCGCGACCTTGTGATCCTCGAGGCCGGGGCTGCTGACGTGGTAGATGCCGATTTCACCTAATAGATTAGGCCATAGCTTACTGGCCCACCCATGCCGATGTTGTTGATCGACGGCAAGCCGATCGATGACCCGCGCTTTGCGCTCACGGCACAGCTCTTCGAAGTCGCCGAAGGTGCAAAAGTGGATGTTCGGCGTGTTGTACCAGGTGTACGGCAGGAAGTCCGAAACGGGCATCCGGCCTTTGCTGGCCAGGTACCAGCGGCAGCGCCAGTGACCGAAATTGGGGAAGGTGATGATGCACTGACGACCGACCCGCAACATTTCGTCGAGGATCCGGTCCGGGTAGTGCACGGCTTGCAGGGCCTGGGTCATGACCACCACATCGAAGCTGTTGCTGGCAAAGTTGCCCAGCCCCTTGTCCAGATCCTGCTCGATGACGTTGATGCCTTTGGCGACGCACTCGGCAATGTTGTCCGGGTCGTTTTCCAGGCCATAGCCGGTGACTTGCTTGTGGTCCCGCAGCCAGGTGAGCAGTTCGCCATCGCCGCAGCCGAGGTCGAGCACGCGGCTGCCGGCGGGGATCCAGTCTTGGATGATTTCCAGGTCGGCTCTCATGGCGTCCTCAAAGCGAAATTCGATTCATGTAGTTGCTGAAAGCCTGCAAATAGCGCGGGATCGGAATCAGGAAGGCGTCATGGCCTTGCGGAGCATCGATCTCCAGGTAGCAGACGTCTTTCTTGGCCGCCATCAGCGCGTCCACCAACTCCCGCGAGCGGGCCGGGGAAAAGCGCCAGTCGGTAGTGAAGGACATCACGCAGAACCTGGCCTTGGCCCCGGCGAAGGTTTTTGCCAGGTCGTCGTCGAAATTCGCCGCCGGATCGAAGTAGTCCAGGGCCTTGGTCATCAGCAGGTAGGTGTTGGCGTCGAAACGGCCGGAGAACTCCTCGCCTTGATAACGCAGGTAGCTTTCGACCTGGAACTCGACGCTGTGGAAGTCATAGTTGAGCTTTTCACTCTTCAGGCCACGGCCGAATTTCTCGCCCATGGAGTCATCCGACAGGTAGGTGATGTGCCCGACCATCCGCGCCAGCATCAGCCCGCGCTTGGGGATCACGCCCTGTTCCTGGAACGAGCCGCCGTGGAACTCGGGGTCGGTCAGGATGGCCTGGCGCGCCACTTCGTTGAAGGCGATATTCTGCGCCGACAGCTTGGGGGCCGAGGCGATCGCCAGGCAGTGACGGATGCGCTCGGGGTAGCTGATGCTCCACTGCAAGGCCTGCATGCCGCCCAGGCTGCCACCGATCACCGCGGCCCACTGGCGGATACCCAGCAGGTCGGCCAGGCGCGCCTGGCTGTGGACCCAGTCTTCGACGGTCAATACCGGAAAGTCGGCGCCAAAGGGTTTGCCGCTTTCCGGGTTGATGCTGCTCGGGCCGGTGGAGCCATTGCAACCACCGAGGTTGTTCAGACTGACGACGAAGAACTTATTGGTATCGATCGGTTTGCCGGGGCCGATGCAGCTGTCCCACCACCCGGGTTTGCGGTCGTCGGGGCTGTGAAAGCCCGCCGCGTGGTGGTGGCCGGACAGCGCATGACAGATCAGCACGGCGTTGCTGGCCGTGGCGTTCAGCGCGCCATAGGTTTCGTAGATCAGATCATAGGCTGGCAGGGAGCGGCCGCAGGCAAGGGCCAGGGGCTCGCTGAAGTGCGCCATTTGCGGCGTCACCAGACCAACGGAATCGTGGGGAAAGACAGTGGACATCGACCCTGCTCTCGCTTAAATGAGGCGTAAGTCTAATGAGCGCTGTCCCCAGCAGCAAGCAAAGGCCGGAGCATCTGAAAATTAGTCTGTTTGCAGAAACGCCGGCCTCGACTTCTCGGTAGTCTCAGGCGATCAAAACCACTCATCGCGCATGGTCAGGCACGTATCATCGCGGGCCTCGAGAATTGCCAGCTCATGATGACAGCCCGGTACTTCCCATGTCAGGAAGTAGCGGGCGGCCTGCAGCTTGCCTTTGTAGAAGCTGACATCCGCACCATTGCCTTTGAGTAGTCCTTCTTCAGCGCGGATTGCCTGTTCCAGCCAGCGCCAGCCGATCACCGTGTGGCCGAAGACTTTGAGGTACAGCGCCGAGTTGGCCAGGCTGCTGTTGACCTTGCCTTGGCCCAGGTCGCTCAGCAGGCCGAGGGTGACGGTTTGCAGGCGCGTCACCAGTTGCTCCAGCGGTTGGCGCAGTGGCGTCAGGGATTCATGGGCCTGTGCCCGCTCGGCGGTGTCGGCGATCAGGCGGATCAGCTGTTTGAGCCCGGCCCCGCCGTTCTGCGCGAGTTTGCGCCCCAGCAGATCCAGTGACTGGATGCCGTGGGTACCTTCGTGGATCGGATTCAGGCGATTGTCGCGGTAATACTGTTCCACCGGGTATTCGCGGGTGTAGCCATGACCGCCGAGGATCTGGATCGCCAGCTCGTTGGCTTTCAGGCAAAACTCCGATGGCCAGGATTTGACGATCGGGGTCAGCAGGTCCAGCAGTTCGTGGGCCTGTTTGCGTTCGGCTTCGGTCTCGAGCGTGCTGGTGTCGTCGAACAGTCTCGCCGCAAACAGGCCCAGGTCAAAGGCGCCCTCGACGTAAGCCTTTTGGGTCAGCAGCATGCGTTTGATGTCGGCATGCTGGATGATCGAGACCGGTGCGGTATTCGGATCCTTGCTGTCCGGCAGGCGACCTTGCGGACGTTCGCGAGCGTACTCCAGGGAATACAGATAGCCGGCATAACCCAGCATCACTGCGCCCATGCCTACGCCGATCCGTGCCTCGTTCATCATCTGGAACATATAGCTCAGGCCTTGGTGTGGTTTGCCCACCAGGTAGCCGACACACTCGCCCTTATCACCAAAATTCAGTGCGGTTGAGGTCGTGCCCTTCCAGCCCATCTTGTGGAACAGCCCGGCCAGCAGTACGTCGTTGCGCGGGCCGAGACTGCCGTCATCCTTGACCAGGAACTTGGGCACGATAAACAGCGAAATGCCTTTCACTCCCGCAGGCGCATCCGGCAGCTTGGCCAGGACCATGTGCACAATGTTTTCCGATAGCGAATGGTCGCCACCGGAGATGAAAATCTTGTTGCCCTTGAGTCGGTAGGTACCATCGGCGGCAGGTTCCGCTCGGGTGCGGATGTCCGACAGCGATGAGCCGGCATGGGGCTCGGTCAAGGCCATGGTGCCGAAGAAACGACCGTCGATCATGGGCTGCAGGAAGCGCTGTTTCTGCTCATCGCTGCCGAAGCTTTCGATCAGGTTCGCTGCGCCCATGGTCAGGAACGGGTACGAGGTCGATGCCGCGTTGGCCGATTGGAAATGCGCGAAGCAGGCTTGCGAGAGTAGGGTCGGCAACTGCATGCCGCCAGCCTCGAAACTGCGCGCGGCGTTGAGGAAGCCGGCTTCAAGGAAGGCATCGACTGCCGGTTTCACTTCCGGGATCAGAATCGCCTGACCGTCTTCGTAGCGCGGTTCGTTCTCGTCGCCCTTGCGGTTGTGCGGCGCGAAAAACTTCTCGGCGATGTTGCGCGCGGTGCTGATGGCCGCATCGAAGGTTTCGCGGTTGTGCTCGGCAAAACGCTCACGCTGGGTCAGGCCTTCGGCATCAAGGACTTCATACAGCTCGAAAGCCAGATTGCGGGAACTGAGCAGCGTCTCGGACATGGCGGCCTACCTTTTTTTGGGATGGACCGAGTCTAGGTGTGGGGAGGGCAGGGTGAACAGGAAGATTGATCTGGGTGATGGAGGGGCAGAACGAAGCGACAGTCGGATGTTTCAATAGAGTCTGTGAGATTGCCAAGATCGCAGCCTTCGGCAGCTCCTACAGAGGTGCGCGATCTCATGTAGGAGCTGCCGAAGGCTGCGATCTTTTGATCTTGCTTCTAAAAAAACCGGACACCCATTGCAGGCGCCCGGTTTTTTTCGGTTTAGCCGATAGTCATCAAGCTGGCATTACCACCCGCAGCAGCAGTGTTAACGCTCAGCGCACGCTCGATCACCAGACGTTCCAGCGCAATGCTGGTTTCGCCTTGGGACAGGCCGTGAACCCCGACGATAGCGCCGGCACGCTTGGCCACTTGCTGGCAGACCGCCCGCAGCTGATCGGAGTGGCCATGATGCAGAACCGCATCAAACACCACTTCGTCCTTGCTCCAGTCGTTGACCAGCTTGATGCGCGCTTGCACTTCTTTCGGCAGGCGAGCGTAGAGCGCCTTGTTCAACTCGGCATCCGGCCAGACTGCCGAACCACCGACAGCCAGTACCGCAGCCAGTTGGCTCAGCAGATCCGCTTCGACTTCCGCCAGGCACAGTACATGCTCGCGGGGCAGGATGGCGTAGCTGTTGCGTTCACCGGTCGGGCCGCTCAGCAGGCGGGTGATACCGCTTTGCGATTGTGCTGCGAATTGCAGGCAAAGCGCGCTCAGGTCGGCCTGTTTATTGCTGTCAGCCCAGGTTTTCAGAGCGGTCAGTGGTTTGCTCATGGCATCACGCAGACGAACATCCGGCGCGCTCAATGCGTCACCGCGAACGAAGGATTGCTCGATCGCATCGGTAGGACGAGTCGACAGCAAGCGGTACAGGTACAGCGGACCACCGGCTTTCGGACCGGTACCCGACAAACCTTCGCCGCCGAACGGCTGCACACCGACCACGGCACCCACGATATTGCGGTTGACGTAGACGTTACCGGCATTGACGTTGTCGATCACCTTGGCGATGGTTTCGTCGATGCGGGTGTGAACGCCCAGGGTCAGACCGTAGCCGGAAGCGTTGATCTGGCCGATCAGCTGATCGATCTCTTTACGCTTGTAGCGCACCACGTGCAGCACCGGACCGAAGATCTCCCGTTGCAGCTCGTCGAAGCTTTCCAGCTCAATCAAGGTCGGCATCACGAAGGTGCCGCGTTTGACTTCTTCGCTGTTGGCGATCGCCACCTGGTAAACGTTGCGACCTTTATCGCGCATGCCCTGGATGTGCTTCTCGATGCCAGCCTTGGCTTCAGCGTCGATCACCGGACCGATGTCCACGGACAGGCGTTCCGGATTACCGAGACGGCATTCGGCCATGGCGCCTTTGAGCATTTCGATGACGCGGTCTGCAGAATCTTCCTGCAGGCACAGTACGCGCAGGGCCGAGCAACGTTGACCGGCGCTGTCGAAGGCCGAGGATACGACGTCGATGACCACTTGTTCGGTCAGTGCCGAGGAGTCGACGATCATTGCGTTCTGGCCGCCGGTTTCAGCGATCAGCGGGATCGGACGGCCCTGGGTATCCAGGCGGCCGGCGACACTGCGTTGCAGCAAGCGAGCGACTTCGGTGGAGCCGGTGAACATCACACCTTTGACCCGATCGTCGCCGACCAGGCGGGCGCCGACGGTCTCGCCACGGCCCGGCAGCAGTTGCAGCACGCCTTCCGGGATCCCGGCTTCAAGCATCAGGCGCACGGCTTGAGCCGCGATCAGTGGAGTTTGTTCGGCTGGCTTGGCCAGGACCGGGTTACCGGCAGCCAGTGCAGCAGCAACCTGGCCACTGAAGATCGCCAGAGGGAAGTTCCACGGGCTGATGCAAACCACCGGGCCCAACGGGCGGTGGGCATCGTTGGTGAAATCGTTGCGAGCCTGTACTGCGTAGTAACGCAGGAAGTCCACGGCTTCACGCACTTCGGCGATGGCGTTGGCGAAGGTCTTGCCGGCTTCGCGAGCCAGCAGGCCCATCAGCGGCTGGATCTCGCCTTCCATCAAATCGGCAGCGCGTTCCAGAATCGCGGCGCGCTCGGCTGGTGGGGTGGCCTGCCAGATTGGTGCGGCGTTCAGCGCGCACTGAATCGCGTTGTCGACGTCTTCGATATTGGCTTCTTGCACATGGCCGACCACGTCACGCAGATCGGACGGGTTCAGTACCGGTGCCAAAGCTTCGTTACTCGAAGCGCAACCGAGCATCGGCGCGGCTGTCCAGTGGTTGTGCGCGGTGGCCAGCAGGGCGCAGGACAGAGATGCCAGACGATGTTCGTTGGCCAGGTCGATGCCGCTCGAGTTGGCGCGCTCGGCACCATACAGATCGCGCGGCAGCGGGATACGCGGGTGCGGCAGGCCGAAGCCGCCTTCCAGCGTCGCCATCTGCTCGATGCTGGCCACTGGATCGGCCACCAGCTCCTGAATCGAGATGGATTGGTCGGCGATGCGGTTGACGAACGAGGTGTTGGCGCCGTTTTCCAGCAGACGACGGACCAGGTAGGCCAGTAGTGTTTCGTGAGTCCCGACCGGCGCGTAGACGCGGCATGGACGGTTCAGCTTGCCTTCGGAAACCTTGCCTACCACCTGCTCGTACAGCGGTTCACCCATGCCGTGCAGGCATTGGAATTCGTACTGACCTGGGTAGTAGTTCTGACCGGCGATATGGTAAATGGCCGACAGGGTGTGGGCGTTGTGGGTGGCGAACTGCGGGTAAATGACTTCCGGCACCGACAGCAGTTTGCGCGCGCAAGCAATGTAGGACACGTCGGTGTACACCTTGCGGGTGTAGACCGGATAGCCTTCCAGGCCTTCGACCTGGGCGCGCTTGATTTCGCTGTCCCAGTACGCGCCTTTCACCAGGCGGATCATCAGGCGATGACGGCTGCGACGAGCCAGGTCGATCACATAGTCGATCACGTACGGGCAACGTTTCTGGTAAGCCTGGATGACGAAACCGATGCCGTTCCAGCCAGTCAGTTGCGGCTCGAAGCACAGACGCTCCAGCAGATCCAGGGACAACTCGAGGCGATCAGCTTCTTCGGCGTCGATGTTCAGGCCGATATCGTAATGCTTGGCCAGCAGGGTCAGCGACAGCAGGCGCGGGTACAGCTCGTCCATCACCCGCTCGTACTGGGCGCGGCTGTAGCGCGGGTGCAGGGCCGAGAGCTTGATCGAGATGCCCGGGCCTTCATAAATGCCGCGACCGTGGGAAGCCTTGCCGATCGAATGGATGGCCTGCTCGTAGGATGCCAGGTATTTCTGGGCGTCATGTTCGGTCAGTGCGGCTTCACCGAGCATGTCGTAGGAATAGCGGAAGCCCTTGGCTTCGAACTTGCTGGCGTTGGCCAGGGCTTCGGCGATGGTTTCGCCGGTGACGAACTGCTCGCCCATCAGGCGCATGGCCATGTCGACGCCCTTGCGGATCATCGGTTCGCCGCTCTTGCCGATGATGCGGCTCAGGGACGAAGTCAGGCCGGCTTCGTTATGGGTAGCGACCAGTTTGCCGGTCAGCAGCAGGCCCCAGGTAGCGGCGTTGACGAACAGCGACGGGCTGTTGCCCAGGTGCGGATGCCAGTTACCGGTACTGATCTTGTCGCGGATCAGTGCGTCGCGGGTGCCTTTATCCGGAATACGCAGCAGCGCTTCGGCCAGGCACATCAGCGCCACGCCTTCCTGGGACGACAGGGAAAACTCCTGCAGCAGGCCCTGAACGATACCGGCACGGCCGCCGGCGCTCTTCTGATTGCGCAGTTTTTCAGCAATCGAAGCGGCCAGCTTGTTGGTGGCTTCAGCCATGGTCGCAGGCAGACGTGCCTGCTCGATCAGCATCGGCACCACTTCCGGTTCCGGGCGACGGTAGGCGGCAGTAATCGACGCGCGCAGGACCGATTGCGGCAGGATGCTCTCGGCGAACTCGAGGAAGCACTGGTGTGCGTGGTCAGCCTGCACGTCGCCGGCGTCTTCAGCGTCTTTACTGATCAAACCGTTCAGCTCGGTCAGGGTTGCACCACCCTCGAGTTTTTCCAGGTAATTGAAAATTGCCTGCTTGATCAGCCAGTGCGGCGTGCGATCAATCGAGGTTGCGGCGGCTTTGAGGCGCTCGCGGGTCGGGTCATCGAGTTTGACCCCAAGGGTGGTGGTAGCCATATTTTTATCCTCATGTTTGCCACGACTGCGTGACATCAGCTGGCGGCAAGATTAGCCGTGAGCAGACCGAGGTGCAACCGGGTGCAACCTTTTTTTGTCGGAAAAATAGACGGCTCGTCAGGAAATAATTTCCACCAGCCAGAAGCCGCGCCTGCTGGGTGCTTTTTACTTCTGGATATACAATTTTTTGCGCCGAAAGGGAGCAAAAACGGCGATTTCAATTAAAAATCCGACTAGGTGCAACTTATTCGACCGAAACTGGTTGCACCTTATTTGCATTGTTGAATAGCATTCGCGCCCAAGGTGCAACCAGTCCAAAAGAGCGGTTCATCGGCTGATGGCTTTCCTGGGGAAACGTCAGTCATAAATGCGCGGCAACCAGAATCGTCTATCCACTCAGGTGTGCAGACGGGTCCCACAGACCGCCGCTACATAAAAACAATGCCAGGGCGTAACTCAATGAGCGTAAGTAATCCAACCCTGATCACGTTCGTGATCTACATCGCGGCAATGGTATTGATCGGCTTCATGGCCTATCGCTCCACCAACAACCTTTCCGACTATATTCTGGGCGGCCGTAGCCTGGGCAGCGTGGTGACCGCGCTTTCCGCCGGTGCTTCCGACATGAGCGGCTGGTTGCTGATGGGCTTGCCGGGCGCGATTTATATGTCCGGTCTGTCGGAAAGCTGGATCGCCATCGGCCTGATCATCGGTGCCTACCTGAACTGGCTATTCGTGGCCGGTCGTCTGCGGGTGCAGACCGAGCACAACGGCGACGCACTGACCCTGCCGGATTACTTCTCCAGCCGATTCGAAGACAAAAGCGGTCTGTTGCGCATCATCTCGGCCATCGTGATTCTGGTGTTCTTCACCATCTATTGCGCTTCCGGCATCGTTGCCGGCGCCCGCCTGTTCGAAAGCACCTTCGGCATGTCTTATGAGACTGCGCTGTGGGCCGGTGCTGCGGCGACTATTGCCTACACCTTCGTCGGTGGTTTCCTGGCAGTGAGCTGGACTGACACCGTGCAAGCCACGCTGATGATCTTCGCCCTGCTGCTGACGCCAATCATCGTGCTGCTGGCGACCGGTGGCATCGACACCACCTTCCTGGCCATCGAAGCGCAAGATCCAAGCAACTTCGACATGCTGAAAAACACCACCTTCATCGGCATCATCTCGCTGATGGGTTGGGGCCTGGGCTACTTCGGTCAGCCGCACATCCTCGCGCGTTTCATGGCGGCGGATTCGGTCAAATCGATCGCCAAAGCCCGTCGCATCTCCATGACCTGGATGATCCTGTGCCTGGGCGGCACAGTGGCCGTCGGCTTCTTCGGTATTGCCTACTTCTCGGCGAACCCGGCCGTGGCGATGCCGGTGAGCGAGAACCACGAGCGAGTGTTCATCGAGCTGGCGAAGATCCTCTTCAACCCATGGATTGCCGGGATCTTGTTGTCGGCCATTCTGGCTGCCGTGATGAGCACCTTGAGCTGCCAGTTGCTGGTGTGCTCCAGCGCCCTGACCGAAGACTTCTACAAGACCTTCCTGCGTAAAAATGCTTCCCAGATCGAACTGGTATGGGTCGGCCGCGCCATGGTGCTGTTGGTTGCCCTGATCGCCATCGCCATGGCTGCCAACCCGGAAAACCGCGTACTGGGTCTGGTCAGCTACGCCTGGGCCGGTTTCGGTGCCGCTTTCGGTCCGGTGGTCCTGATCTCGGTGATCTGGAAAGACATGACTCGTAACGGCGCACTGGCCGGTATCCTGGTCGGCGCAATCACCGTGATCGTCTGGAAACACTTCGAGTTGCTGGGTCTGTACGAAATCATCCCGGGCTTCATCTTCGCCAGCCTCGCGATCTACATCGTCAGCAAGATGGGCGCTCCGACTGCCGGCATGCTGCAGCGCTTCGCCGCCGCCGAGAAAGACTTCCAGCTGAACAGCTGAGTGAGATGAGCTGATGCCCTAGGCATTCAGTGACATGAAAACGGCCCGCGTCCTTTTGGAGGCGGGCCGTTTTTTTGTGCCTGCCGATCCGAAATCCACCCCTCACCCCAGCCCTCCCGAAACGTCGGACCGCCCCAGCGGGGCGAGGGAGCAGAATGTGGGTTTCTGAGGATGTGCTGCGACCTGAAAATGCTGCGTTGAATCCATAATCGACTCGGTTTCACAGGTCGCAGCAGCTCGGCAGACACTCAAGATCAGTCCCCTCGCCCCCTTGGGCATAGGTATCTACACATCTCGCTGGCCGAACACCCTACCTGTGGCGAGGGGGCTTGTCGGAACGCCGCACCGCCCCGCTCGGCTGCGCAGCAGTCGTAAAAC
>NZ_CABVHQ010000019.1 GCF_902497895.1 Pseudomonas fluorescens
CTGTCGCTGGCCTACAGCCCCGGTGTAGCCGAACCAGTCCGCGAAATTGCCCGCGACCCTGAACTCGCCTACAAGTACACCGGCAAGGGCAATCTGGTTGCAGTGATTTCCGATGGCACCGCGATTCTCGGCCTGGGTAACCTCGGTCCATTGGCTTCCAAGCCGGTCATGGAAGGTAAGGGCGTGCTGTTCAAGCGCTTCGCCGGTATCGACGTGTTCGACATCGAAGTCGACTCCGAAAGCCCGCAAGCCTTCATCGATACCGTCAAGCGCATCTCGATCACCTTCGGTGGCATCAACCTGGAAGACATCAAGGCGCCAGAGTGCTTTGAAATCGAACGCGCTCTGATCGAGCAGTGCGATATTCCGGTGTTCCACGATGACCAGCATGGCACCGCGATCGTGACCGCTGCCGGCATGATCAATGCCCTGGAAATCGCTGGCAAAACCCTGCCAGAAGCCAAGATCGTCTGCCTGGGTGCTGGTGCTGCCGCTATCTCCTGCATGAAGTTGCTGGTGAGCATGGGCGCGAAGATCGAAAACATCTTCATGGTTGACCGTACCGGGGTGATCCACTCCGGCCGTGACGACCTGAACCAGTACAAGGCTGTCTTCGCTCACGCCACCGACAAGCGCACCTTGTCCGATGCGCTGCAAGGCGCTGACGTGTTCGTCGGCCTGTCCGGCCCGAACCTGCTGAGCGCAGAAAACCTGTTGCTGATGGCAGCCAACCCGATCGTCTTCGCTTGCTCGAACCCGGATCCGGAAATCGCCCCGGAACTGGCTCACGCTACCCGCAACGACGTGATCATGGCCACCGGCCGTTCGGACTACCCGAACCAGGTCAACAACGTACTGGGCTTCCCGTTCATCTTCCGTGGTGCCCTGGACGTTCGCGCCAAGCGCATCAACGAAGAAATGAAAGTGGCTGCCGCCAACGCCCTGCGCGAACTGGCCAAGCTGCCTGTGCCTCAGGAAGTCTGTGACGCCTACGGTGGTATCCAGCTGGAATTCGGTCGTGAGTACATCATTCCGAAGCCAATGGATGCACGCCTGATCACCGTGATCTCCGACGCCGTGGCCAAGGCCGCGATCGAGAGCGGCGTGGCAACCCTGCCGTATCCGAAGAATTACCCGCTGAAAAGCGTGGATGATGTGTTCAACGGCTAAGCCGTTGTAGCGTCAAACAAAAAGCCCCGGCTCGTGAGAGTCGGGGCTTTTTGCGTTATGGCGGTTGTGGAATGCACCTTGTGGCGAGGGAGCTTGCTGTGGCGAGGGGGCTTGTCGGAACGCCGCATCGCCCCGTTCGGCTGCGCAGCAGTCGTAAGTCGGTTGACGCATTCAGCCAGACACGGCGAGGCTAGATATTTTAGGACTGCTGCGCAGTCCAGCGGGGGCAAGCCCCCTCGCCACAATTGCCCGCAGTGGCAGCTAGAACAAATCGATCGGCGCCGCTTCATCCGCTGGCAGCGGGCTGCCTGGTGCGTTGCCGTTGCCCAGTTCGTTGGCTGAGGGCGGGGTGTCTTCGTTCTTGAACAGCTCGAAGTAAGCGTTAGGCGTGCCTGGGGTGGCTGCGCGGCCGCTGATCGGATCGACCCGCAGGCTCAGAATGCCTTCCGGTTCGTTCTGAGTGTGAGCCGGTTTGTCCTTGAGGGCGGCGGCCATGTAAGTCATCCAGATCGGCAGCGCGACGGTGCCGCCGTATTCGCGGCGACCGAGGCTTTCCGGTTGGTCGAAACCGGCCCAGACGGTAGTCACGTAATCGGCATTGTAGCCAGAGAACCAGGCGTCCTTGGACTCGTTGGTAGTCCCGGTCTTGCCCGCCAGGTCGGTGCGGCCCAGAGCCATGGCGCGGCGCCCGGTGCCGAGCTTGATTACGTCCTGCAGCATGCTGTTGAGGATGAAGGTGGTCCGGCCATCGATGATGCGTTCAGCCACTGCTGGCGTTTGTGCGGCTGGCGCTGGCGCCGGTGCTTCGCCTGGCGTCGAGCTGACGGTGAAGGCGTTGGCGTTGGCGACTGGCGCGGCAATTGCGTCGCTGACGCTGTCGGCGGTCGGCACGCTGGGCGGGTTGGCGGTGAACAGGTTGTCACCGTTGCGGCTTTCGATTTTGTCGATGATGTACGGGGTGACCTTGTAGCCGCCATTGGCAAAGGTGCTCCAGCCAGTAGCGATTTCCATTGGCGTCAGGGTGGCCGTGCCCAGTGCCAGCGACAGGTTGCGCGGCAGGTCCTGCTTGTTGAAGCCGAACTTGCTGATGTAGTCGATCGTGCGGTCGACGCCCATGCTTTGCAGCAGGCGGATCGACACCAGGTTGCGCGATTTGTAGAGCGCTTCGCGCATGCGGATCGGACCGAGGAAGGTATTGGTGTCGTTCTTCGGACGCCAGACCTTGTCCAGGTACTCATCGACGAACACGATTGGTGCGTCGTTCACCAGGCTGGAGGCAGTGTATCCGCTGTCCAGCGCTGCGCTGTAGACGAACGGCTTGAAGCTGGAACCGGGTTGGCGCTTGGCCTGTAGCGCCCGATTGTAGTTGCTTTGCTCGAACGCGAAGCCGCCGACCAGTGAGCGGATTGCGCCGTTCTGCGGGTCCAGCGAGACCAGCGCGCCCTGGGCGACCGGGATCTGGCTGAACTTCAGCGAGTTGTCCGCCTGGCGTTGCACGCGGATCAGGTCGCCGACCTGGGCAACGTCTGCAGGCTGCTTGGGATTGGGTCCCATGCTGTTGGTGTTGAGGAATGGCCGGGCCCATTTCATGCTGTCCCAGCCGAGATGTTCTTCGCCGGTGCGGGTCAGTACCTGTACGCCGTTCTTGTCGACCTGAGTGACGATGGCCGGTTCAAGCCCGCTGATCGTGCGCTGCTTGGTCAGTTCCTGGGCCCAGGCTTCGCGGGTCTTGCCCGGCAGGCGTGATTCCGGGCCCCGGTAGCCGTGGCGCTGATCGTAGGTCATCAGGCCTTCATGGACGGCGGTGTTCGCCATCTCCTGCAGATTGCTCGGCACAGTCGTGGTGACGCGGAAGCCTTCGGTGTAGGCGTCGCTGCCATAGCGGCCGACCATTTCGGCGCGGGCCATTTCGGCAATGTACGGGGCATTCACTTCGGGTGTCGGCACGTGGTAGCTGGCGTTGAGCGGCTCGGTCACAGCCGCCTGATAGGCCGCTTCGTCGATTTTTCCGAGCTTGTACATGCGCCCCAGGATCCAGTCGCGACGCTCCTTGCTGCGTGTCGGGTTGGCCAGTGGATTAAAGCGCGAAGGCGCCTTCGGCAGCCCGGCGATCATGGCCATCTGTGCCAGGGTGATGTCACGAATCGACTTGCCGTAATAAACTTGTGCCGCCGCCTCGATCCCGTAAGCCCGGTTGCCGAGGTAGATCTTGTTGACGTAGAGCTCCAGGATCTCGTCCTTGGTCAGCTGACGTTCTATCTGCAGGGCCAGGAGAATTTCCGTAGTCTTGCGCGAGAAGCTGCGTTCGCTGGTGAGGAAGAAGTTCTTGGCCACCTGCATGGTGATGGTGCTGCCGCCGGACTGAATGTGTCCGCTTTTTACCAGTTGAGTGGCGGCACGCATCAGACTGCCGGGGTCCACGCCATAGTGATGGGCGAAGTTGTCGTCTTCGGCAGAAAGCAGTGCGTTGATGAAATTGGGCGGAATGTCGGCGAAACGGATCGGAGTTCGACGCATTTCGCCAAACTCTGCAATCAATTTATTATCGCTGCTGTATACCCGCAAAGGAATCTGCAACTGAATGCTTCTCAGTGCCTCTACGGAGGGCAGCCCGGGGCTAAGATAGAGAAATGCGCCACTCAGACCGAGGAGCAGTCCGCAGAAAACAGCGACGATAGACCACCCGAAAAACTTCAGCAGACGAATCAAGGCTTTTGGATTTCCAGAGAAAAGAATGAATTAGGCGTCAGGCGATTCAGGGTATACAAGATCAGCCCACGCTTGAGTTAAATGCGGAAAAAAAGCGCTGGGCATTATAAGCACTTTTCTGCAGAGCGCGTCATTTGCGCTTCTGTCAAGACGAAGGGTATTGAACGCATCGAATAATCGAGAGTCCGTAACTCACGGAAAGTCATAGGGAATGGGTAGTGCTAGGACTCTTCAACAAGAAAGCCAACACGCTGTTGGGCATCGACATCAGTTCCACCTCGGTCAAGCTTCTCGAGCTCAGTCGCACCGGCAACCGCTTTAGAGTGGAGGCCTACGCGGTTGAGCCGCTGCCGGTCAACGCCGTGGTCGAGAAGAATATTGCCGAGCTGGAAGGGGTAGGGCAAGCCTTGTCCAGATTATTGCTCAAGGCCGGAACCGGGGTCAGAAACGTCGCCGTGGCGGTTGCCGGATCAGCGGTCATCACCAAAACCATCGAGATGGATGCCGGGCTTTCCGACGAGGAGATGGAAAACCAGCTGAAGATCGAAGCCGATCAGTACATCCCCTATCCGATCGAAGAAGTTGCCATCGATTTTGAAGTCCAGGGCTATTCGGCGCGCAATCCTGAACGTGTCGAAGTGCTGCTGGCGGCTTGCCGCAAGGAAAACGTCGAGGTCCGTGAAGCGGCTCTGGCTATGGCCGGCCTGACTGCCCGGGTGGTCGATATCGAGGCTTATGCCCTGGAGCGTTCGTTCGGTCTGCTCCAGGCGCAACTGGGGAGCCCCCAGGAGCCTTCGACGGTGGCGGTGGTCGACATCGGTGCAACCATGACTACCCTGAGCGTGCTGCATAACGGGCGGATCATCTATACCCGCGAGCAGTTGTTCGGTGGGCGCCAACTGACCGAAGAAATCCAGCGCCGCTACGGGTTGTCGAAGGAAGAGGCGGGGCTGGCAAAAAAACACGGCGGTTTGCCGGATGACTACCTCAACGAGGTTCTGCAACCGTTCAAGGATGCACTGGTGCAGCAGGTCTCGCGCTCCTTGCAGTTTTTCTTCGCCTCCGGGCAGCACAACCGCGTCGACTACATCCTCCTCGCGGGCGGCACCGCCTCGCTCGGTGGCCTGGACCGACTGATCGAACAGCGCCTCGGTACATCGACCCGAGTGGCCAATCCTTTCGCCGATATGACCCTCGGCAGCAAGGTCAACGCCGGTGCCTTGGCCAGTGATGCACCGGCCATGATGATTGCCTGTGGTCTGGCTCTGCGGAGTTTTGCCTGATGGCGCGGATCAACCTTCTGCCCTGGCGCGAAGAGCTGCGCGAAATGCGCCGCAAACGATTTTTGCTGGCCCTGGCGGGCGTTCTATTGGCAGCGGTAGGTGCAGTCCTCATGGTCGACCAATACATTGCTGGCGAGATTGATCGGCAAGAGGCCCGCAATCACCATCTCAGCCAGCAAATTGCACTGCTCGACGATCGGATCAAGCAGATCAGTGAATTGAAAACCCGTCGGCAGCAGCTCGTGGAGCGGATGAGGATCATTCAGGACTTGCAGGGTAACCGTCCGGTTAGTGGACGAATCTTTGATCAATTGGCCCGCACTCTTCCGGACGGGGTGTATTTCACCGAAGTGAAAATGACCGACAACATGCTTTCCATTCGCGGTGCGGCGGATTCGAACAACCGAGTTTCTGATTTGATGCGCAACCTGGATGGGTCCGACTGGTTCGACGCACCGAGCCTGACCGAGGTCAAGACCAATACCGCCGGTGCGCAGGACCAGGCCAACGTCTTCCAGCTGACGGTTCGCCAGGCTCGACCGACAACAGCTCCGGGGGCCGCGAAATGAATCTGTCCGAGTGGTTCCAGGGGCTGCGCAAGATCGATCTGAACGATCTGGACATGAGCAACATGGGTGCTTGGCCTGCGGCCGTCAAAGCCATGGTCGGCGCCTTGTTGATGGTCCTGGTGCTGGCGCTGGGATACAAGGTTTTCCTCGAGGATCTTCAGGGTCGGCTCGACCAGCAACGTGCCGATGAAGTCGACTTGAAGCTCAATTTCGCGAACAAGGCCCATCTGGCGGCGAATCTGGAGCGGTATGCCGAGCAGATGAAGGACATGGAAAACTCTTTCGGCGTCCTGCTGCGCCAGCTTCCCGGTGATACCGAGGTTCCCGGCCTGCTGGAAGATATCACTCGTACGGGGTTGGGCAGTGGCCTGGAGTTCGAGGAGATAAAGCTGTTGCCAGAGGAGGCTCAGCAGTTCTACATCGAGCTGCCGATCCAGATCACCGTCACCGGTGCCTACCATGACCTGGCGACCTTTGTCAGCGGCGTGGCCGGCTTGCCGCGAATCGTCACCCTGCATGATTTCGAGATCAAACCGGTCACACCGGATATTGGCTCGAAACTGCGCATGAGCATCCAGGCCAAGACCTATCGCTACAACGATAAGGGGTTGCAGAAATGAAGGCGACCCACTGGATACTGATGGTTGTGGTGCTGATGGGGTTGTCCGGCTGCGGCAGCGATAACGATTTCAGCGATCTGGACGCCTTTATGAACGAGGTGCGCCTGCGCCCTCCCGGCAAAATTGAACCTACACCGACCTTCAACTCCTACCAGGCATTTACCTATAACGCCGCATCCTTGCGCAGCCCGTTTCTACCGCCGGTCAGGGTTGATCTGGCGGGGCGTCAGCACGGATCGCGCAACGTGAAGCCCGACCCGAATCGGCTGAAGCAGTATCTCGAAGGTTTCAATATCGAGCAGTTCGAGATGGTTGGCACTATCTCCAATGCCTCTGGCTCCTTCGCCCTGCTACGTGGCGCCAGTGGTGTGCACAGGTTGAAAGTCGGGGATTACCTGGGGCGTAATGATGGCCGGGTCGTGGCCGTCAGTGACTCGCAAGTCGATGTGGTTGAAATCGTTTCCGATGGCGAGGGTGCCTGGCTGGAGCGACCGCGGACCATTCCAATGAAAGCCCGCCAATAGTGGAACTTGAATAATGAGCAGGACTATTTCATCCCTCGGTATTGCGCTATGGATAGCGCTGCTGTCGCCGATGGTACTGGCGGCCAACCTCAAAACGCTGGAGGTCGCCGCGTTGCCGGGGGACCGTGTCGAGTTGCAGCTGACATTCGACGGCCCGCCTCCCGCGCCCGCTGGCTATACCACCGATCAGCCCGCGCGAATTGCTCTCGACTTGCCGGGGGTCACCGTTGGGCTGGCGAACAAGAATCGAGATCTGGGTGGTGGCAATGCGCGCAGCGTGACGGTGGTCGAGGCCAAGGGCCGCACGCGGCTGATTGTCAGTCTGACGACCCTGGCGCCCTATACCACGCGCGTCCAGGGCAACAAGCTGTTCGTAGTGATCGGTCAGGGCGGGGCGGTTGCACAGAAGCCCGCGTCGAGCGCGCCGCGAGCGGCCGCCCCAGTACCCTTAAGGGCATCTGCGCCAGCGGGTAAAGCCATCCGCGGCGTGGATTTCCAGCGCGGAGAACTGGGCGAGGGCAACGTGGTCATCGAGTTGTCGGACCCAAGCATCAGTCCGGATATCCAGGAAAACAATGGCAAGATCATCCTGAACTTCGCTAAAACCCAATTGCCCGAACCGCTGCGAGTCCGCCTGGACGTCAAGGATTTCGCCACGCCCGTGCAGTTCGTCAGCGCCAGTGCTGCCGCCGATAAGACCAGCATCATCATCGAGCCCAGTGGTGCCTTCGACTATTCGACTTATCAGACCGACAACAAGCTGACGGTCAGTGTCCGGCCCATGACCGTCGACGACCTGCAAAAGCGCAACGCCGATCGCGTCGCCTACAGCGGTGAAAAGCTGTCGCTGAATTTTCAGGACATCGATGTGCGCTCGGTGCTGCAACTGATCGCCGACTTCACCAATCTCAATCTGGTTGCCAGTGACACGGTGCAGGGTGGCATCACCTTGCGTTTGCAGAATGTGCCATGGGATCAGGCCCTGGACCTGGTGCTGAAAACCAAGGGCCTCGACAAGCGCAAGATCGGTAACGTCCTGCTGGTCGCCCCAGCCGATGAAATTGCCGCCCGCGAGCGTCAGGAGCTGGAATCGCAAAAGCAGATCGCCGAACTGGCACCTCTGCGACGTGAGCTGTTGCAGGTCAACTACGCCAAGGCGAAGGACATCGCCGAGCTGTTCAAGTCAGTGACCAACAAGCAGTCGGAAACGGACGAGCGGGGCTCGATTACCGTGGATGAGCGGACTAACAACATCATTGCCTACCAGACCCAGGACCGCCTCGACGAATTAAGGCGCATCGTCGCCCAGCTGGATATCCCGGTGCGCCAGGTGATGATCGAAGCGCGGATCGTCGAAGCCAATGTCGATTATGACAAAAGCCTTGGCGTGCGCTGGGGTGGCTCGCTGCAGAACAAGGGCAACTGGAACACCTCGGGCGTCAGCAACAGCAACGATACGTCGGGCACTATCGGCACGCCGGGCGGCACCAATACCAACTCGCCATTCGTCGATATGGGCACGGTCGGTAACACCTCGGGTCTGGGCATCGCCTTTATCACCGATAACGTGCTGCTGGACCTGGAACTGACGGCTATGGAGAAGACCGGGAACGGGGAAATTGTCTCCCAGCCGAAAGTGGTCACCTCGGACAAGGAAACCGCGAAAATCCTCAAAGGCACTGAAATTCCCTACCAGGAAGCCAGTTCCAGCGGCGCAACCTCGGTGTCTTTCAAGGAGGCCTCGCTGTCGCTGGAGGTGACGCCGCAGATCACCCCGGACAACCGCATTATCATGGAGGTCAAGGTCACCAAGGATGAGCCGGATTACCTGAACAAGCTCAACGATGTCCCGCCTATCAAGAAAAATGAAGTCAACGCCAAGGTACTGGTCAATGATGGAGAAACCATCGTTATCGGTGGGGTTTTCTCAAATACTCAAAGCAAGGTGGTAGATAAGGTGCCATTTCTTGGTGATGTGCCGTATCTTGGCCGCCTTTTCCGAAGGGATGTTGTTTCGGAGAAAAAATCCGAGCTGCTGGTATTCCTGACTCCGCGTATCATGAATAACCAGGCGATTGCTGTGAGTCATTGATTCTGTGCGAAATTTGATTCTTGTTGGGCCAATGGGTGCTGGTAAAAGCACCATTGGCCGCTTGCTGGCCAAAGAGCTGCGCCTGCCATTCAAAGATTCCGATAAGGAAATTGAATTGCGCACGGGTGCCAATATCCCGTGGATCTTCGATAAAGAAGGCGAACCGGGTTTTCGTGATCGCGAGCAGGCAATGATTGCCGAGCTCTGCGCAGCCGACGGCGTGGTGCTGGCAACCGGCGGTGGCGCGGTCATGCGCGATGCCAATCGCAAGGCGCTGCATGCCGGTGGCCGTGTGGTGTACCTGCATGCTTCGGTGGAGCAGCAGGTCGGTCGCACCGCCCGTGATCGCAATCGGCCGCTGTTGCGTACCGCTGATCCGGCAAAAACCCTCAGGGATTTGCTGGCGATCCGCGATCCGCTTTATCGGGAAATCGCCGATCTGGTGGTGGAAACCGATGAGCGGCCGCCACGAATGGTCGTTCTGGATATTCTGGATCGCTTGCAGCACCTTCCTCCCCGTTAATGCGCAAGGCGAAATGCGCTATCCTCAGCCTCCAGTCTTGAGCGCTTCAACTCATGGCCCGGGACTATCGGGTGACGTCAAAAAAAACTGGCGTTGCCGGCCGCTGATGCGTTGCCGGCCGCCAGCTTCATTTTTCACTGTGGGGACACATGCAGACACTTAAGGTCGATTTAGGCGAGCGTAGCTACCCGATTCATATTGGCGAAGGTTTGCTGGGGCAACCCGAACTCCTGGCGCCGCATATCGCCGGGCGGCAAGTGGCAATCATCTCCAACGAGACCGTTGCACCGCTTTATCTCGAGCGTCTGACCCGCAGCCTCGCGCAGTTTTCGGTCATTTCCGTGGTGCTGCCAGATGGCGAGGTCTTCAAGACCTGGGAAACTCTGCAGACTATTTTCGACGGTTTGCTCACCGCCCGGCATGACCGCCGCACCACTGTCATCGCTCTCGGTGGCGGCGTTATCGGTGACATGGCCGGTTTTGCCGCTGCCTGCTACCAGCGCGGCGTCGATTTCATCCAGGTGCCGACCACGCTGCTGTCGCAAGTCGACTCGTCGGTGGGCGGCAAAACCGGGATCAACCATCCGCTGGGCAAGAACATGGTCGGCGCCTTCTATCAGCCCAAGGTGGTGCTGATCGATACCTCGACCCTCAATACCCTGCCTCCCCGCGAATTGTCCGCAGGCCTGGCGGAAGTCATCAAGTATGGCCTGATCTGCGACGAACCCTTCCTCACCTGGCTCGAAGAAAACGTCGATCGGCTGCGGGCACTGGACCAGACGGCGCTGACCGTCGCCATCGAACGCTCCTGCGCGGCCAAGGCTGCAGTGGTGGGTGCTGACGAGCGAGAGTCCGGAGTACGCGCTACGCTCAATCTGGGGCATACCTTCGGCCACGCCATCGAAACCCATATGGGCTATGGTGTCTGGCTGCATGGTGAGGCGGTCGCCGCCGGAACCGTGATGGCCCTGGAAATGTCCACGCGCCTGGGCTGGATCACCGAGCAAGAGCGTGATCGCGGGATTCGCCTGTTCCAGAGGGCCGGGTTGCCGGTCATCCCGCCCGAGGAGATGACCGAGGCCGATTTTCTCGAACACATGGCAATCGACAAGAAAGTAATCGACGGTCGTTTGCGTCTGGTGCTGTTGCGCCGCATGGGCGAAGCCGTAGTGACCGACGATTATCCGAAAGAGGTTTTACAGGCCACGCTGGGAGCGGATTACCGCGCTCTGGCTCAGCTTAAAGGTTGATTAGATCCCGATGACTAGTTTGCATGCCGACGAGGCTTTCCTCGGCCATTACCAGTTGAGTCACGACCCTTTCGCTCCACGGGTGCCTGGCTTCAAATTCTTCCCCGCCCAGCGCAAGCCGGTATTGGGGCAATTGCACCATCTGGCCCGTTACAGCCAGCTGCTGCTGGTCGTGACCGGGCCGCACGGCAGCGGCAAGACCCTGTTGCGTCAGGCGCTGGTTGCCAGTACCAACCGGCAGTCCGTGCAAAGCGTGGTGGTTTCCGCCCGTGACGCCGGCGATGCGACAGGTGTATTGCGTCAGGTGGCTCAGGCGCTGAACGTGGCCCAGGCCGAAATCGGCGCGATTCTGTCCCAGGTGGTGCAGCTGGCACTGACTGGCCAGGAAGTCTATTTGCTGGTCGATGATGCCGAGCAACTCGACGAGTCCGCGCTCGAGGTGCTGCTGGCGCTGGCCGCGGGTGCTCCGGAAGGTCGCCCGCACGTGTTCCTGTTCGGTGAGTCGTCGCTGATCGCCGGTCTCGAGCAGTTGAGCACCGAGGAAGAGCGCTTCCACGTCATCGAGTTGCAGCCCTACACCGAAGAAGAAACCCGCGATTACCTGGCTCAACGTCTCGAAGGTGCTGGGCGGGGAATCGAACTTTTCACCGCGGATCAGATCTCTGATATTCATGAAAACTCCGATGGCTGGCCGGGCACGATCAATCAGGTCGCTCGCGATGCAATGATCGAAGCCATGATTGCCAGCCGCTCAGCGGTCAAGCGTCCAAGTATGGGGTTCAATATGCCGAAGAAACACGTATTGGCGATATCTGCCGTCGTCGTGGTGGCGGTGGCAGCAGCCTGGATGATGCCGGGTCGTAGCAAGGCACCGACCACCGGCACTCCAGCCACTGAACAGGCGCAATTGCCCTCGGGGCAAGAGACGCCACAACCGAACACCGGCGGCAATCCGGCTGTCGAGTTCGCCGGGTCTTCGCAGCCGATGCCACTGCCGCTGGTCGGGCAGTCGCAACCGGTCATGCGCGGTCCCTTGGCTGAAGCCGCTGGCGGCATCACCGAAGGCGACGACGGCGTGCCAGTCGAGGGTTCCAGCGCTACGCCGCCGACCGTGACCACTACCGCGCCGCCAGCAGGTCTTGCGGCCGGTCCGGCAGCCACCCCGGCGGCACGCCCGACACCGGCTCCAACCCAGGTTGCCAGCGCCAAGCCAGCACCTGTGACCAAGCCTGTTGCGGCTCCCGTGGCCAAGCCAGCACCGGTCGCCAAGCCTGTCGAGAAACCGCTCAATATTGCCAAGGCCGCTACTGGCGGTAGCTGGTACGCCGGGCAAGCGCCGGGCAACTATGTGGTGCAGATCCTCGGCACCAGCTCCGAAGCCTCTGCGCAAAACTTTGTCAAAGAGCAGGGTGGCGAGTACCGTTATTTCAAGAAAGTGCTGCAAGGCAAGCCACTGTATGTGATCACTTACGGAAACTTTGCCAGCCGCGACGCCGCTGTCACCGCTATCAAGGCCTTGCCAGCGAAGGTTCAGGCTGGTAAACCTTGGCCTCGCACTGTCGCCAGCGTCCAACAGGAACTGGCAACAGCTCGCTGACGATTCGGCGGCCTTACCCAGGCCGCCTCTCCCGGCACCTCAAAATTTCCGCAGGCGCATGCCGCTCCCAGAGCCGCGTGCCTTGTGGTGTCTGCGTCCTCGTAGCTTTTGAGTCGTAGCGGTCAAAATTAAAAAAAGTTTTGACTAGCACAGCAGATCGTTTTAAACCTTTCATAAATGCGACATAGATTTGCGACATTTCGTCGCCAAATTTGTGAGCGTCTGTGTCGGTGTGTACAATGACCTCCCTTTTGCCCCCGCAAAGCTGGCGTACGTTCGGCGTGGATGGTAAGTGGTTGAATTGAAAAGAAATTTGTCTCGATAAGAGGCAGCCTGGTGAGAAAGCGTCTATGAAAGCAGGTCTGTACCAACCAGATGAATTCAAGGATAACTGCGGTTTCGGCCTGATTGCGCATATGCAGGGCGAGCCCAGTCATACCCTGTTGCAAACGGCCATCGAGGCCCTGACCTGCATGACCCACCGCGGTGGGATCAACGCCGACGGCAAGACCGGTGACGGTTGCGGTCTGCTGATGCAAAAGCCGGATGTGTTCCTGCGCGCCATCGCCCAGGAAACCTTCGGCATCGATCTGCCTAAACAATATGCAGTGGGCATGGTGTTCTTCAATCAGGACCCGGTCCGCGCGCAAGCGGCTCGCGAGAACATGAACCGCGAGATCCTGGCCGCCGGTCTGCAGCTCGTCGGCTGGCGCAAGGTGCCAATCGATACCAGCGTACTCGGCCGTCTGGCCCTGGAGCGCTTGCCGCTGATCGAACAAGTCTTCGTCGGTGGTGAAGGCCTGAGCGATCAGGACATGGCCATCAAGCTGTTCAGTTCCCGTCGTCGTTCGTCCGTGGCCAACGCCGCAGACACCGATCACTACATCTGCAGCTTTTCCCACAAGACCATCATTTACAAAGGCCTGATGATGCCGGCGGATTTGACCGCCTTCTATCCAGACCTCAGTGACCAGCGCCTGCAAACCGCGATCTGCGTGTTCCACCAGCGCTTCTCCACCAACACCCTGCCGAAATGGCCGCTGGCTCAGCCGTTCCGCTTCCTCGCGCACAACGGCGAGATCAACACCATCACCGGCAACCGCAACTGGGCTGTGGCCCGGCGCACCAAGTTCGCCAACGATTTGATGCCCGATCTGGAAGAGCTCGGCCCGCTGGTCAACCGTGTCGGTTCCGACTCCTCGAGCATGGACAACATGCTCGAGCTGATGGTCACCGGCGGCATCGACCTGTTCCGTGGTGTGCGGATGATCATTCCGCCAGCGTGGCAGAACGTCGAAACCATGGACGCCGATCTGCGCGCGTTCTACGAATACAACTCCATGCACATGGAGCCGTGGGACGGCCCGGCTGGCGTAGTAATGACCGACGGTCGCTACGCGGTCTGCCTGCTCGACCGTAACGGCTTGCGCCCGGCGCGCTGGGTCACTACGAAGAACGGTTTCATCACCCTGGCTTCGGAAATCGGCGTCTGGAACTACCAGCCTGAAGACGTGATTGCCAAGGGCCGTGTGGGGCCTGGGCAAATTTTCGCGGTAGACACCGAGACCGGTCAGATCCTCGACACCGACTCCATCGACAACCGTCTGAAGTCGCGCCATCCGTACAAGCAATGGTTGCGCAAGAATGCCCTGCGCATTCAGGCGACCATGGAAGACAACGACCACGGTTCGGCTTTCTACGACGTCGACCAGCTCAAGCAGTACATGAAAATGTACCAGGTCACCTTCGAAGAGCGCGACCAAGTGCTGCGCCCATTGGGTGAGCAAGGCTACGAAGCAGTCGGTTCCATGGGCGATGACACGCCGATGGCCGTGCTGTCCCAGCGTGTCCGCACGCCGTACGATTATTTCCGTCAGCAGTTCGCGCAGGTCACCAACCCGCCGATCGACCCGCTGCGCGAAGCCATCGTCATGTCGCTGGAGATCTGCCTCGGTGCTGAGCGCAACATCTTCCAGGAGTCGCCGGAACACGCTTCGCGCGTGATCCTCAGCTCGCCGGTCATCTCTCCGGCCAAATGGCGTTCGCTGATGAACCTGGATCTGCCGGGCTTCGAGCGTCAGATCATCGACCTGAACTACGACGAGAGCATCGGCCTGGAAGCTGCGGTGCGCAATATCGCCGACCAGGCTGAAGAAGCCGTGCGTGCCGGTCGCACCCAGATCGTGCTGACCGATCGTCATATCGCTCCAGGCAAACTGCCGGTGCACGCCTCGCTGGCAACCGGCGCGGTACACCACCGCCTGACCGAAAAAGGCCTGCGTTGCGACAGCAACATCTTGGTCGAGACCGCCACCGCGCGCGATCCGCATCATTTCGCGGTGCTGATTGGCTTCGGTGCTTCGGCGGTCTATCCGTTCCTGGCCTATGAAGTGCTGGGCGACCTGATCCGTACCGGTGAAGTGCTGGGCGACCTCTATGAGGTGTTCAAGAACTACCGCAAAGGCATCACCAAAGGCCTGCTCAAGATCCTCTCGAAAATGGGCATCTCGACCATCGCTTCGTACCGCGGTGCGCAGCTGTTCGAAGCCATCGGCCTGTCCGAAGAGATTTGCGAGCTGAGCTTCCGTGGCGTACCGAGCCGCATCAAGGGTGCGCGCTTCGTCGACCTCGAAGCCGAGCAGAAAGCCCTGGCTGCCGAAGCCTGGAGTCCGCGCAAGCCGATCCAGCAGGGTGGTTTGCTGAAGTTCGTCCACGGTGGCGAATACCACGCCTACAACCCGGACGTAGTCAGCACCTTGCAGGCCGCTGTGCAACAAGGCGACTACAGCAAGTTCAAGGAATACACCGCGCTGGTGGATAACCGTCCGATCTCGATGATTCGCGACATGTTCAAGGTCAAAACCCTTGAGCAGCCGCTGGATATCAGCGAAATCGAACCGCTGGAATCGGTTCTCAAACGTTTCGACTCCGCCGGGATCTCCCTCGGCGCCCTGTCGCCGGAAGCCCACGAAGCCCTGGCCGAAGCCATGAACCGCCTGGGTGCGCGTTCCAACTCTGGTGAAGGCGGCGAAGACCCGGCGCGTTACGGCACCAATAAAAGCTCGAAAATCAAACAAGTGGCCACTGGCCGTTTCGGCGTGACCCCGGAATACCTGGTCAACGCCGAAGTGCTGCAGATCAAGGTAGCCCAAGGCGCCAAGCCCGGCGAAGGTGGTCAGCTGCCGGGTGGCAAGGTCAACGGTTTGATCGCCAAACTGCGTTATGCCGTACCTGGCGTGACCCTGATTTCGCCGCCGCCGCACCACGACATCTATTCCATCGAAGACTTGTCGCAGCTGATCTTTGATCTCAAGCAGGTCAATCCGAAGGCGCTGGTCTCGGTGAAGCTGGTAGCGGAAGCGGGCGTTGGCACCATCGCCGCCGGCGTGGCCAAGGCCTATGCGGACTTGATCACCATCTCCGGCTACGACGGCGGCACCGGTGCTTCGCCGCTGACCTCGATCAAATACGCCGGTGCGCCATGGGAACTCGGCCTGGCCGAAACCCACCAGACCCTGCGCGGCAACGACCTGCGCGGCAAGGTCCGGGTGCAGACCGATGGTGGCTTGAAAACCGGCCTCGACGTGATCAAGGCGGCAATCCTCGGCGCCGAGAGCTTCGGCTTCGGCACCGCGCCAATGATCGCACTGGGCTGCAAATACCTGCGTATCTGCCACCTGAACAACTGCGCCACCGGCGTAGCGACTCAGAACGACAAGCTGCGCAAGGATCACTACATCGGTACCGTCGACATGGTGGTGAACTTCTTCACCTACGTCGCCGAAGAAACCCGTGAGTGGCTGGCGAAGCTGGGCGTGCGCACCCTCGAAGAGCTGATCGGGCGTACCGACCTGCTGGAAATCCTCGAAGGTCAGACCCCCAAGCAGAACTATCTGGACCTGACCCCGTTGCTGGGCAGCGATCACATCCCGGCGGACAAACCACAGTTCTGCCAGGTGGAACGCAACCCGCCGTTCGATAAAGGCTTGCTGGCCGAGAAAATGGTCCAGATGGCCACTTCGGCGATCAACGATATGAGCGGCGCTGACTTCTCGCTGGATATCTGCAACTGCGACCGTTCCATCGGCGCGCGGATTTCCGGTGAAATTGCCCGTGCTCATGGCAACCAGGGCATGGCCAAGGCGCCGATCACGTTCCGCTTCAAAGGCACTGCCGGGCAGAGCTTCGGGGTGTGGAACGCCGGCGGTCTGAACATGTACCTGGAAGGCGACGCCAACGACTACGTCGGCAAAGGCATGACCGGCGGCAAACTGGTCATCGTTCCGCCGATCGGCAGCGCCTACAAAAGCCAGGACAGTGCGATTATCGGCAACACCTACCTGTACGGCGCCACTGGCGGCAAGCTGTTTGCTGCCGGCACCGCGGGCGAGCGTTTCGCCGTGCGTAACTCCGGCGCGCACACCGTGGTCGAAGGCACTGGCGATCACTGCTGCGAGTACATGACCGGCGGTTTCGTCTGCGTACTGGGCAAGACCGGCTACAACTTCGGCTCGGGCATGACCGGTGGTTTCGCCTACGTGCTGGACCAGGACAACAGCTTCGTTGACCGGGTCAACCACGAATTGGTGGAAATCCAGCGGATCAGCGGCGAAGCGATGGAAGCCTACCGCAGCCACCTGCAACGCGTGCTGAACGAATACGTCGAGGAAACCAACAGCGAGTGGGGTCGTAACCTCGCCGAAAACCTCGATGACTATCTGCGTCGGTTCTGGTTGGTCAAGCCCAAGGCTGCCAGCTTGAAATCGTTGCTTTCCAGCACCCGTGCCAACCCGCAGTGATATGCGCCTGAAGAGTTTGATGAGGTTTTAACATGGCTGAACGTCTGAATAATGACTTCCAGTTCATCGAGGTCGGGCGCAAGGATCCGAAGAAGAAACTGTTGCGTCAACGCAAGAAAGAGTTCGTGGAAATCTACGAACCCTTCAAACCCCAGCAGTCGGCCGATCAGGCCCACCGCTGCCTGGGTTGCGGTAACCCGTACTGCGAATGGAAGTGCCCGGTGCACAACTTCATTCCCAACTGGCTGAAACTGGTGGCCGAGGGCAACATCCTCGCCGCCGCCGAGCTGTCGCACCAGACCAACACCCTGCCGGAAGTCTGCGGCCGGGTGTGCCCGCAGGATCGTCTGTGCGAGGGTGCCTGCACCCTCAACGACGGCTTCGGCGCGGTGACCATCGGTTCGGTGGAGAAGTACATCACCGACACCGCCTTCGCCATGGGCTGGCGTCCGGACATGTCCAAGGTCGTACCGAATGGCAAACGTGTCGCGGTGATCGGTGCGGGCCCGGCGGGCCTGGGCTGTGCCGATGTGCTGGTACGCGGCGGCGTGACCCCGGTGGTGTTTGACAAGAACCCGGAAATCGGTGGTCTGCTGACCTTCGGTATCCCCGAGTTCAAGCTGGAAAAGACCGTGCTGAGCAATCGTCGCGAAGTCTTCACCGGCATGGGCATCGAGTTCCGCCTCAACACTGAAATCGGCAAGGACGTGTCCATCGAGCAACTGCTCGAAGAGTACGATGCTGTGTTCATGGGCATGGGCACCTACACCTACATGAAGGGCGGCTTTGCCGGTGAGGATCTGCCGGGCGTTTACGACGCCCTGGACTTCCTGATCGCCAACGTCAACCGCAACCTGGGCTTTGAAAAGTCGCCGGAAGACTTCATCGACTTGAAAGGCAAGAAGGTCGTGGTCCTCGGTGGCGGCGACACAGCGATGGATTGCAACCGCACCTCGATCCGCCAGGGTTCCAAGTCGGTGACCTGCGCTTATCGGCGTGACGAAGCGAACATGCCGGGCTCGCGCAAAGAGGTGAAGAACGCCAAGGAAGAAGGCGTGAAGTTCCTCTACAACCGCCAGCCGATCGCCATCGTCGGTGAAGACCGGGTCGAAGGCGTGAAGGTGGTCGAGACCCGTCTCGGCGAACCGGATGCCCGTGGCCGCCGCAGCCCTGAGCCAATTCCGGGTTCCGAAGAGATCATCCCGGCCGATGCCGTGGTCATTGCTTTCGGCTTCCGTCCAAGCCCGGCGTCGTGGTTCGAGCAGTTCGATATCCAGACCGACAGCCAGGGCCGCGTCGTGGCCCCGGAGCAAGCCCAGTACAAGCACCAGACCAGCAACCCGAAAATCTTCGCCGGTGGCGACATGGTGCGCGGTTCTGACTTGGTGGTGACGGCCATCTTCGAAGGCCGTAATGCCGCTGAAGGGATCCTGGATTACCTGGGCGTCTGACCGGCCGCCGACCTGAATTGAGGACTGCTGAGTTCTTGATTTGAAATGGAATCAACTGTGGGAGCGAGCTTGCTCGCGATAGCGGTGGATCAGTCGACAGAGATGTTGATTGTGAAGCCGCCATCGCGAGCAAGCTCGCTCCCACATTGGTTTCTGGTTGTCCGGAAGACTGCATTCCCCCGCGACAAATTGACCCGATAGACAAAAGGCACACCTCTTACCGTGCCTTTTGCGTCCCGCTCTGAGAAAATGCCCGCACTTTTTTTCCGGATGCCGACATGACTGCCCTGAAGAACGACCGTTTCCTTCGTGCCCTGCTCAAGCAACCCGTAGACGTCACCCCCGTGTGGATGATGCGTCAGGCCGGTCGCTACCTGCCTGAGTACCGCGCCAGCCGCGCCAAGGCCGGTGATTTCATGAGCCTGTGCATGAATCCGGAGTTCGCCTGCGAAGTCACTATGCAGCCGCTAGACCGTTATCCACAGCTGGATGCGGCGATCCTCTTCTCCGACATCCTGACCATCCCCGATGCCATGGGCCTGGGCCTGTACTTTGAAACCGGCGAAGGCCCGCGCTTCAAGAAAGTCATCAGCACCCTGGCCGACATCGAAGCCTTGCCGATCCCTGATCCGCACAAGGACCTCGGCTACGTCATGGACGCAGTCAGCACCATCCGCCGCGAGCTGAACGGCCGCGTGCCGCTGATCGGCTTCTCGGGCAGCCCGTGGACCCTGGCTACCTACATGGTCGAAGGCGGCTCGTCGAAAGACTTCCGCAAGACCAAGGCCATGCTCTACGACAACCCGCAGGCCATGCACCTGCTGCTGGACAAGCTGGCACAGTCGGTGACCTCCTACCTCAACGGCCAGATCATGGCCGGCGCCCAGGCTGTGCAGATCTTCGACACCTGGGGCGGCAACCTCTCGGCGGCGGCGTACCAGGAATTCTCCCTGGCCTACATGCGCAAAATCGTCAGCGGCCTGATCCGCGAACACGAAGGCCGCAAAGTGCCGGTGATCCTCTTCACCAAAAACGGCGGCCTGTGGCTGGAAAGCATCGCCGACGCCGGCGCCGATGCCCTCGGCCTGGACTGGACCTGCGACATCGGCGAAGCCCGTCGGCGGGTCGGCAGCAAAGTTGCGCTGCAAGGCAACATGGACCCGACCGTGCTCTACGCCAAACCAGAAGCCATCCGCGCCGAAGTCGGGCGAATCCTCGCCAGCTACGGTAAAGGCAGCGGTCACGTGTTCAACCTCGGCCACGGCATCACCCCGGAAGTCGACCCTGAGCACGCTGGCGCCTTCATGCGTGCGGTGCATGAGCTTTCTGCGCAGTATCACGAGTAACAGCGCTGCAATGATAAAAAAACGCCTGGCATAAGCCGGGCGTTTTAATATTGCAAAAATCAAAAGATCGCAGCCTGCGGCAGCTCCTACAGGGGTCTTGCATATATACGCGAATTCACGGGTGTATGTGATTGGCGTAGGAGCTGCCGCAGGCTGCGATCTTTGCTGTTCGTGCATAAGTATTTTTGTAAGAGACATTGCCTTTCCTGTCCGATTTTTCGGCTGCTGATAATTCCTTCGTTAGTGCAGGAGAAGTCCTACATAAAAGAAAAATTATCTCTGTACTATATCGCTATATCCAACTTCAAGATTAATGCCTCGCGTACATGTCAGTAAGTCCGACGGCTTTATTGTTGTTTGCTGTCTGGCTTTTGGGTGTCTTTAGTTGTATGGAATTTTATCAAGTAGTGATCTCGCTTCCTGTTTTTTATGCGAGGTAATACGAATGGAAGAGCGGCTTGAATCGCTGTCGAAACAATAATCGGCCTGGGACTAACAAAGTGAAAGAAATTATTTCTAAAATGCGCGCACTAACGGGATGTGCTTCTTCGCTGACCCTGTTGGCGGCAGTATTGGCATCACAGAATGTTGCCGCACATGGTTATTTGAATGACCCACCGTCCCGCGCATTTCTCTGCCAGAAAGGTCTCAATAAAGACTGTGGCGGCGCGCAGTACGAGCCGCAAAGTGTGGGTGAAACCTTCAAAGGGTTTCCTGCTGGTGTGGGTGGCGCTCCTCTTCAGGGGCCGATTGATGGCCAGATCGCCAGTGGTAGCGCGCGTTTCTCGGCACTGGATGCTCAGTCTTCCACTCGTTGGCATTTGACTGAGATCATGGATCGAGCTATCGATTTCAGCTGGAGCTACCCAGCCCCCCACAAAACGACCAAGCATGAATACTTCATCACCCAATCCGGTTGGAATCCCAACCAGCCGCTCACGCGGGCTTCTTTTGACAGCACTCCGTTTTGCGTCGTAGACGGCGGAGGAGTTTTGCCGGTGAACGGTGCGAAGCAAGCCTGCATCATTCCTGACGATAAAAACGGTCACCACGTGATTTTGGGGTTGTGGACCGTTGCTGACACAGATGCGGCGTTTCATAACGTGGTCGATGTGAATATTCTGGCCGAAGCTCCCGTGCCGGGTGGGTGGAATCCCGTCGGTAGCATTACCCCGGTGACAAATCTGCTGGTTGGCGACAAAGCCAAGGCACGAGCCTTTACCGCCGAGGGTGAAAGCCCGTCGCACAGCGTCGAAATTTCCATTGATAACGCAGAAGAAGGCAAGCCGGAAAACTGGTCGTTCAAACTGGCCGAGCAAATCAACAAGACTCAGAAACTGGTTCGCGCCGGCATTCGCGGCGAGAACGACGCCATTGAACCGGTGAAAGGCACGAACAAGCTGTACGCTCAGAAAGAGAGTGGTGTCATCCGTTACGAAGTGACACTGGATATGCCGGGAGATACCGACGCCAGGATGGTGATTTCGGCCTTGGCTGAAGAGTTCAAACTCGAAAACGGCAGCGGCAAAGTGTCCTTCCCGATCCTCACCAACCGCAAACTGAACGTTGAAGCGACGATCTATAACGACAAGCACAAAGCGGTCGGGACCACCACCCAAGTGATCGACACCAACAGTGCATGGCTGAATGTCGACGTGCGAACTTTGCCGGGCACTCATCAGGTGAAGCTGATAGGCACCACTGCGGATGGCCGGACCACGCTTCAGGATCTGAAAACGACTGAAATGACCGGTGAGGGGGGCGTGGAGTTCGACTTCCAGTTCCCGGATGGTATTGAGCAATACACCGCAGGTACTAAAGTGTTGCAGCCAAAAGACGGATTGGTCTATGAGTGCAAGCCATTTTCGGAGTCTGGCTACTGCAAGCAATACAGTCCATCGGCTAATGGGTTTGAACCCGGTGTTGGTGGTCACTGGCATATGGCCTGGGATCAAAAATAACGGGGTCTGGTAACGCTCCAGGCAGTCATTAATACGTGACTGCCTGGCGTCTCTGCTGACGCAAGAGAGGCTGGCATTTGTACATGTGTCGCTCACCCCCCCTGCATGTGCCGGTTTTTATGAAGTCTTGAACGTATGACTTTGTGGGTCTCGACTGGCCAGAAAAACTTGATTGATGCGAGCCGAGATTGAAACTTTCTGCAATAGCAGTATCCGGTCATTGGCCTGCCTTGCTCAGGATCGTATTGCTGGTTGTACCGCTGGGTTACGCAGCGTTCTTGAGCTGGAGTGAGTGGGGTTTGCGCGAGGCCATGACGGTGCAGCGTGAACGCCCGGCCTTGCCTGCAGCGGTGGTTGATTCGCGGGCTCCGCTCAACTCCACCGCCATTGCGACAGTACTGGGGCTGGCCACGGAAAATGCGCTGCTGCGCAGTGCCGAACCGCTGACGCTGCGTGCGAGCTTTGTGTCCACTACCGGCGAGTCCCGGGCATTGCTGGCGGGCTCCGACGGAGAGCGTATTTACCGGGTCGGTGAAAGCTTGCCGGGCGGCAGTGTCCTGCGTCGTGTCGAAATTTCGCAGGTGGTGCTCTGGCGCAAGGGCCGTGAAGAGTTGCTGCCACTGCAGTTGACGGGTGGGCACGCTCTGCTGGTGGCCAAAGGGAAAGAGCGCAGCCCCGTTTCCCAGCCATCTGCGCTTTTTCTTCGACCTGCTACCGACCTGCGTCAGAGTGATTGATTGAATGAACAGTTTCATCAGGTGCGGCGTAGTGCGCCCAACGTTGCGCGTTATGGCATTGGCGATATTACTGTTTCAAGGCTCGGTGCTGGCCGAGGAGCAGCAATGGCAACTGGCCATGAATCAGGCCGAACTGCGGGACATCGTGGAGGAAATGTCGTCGATTCTCGGCACGACAGTCATCCTTGATCCGCGGGTCCAGGGACGTATTACCGTGATGTCGAAACAGGCGCTGGACCGCGAAGGGGTTCGCCGACTGTTCTATTCGGTGCTCGATGCCCACAACTTCACGGTGATCGATCAAGGCGATCGGATATTGATCACACCGGTGACGGAGGCCAAGACGCGAGCCGGTAACGGTGATGTCCAGACCTCGCCAGCGGCGCAGTTCGTCACCGAGGTCATCGAGCTCAATTCCAGCGGTGCTGCTGACCTTGCGGGTCTGGTGCGACCGCTGGTATCGACCAACGGCTATGTCGGGCCGTCGGTTTCGGCCAATGCCTTGGTGGTCACTGACACCGCGAGCAATGTCAGGCGGATCGGGCAGGTCGTCCGAAAACTGGACGCCGGAGGGAAAAACGTTCATGTCGTCGTGGAGTTGCGCCATGGCCTGGCCACCGATATTGCCAAGGTCATGGAGTTGTCTCTCGGCAAATCAGGGACGGAGACGGGAAGCCAGGTGATTGCCGATTCACGTGCTAACCGCCTGGTGATTATCGGTACGCAAGCCGTGCGTCAACGCCTGACCAGACTGGCCCGCTCCCTGGATATCCCGGCGACTGCCAAGCTCGATAATGCCCGGGTAATCCGCCTGCGGCACAGTGATGCCAAGCAGTTGGCCGAGGTGCTGGACGCCATGGGGCAGGGGCTTAAGGAGGAGGCCCGACTCGGCGGTTCAAAAGATTCCACTGCGAGCACGCAGGTCATGGTCAAGGCCGATGAGAGTCAGAATGCTCTGGTGTTGATTGCAGAGCCGGCCCAGGTCCGGACACTCGAGAACATCATCCGACAGTTGGATCAGCCTCGTGCCCAAGTCTTGATCCACGCCGCTATTGTGGAAATTTCCGGCGATATCGTCGAGGCGCTGGGGGTTCAATGGGGCGTCAGCACTGGAGATGCCAAAGGTCTGATCAACTTTCCCGGAACGGGCATTCCGATTCCCGGAGGGTTGAAGTTTGATGAAAAAAATCCCGCTCCCGAAGGCGCGCTGCTCGGCTTGGGTGGCGACCGTTTCGGCGCCTTGATTTCCGCCTTGGCCAGCAACAGTCGCAGTAATTTGCTGTCCACCCCGAGCCTGCTGACCCTGGACAACCAGGAAGCGGAAATCATCGTGGGGCAGAACGTACCGTTCAAGACCGGTTCCTATGCCACCAATAGCAATGGTGCGGATAACCCGTTCACCACGGTAGAACGCAAGGATGTCGGGATCAGCCTGAAAATCAAGCCGCACATCAATGATGGCAACACCCTGCGCCTTGAGGTCGAACAGGAGGTTTCGGACATCGCACCCTCGGTGTCGGGGGTGGACTCCTCGGATTTGATTACCAACAAACGTGCGTTGAAAAGCACGATTCTTGCCAGCGATGGCGAAATCATCGTCATCGGCGGCCTGATCAAGGACAGCGTTCGCACCCAGGAAAGTGGCGTCCCGTTTCTACGCAGTATTCCTTATCTCGGCGCACTGTTCCGCTGGACCAAGGACACCCAGATCAAAAGCAACCTGATGGTCTTTCTGCGTCCGACGATTGTGCGCAGCAAAGAGGATCTCGCCGAGGTCAGCCAGGATCGGTACAACGCCTTACGTGATCTCAGTCAGCCAACGGCCCGCCAGAACAATTCGCTGCTACTGCCCCGCGACCCACACCAACTGTTCGATGGACCCACTGACACGCCATCCATCGACCTGCGCAAGCCGCAATCGGCTGCGCCATGACTTGGCAGGGGACGTTTTGCGAGCAGCTGCCATTTGGCTTCGCCCGGCGTTTCGGGGTGTTGCTGGAAGGGGCGGGCGACACATTGAGTCTGTCGGTTCGTGGCGATACGTCTTTAAGCGCCCTGGCGGAAGCCCGGCGTCTGAGCGGACGTGACTTGCCCGTTCAGGTACTGGATCCGGCAGTGTTCGCGACGCGGCTGGCGAGTTGCTACAGCGAAGGCCAGAGTGCGGCCGAACAAGTCGCCCAAGGGCTGGATGATGAGCTCGATCTGCTCAGTCTGGCTGACCAGGTTCCGCAGACTGCGGACCTGCTTGAGCAGGAAGGCGATGCGCCGATTATCCGGCTGATCAACGCACTGCTCAGCGAGGCCGTGCGAGAGAAGGCCTCGGATGTTCACCTGGAAACCTTCGAACAGTATCTATCGGTACGCATGCGGGTCGACGGCCAGTTGCGTGAAGTACTCAGGCCCAGACGCGAGTTGGCCAACTTGCTGGTGTCGCGGATCAAGGTCATGGCGCGCCTGGATATCGCCGAGAAACGGGTTCCGCAGGATGGGCGGATCGCCTTGCGGCTGGCAGGGCATGAGGTCGATGTACGGGTCTCGACCTTGCCTTCGGCTCACGGTGAACGGGTGGTTCTGCGACTGCTCGACAAACAGGCCGGGCGCCTCGATTTGCAACGCTTGGGCATGCCTGCCGATACCCTGGCGCGCTTCCAGCAGATTCTCGGCAAGCCCCACGGGATCCTGCTGGTGACGGGGCCGACCGGTTCAGGCAAAACCACCAGCCTGTATGCGGCGCTGACCAGCCTCAACGATCAGACCCGGAACATCCTCACCGTCGAAGATCCCATCGAATATCACTTGCCGGGCATCGGCCAGACACCGGTCAACCCGAAGGTCGAGATGACCTTCGCCAGAGGTCTGCGGGCCATTCTGCGGCAGGACCCGGACGTGGTGATGGTGGGCGAAATTCGCGACCGGGAAACCGCGGAAATCGCGGTACAGGCTTCGTTGACCGGGCATTTGGTGTTGTCGACCCTGCATACCAATAGCGCGGTCGGCGCGGTTACCCGGCTGGTGGACATGGGCGTTGATACTTATCTTTTGGCCTCATCTCTGGTCGGGGTGCTGGCTCAGCGTCTGCTGCGTACCCTTTGCCCGGGATGCAAGATTCCCTATGCCGCCGACGCTGCTGCCTGCCAGCGACTGGGGCTCGACAGCGCAGCAACTGCGCGCTTGTTCAAGGCCCAGGGATGTGACCAATGCCAGCAAGGCTATCGCGGGCGGATCGGGATTTACGAGTTGGTCAACGTCACGCCAGCCTTGTCCACGCTGATTCACCAGGGTGTCAGTGAGCAGGAACTCGCCCGAGAGGCTCGGGTGGTATCACGCAGTCTGTTTCAGGATGGTCAGCGGCTGGTGCTGGCAGGCCTGACCAGCCTCGACGAGTTGCTGCGAGTCACCCAGGAGGACTAGGACATGCCGGCATTCGAATATCAGGCCCAGGACCGCAATGGTGGTCGTTGTCGGGGAGTGCAGGAAGCTGACAGCCCACGGCATGCTCGCCAGTTATTGCGTGAGCGGGGATTGTTGCCGACCGAATTGCGGGCGGCGAAAAACCAGAGGCTTCAGGGGGCGGCTTTCGCAAACATGACAAGGCTGAGTGCCAGCGAACTGGCTTTGCTGACCTTGCAATTGTCCACCTTGATTCAGGCCGGGCTGCCGCTCGAGGAAGCCTTGCGGGCGGTTGCGGCGCAAAGCGAGAAGCGCAGGGTCAGCAGCCTGCTGTCGGCGGTCAGGGCACGGGTGATGGAGGGCCATGCGCTGGCGGCGGCGCTGGCTGGTTTTCCTCGGGCCTTTCCTGAATTGTTTTGCGCCACCATTGCAGCGGGCGAGCGTTCCGGCCACCTGGGCTATGTACTCGAGCAGTTGGCGGCTTACACCGAGGCTCGTCAGTTGTCTCGCCAGCGGATCCAGCTGGCGTTGGTGTATCCGATGATTCTGCTATTCGCGTCGTTGGCAATCGTCGGTTTCCTGCTCGGTTATGTGGTGCCGGACGTGGTGAAGATCTTCGTCGACAGCGGTCAGCCGTTACCGCTGCTGACCCAGGCAATGATCGCCCTGAGCAACGGACTGCGTAGCCACGGTCTGGTGTTGCTGGCGCTGCTATCGGGTATTGCCGTGACGGTGCGTTGGGCGCTGCAGCAACCATCGTTGCGATTGCGTTGGCATGCATGGGTGTTGAAAACGCCGCTGTTGGGTGGAGTGTTTCGGGCCATGGAGGCGGCGCGGTTTGCCAGCACCCTGGCGATCCTCGGCAAGAGCGCGGTGCCGCTGGTCGACGCCCTGGAAATCGCCGCTGCGGTGGTCGGCAACCTGACTATCCGCGCGCGCATGCACGTCGTCGCGCGCTCGGTGCGTGAGGGCGGGACCCTGACCCGGGGGCTCGAACTGAGCGGCGATATCCCCCCAATGATGCTGCACATGATCGCCAGCGGTGAGCGCGCGGGCGAGCTCGACAGCATGCTCGCGCGGGCTGCCGAGCAGCAGGAGAAGTCCCTCGCGGCGCGCATTGCACTGGTCGTGAGTTTGTTCGAACCGATGATGCTGGTGCTGATGGGCGGCGTTGTGCTGTTGATCGTCATGGCCATCTTGTTGCCGATTCTTAGCCTTAACCAACTGGTGAGTTAAACCATGAACCCTGTCCAGAACAAAACAGCCAAGACCCAGCGCGGCTTTACCCTGATCGAAATCATGGTCGTCGTGGTCATCATCGGGGTGCTCGGCGCCATTGTCGTCCCGCAGTTCATGAGCCGTCCCGATCAGGCCAAGGTTACGGCGGCAAAGGCCGATATCCAGGCGATTTCCACCAGCCTGGAAATATATCGCCTCGACAACTTTCACTACCCCTCGACCCAGCAAGGGCTCGAGGCGCTGATCAAGCGTCCGCTGGGCACGCCGGTACCGAAGAACTGGAACGCCCAGGGTTATCTGAAAAGCCTGCCGATTGATCCATGGGGTATGCCATATCAGTACCTCAATCCCGGTGTGAACTCCATGGATGGCGGCTACGACCTGTTCTCTTTTGGTTCCGATGGTGTGCCCGGGGGGGAGGGCCATGCGGCCGATATCGGCAACTGGCAGGGCTGATTCGTGCGTAAGCGTGCGCAAGGTTTCACTCTGTTGGAGCTGATGGTGGTCATCCTGTTGATAGGCATTCTGCTCGGCATGGTGAGCTTCGCGACCGGCAACAATCCGGCGCGCCAGGCACGGCAGGAAGCCAGCGGCTTGATTCAACTTTTGCACAAGCTCCGAGAGCAGGCCGTGCTTGAAGGGCGCGAGTATGGCGTGCGGTTTGAGACTGATGGCTACCAGGTGTTCAAGCTCGATGGCCGGCCGTGGCGCGCGGCCGGACCGGTCTATCGCTTGTCTGTCGGGTTGCAACTGCGACTGGAGCAGGAAGGGCAAGCGCTGAAGCTCGGGGATCGCCCCGGACAGCCCCATGTGTTGCTGCTCAGCAACGATGAAACCAGTGCCTTCACGCTGCACCTCGAATCGGATGAGCAGCGTTGGTCAAGCATCTCCAGTGACGGACTAGGCGAGCCAACGATTGATGAATAGCAAACCCAAGACATGCCGAAGGCCGCGTAAATCCAGGGCGATTCACCGAGGCTTCACCCTGCTGGAAATCATGATCGCTCTGGTTATTTTCGCGACACTGGCGGCTGCCGTGATGGCCGCCAGCCAATATGCCTTGAAGCAGAATGCCCGTCTGGAGGAGCAGCTCTACGGCGCCTGGTTGGCCGACAATCAGCTGAGTGAGTTACAACTGCAGACAGCGCCCTCCCATGGTCGCCAGCAACTGACCCGACACTTCGATCGACGTGACTGGATCCTGAACCAGACCATCGGGCCGGCGGCAGACCCGCGTTTGCTCAAGGTCGAACTCAGCGTCACTCGTTCAGGCAGTAATCGGGTCGTGCATCGCACCACCGGTTGGCTACAGGCTCGCAATGAATAGGCAGGAAGGCTTTACCTTGCTCGAGTTGGTAATCGCCATGGCGATCTTCGCGCTGCTGGGGCTCGCCTGCTGGAGGCTGTTCGACGGCGTGGTTCGCGCCGAACGCAGTACCGCGGTCCATGAGCGAGAACTGAGAAGTCTGCAGCGCGCGCTCGCCGTGATCGAACGTGACGTCTTGCAGGTGAGCACGCAACCCATCGCGCTCAAGCAGACGCTGTTGCAGTTGCAGCGCGGTAACTGGCGTAACCCGCTGGACCAGCCGCGCAGCGAATTGCAGAACGTCAGCTATCGGCTCGACCAGGGCATACTCTGGCGCGAAAGCAGCAGTGCCGAGCAGCCGTTGCGCCAACGACAAAAACTCCTTACCGACGTCAGTGCCTTGAGTTGGCGGTTGTTCGATAGCCAGACGGGATGGCGCAACGATTGGCCGGTCAGCCGGGCCAAACCTGCACCTGCGCCCAAAGCACTGGAGGTGACGCTGTCGACGAGGCGCTCCGAGCAGATTCGCCGCGTGCTGCTGTTACCGGGCAGTGCCTCATGATTATTCGCCAACGAGGCGTGGCGCTGATCAGCGTGCTGTTGATCATGAGCCTGGCGCTGCTGGTCACCGCCGGGATGCTGCGCAGCCATCGTCTGGTCCTGCAGATCAGTGCTCAACAACTCCATCAGATGCACGTGCGGCAGTTGGGATTTTCCGCAGAAGCCTGGGCCTTGCAGCTATTGCGCAACCCCGAGCTGGACGAACAGAAAACCGTCAATCTGGCGCAGGAATGGGCCAGGTCCAAGCCGCCGTTCGAGGCGCAAAACGGCGACATTCAGGTCAGCATCGAAGACCTGGCCGGACGCTTCAATCTCAATACCTTGTTCAACAACGGGCAGATCGATCAGGTCACTCTGGAACGTTGGTCGCGGTTGCTGGCACAGCTGAAAATCCCTCCACTGGATCTGCAGGCCATGCAAACCTCGAGCCCTGCGGGCGGTTTGAGCGAACTTAGCCAACTGCGTTTGCTGCCGGGAGTCGATGGCGAGGTACTCCGGCGGCTGCAACCATGGATCGCGCTGCTGCCCAGGGACGCCAGTCTGAATATCAACACCGCGCCGGCTTTGTTGCTGATGACGCTGGAGGGCATGACGCCGTCCATCGCCGAAGTCTTTGTCAGCCAGCGACCCGCCCAAGGTTATCGCTCTGCTCAAGCGTTTACCCAAGACCCGTTGCTCTCCGGGCTGGGTCTGAGCAGTCATGGCCTGGGCGTCAGCAGCCGCTGGTTTCGCATCACGGTGCAAGTCGCCCTGGGACAAAGTCACTTGCGGCTGGTCACCGATGTTGAACGTGATCTCAAAAGCCGTCAGTTGACCATCGTGCAACGACGCCTCCTGGCCCCGCTTGAAAGTGATATTTCCCGATGAAAACCTGGCTTTACCTGACCGCTGAAGGTCTGGCCGATCCGTCGCCGGACTGGCCGAGTTGTATAGTGCGAGCGTCTGGCGAGCGGCAATACATTACCCTGGCCCAAGCCGCGGAGGAGCTGGGCGCAGAGGTGATTCGACTGCTGCTACCGGTGGAAATGTGTAGCTGGTTTCGTACCGAAAAGTGGCCTTCGAGGCGCCGGCCGAGTGTTCAGGCAATCGCCTTTGCCATCGAAGATCAACTGGGGGAAGAGCTCGAAATGCTCCACCTGAGTGCCGGGGAGCGCGATCAGGAGGGGCGTTATCCGGTTCTGGTTACCCACAAGACTCGCTTCAAGGCCCTGTTGGACCTGCTCGCCGAACTGGGCATTGAGATCTCAGCCATCCACGTCGACGCGGATCTGTTGCCCGACGATCAGGCTTATGCCGCGTGGTGGTTCGGACGATGGGTTCTCGGAGGTGCGCTGGGTGCTCGTCTGGCTGTACCGGCAGAGGCCGTGGTAACCCTCGAGGCGCTTCTCCCCGAGAATCTTTGTTGGCTGGAGGACGGCCATGACCACCTGTTGCCGGGGAACACAGGTCAGGCCATCAATCTGTTGCAGGGTGAGTTCCGTCAGGTTCGAGGCCGCTGGCCATGGCCGACAGCCATGCTGGCTGGCGCGGTGCTATTTGCCTTGTCATCAGGCTTCACCGAGGTCCGCAGCCAGCATTTCGAACGCGAGGCTCAGCGCCTGTATACCCAGAGTGTGCAACGCTTCAAAACCTTGTATCCGGACCAGACCCGCATTGTTGACCTGGCTGCGCAACTCAAGTCCTTGCAAAGCCAAGGCAGGGTCAATCAGAGCACACAGATCGCCCGCCTGGTGAACCTGACCGAACAGGTCATCGGTGGCAGCAGTGTCGAGGTGCAGCGCATCGAGTTTCGGGCCGGTGAGGGCTGGAAAATACAACTGACCGCCAGCAGCTTCACGGAGCTGGAACAACTGCGCGAGCGTGGGCAAAAGAGCGGCATGCCGATCAAACTGGGCAGCGCCAGCAAGGAGCAAAACCGGGTACAGGCACTGCTGATTTTCGAGGAGCAATCATGATGGGCAAATCCCTGAAGTTACCGACGGCGGTGATTGAAACCTGGAGTCGCCTGTCGCGGCGTGATCGCCAGTGGTTGAGCGGGCTTGGGGTGTTTCTGCTGGCAGTGCTGGCTTTCAGCGCCGTCTGGCAACCGGCTCGGCAGCGGTTGCTGGTGGCCGAGCGGCAGTACCAACAACAGCGTGCCCTGGCTATGGAAATCCAACGCGTGCAGCCGTCCGATGGGCGAGCCGCCACGACTCAGCCTCTGTCTACTCAAGTCAGTGAGAGTGCCGTCGCGGCCGGGCTTGAACTGCAACAGTTCGACGTGGAGGGCGACAGGCTGCGGCTGACGGTCAGCGGCGACGCGCTGGTCTTGTTGGCCTGGCTGGACACGACCGAGCAAGGAGGTGCGGCACTGCAATCGCTGACCCTGGAAAAACGCGGCAAGCTATTGGAGGCGCGGATGGTGTTGTTCCAGATATAACAACATCCGGCTTACGCCGGGCGCTTTATATTAAGTTTTAATTCAGCCTGGCGGCTTATGCTGAGCCCATCAAAAGCGAAAATGGATCACTGTCATGAAAACCCGTTACTTCGTTCTGCTGCTGGCCCCGCTGTTCAGTACCGCTGCCTTGGCGACCGCCGGTTATACCGGTCCCGGCGCCCAATCGGTGGTCACCGTCGCTGCCGCGCAAGCCGCCCCCGACGATACCCCGGTGGTGCTGCAAGGCCATGTGATCCAGAAGTTGAAGGGCGAGAAGTACGAATTCAAGGACGCCACCGGCACCATCACGGTCGAGATCGACGATGAGGATCTGCCGCCGGTGGGCTTCAATGAGAATACCCAGGTCAAGCTGACCGGCGAGGTCGACAAGGGTTTGATGAGCCGCGAAGTCGATGTCGACCTGGTGGAAGTCATCAACTGATCGCAGTCGTTACAACAGGGCCACCTAGCGACCCTGTTCGCTTTTTACCGGCAACTTGCTCAGGTGCAGCGCTACCAATAGCGCCGCCACCAGCAGACTGCCGATAAACAGCCCGATACCATTCCAGCCCGCCAGGTGCCAGAACACGCCGCCGACGGTCCCCGCAATGCTCGACCCCGCGTAGTAGCTGAACAGGTAAAGCGACGACGCCTGGCCCCTGGCCTTGGTCGCGCGGCGGCCGATCCAGCTGCTGGCCACCGAGTGCGCGCCGAAGAAGCCGAAGGTGAACAGCAGCATGCCGATGAGTACCAGCGATAACGGCGTGAACAGGGTCAAGGCAATCCCCGCCAGCATCAGCACTATGGTGCCCCAGAGCATTTTGCGGCGACCGAAGGTGTCAGCCAGCGCGCCGACTTTTGCCGAGCTGTAGATCCCTGACAGGTACACCACCGAGAGCAGGCCGACGAATGCCTGGTCCATGTGGTACGGCTCGGCCAGCAGGCGATAGCCGATGTAGTTGAACAGGGTCACGAAGGCGCCCATCAGCAGGAAGGCTTCGAGGAATAGCCATGGCAGACCGGCGTCGCGAAAGTGCATGGTGAAGCCGTCAAGCAGGCTGCGTGGGTGCAACGAGCGTGAACGGAAGTTGCGTGACTGTGGCAGGATCCTCCAGAACACCGCCGCCGCTATCAGCGCCAGACCGCCGATCACCAGCAGCGCGGTGTGCCAGCTGACAAAGTCGATCAACACACCGGTGATCAAGCGTCCGCACATACCTCCAATCGCGTTGCCACCGATGTACAAACCCATCGCCAGGCCGATGTGCTGTGGGTGGATCTCTTCACTCAGGTAAGTCATGGCCACCGCCGCCAGCCCGCTCAGGGACAGCCCGGTCAGCGCGCGCATCACCAGCACTCCTTGCCAGCTCGGCATCATTGCACTGGCGATGGTGCACAGCGCCGCGGCGAACAGGGCCGCGACCATTACCGGTTTACGGCCGATGCGATCGGAAATCGGGCCGGTGATCAGCAGGCCGATGGCGAGCATCCCGGTGGCAACCGAAAGGATCAAGCTGCTCTGCGCGGCGTTGATGGAAAACTCCTGGGACAGCAGCGGCATCATCGGCTGCACGCAATAGAGCAGGGCGAAGGTCGCGAAGCCACCGCAGAACAGCGCCAGCACCGTGCGCATGAATGACGGCGTGCCTTTTTCGATGTAAGTGTCATTCAGTTCGGCGACCGGTGCAGCAGGCGGCATTTCGTGGGCTAGTGGGGCGACAGCAGTTTTCACGGGGGACCTCGGTGGGGCGCAGGCGGTCAGGCAATGAAAAAAGCATATAGCTAGCTAATGATTCTATCCAATATATTGTTCGACCTGTTTGATAGGTTTTACGACCTAATGGAGTTTTCATGGAATTGCGTCACCTGCGCTACTTCATCGCGGTCGCCGAAGAACTGCACTTTGGCCGCGCTGCCCAGGTGCTGGGCATCTCCCAGCCACCCTTGAGTCAGCAGATTCAAGCCCTGGAGCAGGAGGTCGGTGCACGATTGTTCGAGCGGACCAATCGTCGGGTCGAGCTGAGTGAAGCCGGTCGACTGTTTCTTGAGGAGGCGCGGCTGGTGCTGGCGCAGGTCGACAAAGCCGCCGACGTGGCCAGGCGCGCGCAACTCGGCGAGCTGGGAGAACTGAAGATCGGCTTCACCTCGTCAGCGCCGTTCAACTCGAACATCCCACAAGCGATTTTCGCCTTTCGTCAGAGCTTCCCGGCGGTGCACCTGAACCTGCGGGAAATGAGCAGCACCCAGGTGGCCGATGCGCTGGTGGATCAGTCGATCCAGGTCGGCCTCATGCGCCCCTTGCCACTGCCGGATTCGTTGAGCGTGGTCGAGTTGATGCGCGAGCCCCTGGTGGCGGTGCTCAGCTCCAAGCATCCACTGGTGGTCGGCAGTGAGGAAGGTCTGTACCTGTCGGCGCTGGCCCCTGAGTCTTTTGTGTTTTTCCCGCGCAGCTATGGCAGCGGCTTGTATACCCAGCTGCTCAGCCTGGCGCGGGAGGCCGGGTTCAGCCCGCACTTCGCTCAAGAGGCCGGCGAGGCAATGACCATTATCGGACTGGTGGCCGCGGGATTGGGAGTGTCGGTACTGCCAGCCTCTTACCGGCAAATGCGCATCGAGGGCGTGGTCTATCGACCCCTGCTCGACCCGCTAGCGATCTCCGCGGTATGGCTGGTGCAGAGAAAGGACCAAAGCTCACCGATGGCCAAGGCGTTTGTCGAGTTGTTGACCCGCAAGGCCGAGTCCATCGGTTGAAGCGTTCGGTTATGGCCCGGTGCGTGGCCACAGGTGTTCGATGGACTGGTCGATCATGGCTTTGGCGATTTGCTGGCCATAAAAGATCGCAGCCTTCGGCAGCTCCTACAGGGGGTTTGCATACACCAGTGATGCCGCAGGTGAATACGGTCGGCGTAGGAGCTGCCGAAGGCTGCGATCTTTTGATCTTTAACAAGATGAGTGGAGATATCGGGTCACGGATCGGGATCGGGATTAGTGATTTTGAAGAGATCGGCAAGGATGGGCAGCGAGAGTTTCTCCAGGTGCCCATCACCCTTTACGACTCAAGATCCTTCGCGAGCAAGCTCGCTCCTACACTGCGTCGGATACAGATCCCATGCACACCGAAGATCCAATGTGGGAGCGACGGTGCGGCGATCCGACTTGCTCGCGATTGCACCAGCTCAGGCGCCACAAATGCCAGTTACTGCCAACGCCGAAAGACCAGCGAGGTGTTGACCCCACCAAAGGCAAAGTTGTTGTTCATCACATACTGGTTGCTCATTTGCCGGAACTCGCCACGCAGGTAGTCCAGTTCGCCGCAACGTGGGTCGATGTCATCGAGATTGAAGGTGTGCGCGTATAGGTCGCGGTTCATCATTTCGATGCTGAACCATGACTCCAGCGCCCCACAGGCACCGAGGGTATGGCCGAGGAAACTCTTCTGCGAACTGATCGGCATGCGGCTGCCGAACAGGCTGCTGGTGGCCTGGGTTTCGGCGATGTCGCCCTGCTCTGTGGCGGTGCCGTGCCCGTTGACGTAGCCGATGTCGGCAGGCGTGATTCCGGCGTCTTCCAGGGCCAGCTCCATGGCCCGGCGCATGGTGGTTTGCTCCGGTCGGGTAGCGTGCTGGCCGTCGGCATTGCTGCCGAAACCAACGATTTCCGCATGAATATGCGCACCGCGGGCGAGGGCGTGTTCGAGCTCTTCAAGCACCAGCATGCCGCCGCCTTCACCGATCACCAAACCATCGCGGCCGATGTCGTAAGGGCGCGGGCTGGTCTGTGGTGCGTCGTTTTTCAGGCTGGTGGCATAGAGCGCATCGAAGACCATGGCTTCGGTCGGGCACAGTTCTTCGGCGCCGCCGGCGAGCATCAGCGGCAGGCGGCCGAACTTGATCGCTTCATAGGCATAGCCGATGCCCTGGCTGCCGCTGGTACAGGCGCTGGACGTCGGGATCAACCGCCCGGTGAGACCGAAGAAGATGCTGATATTCGCCGCTGTGGTGTGCGGCATCATGCGCACGTAAGAGTTGGCATTCAGACCTTCGGCAACCGAGTTCAGCAGCATCTGGCCGAAGGCTTTGATTTCGTCAGTGCTGCCGGTGGACGAGCCACAGGACACGCCCATGCGCCCATCCTTGATCGATTCATCACCCAGCAACCCGGCGTCAGCCAAGGCTCGTTCAGCCGCGGCGACCGCCAGCCGTGAAACCCGGCCCATGCTGCGCAGTTGTTTGCGAGTCCAGTGGGCGGGCACCTTGAAGTCATCGATCGGCCCGGCCAGCCGGGTGTTCAATTCAGTGAAGCGGTCCCACTCATCCATGCGCCGGATGCCGCTGCGGTTGGCGCGGAAGTTGGCGGCGATGGTTTCCCAGTCGCTGCCCAGTGAGGTGATGCCGGCCATGCCGGTGACGACGACGCGCTTCATCAACACAGGCCTCCGTTGACGGCCAGAACCTGCCGGGTGATATAGGACGCTTCGGCAGACATCAGGAAGTTCACCGCACTGGCGACTTCTTCCGGGGTGCCCATGCGTTGTGCGGGGATCATTTTCATCAGCTCTTCGACCGGCACGTTTTCGTCGAGCATCGCCGTGTCGATCAAGCCCGGTGCGACACAGTTGACGGTGATTTTGCGTTTGCCCAGTTCGATGGCCAGCGCCTTGGCAGCACCGATCAGTCCAGCCTTGGAGGCGCTGTAGTTGACCTGCCCGCGATTGCCGATCAGCCCCGACACCGAGGTGATGCAGACAATTCGTCCGGCGGCGCGGCGCCGGATCATGGGCATCATCACCGGGTGCAGCACGTTGTAGAAACCGTCCAGGTTGGTGCGCATCACCACGTCCCAGTCGTCCTCGCTGAGCGCCGGGAAGGCACCGTCGCGGGTCAGCCCGGCATTCAGGACCACGCCGTAATAGGCACCATGGGTGTCGACGTCGGCTTCGAGAATGGCTTTGCAGCTGGCCCGCTCCGACACGTCGAATTGCAGAATACGCGCGCTACGGCCCAGGGCCTGGACTTCGGCCTGCACGGCTTCGGCGTCGCTACGACCATTGCGGCAGTGCAGCACCAGGTCGAAACCTGCCTGGGCCAAACGCAAGGCAATGGCGCGGCCGATGCCACGGCTGGAGCCGGTGACCAGTACGGATTCAGTCATGACTGGACTCCTGGGGTTCGTCAAGGTAGAGAGTTGGCTGCGGCGGGCAGAACACGTTCAGGCGTGCAGTGGCATGGATGCCAGGGCCGTAGATATGACATTCGAAGATGCCCATTCCGCTGGCGTCTTCCAGGGAGCGCAGGGCATGCAGGGTCAGCTCGGTGCCAGCAGGGAAGTATTCCACGTTGCATTCAAATTTACGCGTACCGAGCAGAAATCCCAACTCCACCGGATTGCCCAGCAGGCGCGCGCGACAACCGGCATAGGCGGCGACGCTCTGGGCCATCAGCTCGACGCCAATCCAGGCTGGCAGGCTGCCGTCGGGACGGCTGAACACGCCGCCGGGCTTGACCGTGAGGCGGGTGTGGATTTGTTCTTCGTCGAACGACAGCACCTGGTCGATGAGGATCATGTCGCCAGCGTGGGGAATCAGCTCGGCGAGCGGCCAATCAATCATGGGGCGTCTCCGATAATCAGGCTGACGTTGTTGCCACCGAAGGCAAAGGAGTTGCTCATCAGACAGCGCGGTGCGCTTTGGTCGAGGCGATCGGCTGAAGTAACCCATTTTAACTCGGGCAACTGAGGATCGGCCTGGCCATCCCAGATGTGCGGCGGCAACGCGTGTTCGCTGTTGTCGGCAGCCAGGCTCAGCCAGCAGAAGGCCGCCTCCAGTGCTCCGGCTGCACCGAGGGTGTGGCCGGTCATGGGCTTGGTCGATGAGCAGGCCACGCCGCCGGGGAACAGCGTCGCGACCGCCAGGCTTTCCATGGCGTCGTTATGCTGCGTCGCGGTGCCGTGAAGGTTCAGGTAGCCAATCTGCTCAGGCTGCAAGTGCGCGCGGCTCAAAGCTTTATTCATGGCCTGCAGCGCGCCGCGGCCACTCGGCTCGGGCGCGGAGATATGGTGGGCATCGGAACTGGCGCCGCCGCCCAGCAAGGCAATCGGCTGCTTGCCGTTGGCGCTTTTGCTCATCAAAAACAGCACTGCCGCTTCGCCGATATTGATGCCGTTGCGATTGACCGAAAACGGATTGCAGCGTTGCTCGGAAACCGCTTCCAGCGCCGAGAAACCATTGAGCGTCAACTTGCACAGGCTGTCGACGCCGCCACACAGCACCGCGTCGCACAGGCCCAGGTTCAGCAGCCTTTGCGCACTCATCAACGCCCGGGCGCTGGAGGTGCAGGCGGTGGAGATTACATAGGCCGGGCCGGTCAGTTGCAACCAGTCGGCGAGAAAGTTCGCCGGGGCGCCGAGTTCCTGTTGCTGATAGTCGTAACCGGCGGGGAACTGGCCGTCGCGCAGGTAGCTGGCAATCCCTTGGCTGGCCTCATCGATGCCCGAGGTACTGGTGCCGAGGACGATACCGATACGACCGCGGCCATAGCGCTGAATCGCCTGGTCGATGTCATCCCGAATCTGCAGTGCAGCTTCCAGCAATAGCTGGTTATTGCGGCTGCGTTGCTCGGCGAGTTCGGCGGGAATCGCCGCGAGGTCGCCTTTTACGGCGGCCACGGGTAACACGCGATCAGGCACCCAGCCGCTCTCGAGACGCATGCCGGAGCAGTCTCCGGCAAACAGCTTGCGCGCAACTTCCTGCTTGCCGCGGCCTAAACCGCAGATCAGCCCCAGGGCATTCAAATAAGCCGTCATGACGCGGTCTCGGCAGTCAGTGGAGTGATGTGATAGCGCAAGCCTTGAGGCAGGTTCAACTCAAAGATCCGTGGGTGTTGATAGCGAATCTGCCAGCGGGGGCCAAGGGAGCGCTGCGAGCCCTGTTGCTGCGCCGTTGGATAGTTGCCGAGCAGTTCGCCTTCAGGCGTCAAGGCAAACAACAGCGCGGCAAACAGCTCGCGAGCTTCCGGATTAGGCGGTAACAAGCCGTCGGCCTGCCACTGGCCTTCGACCAGACGCTGACGGGCCAGCGGGATTCCCAGCGGGTCCATCAGCGACCAGCGAATGCTTTGCCCTTCACTTTGGATCACCAGCAACCAATCCTGACGTTGCCCTGCCTGCTGACGTTCGATGTGCAATTGCAGCGGCAGCGCCAGGCTCGGGTTTCTCTCTGGCAGCGGTGCCTGGCTGGCGCAGGCGCTCAGCAGTAGGGCACAGCTCAAGAGCAGCGCGCGGATCATCAGATTTTACCTTCCAGAGGGCTGCGCGGGACCACCTTGACTAAGGTTTTTACGCCGCAGCTGTCACTCGGATACTGACGGGTCATGGCGTATCACTCGCGCAAATTTCCGAGAGCATCCGCAGGCGACGCCTGGATTCGCTGACAAACGGGTTGCGCTCATCCCAGGCGTAACCGGCGAGGATCGCACTGATCATGCCGCGAATCTCCGGTGCACCGCCCGAATGGTAAATCACATCCTGGAAAGTCCCGGCGTACCAGCCTTCGACGTAGCAGCGGAAGGTATCCACGCCACGTTTCAAGGGCGCGGCGAACTCGCTCTGCCAGTCGACACTTTCACCTTGCAGTTGGCGATGCAGCACGCCGGCGGCCATGCTCGCCGAACGCATGGCGATGGTCACGCCGGAGGAAAACACCGGGTCGAGGAATTCCGCGGCATTGCCGAGCAAGGCGAAGCCCGGCCCATGCAGGGTTTTGACGTTGGCCGAGTAACCGCCGATGGCTCGCGCCGGGGTGTCCCATACGGCGTTATTCAGCACGCCTGAAAGGCTTGGGGTTTCATCGATAAAGCTGCGCAGGCACTCATCCAGATCGCCAGGGCGACCTTCAAAGTGTTCCTTTGCGGCGACCACGCCCACCGAGCAGCGGCCGTTGCTGAACGGGATGGTCCAGAACCAGATATCGCGATGGATCGGGTGAGTGGTAATGAGGATTTTCTCCCGCTCGAAACGCGGGCTGTCGATATGGTCTTCAACATGGGTGAACACCGCCTGGCGCACCGGGAAATTCGACGGTGCTTCAAGGTCCAGCAAGCGGGGCAGCACGCGGCCATAACCACTGGCGTCGAGCACGAAGTCGGCTTCGATGCGGTACTCGCTGCCGTCTTCGCGACGGGCGCTCAACTGCGGTTTCGGCAGGTCGAAGTCGACGCTGATGATTTCTTCGCCATAGCGGATATCCACTCCCTGCAACTCGGCCTGATCGGCCAGCAGTTTGTCGAAATCGGCACGCAGCACCTGGAAGGTAGTCGGCTTGCCGTTGCTGAAGGTGTCACCGAAATCGAAGGCGCTGTAGCGTTCGCCCCAGGCGAAGGCCGCACCGTTTTTCAGCTGGAAACCGGCGGCATTGACGGCGTCGAGCATGCCGGCCTCTTCGACGAAATCCAGGCAGTGGGACAGCAGGCTTTCACCAATGGAGAAGCGGGGGAAATGCTGGCGCTCGATGATCAGCACATCGTGGCCTTTGCGCTTGAGCAGCGCCGCGGCGATGGCACCGGAAGGGCCGGCGCCGATGATCACAACCTGACGACGTTCCATTTCAATTGTGGGCACTGGAGTTCCTTGCCGGGACGGCGATCTGGGAGGGGGTACGGTGGATACCGGCAACGGCCGGCAACAAGGTCGCGATCAAGCCCATCAACATCAGCGCAAAATACAGCGCCGGGCTGATCAGCTGTTGTTGCAGCAGCAGATTGAGGAAGACGATCTCGCTCAAGCCACGAATGTTCAGCAGCAGGCTTTCCCGCCAGCGGCTGGCGCCGGCAAAGGACGCGCCGGCCCAGCCGAGGCCGAGCCAGTTACCCAGCAGTTTGCTGAGGATCGGCAGGACCAACAGAGCGCCGAGCTGGAACCAGCTGAGGCTGTCCATGGCGCTGTGTACATTGATCTGCACGATGCCGAAGGTCAGGATCAGCGGGATCGCGATATAGGTCTGTAAAGGGTTCATCCAGCTGGCCTTGAACGGAAGTACCAGTGGCAGCTTGAGGACGGCCATCCACAGCAGATAACCGATACCCAGAATCAGTGCATTGAGCTTGTAGTGTTCGGCGGCCACCAGCAGTCCGAAAAAAACCAGGCTGTAGAGCAGCGGTTGACGCAGGCCGAGCACCCGTAGCAGCAATGGCAGGCAGGTGCCGGCCAGCGGCAGCAGCAGGCTGCTCAGGTGCAGGCTGCCCTGGGCGATGGCGAACAGGCTCCAGCAGGTCAGGTCGATGACGATCGCGGTCTGCACCAGCCGGCGGGTGGCCGCCAGCGGATAGCCGATGTGCAGCAGGTATAGGTAGAGCACCGGAATCGCGGTGATCGCGAACAGCAGACCCACCGCCAGCGAACTCAGCCACGGCTGGCTTGGCAGCAACCAGAGGGCCGTGGCCAGCCCGCAGGCGAACGGAATGCAGAAACTCGGCAGGGCAATTTTCAGGCTCTGACGATCCAGCCGCAGTTCGATCACGTCACTCAGGATGTGCCCCAGCAATAGGGCAAAACCCAGGCTGTAGAGGTTTTTCAGCCAGCCTGGAGACACCAGCTCGGCACCGCTCAGCTGCCAGTGCGGTTCGATCCACAACAGCATCAACAGCGGCAGGCCAAAGGTCGCCAGCATCAACTGGCTGACAATCGGGATCAAACCGAAACGCCGCCCGACCCAGGTCGCCACCGCGAACAGCACCAGGGCCAGCAGCCAGAACAGTGCGATCATCATATCGTCGACCCCACTGCCGGCACGGCGTGGGCCCGAGGTCTGGCCCAGGGTGCGAAGATAAAGCTGTAGGCCAGTCCCAGGCTCACCGATAAACCGAAATTGCTCACCGCCGGGGTGCTGGAAATCGCCAACAGACCAAACGACAGCCAGGTGGTCACGGCCGCCAGCAGGGTGCCGAGCAGGCTCACCGCCGCGCCGCCGATTTGCTCACGCATGAGGATCGCATAGTCGACGCTGATGGCGGTCACTAGCAGCAGTCCGAACAGGCTGAACAGGGTCAGCGGTTGTCCCAGCCAGCCAAGGCTGGCCAGACTGCACAACGCCGCCAGCAACGGCAGGGCGACAATTCGCAACGCGCCACCGAAGCCAAACGGCAGGATCAGCAGCAGCACGATCAGCACGCAGGACAACAGTTTCAATTCAGCGGCGCTGACCTGGGTCGCGGCAAAGATAGTGTTCAGATCCCCCAGCCGATCAACCAACTGCACGCCGGGCAAGTCCAGCGCCTGAACCCGCAGCAACGCCGGGTTGTTCAGACCTTGCAGGCTGACCATGCCGGCCACCCCATCGCTGGTGGAGCCCAGCCACAATGGGCGCCACGGCTCGGCGAGCGGCCCGATCAAGGCCGCGTCGATATCCTGGATGGGCAGCGCCCGCAACTGCGTCAGCTCGGTTTGCAGTGCGCTGGGCGGTACGCCGAGGTCGAGCAACGGCTGCCAGAATTGCGGCAATTTATTCAGTGCCTCGCGAACTCGTTGTTGTTCGCTGGGCGGGCTGACTAATTGATTCAGGGCCAGGTAGCCCTGGAGTTTATCCAGGTTGACCAATTGATCCAGACGTTGGCTCAGGGCGGTCGAACGTTCAAGCAGTTGCTGCTGATCGGCAGCGCGCACCAGGAAGAACTGACTGGTGGGCTGATAGCCGGTGATTCGCGCAATCGTCTGGGCTTCGTTCATCAGCTGGGGTGGTGCGCTGATCCATTGGCGGATGTCGTTCCTGGTGGTGAGTTGCCACAAGCCGCCGGCGCAGAACACCACTAGCAACGCCAGCAGACCCGGGCTGGGGATCCGACGCAGCAGCGCTGCACGCAGGTCCAGCAACCATTGGGCAACACTGAGCGGCCACTGCGCCGGGCGCAGATCGATGCCCTTGAGCAGTGCCGGCAACAGGCACACAGCGGCCAGGTAAGCACCCAGCAAACCGGCGGCGGAAAACACGGCAATCTGGGTCAATGCCGGGAACGGCGTCCAGGCCAGTGCCAGGTAGCCGATGCAGCTGGTGGCCAGGCTCAAGGTCAGCCCCGGCAAGGTCAGGCGCAGCGCCGGCCAGCTGTGCCAGGGTTTCAGGCTCCAACTCTTGGACAGGTAATGCAGTGGGTAGTCGACCGCTACGCCGATCAGGCTCGAACCCAGCACCAGTGTCATCACGTGCATATGACTGAACAGCGCCACGCAAGCCACTGCGCCAAACAGCATGCCCACCAGTACCGGAACAAAGGCCAGCAACACCCGAAAGCGGCGGAAGGCCAACAGCAGCAACAACAGAATGCCGACGGTGGCACCACCACCGACCCAGGTGATCTCGCGACTCGCCTGCTGCTGACCGTTGGCGGCGTACAGCAGGCCGCTGGCAGCGAGCAATTGCACGTCGGCCTGCGCCGCGTGTTCGCGACTCTGTTTCAGCAGCTCGGCCACTTGCAGCGGCAGGTGCAGGTCGAAGGCGTTGCCCTGAGTCCGGGCCCGCAGCAGTACCCAGCTCTTGCCGTCGGCATCGGCGATCAACGCACCGCTGCCGATGTCCAGCTGCACCGAGCCGCGTTGCGGCTGGCTATTCTGGATGCGTCCGGTCAGGCCGAGCCAATCGTCCTGGCTCGGCACCAGACTGAACCCGCCGAAGGGATCGAACAGTGCTTGCACGCGCCGCTGGATAAACGCCTGGGGCTGCTCGATCAGTTGCTGGCGATCCTCTTGCGCGAGCATTGCCAGCCGCCCTTGCAGCAACTGGGTGCGCAACGCCGGCAGGTCCGCTTGCAGGTTCCACTGGACCTTCTCGAACAAACCGCTGGCCTTCCATTGATCGCCAAGTTGCTCGGCCATGGCAATGGCCTGCTGGCGATCGGCATGGCCGACCAATACCAGCACTTCGCTGTTCAGCGGCTCTTGTATGCGCTGTTCGGCGCGCAGTTCCAGTGCATCCGGCGCGCTGCCGGGTACCAGTTCCATCAGGTTGGCGGACAGCGGCGCAGCGCCACGCCACTGCCAGCCGGCCAGTGCCAATACGGCCACCAGCAGGATCAGGAACAGGCGCGGCAACCAGCGTTCACTCGGCAAAGTCATGTTGCTCCGCATCGCTCAAAGGTTGGCTGCCGGTGGTGTCCTGCATGCGCAGCAGGGTGCTGTCGCCCTGGGTTTCCAGCAACTCGATGCGTTGCACCAGCTCGCCGCCGTCGATGTTGATTTGGGTGAAGACTTGCTTGAGCAGCATGGAGCGCGGCGTCAGGGTCAGCTTCCACTGTTGGGCATCGCCCTCCAGATGCAGATCGAAGTCCCGTTGCAGACCGCTGCTATCACCTTGCAGTACAGCGAGGAACAAACGGTTCTGCTCGGCGCCGGCGCTCTTGTTCGGGAGCATTTGCCAGCCGTTGCCCTCACGTCGGGCAATGCCCTCGGCGCTGATGCGGTAGTCCTGTGGCAGCGGGGTTTTCAGCAGCCAGAGCAGCCCGTGGTTTTTCGCCAGGACGAAGGTACCTTTGCTGGTCAGCGGCTGTGGCAGGGCGCGCAGGTGTTTTTCCTGGATGAAACTGCCATGGATCACCTCTGGTTTGGCGAGTTGATCACTGAGCTGTTGCAGGTCGAAGGCGTTGGCCAGCGATGACAGACCGAGCAGCAGAATCAAACTCAGAGTTTTTCCGTAGCAGCTGGCGAAGCCTGCGTTCGGCCGCGAAGCGGTCGCAATTCGGCGCATCGGATTTTCCTGAAAGACCGCGGACTCGGATTTTACGACCGCTTCGCGGCCGGACGCAGCCTGGCGGCAGCTGCTACGAGGGGGGGTGTGCCAGAAAAATCTCATGGCAACACCTTCTCGACGGCGTCGATAAACACCTTGGGCGATGCCAGTTGCATTTCGCGGCTGGCCAGATCCACCGCGACCTGCACGGAGCTGGCGCGGGTCAGGCGTTCGGCGCTTTCCAGGTCACTGATCAGATAGCTGATCTTCAAGCGGTTTTCCCACTCCACCAGGCTTGCGCGGACGTTGAGCTTCTGGCCAAAGGTAGCCCCGCGAACGTAGCGCAGTTGCAGGTCAATCACTGGCCAGGCGTAACCGGAATCTTTCATCTGCGTGTAGTTGTGGCCGATCTTGTCCAGCAAGGCGCAGCGAGCGACTTCCAGGTATTTGACGTAATGGCCGTGCCAGACCACGTCCATCGTGTCGATGTCGAAGAACGGCACGAGGATTTCCGTATCGGCGTGAATCACTCCCTTGCTACGCATGCAGCCTCCAGTGTTGCTCGGCGATACGCTGCAGGCACAGGCGCAGCTCGGCTTCCAGCGCACGGTCTTCGATAACCGGCGGGAAGTCCTTGGCCAACTCGGCGTGCATCTCGGCCAGGGCCGGCGGCAATGGCCGCGCGTCTTCGGCCTGGCTGCGCAGCCAGACGCCTTGGTTGGCCGCCAGCAAGGTGGCGGCGGCGACCTGCTCGGTCAGCTCCAGTACGCGGATCGCATCCCGGGCGGCGATGGTGCCCATGCTGACCTTGTCCTGGTTATGGCATTCGGTGGAGCGCGAGAAGACGCTGGCCGGCATGGTGTTTTTCAGGGCTTCGGCGGTCCAGGCGCTGGCGCCGATCTGCACTGCTTTGAAGCCGTGGTTGAGCATCGCCCGCTCGGCGCTGGCGCCGGACAGGTTGCTCGGCAGGCCATGGTTGTAGCGCACGTCCACCAGCAGCGCGAGCTGCCGATCGAGCAGGTCGGCGACGTTGGCTACCAGGGTTTTCAGGCTGTCCATGGCGAACGCGATATGCCCACCGTAGAAATGCCCACCGTGCAGCACACGTTCGGCTTCGGCGTCGATGATCGGGTTGTCATTGGCGCTGTTGAGCTCGATTTCAATGAACGAACGCAACCAGTTCAGACTGTCGGCCAGCACACCGAGCACGTGGGGCGCGCAGCGTAGCGAGTAGCGGTCCTGCAGGCGATGCAGTGGCGCGGTCGGCGCGTCGATCGCCAGATCCTTGCGCAGCCATGCGGCGACCTGCATTTGACCCGGATGCGGCTTGGTGGCGAACAGACGCTCGTCGAAGTGCTCGGGGTTGCCTTGCAGCGCAACCACGTTCAGCGCGGTGATGCGCGTGGCCAGTTGCAGCAGGTAATCGGCGCGGGCGAAGGCCAGGCAGGCAATACCGGTCATGACGGCGGTGCCGTTCATCAGCGCCAGGGCTTCTTTGGGGCGTAGTATCAGCGGGGTCCAGCCGAGTTCCTGGTGCACATCGGCGGCTTGTCGACGTTCACCGCGGAACATCACTTCACGCTCGCCGGACAAGGTCGCGGCCACGTAAGACAGCGGCGTCAGATCACCGCTGGCGCCCACCGAACCCTCTTCGGGAATCAGCGGCAGAATGTCCAGGTCGATAAAGGCTTGCAGACGCTCCAGCAGCTCAACGCGAACCCCGGACACGCCCTGGCATAGCGACTGCAAACGCGCCGCCAGCACAGCACGGGTGGCCTGGGCATCGAGCATTTTGCCCAGACCGCAGCCGTGAAAAGTGTACAGATGACGGGGCAGGGCCTCGACGTGGTGCAGCGGCACCGCGACTACGCAGGAATCGCCGTAGCCGGTGGTGACGCCATAGATCACGCCTTCCTTGTCGAGCAAGGAATCAAGAAACTGCGCGCCTTTGGCGATGCGCTGGCGGAACTCAGGGTCGCTTTGCAGTTGTGTCGGCACCTGACGGTTGGCCAGGGCCAGCACGTCTTCAATGCTCAATGGGAGTTCGCCGAAGATTACCGGCTCAAGCGGATGCGTGGTCATCGGTCTTCCAGTAGGGGTAAAAGTTGAACCATTGTTGGGGCGCTTCGAGACAATATTTCCCCAGACGTTCGGCGTAGCGTGCAGTCCACTGAGCGATAACTTGCTCGCGGTCGCTGCGTTTCCAGAGTATGGCGTCGGCGAAAGGCTCGAGAGTGACCCGATAGCGCCCATTGTGCTTCAGACAAAACAACAGGTTGACCGGGCACTTCAGCAGCCCGGCCAGTAGCCAGGGGCCTTGCGCAAAGGCAGCCGGATGCCCGAGAAAATCGACTTGCACAGTGCGTCCGCCGTGCAGCGGCACGCGGTCGCCGGCAATCGCCAGCCACTCACCGCGATCCAGCCGCTGGTTGAGTTGCAGCATGATCACCGGGTCCAGTTCGCTGACCTGAATCAGTCGCAGGTGGGTCGCCCCGGCTTCGCCGAGCAGGCGGTTGAAGCGTTCGGCGTGCTTGGTGTGCACCAGCACGTTCATCGTCACCTTTTCGCCCAGTTCGGCCAGGGCACGACAGACCTCCAGGTTGCCCAGATGCGCGCCCACCAGCATTTGTCCGCGCTCGCCGCGCAACCGTTGGCGCAGCAGCGCCGGGTCGACGATTTCGATGTGCTCGATGCCCAGCTTGCCGTTCCAGACGTCGAGCTTGTCGAGCATGGAGTCGGCAAATGCCATGAACTGGCCGAACACCCGTCGCTGGGTGGGGCGCAGCTCCGTGCGCCCGCTCCAGTCGGCGAGGTATTGCTGGTATTGCCAGGCGCTCTGCCGCGCGCTGCGACCGAACAGGTAAAAGTACAGGACGATAGCGTGCAGCACCGGGCTCAACACTCTACGCCCGAGCATTTTGACGCCGAACGCCATGAGTTTCATCAGCCAGAAACTGCCGCGTTCCTTGTGCTCGGCCCAGTGCTCCTTGTCAGTGTTGATGCTCATGTCCGCCACCGGCGCCAAAGAATCATCGGCGCGCGCAGCAACATGCCGAAGAACAGCCGGGTGTGCATGCTCGAAATCAGCACGTTGTCGTGGAACATTCGAAAGTGTGAGATACCATCCTGCGGGTAATGGACCTTGGTGTGCAGCCAGTGCATCGGCTGGTTGCGCCAGGCCAGGCGGACGATGATGTCCGAGTCGAAGTCCATGCGTTTGCCGATCTGCACCGAGTTGATGAGTGCCAGGGTTGGCGGCAATGGATAGACACGAAAGCCGCACATGGAGTCAATAATCTGCAGCGACAGGGTGTTGATCCAGACCAGGACGTGAGTCAGATAACGTGCATATAAACGGCCTTTCGGTACGCTGGCGTCATATTTCGGGTGTCCGCAGATCAGCGCTTGCGGATGAATGCGTGAAGTTTCGATGAAGGTCTTGATGTCGCTCAGGTCATGCTGACCATCGGCGTCCACTTGCAGGGCATGACTGAAGCCCAGGCGCGCCGCTTCGCGAAAACCGTCCATGACCGCCGCGCCTTTGCCTTGGTTGACCGCGTGCTTGACCAGGTAGATGTGTTCAGCCTCGGCCAACTGCTCAAGCACGGCTGCACAGGACGGGCTACTGGCGTCGTCCACCAGGATGCAGGGCAGACCGTTGGCGCGCACTGCCTCGACCACGGCCGGGATGGTGGTTTCGTGGTTGTAGACCGGGATGATGGCGCAGGGGTTATGCATGATCAGCGACCTCCGCATCCCTATTGTGGCGAGGGAGCTTGCTCCCGCTCGAGCGCGCAGCGGTCGCAATGCAGCTAACGGGTTGTGCCAGAAAAATCGCAATTGCAGGTTTTGGGGCTGCTTCGCAGCCCAGCGGGAGCAAGCTCCCTCGCCACAGATTAAACATGCACCGCCTCCAGCACTATCCGCCCGCTGGAGCAAGTCGCGGTGTCGTTGCGATAGGTGAAGTACAGTTTGCCGCGCTCCGGATCGAAGCGCAGATGCAGCTGGACGTGATCGCCGGGGCGCACCAGTTGCTGGAACTTCAACACCTCCATCCCGACGAACTTGCCAGGCAAATCGAGCAACTGCCGACCCAGGCTCAACGCCCAATCGACTTGCACCACGCCAGGCAATACCGGGGTTTTCGGGAAGTGGCCACTGAAGCAGGCCAGGTCCGGTGGTACCGCCAGTTGCAGGCTCCACTCGCCATTGGCTTCGAGCTGTTCTAGCACTTGTGGCGCTTGCGGACGCGGAGCCAGCAGCAGGGCTTCGACCTCGGCTTGCGGCAGCTTGCCTTGGGCGTTCAACGGCATTTGGGGCAGCAAGCGCCAGCGCCGCGGCAACGCCAATGTCTCGCAATGCTGGCTGAGGTGTTGGCGCAGTTCCTCGGTCAGGGCGCGTCGACCTTGGTTGCGCAAGGCATGCAGGCCCTGTTCGCTCAACACCAGCAAGGCACCCAGGGACGCACGGTTTTCCTGGACCACGCCCAGGCGCGCTTCGGCGACCCAGTTGTGGTTGACCAGTGCCTGTTCGAGCATTGGCAACGAGATACGTTTCTCTTCCAGTTTGACGATCCGGTCCAACCGTCCCAGCAGCTCGAAGCGCCCGTCAGCGGTTATTCGTGCGGCATCGGCAGTCTGTTCGACGTGACCGGCTGGCAAGTACGGCGAAGCAATGCGCAGCGCGCCGTCACTGTCCTGGCTCAATTGTACATCAGCGAACGGCTGCCACAGGCTGTCGCCCTGGCGCCAGGCGATGCCGCCGGTTTCCGAGCTGCCGAGAATTTCCGTGGGCCATTGCTGCAAGCGTTGCCGCAAGCTCTTCGCGGCCTCGGCAGGCAAGGCGCCGCCGGAAGAAAACACCCGTCGCACCGCACTCAGTGCCGGCCAGTCGAGGTTGTCGCCCATGCGCTTGAGCAACGCCGGGCTGGCGACCCAGGCAAAGGCCGGGTGTTCACGGCTGGCGCGCTGCAAGTCTTCGGGGAATGGCAGTTGTTTGCGCACGAACGGGCGCCCCGCACACAGCGGCCAGAGTACGCGGAACAGCAAACCATAGATGTGCTGGGTGGCGACGCTGCCGATGATGCAGGCCTCGCCCAGATCCGCACCCCAGAGCTGCTCCAGGGCTTCAACTTCGTTGGCCAGTTGCCGCAGGCTTTTTTCGATGCGCTTGGGTTCGCCGCTGGAGCCGGAGGTGCACAGGCTCAGGTGGCAGTGGTCCAGATCCAGTTCGGCTGGAGGCAGCGGGGCTTGAAACAGATCGCTGAGCGCGGCGTCGCCCGCCTGATCGGTCAGCCACAGGTCCACCTCGTTCGACCAGCGTTGCCGGGTCTGGGCTTGCAGGTCGGCGGGCAACAACACGCTGACGCCGGCGCGCCAGGCACCGAGCAGGGCGATTGCCAGGTCAGCGGCGTCGTCCAGGTACACGGCAATGCGTTGTACACCCCGGGCCTGCAGGCCGGCAGCGAGACTTGACGCCTGGGTGCATAGCTCAACGTGGTTCAGTGCCGGGTCAGCCGTCACGGCGCGCCCTGGCTGAGCCTTGAGCAACAGGTGCTCAAGTTTTATCCAATTCATGCGCGGCCTCGTACGCGTTGTCGCAATAACCATTCAATGGCAAACAGCAAACCGATCAACCCGTAGGAGATCAGGCCGGTGTACAACGCCCACCAACTCAGCGGCGCCCAGAGGGTCAGGGCGGCTGCGAGCAAACCGTTACAGAGAAAAAACACACTCCAGGCAATCGTTACCTGGCGGGTATAGCGAATCGCCCTTTCCGGTAGTTCCGGCTCGCTCAAGCGCGCCAGACGTTCAATCATCGGCGGTCCGTATTTCAGGCTCAGGCCAAACAGCGCCAGCATGAAACTGCTGATCAGCACCGGGTACCAGCGCAACAACAGCGGGCTATCGAACAGCGCCAGCAGCAGGCAAAAAGCAATCGCAGCGATTGCCATCCACAGGCTGCCGGGACGCCGCGCGCTGGTCAGCGCACGCGCCAGCCACAGGCTGCCCAGCAGCAGGCCGAACTGCCACGGGGCGAAATGCTCCATGCCGTAATACACCGCAAAGGGGTACAGCAGGCCCGCCAGCAGCAGACCAAGGCCAATCAGACGGCTCATGCGGCCGGTTGAACCAGACGGTAGACCGCCTCGACCACATCGCTGACGGTGCGCACCGCCTTGAACTCTTCGGCGGCGATTTTTTTGCCGGTCTGGCGCTTGATATGGTCAATCAGGTCAACCGCGTCGATGCTGTCGATTTCCAGGTCCTGATACAGGTTGGACTCAAGGGTGACGCGTTCGGGTTCCAGCTCGAAGAGTTCGACCAGGGCATCGCGCAGGGTGTTGAAAATGTCGTCACGAGTTTGCATGGTCCGGTCTCAAGCTGCCTGTTTTTTTGCAGTGACGAAAGCCGCAAGGCTGGCCACATTGGTGAAGTGATTGCGGGTGTCCTTGGCGTCGGCATCGATCTTGATACCGTACTTTTTCTGGATCGCCAGGCCGAGTTCGAGTGCGTCCACCGAGTCCAGGCCCAGGCCTTCACCGAAAAGTATCTGCTCGTCGCCGATGTCTTGTGCGCTGATGTCTTCGAGGCCCAGGGCGTCGATGATCAACAGTTTGATTTCATGCAGCAGGTCGTGTTGTAGATCGCTCATCTTCGGCGAGCTCCTTGATAAAGTAGTGGTGCAGGTAATCGTTGAGCTTGCGCGAGGCCTGGGGAGGCGGGCCAAGCTCGACAAAGGCCTGTGGGTCTATATCGGCGCCGACACGCAAACTGAAGTGCGCGCGACGAGATGGGATGCGATACCAGGGTTGGGCTTTGGTCAGGGTGGTCGGACTGACCGTGATAATCACCGGGGTCACGATTTTCGCACCACGCAGGGCGATTGCCGCAGCGCCCCGATGAAAGGCCGGCGGTTGGCCAGGCCGGGTGCGGGTGCCCTCGGGGAAGATAATCAGCGTCTGTCCATTTTGCAGAGCCTGCGCGGCGGCATCCAGCATGTCCATACTGCCATCATTGCTGATGTATTGGGTGGAACGCAGCGGCCCGCGAGTGAAGGGATTTTTCCAGAGACTCTGTTTGACCACGCAGTTGGCGTTGCGCACCAGGCCGATCAGGAACACCACATCGATCAGCGACGGGTGATTGGCGATGATCAGCTGTCCCGGACGACCGAGGTTTTCCGCGCCTTCGACCTTGTAGGTCAACACGCCTGTGCGAGCCATGAAGCGGATGAAAAACCAGAACAATCGACCGATGGTGCGCCGCGCCCGTTGCCGATGCAGCTGGGCATCGCCCGGCAGGCAGCTGAGCAGCGGGAAGATCACCAGCCGCAGGCATAGTCCGCCCGCGCCGAATAGCGCAAAGCTTGCGGCGGTGGCCAGCAGGCGCCAGTAATAGGCGTCACGGCGCTTATCCTTCAAGGGTTGCGTTGCCAGGTCCATACACGATTCTTCCAGGCATGTTGGCAGTGGGTCTGCTCGTTGAGCAGGGTACGCAACAGATTCAGGGCATGGGGCCAGTCGGCTTTGGCCGGCTCGGCGGTGGCGCTGCTCAGTGACAGCTGCCAATCATCGCCCCGGGTCAATAACAAGCCGACGGCGTACGCAAAGGGCACGTCATCGATCCAGGTGGCGTATGCCTCGGGCGGCTGCTCTTCGGTGACCACCAGCAACACCGCCGGTGCCCCTTCGTCGAGCAGTGTGGCAGCCTCTAACATACCGTGTTCAAGGCCGTCGCCAGCTGCCGCGAGAGCGGTCATTTCACTGGTTTCGCCGCGCATGATCGACCACAGTCCAATCACTGCGTTGTGGACCGACAGGCTGAACTGAGTCGGCGACAAGGGTTGATCGGCGGCCAGTTCGCAGAGGATGTTGAAAGTCCGCGGGGTTTCACCGTGGCGGGAAATAAAGACCAGCGGTAGCTGCTCATGGCCTTCGGCCAATGGCCAGCCGACACTGAAGGCCATCCGCGCCAGGCGACTGAGACGTCGGCGTTGCATGGCGGGGAGAAATGAGACATCGGGGGCAGCATCGCTGCTGTCGAGTACGACCGGTTGTCGACTCCAGGTCAGCCAATCGTCCACGCTTTCGAGCCCTGGAGCCCAGGCGCGCCATTGGGCGATATTGAAATTGATCACTGAATTCATCCCGCCCCTGCGGGCTTCCTTGATACGGCGAGTCGTTTTGACGGGCGGCCAGCCGTACATGGCGCGATGGCCGAGTGGCGCGCATTATCCCGGCACAGCTGGCTTGTAGCAAACGGTGGTTACATTTTGCTCAATAGAGTTGACCGATTTTTCAGAAAAAAGTGCTGTTGGGTCATTGTCCGGTTTTTTTGCAGCCGCCTCTGCTGGGGCCATTCGCATTATTGGGAAATAAATGGAAACTGACTGCGTAGTCCCTTTCCTGACGTGCTAGCTAAGCGCAGCTGTGGACTACTACACTCGGTCATTCTTTGATGCACGGAGGTTTTGACATGCGGCGCGTGGTGTTCAATCAAAAAGGTGGCGTCGGCAAATCCAGCATTGCCTGCAATCTGGCAGCGGTCAGCGCCCATGAAGGCTATCGGACGCTGCTGGTCGATCTCGATGCTCAGGCCAACTCCACTCAATACCTCACCGGGCTTACCGGTAGCGATATTCCGATGGGTATCGCCGATTTCTTCAAGCAGACTCTGTCATCCGGACCGTTCTCGAAGAAAAACCAGGTGGATATCTACGAAACGCCGTTCGACAACCTGCATGTGGTCACCGCCACCGCGGAACTCGCCGACTTGCAGCCCAAGCTCGAGGCGAAACACAAGATTAACAAACTGCGCAAACTGCTGGATGGATTGGCCGAGGATTACGACCGAATTTACCTCGATACCCCACCAGCCCTGAATTTCTACGCGATATCCGCGCTGATCGCCGCCGATCGCGTACTAATCCCTTTCGATTGCGACAGTTTTTCCCGCCAGGCGCTCTACGGTCTGCTGGCGGAAATCGAAGAGCTCAAGGAAGACCACAACGAAGACCTGCAAGTCGAAGGCATTGTGGTCAACCAGTTTCAGGCCCGAGCGACTCTGCCGCAGCAAATGCTCGATGAGCTGATCGGCGAAGGTCTGCCGGTACTGCCGGTATACCTGGGCAGCTCAGTGCGCATGCGCGAATCCCACCAGGCCAACATGCCGCTGATTCACCTCGACCCACGGCACAAACTGACCCAGCAATTTGTCGAGCTGCACGCCCTGCTGGAGAACGCCTGACCTTCAGCGCGGGCAAGATCGCCAAGATCGCAGCCTGCGGCAGCTCCTACGCCGAGTTGGTACGACCGAAAATTATCAGCTGTATGCAAATAACCGTAGGAGCTGCCGAAGGCTGCGATCTTTTGGGGGCACCCAGTGCTTCAGATGCCTTGACTGCGCAACCAGCTCAGCAACTGTGGTAGCGGGAAAGCGCCGCTCTGGCGCGCGACTTCCTGGCCGTTCTTGAACAGAATCAGGCTGGGAATCGAGCGAATGCCCAATTGTGCCGACAACGGCTGATTGGCCTCACTGTCCAGCTTGGCAAGTCGACACTTGCCCGCCAACTGCGCTGCCGCCTGCTCAAATACGGGCGCAAATGACTTGCAGGGCCCGCACCAGTCCGCCCAGACATCCACCAGCAACGGCAGATCGCCCTTGATCTGGCTGGCGTAATCGCCCTGCTTCAATTCGAAAGGCTTGCTCAGCAACACCTCGGCTTTGCAGCGGCCGCACTTGGGCTGATCGCCCAGGCGTTCGGCGGGGATACGGTTGAGGCCGTTGCAGTGAGGGCAGGGGATTAGCAGTGGATCGGGCACGGGCGGCTCCAGTGAGTGGGTGATCCATCTGATCTGGAGCCGCAGACGTGATTTATCAAGGCCTCGGTGTCAGGCACCAGGACCTGGCGACACCCAGTGGTTACTGGCGGCCAGAATGCGTTTGGTTATTGATGAGAGATGGTTCGTCGCATGTCCTCACATTTTCAATCGTCCAAGGAGACGCGGCGACTCTAGGCTGGGATCAAGCCTGAGGGATTTACCGTCGGTCTGCCGAGCTGTATAGCAAGTTGCGATATTTCGCTTCTATGTTTAATCTCCATAGCAATATGCGATAAGGATGTTGCATGCATGTGATTGCTGAAAAACGAATTTGGGAAGCCAAGGAAAAATGGCCACACTCCGCCAGCGCGCTGGATGCATGGTATCGAGTGGTCAAGTCCAATAGCCCTGGCGACTTTGCAGCAATGAAGAGGATGTTTCCTGCGACGGATAAGGTAGGGTCGTTACATGTGTTTGATATCGGCGGGAACAAGCTGCGATTGATCGCGGTAGTCCATTACCGGGCGCAACGGCTCTATATCAAGCACGTGCTGGATCATCGCGACTATGACAAGGGAAAGTGGAAGGAGGAACGTCGATGAGCGTTCTGATCAAACAAGCCGCCGAGCACTGGCACTTCGTGTCACCGCTGCTGCGTAAACCAAAGAACGAAGCGGATTACGATCTGCTGGTCGCTTCTCTGGATGAGTTATTGGAGCTGATCGGCGACGACGAGTCGAACCCGTTGGCCAGTCTGGCGACTATTCTGGGAGACCTGTTAGAGGCCTATGACCGTGAGCACCGACCGATGCCGGTGGCCAGTGGCGTCGATGTTCTTCGCTACCTGATGCGCGAACATGGATTGAGCCAGAGCGACCTGCCAGGGGTGGGCGCTCAATCGGTCGTCTCGGAAATCCTGAGTGGCAAGCGCAAGCTCAACCTGCGACAGATTCGCTGGTTGGCCGAGCGCTTCAGTGTGAAGGCGGATGTGTTTTTCTAACCGGCTTCACGACGAACAGCTGATCTCCAGATGTTTGCCCCACTCGGGTGGGCGTTCGGCATAGCTTTCCATTCCCGGTTGTTCTTCGAATGGATTGCTCAGTACCGCCTGCAGGCGACGAACTTCCTGGTAATCGCCGCTCTCGGCCGCATCGATGGCTTTCTGCGCCAGATAGTTGCGCAGGATGTAGAGCGGATTGACCGCGTGCATGCGGCTGCGGCGCTGCTCCTGGTTATCGGAACCCTCGCGGGCGACGCGGGCGGTGTAGCGCTCGGCCCAGGCATCGAAGCCTTGGAGATCGACGAAGTCGTCACGCAGGCGGGCGACGGCCAGTTTGGCGGACTCATTACCCAGACGGCGGAAGAACAGGCTGTAGTCGACGCCGCTGTTCTGCATCAATTGCAGCAAGCCTTCGACCAGTTTCTGATCCTCGTCCTCAGCAGTAGTGAAGCCCAGGCGGCGGCGCATCAGATCCAGGTAATGGGCCTGGTACAGCGGGAAGTACAAGCCGAGGGTTTCGCGCAGGGCCAGGGCGCTGATGAATGGTGTCAGGGCCTGGGCCAGGGCGCTGAGGTTCCACTGGCCGATGGGCACCTGGTTGCTGAAGGAATAGCGGCCCTGGTCATCGGAGTGGTTGCAGATGAACTGGGCGTCGAAGTCATCGAGGAAGGCGAACGGGCCGAAGTCGAACGTAATGCCTAGGATCGACATGTTGTCAGTGTTCATCACACCGTGGCAGAAGCCGTAGGCTTGCCATTTGGCAATCAGCTCGGCGTTGCGCTCGACGATCTCGCGAAACATCGCCAGATACGGTTCGGGTTGTTCCAGGCACTCCGGAAAATGCATCGCCAGCACGTGCTCGCCGAGCTGCTTCTGTTGCTCGGGCCTCTTGGTGTAGTAGAAATATTCGAAATGTCCGAAGCGCACATGGCTTGGTGACAGGCGCAGCAGCATCGCCCCGCGTTCCTGCTTCTCGCGCCAGACCGGGGTACTCGAGCCAATCACGCAGAGCGCGCGGGTAGTGGGAATGCCCAGCGCGTGCAGTGCTTCAGAGGCGAGAAACTCGCGGATCGACGAGCGCAGCACCGCCCGACCATCGCCCATGCGCGAATAGGGCGTTTGCCCGGCGCCCTTGAGGTGCAGGTCCCAATGCTCGCCAGCCTCGTTGTAGACCTCGGCCAGCAGCAGCCCGCGACCGTCCCCCAGTTGTGGGTTGTAGGAGCCGAACTGATGCCCGGAATAAACCATCGCCCGCGGTTCGGCCTCGGCCCAGAGCTTGTGGCCACTGAACAGCTCGGCGAACTCCTGAGTCTCGGCAATCGCCGGGTCGAGGTCGAGCAGGGCCATGGCGGTGGGGCTGGCTACCACCAGCCGCGGATCGGCGATCGGTTCAGGCAGCACATGGGTTGAAAACGCGTCGCCCAGGCGGGCAAAACGGTTGTCGAAGGTCAGTTCGTCGAGGGCTTTCAACGGCCATCTCCAGCAGAATGTCCGAGCATTCTGCTAGGGATAGCGTGGTTAGTCGAGTTTGGTCGGCGGTGGCTCTTGCGTCGATTCGCCGACGGGCGCGGGCACGATGGTTTTGTTTTCCGATTCGATGGGCACCATCTTGTACTCCTGGCCCTGAAGATTTTTCAGGTAGACCTCCATCTGCCGGAACGAGATGTTGATCTTCTGTTTCTTGAACTCGCGGTTGATGAAGCGGTTGACCTCATCGAGCACCGGGTTGCGGTCGCCCAGGTCTCGCACGTGCATACGCAGTTCGTGGTCCAGGGTGCTTTCGCCGAAATTCAGGAAGTACACATGGGGCGCCGGGTCTTTGAGGACTCGCGGATTGTCCTGGGCGGCCTTGAGCAGCAGCTCCTTGACCAGGTCGAGATCGGAGCCGTAGTCGACCCCGAGCTTGAGGGTGACCCGAGTGATGGTGTCGGTCAGCGACCAGTTGATCAGTTGCCCGGTAATGAACGTCTTGTTCGGGACAATGATGTCCTTGCGGTCGAAGTCGGTGATAGTCGTCGCGCGGATGCGGATCTTGCTTACCGTGCCGGACAGGTTGCCGATGGTGATGGTGTCGCCGATCCGGACCGGGCGCTCGAAGAGGATCATGATCCCCGAGATGAAGTTGGCGAAGATTTCCTGCATGCCGAAACCCAGACCTACTGACAGCGCCGCCACCAGCCATTGCAATTTGTCCCAGCTCACGCCGAGGGTGGACAACGTGGAGACGAAACCGACCCCGGCGATCACATAGGACAGCAGCGTGGTGGTGGCGTAGGCGCTGCCTTGGGCCAGATCGAGCTTGGACAGCACCAGCACTTCCAGCAGACCGGGCAGGTTGCGCGCCAGGGCGAAGGTAATGCCGATGATGATCAGCGCCCCGAGCAAGTCGCCGATGCTGATTGGCACCATGCTGACGTTGGCGCCGCTGCCGCTGGTGTATTCGTAGAGGGTGACGTTGTCCAGGTACGAGAAGACCGTGATCAGGTCCGACCAGACCCAATACAGCGCGGCAATGAAACCACCGAGCAGTGCCAGACGGATCAGGCGCATGGACTGTTCATTGACCTGCTCGATGTCCAGCGTCGGCTCTTCAACCACTGCTTCGCCATCCCCGGCTTCCTTGGCCGCCTGGCGCTTGCTCAGTGCCCGCTGGTAGGCCAGACGTCGCGCAGCGACACCCAGGCCGCGAGCGAAGGTGGCTTCGATCACCAGCCAGAACATCAGCAGGTAAAGGGTGTTGATCAATCGGTCGCTGAGTTTCAGTGCGGTGTAGTAATAGCCGAAGCACACCGCGATGAACAAGGCGATCGGCAGGGCGGTGAACAAAACCCCGACGGCTTTGCGAAACAGTGAAGCGTTGCGGTGCGTCGGGCTGCTGATCAGCAGCCGGCTGAGCAGCCAGGTCATCAAGGCGTAGCAGGTCAGGACTACCGGCATCCCGAGGACGTCATCGGCCAATGCCGCGGGTTGCAGCTCGGCGACGGCAACCACCGCCACCAGCGCCAACACCACCAGCCCGAGTCGACGGATCCAGCCCTGGAGAAATTCGACCTGGCGCTTTTCCCAACGGAAATGCAGTTCGGCCACGCCACCCGGCGCGAGGGTCCGGTAGGCGGTGTAGAACACCAGCCAGGCCTGGGAAATCTGCAGCAGCGCCGCACCCAGGTTGGTGTTCTGTCCCCGGGCATCGATCTGCAAGGCATACCCGCACAGGGCCAGCGCCAGGGAAACCGGCATCGCCAGCAGGATATTGATCAGAATTGCCTGGGGCGTATGCCACTGGCTGTCGCGCTTGAAATGGCCGATGTCCTGGTGAACCTTGTTCAGCTGGGCATAGAGGTTTTTGCGTCGCCATAGCAAGGCGCCGATCAGCAATGCCAGTGGCAGGAACAGCAGCGGGCGCTGGGTCAGGCCGTCGGCCAGCTCGCTCAGGCTTGAAGCCCATGGCAGGGTGGTGATCTGTCGTTCCAGTCGCTCAGGGACTGCGCGCATCCACTCGAGGTCCAGTGGCTTGTTGCTGGGAATCCAGAACATCTGTTCATCAAGGGTCGCGCGCAGGCTTTGTGCCGTGGCGAGCAGCTGCTTCTGGTTCAGTTGCAGGGTGATGGATTCGTTGAGTACGGCGCTCAGCTCGCGGTTCAGTCGTTCCAGCAGATCGGCGCGGGTGGTTGCCAGCTCGAGCAGGGTCTTGCGCAACTGTGGAGTGACCTGCTCCGGCGTTTGGGTCGCCAGCAGGGTGTCAACGTAGGCACTCGGATTACTGAGCAGCTCTCGTTGCTGGCTGACCTCGAACTGGTACAGGCGAATATCGGCGATCTGATCGGCCAGATCGCGGTCGAGCTTGAGGTGGGGCAGCGCCTGTTTTTGCTTATAAAGAATCTTCGACAGCAGCAGGCTACCCTTGAGCACGCTGATCTGCTCTTCCAGGGCTGAATCGCTTTGGGTGACGCTGTCCAGCTGCTGCTTGGTCTGCAGGTTCTGCTGGGTTACCACGTTGAGGCGGTCGGTGCTTTTGAGCAGGTAATCGGAGAGTTTCAGATTGGCCGCGCTTTCACTGGCGAGCAGGCTGCTGCCGCCGGATTTCTGCGCTTCGATCGACTGTTGGGTCACCGTCTCCTGGGACTGGGCCAGGCGCTTCTGGTTGATCAGGGTTTGCAGGTCCTGGATTTCCCGCTCCAGGCGCGCGGTCTTTTCTTCCAGCAGATCATGTTGACTGTTGCCCAGGTCTTGCAGCTGGTTATTGCCAGCCAGTTCCTGGCGGCGCAGCGGAATCAATGCATCGAGCGCGGCCTGTTCGGCAGCGAGCAGATTGCGTTGGTCGGCACTCAGCGGCTTGCCGTTGTCCTTGCCACTTTTCAGAATGTTGTTGATCGCCTGGATGCGCGTCTGGCTGCTGCTGATCTCCGCCTGAGCCCGCTCCGGGCGAGTCTGGGAGGTGATGATCAGGCTATTGGCATCGGCCAGGGCTTTTTGCAGTTGGCCTTGCTGGCTAGTGCGCTCGGTCAGCAACTGCTCCAGCTGCGGGACTGGCAGGTTGGCGTAACGTTGCGCCGTAGGCACCACCTTGGTCGCCTTGAGGCGTGTCAGTTCCTTCTGGTTTTCACTGTTCTGGCGCGGCGCGGTGCTCAGTTGCTGGTTGAGGGCGGCCAGTTTTTTTTCGTAATCCTGCTTGTTGGCCAAGTGGGTCAACGTTTGTTGCAGAATTCCTTGCAGGGCTTTTTGGTCAGCTTCGGGTAGTTTTCGATCAGCAATTTTGTCCAGGCTCTGCTGGACTGCCTCGGTGCTGGGCAGGTCTGCCGCGTAAAGCGTACCGACGGAAAGACTCAGGCCAAGCAGGACAATAGCGAGATAAGTGCGCAGGGTTGACATAAATACCGGTCAAACTGGATAGAGAGTGGGCAGTTTAGAGGAAGAGTCCGGGCCCCGGGCGACTTCCTTCGGGGAATCTGACGCCCACTTTGCCAATCTTGTTCCCCTCCATCACTGCAACGGTCCAAATGGTGTTGTTCCACTCCACCTGGTCACCGACTACTGGCGCACCGCCCACTTTCTGGGTAATGAAGCGGCTTAATGGCATGTCCGGGTCGAGCCCTTCGAGCTTGAGTCCATACAGCGCTGAAACCGCGCCCAGCCGGGCGTCGCCCTCGAGTATGAAATCGCCGAAGAAGCGTAAATCCAGCCCTCGTTGCGGTGCCTGGCTGAACAGTTTTCCGAGGGCCGGAAGGTTCTGTTCATGGCCAATTACGCAAAGCAAATCATCGACTTCCAGGGTGGTACTACCCGACGGATGGAGCAGTTGCTGGCCACGAAACAGGGCCGCGATGCGGGTGCCCTCGGGCATTTTCAGCTCACGAAGGGCCGCACCGATGCACCACTTTTCTGCGCCGAGGCGATAGACGAACAATTCCCACTCACTGGTGACATGCACTTCGAGCGCCGCCCGGGAGATTGGCGCGGGCTCTGGCGGAACCGTGACTTTCAGCAGTTTGGCGACCCATGGCAGGCTGGTGCCTTGCACTAGCAGCGAGACCAGGACGATAAAGAACGCGAGGTTGAAGTAGAGTTGGGCGTCGGGCAGCCCGGCCATCAGCGGGAACACCGCGAGAATGATCGGTACCGCGCCGCGCAGCCCGACCCAGGCGATAAACGCCTTCTCGCGTCCATGGAAGGCCTTGAACGGCAGCAGCCCGACGATCACCGAAAGTGGCCGGGCAAACAGGATCATCCACAACGCCAGACCCAGGGCGGGCAGGGCAATCGGTAGCAAATCGTGGGGAGTGACCAGCAGGCCCAGCACCAGGAACATGCCGATTTGCGCCAGCCACGCCATGCCGTCGAGCATGTGCAGAATACCGTGACGGCTGCGCACCGGACGGTTGCCGATAACCAGGCCACACAGATAGACCGCGAGGAAGCCGCTGCCGTGCAGGGCGTTGGTCAGGGCGAAGACCACCAGACCGCCACTGATCACCAGAATCGGGTAGAGGCCGGAAGCCAGCTTGATCCGGTTGACCAATTGCAGCATCACCCAGCCGCCGCCCAGCCCGATGATGGCGCCGATACCGAACTCACGAATCAGATGGGCCAGCAGGTTCCAGTGCAGGCCGGTCTCGCCGCTGGCGAGCATGTCGATCAGGGTCACTGTGAGGAACACTGCCATCGGATCGTTGCTGCCGGATTCGATTTCCAGGCTGGCGCTCACCCGTTCGTTGAGGCCCTTGCCGCCCAACAGCGAGAACACTGCTGCGGCGTCGGTTGAGCCGACGATGGCACCGATCAACAGGCCTTGAATGAGGTTCAGGTCGAACAGCCAGGCCGCCGCCATGCCGGTCAGGCCGGTGGTGATCAACACGCCGATCGTCGCCAGCGACAGCGCCGGCCATAACGCCACGCGAAAACTCGCCACCCGGGTGCGCAGGCCGCCGTCGAGCAGGATCACTGCCAGGGCGAGGTTGCCGACCAGATAAGCGGTAGGGTAGTTGTCGAAAATAATGCCGCCGCCGTCGACCCCGGCGGCCATGCCCACGGCCAGGATGATCACCAGAATCGGGATACCGAGGCGGGACGAAAGAGAACTCACCAGAATGCTCGCACCTACCAGCAACGCGCCGATCAAGAACAGGCTGTTGATGGTCGTCGCATTCAAAGGCGGTACTCCAGAAGCAGAAAGGCGGGCACAAACTGACCATGCAGTCTGCGTGCCAGCGATTCTAACCTGTTGAAATGCAGAGCTGTCAAAAAGCTTTTCAAGATCAAAAGATCGCAGCCTGCGGCAGCTCCTACGCAGATTGCCCGCGACCCAAACCGAATGTGAACCACGCCCCCCGTAGGAGCTGCCGCAGGCTGCGATCTTTTCGGCCGTGGCGCAGAACCCAATCGCAGTACGACGAAGTGCCAGGAACCTGACGAATTAATCGTAGTCTTTAACACTCGCGAGCAAGGTCACCGCCAGGAAAATCAGGGGCTTGCGAGCCGGATAACCCTGGCATCCGTGGTGACTTTTCTTTATCGTAAGTACCCTTTTAAAATGCCCGAGAAATCAAAATGTTGGAAGCATCCCTAAGCCAATTGGAACAACTGGTCAGCGAGCTGGTGCAGCAGAACCAGGAGCTGCTCGGCACGAACCAGACCCTGAGTGCGGAACTGGCCCAGGTCAAAGACGAAAACGAAAGCCTGCAACTGAGCCTGATGGAACAGGAAGAAAAGCAGGGTGCCACCGCCGCACGTATTCAAGCCCTGGTTGAGCGCGTCAGCGCCGGCCCTGTCACCGCATGAAACATGGCGCCGAAGGGGTAAAAGTCGTCTCGATTCTCGGAGAAGACTATTCAATCAAGGCGCCGGCCGGGGAAGAGCAGACCCTGCTGGACGCCGCATTAATGTTAAAAGCCGCCCTGGCTGACACCAAGCGCAAGTACCCGACCCTGATCGGTGACAGGCTGCTGGTGCTGGCCGCGATGAATCTGTGCTCCCAGCAGATCGACATGCAGAAACGGCACAAGCAGGAACTCGACCGTTACCAAGAGCAAGTCAGCGCCACGGTTCAGGTGATTTCACAGGCGATAGGGCAAAGTAATTAAAACGTTTCCTGGCTGCATTACTCAAACGCGCGCTTGGCAATCCGCAAGCGCGCTTTTGGGTGACGGGGGCTCGATAGAGTCAGGCATTTGTCAGGTAAAGAGATCGTCTGTGGTTCAAGCGTAGTAAATGCCTATTTTCAACCTGCCACCTGACATTTCCCGAAAGTACTTGCCTGTTACTTTCCCGCGGTTTCCCGACTTATCGGTGTAGTCGTCACCTACGGCAATGGTCAAGTGGAACTCATAGGTATCCGTCGTGGGGTTCGGCAGCTCCGGCAGGACGAATACTTCGTTGCGTCCTTCGTTGAGACTTGCGATTCCTTGCGCGGCGCCTTTGACCGGTTCAGCATCCACTTCAATGTTGTAATCGTTGTTTTCAAATGTGATGTAACGTTTGTCTGTTACCAGAAATTCACCAACAGACGTGAACCATGTGTCGCCGCGTCTTGTGTAAATGTCTTCGGGGTATTCCCCCACGTAATGGCCAGTGGAAACAGTGTTTCTGCGGGTTCGTTCAAGCTTCATTTTGCGTTCTCTGAATGAACTGTTGGTGCGGGCATATGCCCGCCGTTTTCCCGAAACACGGCAAAACTACGATTCAGGTCCGGAGAGTTTAGGCTTCAGGTATAAGCCTGACACCTGTCAAAGTTGACAGGTATGGACGAAAGATTGTCCTCAGGATGCGGAGGTCGATTGCGCAATAAGTGACCAGCGAGACAATTGGCCAGGCCTGGTCGTCTTTGTGCGGGCCGACGACCTGGCGCGGCAGATGGGCAAGTTTCGGTTGAGATAGATAATGGGTCGGCAAATTGCCGACCCATTATCTACGGGACCTGGCCTTGAGTCGTTACCCAGGGCGTGGCGTTAACCCCGGTAAATCCGGCAGCTTCTTCGGCGAGCTCACCCGAACCCGTTTTTGCCGATTCAGCTCACCGCTCATCAGGCTCACCTGGCTCCTGGAAACCCCAAACGCCTTGGCCAGAAACGCCATCAGATACGCATTGGCCTTGCCTTCAACCGGCGGCGCTGTCAGGCGGATCTTCAGACGGTCACCATGCAGCCCACAGAAATCATCGCTGCGGGCCGCAGGTTGCAGGTGACACTCCAGAATCAGGTCGTCACCGTCCCAGCGAAAATAGCTCATCAGATCAGCCCGAGCAGCCCCTGCGGCATGAGGGCATAGTACGCAATACGTGGGATCAGCCAGCTTTGCAGCAACTGGATCACGATAAACGCGAAGATCGGCGAGATGTCGAGGCCGCCCAGGTTCGGCACGATACGGCGGAACGGGGCGAGTACCGGTTCAGTAATCTGAGCGACCAGCTCTGCGCCCGGATTGTGACTCCCCGGGGCGACCCAGGACAGAATCACACTGATGATCATCGCGTAGAACAGAATACTCAAAAACAGCGAGAAGATAGCGATCAGTGCCCAAGGCACCAACAGCAGCAAGTCGACCGGGAAGCCTTTGAGCAGCAGAATGACCGCTATCAGCACCATCTGCACGATCAGCGCCAGTACAAGCGACGACATGTCCAGCCCGAACATGCTCGGGATTACCCGGCGTAGAGGCTTGAGCAGCGGTTGAGTGGCTTTCACGATGAACTGGCAGAGCGGGTTGTAAAAATTCGCCCGAACCAATTGCAGGATGAAGCGCAACAGCACGATCAGTAGGTACAGGCTGCCTAAGGTTTTGATTACGAAAATGGCAGCATCATTGAGTCCTAGCATTATTGATTCCTTTGTAAGAGCTGATTAGCGACCAAGCTGTTCGGCCATCTCGGCCGAGCGATGTGCGGCGGCACCCAGGGCTTTTTCTACCAGGGCTTCGAAACCATCGGCCTGGAACGACTTGATGGCGGCTTCGGTGGTACCTGCAGGTGAGGTCACGCGGCGCCGCAGTTCAGCTGCGTCGACATCACTGGCCACGGCCATGTGCGCGGCGCCCAAGGCGGTTTGCAGGGTCAGTCGAGCGGCGGTTTCCCGTGGCAGGCCAAGCTTCTCGCCGGCGGCGGTCATGGCTTCAATCAGCAGGAAGAAATACGCCGGGCCGCTGCCGGAGACCGCGGTGACGGCATCCAGTTGCTGTTCCTGGTCCAGCCACAGGGCGATGCCGACGGCCGACAGCAGGTCTTCGGCTTGCTGACGCTGTTGGGCAGAGACTTCGGCCGTGGCGTACAGGCCGCTCACGCCCTGGCGCAGCAGTGCCGGGGTGTTGGGCATGCAACGCACGATCGGATGGGCGCCGAGCCAGTTGTTCATGCTGGCGCAGGTGATACCAGCGGCGATGGACACCACCAATTGATTCGACTTGAGGCTTGGGCGCAGGGCCTGGCAAACGGCTTTCATCATCTGGGGTTTGACCGCCAGTACGACGACGTCGGCGCCTTCGATGGCTTGGGCGTTGTCGGCGAACAGTTCGATGCCGTGTTCGGCGTGAACCCTGGCGCGGGTTTCGGCGCCTGGATCACTGGCGCGGATCTGCGCCGCTTCCAGCCCCTTGGCGCGCAGGCCGCCGATCAGGCTGGCGGCCATGTTGCCGGCACCGATAAAGGCAATACGAGTCTTGCTCATGAGAGGTCCTTATAGAGAGGTGAGTCAGCCACGTCAGGATTGGACGTAGTCGCGAGCGCCGAACAGCGCGGTACCTATTCGTACCCAGGTGGCGCCGTGGGCAATGGCTGCTTCGAGATCGTGGCTCATGCCCATGGAAAGTGTATCGAGTGGCAGATTCAGGCTGGCTTGCAGGCTCTTGTTCAAGTCCTGCACGGCAGCAAAGGCGGCGTCCTGGGCAGTGCGATCTTCAGTCGGCTCGGGGATCGCCATCAACCCACGCAGTTTCAAGCGCGGCAAGGCGCTGATGGCGCTGGCCAGGGCGGGCAAATCGGCCGGGGTGCAGCCGGACTTGCTGGCTTCACCGCTGACGTTGACCTGAATGCAGATATTCAGGGGGGGCAGTGCGGTGGGGCGTTGTTCGGACAAGCGTTGGGCGATTTTCAAGCGATCCACTGAGTGCACCCAGGCGAAGTTCTCGGCAATAGCGCGAGTCTTGTTCGACTGAATGGGGCCGATAAAGTGCCAACTCAAGGACAGGTCGGCCAATTCGAGCTGTTTGCTCAGTGCTTCCTGCAGATAGTTCTCGCCGAAGTCGCGGATCCCGGCGGCGTAGGCTTCGCGCAATGCCTCGGCGGGCTTGGTCTTGCTCACTGCCAACAGATGAACGCTGTTGGCGTCACGTTGTGCGGCGAGTGCCGCCGCGTGGATCCGCGTCTGAACCAGAGCTACGTTGTCTGCTATCGTGGACATTCGATCCTGCCTCAAAAGTGCCTGCGCTCGATCATGCTGCGTTAAAAGCCGACTCGGAATGCTCATTGACTGGCGTCAAGTCGTGTGCGACCCCAGCCGTTCCTCGCCGACTTTTGCCTTGCCTGATCATCGCTCGGCGACTTTTCAGGCTGGATCTAGTGCGCCAGCGGGTCTGAGGTTCGCGGCATTCTACTGGAATTGGGGAGCTCTATGGATATCACTGAACTGCTGGCCTTCAGCGCCAAACAGGGGGCGTCCGACTTGCACCTCTCCGCGGGCTTGCCGCCGATGATCCGGGTCGATGGTGATGTGCGACGGATCAGCTTGCCAGCGCTGGACCACCAGCAGGTTCATGAGCTGATCTACGCCATCATGAACGACAGGCAACGGGTGGACTTCGAGGCGCAGCTGGAACTCGATTTTTCCTTCGACGTGCCCGGTGTGGCGCGATTCCGGGTCAATGCGTTCAACCACAATCGCGGCGTTGGCGCGGTGTTCCGGACTATTCCGTCGAAGGTCATGAGCCTGGACGAGCTCGGCATGGGTGAAGTGTTTCGCAAGATTACCGAGGTGCCACGGGGTCTGGTGCTGGTCACCGGGCCGACCGGTTCGGGCAAGTCGACCACCCTGGCAGCGATGATCGATTACCTGAACAACAACCGGCATCACCATATCCTCACCATCGAAGACCCCATCGAGTTCGTCCACGAATCGAAGAAATGCCTGATCAATCAGCGTGAGGTGCATCGCGACACCCATAGTTTTTCTTCGGCGCTACGCTCGGCGCTGCGCGAGGACCCGGATGTAATCCTGGTGGGCGAGATGCGCGACCTGGAGACCATCCGCCTGGCGCTGACCGCGGCGGAGACCGGGCATCTGGTGTTCGGCACGCTGCACACCACCTCTGCGGCGAAGACCATCGACAGGGTGGTGGACGTGTTTCCGGCGGATGAGAAGTCGATGGTTCGTTCGATGCTGTCCGAGTCTTTGCAAGCGGTGGTTTCGCAGAGCTTGATCAAAAAGATTGGCGGCGGCAGGATCGCGGCTCACGAAATCATGATTGGTACCTCGGCGATCCGGAATCTGATTCGCGAAGACAAGGTCGCGCAGATGTACTCCTCGATCCAGACCGGGAGTTCGGTGGGGATGCAAACCCTGGATATGTGCTTGAAGGAGCTGGTGGCGAAGGGCTTGATCAGCCGCGAGCACGCCCGGGAGAAGGCCAGGATGCCGGATGGGATTTGAGGGGGAACATGGCCGCTGCGGTCGTGGTGTGGGCCAAAAAGATCGCAGCCTATCGGCAGCTCCTACAGGGGCGGTGTGTATCCCGGGAATCAAGGTGTGCGCGGTCCCGTAGGAGCTGCCGCAGGCTGCGATCTTTTGGATGTTGAGCAAGCCTGCCTATTTATGCAGGCCTCAAATCAACGCTGAGCCATACGCAAGGTGGTCGGCTCTTTTGGCAGCACCCGTTTGGCGACCACGTAGTGGCTTTGCCAGTAAGGCTTCTTCAGCGTATCGATGGACACCGATTTGCCACGACGTGGAGCATGGATAAACCGGTCGTTGCCCAGGTAGATGGCAACGTGATTGACCCGGCGGCTCTTGATGTTGAAGAAAATCAGATCGCCAGGCTTGAGGTCCTTACGGTCGACTTTCTGCCCATGACCGCTGGCCATGGCATTCGATGTGCGCGGCAAATCGACGGCGGCGACATCGGTGAAAGCGTATTTCACCAGACCGCTGCAGTCGAAACCTTTACTTGGGCTACTGCCGCCCCAACGATAAGGTGTGCCCAGCACGTTTACGGCGCGGGCCAGCACATTACTGCTTTGCTTGGCCGGCATGGGTGGGACCAATATGTTGTCGGCTTTGCTCAGGTAGGTTGAGCGTTTGATGGCTTGTTTGGTGGCAGACGATGTATGGGACTTTGCGGTGTAACCATTAACGTTTGGAAGACGTTGCTCACGATTGGTGGCGTGGGCGGCCAGAGGCAATAATAGGCAAATGGTTAGCCATGTCTTGAAAAATGAACGCATTAGGCAAGGCTCTTTGTAGTTGGCGCGCAACTTTATAACAGCTTTTTGGTCCCTTTCGAGGCCGCTGGTCGATTCAGTCTGGGGGTCAAGTTCGGCAAATGTGTGGCAAATTGGCGCAATTGTCTGACACAAGTCAGGCCCTATAAGGCTTTGCGCCATCTTTAGGGTTTAGACGCCACACGTCGGCTCGACACAAAAAAGTCACAGAAAAACTGAAAAAATTTATCTATCGCGTTGAAAGAGGGAACCCATGAACAGCTATCAACAGGACTTTTCACCGCAGGATACCCACAGCAAGGTGATCGGTTACCTGCTGTGGATTTTCGGTTTTACCGGTGCTCACCGCTTCTATTATGGCAAACCGGTGACCGGAACTATCTGGTTTTTCACCTTGGGTTTGCTCGGGATTGGCTGGCTGATCGACATATTCCTGATTCCGGCGATGGACCGCGAAGCTGACCTGCGATTCACCGCAGGTCCGATCGAATACAACATCGCCTGGATTCTGCTGGCATTCCTGGGGGTATTCGGCGTGCATCGCATGTATCAGGGTAAATGGATCAGCGGATTCCTTTATCTGCTGACCGGCGGATTTTTCCTGCTTGGGGTGTTGTATGACTTCTGGACGCTGAATGACCAGATTTCCATTCGCAATGCCGAGCGCCGTTGATTAACGCATTTGCAGGCGATGGTCTGGTTGGACGCGAAAGATCGCAGCCTGCGGCAGCTCCTGCGGGGAATTGCGTACGCCCATGATTTCAAAGGTGTACGCGGTCCCGTAGGAGCTGCCGCAGGCTGCGATCTTTTGGAGGCGCTAGTCATTCAACGCTGGTAGCTGATCCGCCCATCCACCAGCGTGTAACGCACGGTCGCCGGCAGACTATGGCCGAGGAACGGGCAGTTTTCGCCTTTGGACAGCCAGGTCTCACCGGCAACCGTCGAGGCGGTTGGATCGAACAGCACCAAGTCAGCCGCCCCACCCACCGCGAGTTTGCCGACCGGCAGGCGCAGTGCTGCGGCTGGCCCGGCGCTGAGGCGTGCCAGCAGCGTCGGCAAGTCGAGCAAACCGTCTTCCACCAGGGTCATGGCTAATGGCAACAGCAGTTCGACGCTGCTGATTCCCGGTTCGGTAGCACCGAACGGCGCCAGCTTGGCGTCCCGTTCATGGGGCTGGTGATGGCTGGAAATGGCCTGGACCACACCAGACTTCACTGCCTCGCGCAGGCCATCGCGGTCGGCGAGGGTGCGCAGCGGTGGTTGCACGTGGTACAGACTGTTGAAGTCGATCAGTGCTTTGTCGGTGAGAATTAGCTGATACAGCGCCACATCGGCGGTTACCGGCAACCCGCGAGCCTGGGCCTGAGCGATCAGGGCCACGCCGCGGGCGCTGGTCAGCTGGCTGAAGTGCGCGCGCACGCCGCTTTGCTCGACCAACAGCAGATCCCGGGCCAGGGCCACGGTTTCCGCGGTTTCCGGGATCCCTGGCAAACCGAGGAAGCTGGCGGTCGGGCCTTCATGGGCCAGGCCACCTTCCGCCAAGTCATGATCCTGCGAGTGGAAGATTACCGTCAGGTCGAAAGTCGCCGCATATTCCAGCGCCCGGCACAGGGTGCGGGTGTTGCGGAAATTATCCAGGCCGTTGCCGAACGCGACACAGCCGGCATCGCGCAAGGCAATCAGTTCTGCCAGCTGTTCGCCTTCCAGACCCTTGCTTAACGCGCCGATCGGGAACACTTTGCAATTGCCGGCTTCGCGAGCGCGATCGAGGATCAGTTCGGCCACTGCCGAGGTGTCCAGCACCGGTTTGGTCCGGGGCGGGCAGCACAGGCTGGTGACGCCTCCAGCCGCTGCAGCCTGGGTTTCGCTGGCAATCGTGCCTTTGCGGCTGTAACCCGGTTCGCGCAGGGCGACGCTCAGATCGACCAGTCCGGGGGCGGCGATCAGCCCTTTGGCGTCGATAGTGTCGACGGCGACGAAACCGCTCGGAGCGGCGCCAATGGCGACGATCTTGCAAGCTTCAACGTGGATATCGGTAACTTGATCCAGGCCCGTGCCTGGATCGATGACGCGGGCGCCGAGGATGCTGAGCTTCACTGGGCGTTCTCCTGCTCGAATTGACGCTGGGCAGTTTGCCCGCTCATGGCCATGGACAGCACGGCCATACGTATCGCGATACCGTAGGTCACCTGGTTGAGGATCACCGAGTGCGGACCGTCGGCCACCGCCGACTCAATCTCCACCCCGCGGTTGATCGGCCCCGGGTGCATGACGATGGCATCCGGCTTGGCGCCGGCCAGGCGCGCGGTGGTCAGGCCGAACAGGCGGTAGAACTCGCCCTCGCTCGGCAGCAGACCACCTGTCATGCGTTCGCGTTGCAGGCGCAGCATGATCACCACGTCGACGTCTTTCAGGCCTTCGGTCATGTCGGTGTAGACCTTCACACCGTATTGCTCGACGCCGATCGGCAGCAGGGTTTTCGGGGCGATCACGCGGATGTCCGGGCAACCCAGGGTTTTCAGCGCCAGCATGTTCGAGCGTGCGACCCGCGAGTGCAGGATGTCGCCGACGATGGCCACCGAGAGGTTTTCGAAGCCGCCCTTGTGCCGACGGATGGTCAGCATGTCGAGCATGCCTTGGGTCGGGTGGGCGTGCCGGCCGTCGCCGCCGTTGATGATCGCCACTTGCGGGCACACGTGTTCGGCGATGAAGTGCGCGGCACCGGAGTCACCGTGACGCACGACGAACATATCGGCGGCCATGGCTTCAAGATTGCGCAGGGTGTCGAGCAGGGTTTCGCCCTTGCTCGCCGAGGAGGTCGACACGTTCAACGTGATGACATCCGCCGACAGCCGCTGGGCCGCCAGTTCGAAGGTAGTACGGGTGCGGGTGGAGTTCTCGAAAAACACGTTGCACACGGTCTTGCCGCGCAGCAACGGGACTTTCTTCACCGCCCGGGCGCCGACTTCAAGAAAGGAGTCGGCGGTGTCGAGAATTTCCGTCAGCAACTCACGGCGCAAACCGTCGAGCGAGAGGAAGTGGCGCAGCTGGCCCTGATCATTGAGCTGCAGCGGGCGCTTGGTATCGAGAGGCGTCATCGCAATGGACTCTTAAAGGGCGAGGTCTTGGATTTCTAGCTGGAGCTCAGGGCCGGACAGTTTTACCCGCTCGTTGGCGGCCAGCGATAGCGTGGCACCGAGCACATTCGGTCGGATCGGCAGTTCTGCGGCGTCCAGATCCAGCAGGCAGACCAGGGTCACGCTGGCCGGCCGGCCGTAATCGAAGAGTTCGTTGAGTGCGGCGCGGATGGTCCGCCCACTCATCAACACATCGTCGATCAGCACCAGGTGCTGGCCTTCGATCTCGAATGGCAGCTCTGAGGGGCGCACTTGGGGGTGCAGGCCATTCTGGCTGAAGTCGTCGCGGTAGAAAGAGACGTCCAGCGTGCCCAGTGGCGAATCGCTGCCCAGGGCTTCCAGTAAGGCTTGGGCAACCCAGATGCCACCGGTGCGGATGCCGATGTAACGCGGTTCGCTGATGCCGCGTTGGGCCAGATGGGCCTTGAGATCGACGGCCATCTGGCTGATCAGTTCGATGGGATTGGGCAGGCTCATGGTTGCTCCTTCATGGTCCCGAGCCGGGTTCTGCACAGTGAGGCTCGGGTTGTAGGCAGGTTCGGGTGTGGCCAGCAGACACGTGGCCGATGACAGCCGCGCACCTTCAGGATTCGGTTTTTCAGGATTCGAACAGCGCTGAGTTTTCGTCGAGCCAGCCTTGCAGCAGCAGGGCTGCGGCGATGGCGTCGACCGGGTTGTCGCGGTAGCTGCCCTTTTGGCCGCCCCGGGCCAGGCGTTCGCCCTTGGCCTCGAAGGTGGTCAGGCGTTCATCGTGGGTATAGAAGGGCAGGTTGTAACGGCCATTCAGGCGCCGGGCAAACTTCTCGGCGCGCGCGCACATGTCGCTGGGCGTGCCGTCCATATTCAGCGGCAGACCGACCACCACGGCGTCGGGCTTCCATTCCTTGATCAGCGCTTCGACCTGATTCCAGTCGGGAATGCCGTTCTGCGCCTTCAGGGTGCAGAGCTCGCGGGCCTGGCCGGTAATCACCTGACCGACGGCAACGCCGATCTGTTTGGTGCCGAAGTCAAAACCCAGCAGTAAGCGTAAGGCCATCAGGCGTGTCCCGCCTGGCTGGTCAGCAGGCTCAGGTTGATGCCCAGACGTTTGGCGGCGGCTTCCAGACGCAGTTCGCTGCTGGTGTTGAACAGAATGTCAGCGTCAAACGGGCAGGTCAGCCAGGCGTTCTCGGCCAGCTCGGCCTCCAGTTGTCCGGCTTCCCAACCGGCATAGCCGAGGGCAATCAGGCTTTTTGGCGGGCCAACCCCATCGGCGATGGCAAACAGGACGTCCTGGGAGGTCGACAGCGCCAGGCCATCGAGCTCGACCGTGGCCTGGTAGGTCGAACCGATGGGATGCAGGACAAAGCCGCGGTCGGTCTGCACCGGGCCGCCGATAAAGATCGGCACATGCTGGCAAAGCGGTGGCGGCTCGATATCGGGGCGCAATTGTTCGAGGATGTCCGCCAGATTCAGGTCCTGTGGACGATTGACCACCAAGCCCATGGCACCGTTGGCAGTGTGCTCGACGATGTAGGTCAAGGTATGCGCAAAGTTCGGGTCGACCATATGCGGCATGGCGATCAGGAATTGATGCTTGAGATAGCTGGGGCTGACATTCTTCATGTGCGCTAGTGTGGCGTTGGCGGGGCGAGCTGACAAGCCGGTGATGTGTAGGAAATGGTGAATCTGTGAGTTATGTGTCGGATGTCAGATTGCCAAGATCGCAGCCTTCGGCAGCTCCTACATTGGAATGTGTGCACTTGTAGGAGCTGCCGAAGGCTGCGATCTTTTGATCTTCCGGCTAATTGCTGGACAACCGGTCCCCACGGGCAAACTTCCAGGTGCGGATGATTTCCAGCCGGTCGATATCCGACAGGTCGCCGCTGAACGGTGCAAAGGGCGCCGCCAGCCGGACGATTCGCTGCGCCGCCTGGTCCAGCAGCGGTTGCCCGGAAGACTCCAGTACCAGCACCTCAAACAGCGAGCCATCGCGGTTGATCGAGACCATCAGCCGCAAATTGCCGTAGATCTGTTTGCGCCGGGCTTCGTCGGGGTAGTTGAGGTTGCCGATGCGCTCGACTTTCTTGCGCCATTCGTCCTTATACCAGGCGCCTTTGTCGCGCATGGTCGAGGCGGCGCTCAGGCGGTGGATGCGCGGACGCTTGGCATACAGCTGCTGCTCATTGGCCAGTTCGGCTTCCAGGCTGGAGATTTCGCTGGACAGCTGCGAGCTGTCGAAAGTCGGTGTGGCGGTCTTGGGTTTGGGCTCGGTCTTGACCTCTTCACGCTGGGTGACGGTCTTCTTTGGCTTCGGCGCGGTGGTGGCGACTGCGGCTTTGGGCGAAGCCACTTTGACCTCGGGTGGCGCCGAGGGCGGTGGTGTGACTTTTTTCACCGTGTTGTCCTGGAACGGCGCAACTTCGGTGGTCTTCGGGATCGCCTTTTTGTCCAGGGTGCCGCTGCCCTGCTGGTTTTCCTGGGCGAGAAAGTCGGCCTTTTTCGGCTGGGTTTCGCTTTTGAAGGTGGCGAGGGTGATTTCCAGGGTTCGGCTGATCTGCTTGGGTTCGACGAAGGTAAAGCCCACGCCGAGGATCAGCGCCAGGTGAATCAACGCCGCGAGAAACAGGGTAAAACCGAGACGATCGGCCGGGCGCACGCCGCTATGGGCAAGTTCGGGGGGCAGATCGGCGGGGAGTGTCATGTCAACAAAACCAACATCGCGTGTTCTACAGGCGGGGCATCATAACGCAATGTTGGTTTCACCTTGGGAGTTCTGGATCAACGAGCCTTCAGCTTCAGATCGATGGCGTCCATCAACATGCCGCCGATGTTGGTGCCAAAGGCGTTGTCGATCTCGCGAATACAGGTCGGACTGGTGACGTTGATTTCCGTCAGATGCTCGCCAATCACGTCGAGGCCGACGAACAGCAGGCCTTTTTCACGCAGGGTCGGACCGACCTGAGCGGCGATCCAGCGGTCTTTCTCGGTCAGTGGTCGCGCTTCGCCACGGCCACCGGCCGCGAGGTTGCCACGGGTTTCACCGGCCGCCGGGATGCGCGCCAGGCAATACGGTACCGGTTCGCCATCGATCATCAGGATGCGTTTATCGCCGTCCTTGATCGCCGGCAGGTAGCCCTGGGCCATGATTTGTTGCTTGCCGTGCAGGGTCAGGGTTTCGAGGATCACCGAGAGGTTCGGGTGACCGGCGGTGTGACGGAAGATCGATGCGCCGCCCATGCCGTCCAGCGGCTTGAGAATCACATCGCCGTGATGGTCGGCGAATTCGCGCAGGATGTCCGGGCGACGGCTGACCACGGTTGGCGGCGTGCACTGCGGGAATAGCGTGGCGAACAGCTTTTCATTGCAGTCACGCAGGCTCTGCGGCTTGTTCACCACCAGCACGCCGGCACGTTCGGCCTGTTCCAGCAGGTAGGTGGAATACACGAACTCCATGTCGAACGGCGGATCCTTGCGCATCAGGATCACGTCCAGCTCGCTCAGGGCCGTGTCGGTTTCCGCTTCCAGTTCGAACCATTTCTGCGGGTTGGCAAAGACTTTCAGCGGACGCATCCGCGCCCGCGCTTCACCGGCGGCCTGATACAGGTCGCGCTGCTCCATATAGAACAGCGTCCAGCCGCGCTCCTGGGCGGCAAGCAGCATGGCCAGCGAGCTATCCTTTTTGTAGGAGATGCTGGCAATGGGGTCCATGACAATCCCGACGCGAACGCTCATGGGGTGATTCCTCTGGCAAATAGGGTGCTGAAAAGTGGCGTCAGAGTGGCGCCCGGCTTGTTCCCGGTCAAGGAAAAACCACCTTGCGGGTCGGCCGATAGATTGAACCCTGCGACTGTGCTAAAAAGGCTCCCATGCGGCGCCGAGCCCTTGAACATCAAGGGGTTCGAGCTCTGGTACCCGTGCATGGATAAAAACGATTCGCTGTGGCGATGGTAGAGCAGATATGGAACAGCATTCCAGCGCCTTGAAAGTCATGGTGATCGACGATTCGAAGACGATTCGCCGCACCGCCGAAACGCTGTTGAAAAACGTGGGTTGTGAAGTGATCACGGCGGTCGATGGTTTCGATGCCCTGGCCAAGATTGCCGACCATCATCCCGGGATCATCTTTGTCGACATTATGATGCCGCGTCTGGATGGCTATCAGACCTGCGCATTGATCAAGAACAACAGCGCGTTCAAGTCGACACCGGTGATTATGCTGTCCTCCAAGGATGGTCTGTTCGACAAGGCCAAGGGGCGGATCGTCGGCTCCGACCAGTTTTTGACCAAGCCTTTCAGCAAGGAAGAACTGCTGAGCGCGATCAAGGCCCATGTGCCGGGTTTCGCCGCAGTAGAACAAGCACATTGACGTCCGGCCAGCGGGCCGCACGCCTACTCGAATGGGGAAGACCATGGCACGTATCCTGATCGTCGATGACTCGCCGACTGAAATGTACAAACTGACGGGCATGCTGGAAAAGCACGGCCATGAAGTATTGAAGGCTGAAAACGGCGCCGACGGCGTGGCCCTGGCGCGCCAGGAAAAACCCGATGCAGTGCTGATGGACATCGTCATGCCTGGCCTCAATGGTTTTCAGGCGACTCGCCAGCTGACCAAAGACCCGGATACCGGGCACATCCCGGTGATCATCATCACCACCAAGGACCAGGAGACCGACAAGGTCTGGGGCACCCGTCAGGGCGCCAAGGACTACCTGACGAAACCTGTGGATGAAGAAACCCTGATTAAAACCTTGAATGCGGTCCTGGCCGGCTGACGGCGGTCCCATGACCGAGTCGCAAACGGCTTTCGAGCTGCTCCTGGAGATCGACCACCGCTGTCGCCTGCTGGCGGCGGATCTGCCGTCCCAGGAAACCCGCCAGCAGAGCTGGAGCGGGATCGGTTTTCGTATCGGCGAATACTGGTACGTCGCGCCCATGGGCGAAGTCAGTGAGGTTCTGCATGAGCCGCGTTGTACGGTGCTGCCCGGGGTAAAACCCTGGGTCAAAGGTGTGGCCAATCTGCGCGGAAGGTTGTTGCCGATCATGGACCTGTGCGGTTTCTTCGGCCACGAGCTGTCTACAGTGCGCAAACAGCGGCGGGTGCTGGTGGTCGAGCACCAGGAGGTATTTGCCGGTCTGTTGGTGGATGAAGTGTACGGCCTGCAGCATTTTGCGCAGGACCGTCTGGAGTCGGCGGCGACCCAGGCGCTGGAAGACGCGATTGCACCGTTCGTGAAGGGGCAGTTTCAGCGTGAGCAACTCTGGCGAGTCTTCAGTCCGTTCGCCCTGGCGCAGTCGCCCGGGTTTATGGATGTAGCCCTGTAGAAAAGAGGTCTTATCCTGGCTTTCGGCGCGTTCGGCATCGCCAGGATCGCAGCCTGCGGCAGCTCCTGCACGCCGTACGCAATACCTGTAGGAGCTGCCGCAGGCTGCGATCTTTTAAGGCGGCCACAGAGAATTTAGCTGTTTAGGCGAATACCGATGATAAAAGCAAAAACAGGCAAGCCAATGGAAGGGTCGCGCAGCCGTTCACAGATCATCGTGCTGTTCATGGCACTGATCGTGTTCATCATGGCGCTGTTCGCCAATTTCGCCTACCTCAACACCCAGGCCACTTATGACAAGCAGTACATCGGCCACGCCGGTGAGCTGCGGGTGCTGTCCCAGCGTATCGCCAAGAACGCCACCGAAGCGGCTGCCGGCAAGGCTGCCGCGTTCAAATTGCTGAGCGACGCGCGCAACGATTTTGCGCGACGCTGGGGTTACCTTAAAAAAGGCGACCCGGCCACCGGCCTGCCTCGGGCGCCACGGGAAGTGCGTCCGGAAATGCGTGCGGTCCAGCTGGATTGGGAGCACTTACTGAAGAACACCGACGCGATTCTGTCCAGCGAGCAGACCGTGCTGTCCTTGCACCAGGTCGCGGCGACGCTGGCCGAGACCGTGCCGCAATTGCAGGTCGAATACGAAAAAGTCGTGGAGATTCTGCTGCAACGCGGGGCTCCCGCCAGCCAGGTAGCCGTAGCCCAGCGGCAGACGCTATTGGCCGAGCGCATTCTCGGTGCGGTGAACACGGTGCTGGCCGGTGACGACACGGCAGTGCAGGCCGCCGATGCCTTTGGCCGTGATGCGGCGCGCTTTGGTCAGGTGCTCAATGGCATGCTGCAGGGCAATCCCGCATTGAAGATCAGCCAGGTCGAGGACCGTGATGCCCGTTCCCGGCTGATAGAAATTGCCGAGCTATTCGAATTCGTCTCGGGCTCGGTGGATGAAATTCTCGAAACTTCACCCGAACTGTTCAAGGTCCGGGAGTCGGCGAGCAGCATTTTCAGCCTCTCGCAAACCTTGCTCGATGAAGCCTCGCTGCTGGCCACCGGCTTCGAGAACCTCGCGTCCGGGCGCACTACCCATACCATCGGCGGTTACATGCTGGGTCTGGCGGCGCTGACCTCGATCATTCTGATTGGGCTGATAATGGTGCGTGAAACCAATCGCCAGCTACGCGAGACCGCCGAGAAGAATGAACGCAACCAGAACGCGATCATGCGTCTGCTCGACGAAATCGAAGACCTGGCCGACGGTGACCTGACGGTGACTGCCTCGGTGACGGAAGACTTCACTGGCACCATCGCCGACTCGATCAACTACTCGGTCGATCAATTGCGCGACCTGGTGGCAACCATCAACCTCACCGCCGGTCAGGTCGCGGCCGCCGTGCAGGAAACCCAGGCCACGGCGATGCACCTGGCGCAAGCTTCCGAGCATCAGGCGCAGCAGATCAGCGAGGCATCGGCGGCGATCAACGACATGGCTGAGTCCATCGATCAAGTGTCGGCCAACGCCGCAGAGTCGTCGGCAGTGGCCGAACGTTCGGTGGAAATCGCCAACAAGGGCAACGAGGTGGTGCACAACACCATCCACGGCATGGACAACATCCGCGAGCAGATTCAGGACACGGCAAAACGCATCAAGCGTCTGGGTGAGTCTTCCCAGGAAATTGGCGACATAGTCAGCCTGATCGACGACATTGCCGATCAAACCAATATTCTCGCACTCAACGCGGCGATTCAGGCCTCCATGGCCGGTGACGCCGGGCGCGGCTTCGCGGTGGTCGCCGATGAAGTGCAGCGGTTGGCGGAGCGCTCGTCGGCGGCGACCCGACAGATCGAAACACTGGTGCGGGCGATCCAGGCCGATACCAACGAAGCGGTGATTTCCATGGAGCAGACCACCACCGAAGTGGTGCGCGGCGCGCGTCTGGCTCAAGATGCCGGAGTCGCTCTGGAAGAAATCGAAGGCGTGTCGAAAACCCTCGCAGCCTTGATCCAGAGCATTTCCAACGCGGCGCAGCAGCAGACGTCCTCGGCGGGTCAGATCTCCTTGACGATGAACGTGATCCAGCAGATCACCACGCAAACCTCGTCTGGCTCGACCGCCACCGCCGAGAGCATCGGCAACCTGGCGAAAATGGCCAGCCAGCTGCGGCGTTCGGTGTCCGGGTTCACCTTGCCGGCGCTATCTGCGCAGGACACGGATAAAGTGTGAGCCGTGCATGCCAGGTATGAAATCAAAGTGGAGTGATTATGGGTGATCGCCACGACTATGTAGCCCTTGAATGGGTCAAAGGCGAAATTGCCGAAACGCTGAAGCAGGCCAGCCGGACACTCGACAGGCTGGTTGCCGACTCGCAGGCGGCGCATGCGCTCAGCCAGTGCCTGGCGTACATCCATCAGGTCCACGGCAGTTTGCAGATGGTCGAGTTCTACGGCGCGGCCCTGCTTGCCGAAGAAATGGAAGAGCTGGCGCTGGCCCTGGAGCAGAAGCGGGTCAGTCATCGCGACGAAGCGATTCGGCTGTTGCAGCAAGCGCTTGGCCAGTTACCGATCTACCTCGACCTTATACACAGCGCCCGCCACGATCTGCCACTGGTGGTATTACCGCTGCTTAACGATCTGCGCAGTGCTCGCGGTGAAAGCCTGTTGTCGGAAACCAGTCTGTTCAGCCCGCAGCTACCGGACTTGCCGGCGTTGAGCGAGGAGGCCCTGGCCCTGCTTGAACCGGCGGACCTGCCAAGTGTGTTGCGCAAGTTGCGACAGATGCTGCAAGCGGCGTTAGTCGGGTTGCTGCGTGAACAGGATGATCGAACCAATCTGGGTTATCTGGCCAAGGTCTTCGAACGTCTTGAAGGACTTTGTCGCAACGCCCCCCTGAGCCCGCTGTGGCAGGTCGCTTCAGCGCTGGTGGAAGGCATGCTCGCGGGCAGCATTGCCAACAGTCCGGCCTTGCGCAGCCTGCTCAAAGACACCGACAAGGAACTCAAACGCTTGCTCGAGCAAGGAATGGCCGGGATCAATCAGCCGGTCCCGCAAGAATTGCTCAAGAGCCTATTGTTCTATATAGCCAAAGCCGAATACCCCACCGGGCAGATGCAGACCATGAAAGAAAGTTACGGACTCGATGACGCGCTACCCAACAGCGCGCTGGTCGATGAAGAGCGCGCCCGCCTGGCCGGCCCGGACCGGGATGCCATGCGTTCGGTACTGGCCGCGTTGTGCGAAGAACTGGTGCGGGTCAAGGAACGCCTGGATCTGTTCGTGCGCAGCGATCGCCAGCATGCCTCCGACCTCGACAGCTTGCTCGCACCGCTGCGGCAAATTGCCGACACCTTGGCAGTGCTGGGTTTCGGTCAGCCGCGCAAGGTGATTATCGATCAACTGGCAGTGGTCCTGAGTCTGGCCCAGGGGCAGCGCGAACCCAATGACGCGATCCTCATGGACGTGGCCGGGGCCTTGCTGTACGTCGAGGCGACCCTGGCCGGGATGGTCGGCACCGTCGAGCCGGAAAGCCGGGAAGAAAGCCGGCTGCCGACCACCGACCTGACGCAGATCCACCAGCTGGTGATCAAGGAAGCGCGGATCTGTATGCAGCAAGCCAAGGACACCATCGTCGACTACATCGACGCCGGCTGGGACCGTCAGCATCTGCAACCGTTGCCGGAGTTGCTGACCCAGGTTCGCGGTGCATTGGCGATGATTCCGTTGAGCCGGGCGGCAAGTCTGCTGGAGGCCTGTAACGGCTACGTTCGCGAGCATTTGCTGGTCAATAAGGTTCAGCCCGATTGGCAGCAGCTGGACAATCTGGCCGAAGTCATTACCAGCGTCGAGTACTACCTCGAACGCTTGAGCGAGGATGCTCAGGCGCCCGGCGAACAGGTGCTGGACGTCGCCGAAGAGAGCCTGGCCGCCTTGGGGTATTTCCCGACCCCGCTGCAGGTACCGCTGCTCAACGAAGTGCTCAGCCCGAGCGAAGCGCTGGCGCTGCGGGACCAGCAGGCGCTGGACAATCCTGAAGTGGTGCAGTCTCTGGCCGAGGTGCTGGCCAACCCGGTTTCCGTCCTCAACCCGCCCGCCCTGCATACGCCGGGCAGCCTGCTGCCCCCTCCGGTCGATGAGACACCGGTGGATGACGAATTGCGGGAAGTCTTTCTCGAAGAGACCGACGAGGTCCTCGACGTATTGCGTGAGTATCTGCCGCAATGGGTGGCCAACCCCGACAACAAGACCGCATTGAGCGAATTGCGTCGTGGCTTCCATACCTTGAAAGGGAGCGGGCGCATGGTTCGCGCCCTGGTGGTGGGAGAGCTGTCCTGGGCGGTGGAAAACCTGCTCAACCGGGTTCTGGAGCGCAACGTCGAGCCAGGGCCACAGGTGCAGCAACTGCTGGGCGAAGTGCTGCGGCTATTGCCCGAACTGATCAGCGAGTTCGCCGCCAACACCCAGCGCCAGCGCGATGATGTCGACCAGCTGGCCGCCCGTGCCCATGGACTGACCAAGGGCGATGAGCCGGTGCCGGACGCTGTCGTGCAAGCTCCGGAGGCTCTCGATCCACAGTTGCTGGAGATCTTCCACAACGAAGCTGAAACCCATCTCGACAGCCTCAACCATTTTCTTGATCAGGCCGCCAAACAGCTGCCGCTGCAGGCCAGTGATGAATTGCAGCGTGCGCTGCACACCCTCAAAGGCAGCGCCTACATGGCCGGTGTATTACCGATCGCCGAGCTGGTGAAACCGCTGGACCAGCTGACTCGTGAATACAAGGCGCATCAGATTGCCCTGGATCTGGATGAAATCGAACTGCTGCTTGACGCTGAAGGGTTGTTGCGCGGCAGTTTGAAGCAGCTCAAGGCCGATCCACTGGCCGCGATCAGCGGCGCGCAGTCGTTGATCGAACGGACCCGGAAGCGACTGGCCGAACGCCTGGAAGCCCTGCTCAGCTCGCCGAATACGGGCCTGCGGATCAAGCGCGATCCACAACTGATCAGCAATTTCCTCGCCCAGGGCATGGACATCCTGCTCGATGCTGAAAACCTTTTGCGCCGCTGGCAGCAACATCCCGGAGAGCGCCAGGAACTCAGTGCGCTGCTCGATGAGCTGACCACCCTGGGCGAAGGCGCGCATCTGGCCGACCTGCATCCGGTCGATGACCTGTGCGAAGCCTTGCTCGACCTGTATGGCGCAGTGGAAGAGAGCAGCCTGGCGGTCAGCGAGCGGTTTTTCCATGAGGCCGACAGCGCCCACGAAGCCTTGATCAGCATGCTTGATCAACTGGCCGCCGGCCAGGAAGTCGGCCCCCGGCCGGATCGGGTGCAAGCCCTGCGTGATTTGCTCGATCAAGGCCTCGACCCATCGGCCATGGGTCTGATCAGGAGCGATGGAAGCCGTACGCTGAGCATCACCGAGCTGAGCGCCGCCACCAGCGAGATGGAGCAGGCGCCGGTGGCGCTGGAGCTGGACGATGAAATCGTCTCGATCTTTCTCGAAGAAGCGGCGGATATCCTCGAAAGCGCCGGGCAAGCCCTGCAGCGTTGGCTGGACGACCCAGACAACGCCGCGCCGTTGCTGTCATTGCAGCGCGACCTGCACACCCTCAAGGGCGGTGCGCGGATGGCCGAAGTCGGGCCGGTCGGTGACCTGGCCCATGAACTGGAAAGCCTTTATGAAGGCTTGGTCGACCGCCGCTACAACCATTCCAGTGAACTGGCGCAACTGCTGCAGCAGAGCCATGACCGTTTGGCCGTGTTGCTTGAGCAACTGCACAGGCAGCAACCGCTGAGCGACCCCGGTGAGCTGATCGCGGCGATTCGCGAGTTCCGTCAGGGCAGCGGCGCGAGCGCCGAGGCGGCAGAGCCCGCGCCCCAGACTGATTTGGCGAGCCACGACCCCGAGTTGCTGGAAATCTTCCTCGAGGAAGGTTTCGACATCATCGACAGTTCCGGCGCGGCGCTGTCGCGCTGGCAGGCCGAGCCGCAAAACCGCCTGGAGGTGGAAACCCTGCTGCGCGACCTGCATACCCTCAAGGGAGGCGCGCGGATGGTCGAGATCGGGCCGATCGGCGACCTGGCCCATGAACTGGAATTTCTTTACGAAGGTTTGTCGGCAGGCCTGCTGCAACCGACGGAGCCGTTGTTCATGCTGTTGCAACGCAGCCATGACCAGCTTGCGCAGATGCTGGACGCGGCACGGGCGGGCAAGCCGGTTTTACCAGCCCAGGCCTTGATCGAGACGATCGTCGCCTTCACCCATCCTGCTGTCGGCGATCTACAGCCGCAGCCGCTCCCCTGCGAAGTCATACCGCAGGTTCAGGCCAAAACCGAATCGCCGGCGCTACAGCCCGAAGCCGGCACGACCGGCGACATGGTCAAGGTCTCGGCCGAGCTGCTTGATGATCTGGTCAATCTGGCCGGTGAAACCTCGATTTTCCGTGGCCGTATCGAGCAACAAGTCAACGATGCCCGGGTGACCCTGAGCGAGATGGAAACCACCATTGAGCGCATGCGCGACCAGTTGCGGCGCCTGGACACCGAAACCCAGGGGCGGATTCTCAGCCGTCAGCAAGTCGAGGCCGAACGCCTGGGCTACGAAGAATTCGACCCGCTGGAAATGGACCGGCATTCGCAATTGCAGCAGCTGTCACGGGCTTTGTTCGAGTCGGCGTCGGACCTGCTTGACCTCAAGGAAACCCTCGATCGTCGCAACCAGGAGGCGGAAAGCCTGCTGCAGCAGCAGGGACGGATCAACACCGATTTGCAGGAAGGTCTGATGCGTACGCGCATGGTGCCGTTTGAGCGCATGTTGCCGCGCCTGAAGCGTATCGTCCGGCAGGTCGCCAGTGAGTTGGGCAAGGACGTTGAATTCATTGTCGGCAATGCCCAGAGCGAGATGGACCGCAACGTGCTCGAACGCATGCTCGCGCCACTGGAGCATATGCTACGCAATGCTGTCGACCACGGTCTGGAATCTGCCGAGGTGCGGCTCGCCGCCGGCAAGCCTGCCCAGGGCAGGATCACCCTGGACCTGGCTCACGAAGGCGGCGACATCATTTTCGACATCCGCGATGACGGTGCCGGAATACCCCTCGATGCAGTGCGGCGCAAGGCGATCAAGCGTGGGCTGCTCGCTCCTGATCTGGAAATCAGCGACCGCGATGTGTTGCAGTTCATCCTGCAGCCGGGATTCTCCACCGCTGAAAAAATTACCCAGATCTCCGGGCGCGGGGTCGGCATGGACGTGGTCCATGAAGAAGTCCGGCAACTGGGCGGCAGCATGAGCATTGACTCGACGCCGGGGCAGGGCGTGCACTTTCGCATTCGCCTGCCATTCACCGTATCGGTCAACCGTGCGTTGATGGTGCAGTGCGCCGAGGACCAGTACGCGATCCCGCTGAACACCATCGAAGGCATCGTTCGGGTTTTGCCCAACGAGCTCGACGGTTACCACCAGCTTGAGCCACCGATCTACGAATACGCCGGGCAACGCTACGAACTCTGCTACCTCGGCGAGTTGCTGCATACCGCAGCCAAGCCCAAGCTGCTGGGTCAGAGCCTGCCGCTGCCGGTGCTGTTGGTGCAGTGCAATGAGCGGCGGATTGCGGTGCAAGTCGATGCCATGGCTGGCACCCGGGAAATCGTGGTGAAAAGCCTCGGCCCGCAGTTTGCCGCAGTGCAGGGATTGTCCGGTGCGACCATCCTGGGCGATGGCCGGGTGGTGCTGATTCTCGACCTGCTGGCGCACATCCGCGCGATGCAGACACGCTTGCCGCAATCGCGTCCGGTCAAGGGCAGTGAGCCTGCGGTCGACGCCGAGCCACATCGGCCGCTGCTGGTCATGGTGGTCGATGATTCGGTCACTGTACGCAAGGTCACCAGTCGCCTGCTCGAACGCCACGGCATGAACGTGTTGACTGCCAAGGACGGGATCGACGCCATGGCGCTGCTGGAGGAACACACGCCGGACCTGATGCTGCTGGACATCGAAATGCCGCGCATGGACGGTTTCGAAGTGGCGATGCAGGTGCGCAGCGATCCGCGACTGCAACACCTGCCGATCATCATGATCACCTCGCGCACCGGCCAGAAACATCGCGACCGCGCCATGGCCATCGGCGTCAATGACTACCTCGGCAAGCCGTACCAGGAATCGGTCCTGCTGGAGAGCATCGCCTTGTGGAGCAAAACCCATGCTTGATCATCGCACCAGCAACCTCACCGGGCTGCTGCTGCCCTTGGCCGATCGCAACTTGATCCTGCCCAACGTCGCCATCGCCGAACTGATCGATTACCAGCCCGGCGCCTTCGATATCGACACACCGCCCTGGTACCTGGGCCTGGTGACCTGGCGCGACCGGCAAATCCCGCTGCTCAGCTTCGAATCCGCCTGTGGCAGCAAAACTGTGCTCGGCGACCGCGCGCGCATCGTCGTACTCAACGCCCTGGGCGGCCGCCCGCAACTCAAATTCATCGCCTTGCTGGTGCAGGGTATTCCGCGCTCCTGCAAACTCGACAGCCAGTTGAGTTATGTCGATGTGCCGCTGTGTCCACTGGAAAAAGCCGCCGTGCAAATCGCCGATCAAATAGCCAAAGTGCCGGACTTGCTAGGGCTGGAAGAGTTGTTGGTGGGCGCGGGGTTGGTTCAGGGGTGATCTCAAAATCGCGAGCAATCGTCGCACCACCGCTCCCACATTGGATTCTCGGCGTACACATAAATAGCGTCTGAACCCGGTTTAATGTGGGAGCGAGCTTGCTCGCGATGACGGCCGAGCAGCCAACATAAATCTTTAGTCGGGCCACTCAATTGTGGTCAATTCATTACCCTGACCGTAACAATCCGTCTCTCTGCTTGATTGATGCCGTTCTCCATTCGCTCCTAAGGTAGCTCCACGACAGCGAACCCGTGGAGTGAGCATGACAACAATAATATCCCCCAACTCGCGCTGGACGCGGCGGCGTAGCGAGAAGCAGCGTCGCCTCGAACAAGTGCGGGGTCTCGCCGATGGTGTGGTGTTGCCGACCGACAAGATTGTCGCGGCGCTGGAGGCGTTGATTATGCCCGGCGACCGGGTGGTGCTCGAAGGCAACAACCAGAAGCAGGCGGACTTCCTTTCCCGCTCCCTGGCCAAGGCCGATCCGGCAAAGCTGCATGACTTGCACATGATCATGCCCAGCGTCGGCCGGTCCGAGCATCTGGACCTGTTCGAGCGCGGTATCGCCCGCAAGCTGGACTTCTCCTTTGCCGGCACCCAAAGCCTGCGCATCAGCCAGTTGCTCGAAGACGGTCTGCTGGAAATCGGCGCGATCCACACCTACATCGAACTCTATGCCCGACTGGTGGTGGACCTGATTCCCAACGTGGTGCTGTCGGCCGGATTCATGGCCGACCGCGCGGGCAATATCTACACCGGGCCAAGCACCGAAGACACCCCGGCGCTGATCGAACCCGCAGCCTTCAGCGACGGTATCGTGATTGTCCAGGTCAACCAGTTGGTGGACGACGTCAGCGAGTTGCCCCGCGTGGACATTCCCGCCTCCTGGGTGGACTTCGTGGTGGTGGCCGACAAGCCGTTCTACATCGAACCGCTGTTTACCCGTGACCCACGGCACATCAAACCGGTGCATGTGTTGATGGCGATGATGGCGATCCGCGGCATCTACGAAAAACACAACGTCCAGTCGCTCAACCATGGCATCGGCTTCAACACCGCCGCCATCGAGCTGATCCTGCCGACCTACGGCGAATCCCTCGGGCTCAAGGGCAAGATCTGCCGCAACTGGACCCTCAACCCCCATCCCACCCTGATTCCGGCCATCGAAAGTGGTTGGGTCGAGAGCGTGCATTGCTTCGGCACCGAGTTGGGGATGGAGAACTACATCGCCGCGCGGCCGGACGTGTTCTTCACCGGGCGCGACGGCTCACTGCGCTCGAACCGGATGTTCTGCCAACTGGCCGGGCAGTACGCGGTAGACCTGTTTATCGGCGCGACCTTGCAGGTGGATGGCGACGGACATTCCTCGACCGTCACCCGTGGACGCCTGGCGGGTTTCGGCGGTGCGCCGAACATGGGCCATGACCCCCGCGGTCGCCGTCACGGCACGCCGGCCTGGCTGGATATGCGCCATGGCGATGCCCCCGAAGCGTTGCTCGAGCGCGGCAAGAAGCTTGTGGTGCAGATGGTCGAGACTTTTCAGGAGGGCGGAAAACCGACCTTCGTCGAGACTCTGGACGCGGTCGAGGTGGCGAAGAAAAGCGGCATGCCGCTGGCGCCGATCATGATCTACGGCGACGACGTTACCCACCTGCTCACCGAAGAAGGCATCGCCTACCTGTACAAGGCCCGCTCCCTGGAAGAGCGCCAGGCAATGATCGCCGCAGTCGCCGGGGTGACCGTCATCGGCTTGCGGCATAACCCGAAAGACACTGCCCGCATGCGCCGCGAAGGTTTGATCGCGCTACCGGAAGACCTCGGCATCCGTCGCACCGACGCTACCCGCGAATTGCTCGCGGCGAAAAGTGTCGCCGATCTGGTGGAGTGGTCGGGTGGCTTGTACAACCCGCCCGCCAAATTCAGGAGCTGGTAATGCACGCATTCAACCTGCAACCGAAAACCCTCTCCCAGGCCGAGCGCCTGGCGGATCTGGCGGTAGACGCGCTGATCGACGAAGCCGACCTGTCGCCGAAACCGGCGCTGGTCGATCGCCGAAGCAATGGCGCTCATACCGACTTGCACCTTGGACTGATGCACGCTTCGGCACTGTCCTTGTGGCCGGCATTCAAGGAGATGGCTGAAGCCGCCATCGAGTTCGGCGAAATCGGATTTCCATTGCGCGAAGCCCTTGGGCGAATTGGCCGCGAAGGTGAGCAAGCGATGCTTGCCACCACCAATGGTGTGAACACCCATCGCGGGGCAATCTGGGCCTTGGGCCTGCTGGTGGCCGCTGCGGCACTGGAACCTGAGTCCACTGGTGCTGGCTCCGTGACCTTGCGTGCCGCGCGGCTGGCCTTGCTCGACGACCGCTACGCCCCGCGTCCCCTCAGCCACGGCGCTCAAGTCGCGCAACGCTACGGCGCCCGCGGAGCTCGGGAAGAAGCGCAACTCGGCTTCCCGGCGGTGATTCAGCGCGCTTTGCCGCAACTCAAGCGCAGCCGTGCCGAGGGCCATGGTGAACAGAACGCCCGGCTCGACGCCTTGCTGGCGATCATGACCACTTTGGCCGATACCTGCGTGCTCTATCGCGCTGGCCCGGCCGGCCTGCAAACCATGCAACACGGCGCGCAAGCAGTGCTCGACGCTGGCGGCAGCGCGAGCCTTGGCGGGCGCCGTCGTCTTTATGAGCTGGACCAACAACTATTGGCGTTGAACGCCTCGCCCGGCGGCGCTGCGGATTTGCTCGCGGCGTGCCTGTTGATCGATCGTATCGAGGCTGGCGACGGCTTCATCCAGGGAGCATTTTGATGGAAACCTTATCCTTTGAATTCCCCGCCGGGCAGCCGGCCAAGGGCAGGGCGCTGGTGGGCTGTGTCGGTTCCGGTGATCTGGAAGTGCTGCTGGAGCCGGGTCAGGCCGGCAAGCTGACGATTCAGGTGCAGACTTCGGTCAATGGCAGCGCGCAACGTTGGCAGCATCTGTTCGAACGGATATTCGACGAATCGACGCCACCGGCGCTGATGATCGATATTCATGATTTCGGTGCCACGCCGGGTGTGGTGCGTTTGCGTCTGGAACAAGGCTTCGAGGAGATCGGTCATGACTGACAGTGCAGCCTTGCTGAAACTACACCTTGAAAGACGCAGCTTCGTCGAACTCGGCGCTCGTCAGCGGGCCAAGGCCTTGCTCGACGCCGGTAGTTTTCGCGAATTGCTCGATCCATTCCAACGACTGATGTCGCCGTGGTTGGCGCGCCAAGGTGTGGTCCCGCAAGCCGATGACGGCGTGGTGATCGCCAAGGGCAGCATTGGCGGTTTGCCGGTGGTGATCGCGGCCATCGAAGGCGCTTTCCAGGGCGGCAGCCTGGGTGAAGTCGGCGGGGCGAAGATCGCCGGTGCGCTGGAACTGGCGGCCGAGGACAACCGCAACGGCATCGCCACCCGCGCCGTGTTGCTGCTGGAAACCGGCGGCGTGCGCTTGCAGGAGGCCAACCTCGGCCTGGCGGCGATTGCCGATATCCATGCAGCCATTGTTGACCTTCGCCAATACCAGCCAGTGATTGGCGTGGTGGCCGGCAGTGTCGGTTGCTTTGGCGGCATGTCGATTGCCGCCGGGTTGTGCAGTTATCTAGGGGTGACCCGGGAAGCACGTCTGGGCCTCAACGGCCCGCAGGTGATCGAGCAGGAAGCCGGGCTTGAAGAATATGACTCCCGCGACCGGCCCTTCATCTGGAGCCTGACCGGCGGTGAACAGCGGTTTGCCAGTGGCCTGGTGGACCGTTATGTGGCCGACGACGTGGCGCAGATTCAGCAGCAGGTCAGTGAATTGCTTCAGCAGGGTTTGCCAACTGAGCAACGCAGCCGTCAGGCCGAACTGTTCTTGCAACGTCTGGCCCGTCTGGATGCCGAACCGCAAATCGATCCGGCGACGGTTCGCGAACTGTACCAGGGAGCGCGCTCATGAGTACTTTTTCCCTGAGGGGTTTGCAGTGGTTCCAGGCCTTGAGTGGTGGCGCTACAGCTGTGAGCGGATTGCCCGCTTCGTTGAAAGTCGCCGACGGTCTTCTGGGGGAACAACCGGTGCGTTTTCTCGCCGTGGTGGCGGACCCGGAAAACCGCTTTGTTCGCGCCCGCAACGGTGAGGTCGGTCTGCTGGAAGGCTGGGGCCTGGCCAAGGCGATTGATGAAGTCATCGAGGCGGATCGCAACCAGTCGCACAAACGCGCCTTGATCGCCATCGTCGATGTGCCGAGTCAGGCCTATGGCCGGCGCGAGGAAGCGCTGGGCATTCATCAGGCATTGGCGGGCGCCGTGGACAGTTATGCCCGGGCGCGGCTGGCCGGACATGCGGTGATTGGTCTGTTGGTGGGCAAGGCGATGTCCGGGGCGTTCCTCGCCCATGGTTATCAAGCCAATCGGCTGATCGCCCTGCGCGATCCCGGTGTGATGGTGCATGCCATGGGCAAGGCCTCGGCAGCGCGAGTGACTTTGCGCAGCGTCGAAGAGCTCGAAGCCCTGGCCGCCAGCGTGCCGCCGATGGCCTATGACATCGACAGCTTCGCCAGCCTGGGTTTGCTCTGGGAGACTCTGGAAGTCAGCCAGATCGAGCAGCCAACGGCCAGTGATCTGGCACAGGTGAATGCGTGTCTGGCTCAGGCGATTCGCGATGTGGAAGCCAGCGGCCATGATCTGAGCAGCCGCCTGGGTGCCAGCAATCGAGCAGCGTCGAGCAAGGTTCGGCAGCTGTTGCGTAAGCAGTGGTGAGCGAGATGACCGGGATATTTGCCCATGATCTGCTCTGGGGACTGACGCTAGAACAGTTGCCTGCGGATGCGCCGGCCTGGGCCGTTGAGGCCATGAGCGCCGGTCAGCCGGTTGTGGTGCGGCGCGCGCTGGTTGCAGCCGACCAGATCGCCGTCGGCGTGCGTGGGCGTTTGCGTGAGCAGCGTTACGCCACGTTGATGACGGTCGCGGCAATCCAGCGGCGAGTGCGACCGGAGGAGCTTTGTCATGTCGAGACGGATCGTCACTGGCCGGCGTTGCAGGCCTTGGCTCAACTGCGTCCATTGCTCGACGCAGGTGGTTTGAACTGGGGCGTCAGCGGCAGTGCCGGGTTCGAGTTGGCCAGCGGTGTTGTGGCCCTGCATCAACACAGCGATCTCGACTTGATCCTGCGTACCCCGCAGCCGCTTGATCGTGTTCAGGCACTGGAGTTACTCAAGCTGCTGGACTGCGCCGTGTGCCCGGTGGACCTGCAATTGCAAACCCCCAACGGTGCCGTCGCTTTGCGCGAATGGGCCGGTTCAGCGCCGCGGGTGCTGCTTAAAAGTGCCAGCGGTGCGCGGTTGGTGCTGGATCCGTGGCAGGCATTGGAGCAGGCAGCGTGAGCAGCCTGCTGGTGTTTCCGGGCCAGGGCGCGCAGCAGCCGGGCATGCTCCATCGTCTGCCACAAAATCCAGTGGTTGAAGGGTGTTTGAAAGACGCGAGCGAGGTGCTGGGTGAGGACGTTCTGCTGTTGGACTCAGCCCAGGCTCTGGCCTCGACCCGTGCGGTTCAGCTGTGTCTGCTGATCGCTGGAGTCGCGGGTTCGCGTTTGCTGTTGCAGCAAGCACCGGCACCGGACTACGTGGCGGGGCTGTCCATCGGCGCCTATCCGGCAGCGGTAATTTCCGGTGCGTTGGCTTTCGGTGATGCGCTGCGTCTAGTCAACCTGCGTGGTGAGTTGATGCAGCAGGCTTATCCACAAGGCTATGGCATGACCGCGATTATCGGCCTGGATCTGGCGGCGGTGGAAGCGTTGCTGGCGCAGGTTCATGGCCCGCAGACACCGGTCTATCTGGCCAATATCAATGCCGATAACCAGGTGGTCATCGCCGGTAGTGACGACGGGATGAAAGCAGTTGCCGAGCTGGCTCGCAGTTGTGGTGCCGGTTTGGCCAAGCGGTTGGCGGTCAGCGTGCCGTCTCATTGTCCGCTGCTGGAACAACCTGCAGCAGTCCTGGCGCAAGCCTTTGCTCAGGTGCCGCTGCAGGTTCCGAGGTTGGGATACCTGAGCGGCAGCCGCGCCCGGCCGATTCGTACGGTCGAACTGCTGCGCGACGATCTGGCTTTCAACATGTGCCGGGTTGTCGACTGGCGCGGCACCGTGCAAAGCGCTTACGAGCGTGGCGTGCGGCTGCAGATTGAACTGCCGCCGGGTGCGGTGCTCACCGGGCTGGCGCGCCGGGTGTTCGAACAAGGCACGGCCATTGCTTTCGACGGTGCGCGCCTGGACACCTTGCAAGCACTGTTGCGAGAGGAGGGAAGCCGCCAACCTTAGTCAGGCTTTCGAAGGACAAAAACAACAACTTCGACGATGCACTTTGAGGATGACAACAATGATTATTTACGGTGTGGCGCTGTTGGCAATCTGTACGCTGGCAGGGGTGATTCTGGGTGACATGCTCGGTGTATTGCTGGGAGTGAAGTCGAACGTCGGCGGTGTGGGTATCGCCATGATCCTGTTGATCTGTGCGCGTTTATGGACGCACCGCCAAGGCGGGATGACCAAGGAGTGCGAGCTGGGCGTCGGCTTCTGGGGTGCCATGTACATTCCAGTGGTGGTAGCCATGGCGGCGCAACAAAACGTGGTAACCGCGCTGCACGGCGGCCCGGTGGCGGTATTGGCAGCGATCGGTTCAGTGGTGATTTGCGGATTCACCATTGCCTTGATCAGCCGGACTCACAAAGGCGAACCATTGCCGGATGAGCCGGACGATATCGCGCAGTCTGCCGTTACCGCAGGGGGACGTTGATATGTGGGATCTCATTGAAAAGGGGCTGGAACATAACGGTCTGGTCACGGCGTTTGCGTTTGTCGGTGTGATCATGTGGGTCTCGGTGGTGCTGTCCAAGCGCCTGACTTTCGGGCGGATCCATGGCTCGGCGATTGCCATCGTCATCGGACTGGTGCTGGCCTGGGTCGGCGGGACTATTACTGGTGGGCAGAAGGGCCTGGCGGATCTGGCGCTGTTTTCCGGCATCGGGCTGATGGGCGGCGCCATGCTGCGGGACTTCGCGATCGTCGCCACGGCGTTCGAGGTGCAGGCCACGGAAGCGCGCAAGGCCGGAATGATCGGCGCGATCGCGCTGGTGCTGGGCACGGTGCTGCCGTTTATCGTTGGTGCGAGTATTGCCTGGGTATTCGGTTACCGTGATGCGGTGAGCATGACCACCATCGGTGCCGGTGCGGTGACTTACATCGTCGGCCCGGTGACCGGCGCGGCGATTGGGGCGAGTTCCGATGTGGTGGCGCTGTCGATTGCCACGGGGCTGATCAAGGCGATCCTGGTGATGGTTGGCACACCGATGGCAGCGCGCTGGATGGGCCTGGATAACCCGCGCTCGGCGATGGTCTTCGGCGGTCTGGCCGGGACGGTCAGCGGTGTGACGGCGGGTCTGGCGGCGACTGATCGACGGCTGGTGCCTTATGGCGCGCTGACGGCGACCTTCCATACCGGGCTGGGGTGTCTGTTGGGGCCGTCGTTGTTGTATTTCATTGTGCGGGGGATTGTGGGGTAGGTTCGGGATTTGTGTTGAATGTTCCATCGTCATCGCGAGCAAGCTCGCTCCCACACTGGATCTGCGGTGAACGCAGTATTTGTGACCACTGCAGATCAAATGTGGGAGCGAGCTTGCTCGCGATGCAGGCGACGCGGTTTATCAAGAGGCATGCCGATGGGCATACATCCGACACTCCGCCAACAGCGCCAATAAATTCGGATCGCGCTCCTTGGCCTTGAGGAACACCACGCCAATATGCTGTTGCAGGCGATAGCGCGCCTGCAATGGAATCAGCTTCACCCGGTTCTCATACACCGCCGCAATCCGCCCCGGCAGCAAGGCATAACCGACCCCGGAACTGACCATGCTCAGCAGGGTGAAGATGTCGTTGACCTGCATCGCCACCTTCGGCTCGAAGCCTGCCTGCTGGAACACCCGATTACCGTCCTGGTGAGTGGCAAAGCCCTGGGTCAGGGTGATGAAGGTCTCGTTGCGCACATCGCTGAGATCGACTTCCGCTTGTTGCGCGAAGGGTGAATCGGCCGGTGTGGCGAGGAAGATATCGTCGGAGAACAGCGGGATCTGCTCGCAGTCCGGATCGTTCATGCTGTCGTCGAGGGACACCAGGATCGCGTCGACTTCCATGTTCTTGAGCTTGTACAGCAGATCGATATTCGAGCCGAGGATCAGGTCGATATTCAGTTCGCTGCGGCGGATTTTCAGACCCATAATCAGTTGCGGCACGGTCTTGACCGTCAGTGAATACAACGAGCCCAGTTTGAAACGCTCTGCGGAGAATCCAGCGGCTTCGCGGGTCAGACGCACGCTTTCGATCACGTCCTGGATCAGCTTCTGGGCGCGCTCTTCCAGCACATAGGCGCTTTCCAGTGGCGTCAGGTTGCGCCCCTCATGTTTGAACAGCGGGCAACGCAGGGCGCTTTCCAGGG
>NZ_CABVHQ010000020.1 GCF_902497895.1 Pseudomonas fluorescens
ACGACCCGGCTACCGAATTTCTTGACGACCATAGAGCATTGGAACCACCTGATCCCATCCCGAACTCAGCAGTGAAACGATGCATCGCCGATGGTAGTGTGGGGTTTCCCCATGTGAGAGTAGGTCATCGTCAAGATTAAATTCCGAAACCCCTATCTGCGTATGCAGGTAGGGGTTTTGTTTTTGCGCCCGATTTACAGGAGCAGCCGGTCGACGCTCGATTGCTCGCGATGGACTCAAGGGCGGCGCGTTTGTTCAGAAAACACGCGTTATCGTTAACGTTCATCGCGAGCAAGCTCGGCTCCTACAATAGCCGTCCCAGTGCTAAGGTTCGGCCTCAGCTTTTGCATTCTTCAAGGAAGCCGCTATGCCGGACGCGACGTCACTCAATGCTGCTTTTATGGTGGTTCAAAGCAACAGCCTGGAAGAACTGCGCAGTCTGGTGATCAACGTAATGCGGCGTTATCCGCTGGCCCCCCTGGAAAATGAAATCGCCCTGGTGCAAAGCAACGGCATCGCCCAGTGGCTGAAGCTGGCATTGGCTGAAGACCCGCAAGCCGGGGATACCGGCGGCTGCGGCATAGCGGCCGCGATTGATGTGCAGTTGCCGGGCAGCTTTATGTGGCAGCTCTATCGTATGGTGCTGGGCCGTGACGAGATTCCGGCCAAATCCCTGCTGGATAAAGCCCCACTGACCTGGCGGCTGATGCGCTTGTTGCCTGCGCTGATCGATCAGCCGCACTTCGAACCCCTGCAACGCTTCCTCACCCACGACACCGACCTGCGCAAGCGCTACCAACTGGCCGAGCGCCTGGCGGATCTGTTCGACCAATACCAGGTGTACCGCGCCGACTGGCTGGAAGACTGGGCAGCCGGTCGCCATCAACTACGTAATGTCAGGGGCGAAGCCAAGGCGCTGACACCCGCCAACTGCTGGCAAGCCGAATTGTGGCGTGCACTGTTGCTGGATGTAGGTGCAGAGGGCATGGCGCAAAGTCGTGCCGGCGTTCACCAACGCTTCATCGAGCGGATCAACAGCCTGGAGACCGCCCCAAAAGGCTTGCCCTCCCGAGTGATCGTTTTCGGTATTTCTTCACTGCCTGCTCAAGCCCTCGAAGCGCTCGCCGGGTTGGCGCGTTTCAGTCAGGTTCTGCTGTGCGTACATAACCCCTGTCGGCACCATTGGGCGGATATCGTCGCCGATAAAGACCTGTTACGGCACCAATACAAACGTCAGGCGCGCAAGCCCGGAATGCCCGTGGTGCTCGACCCGCAAACCCTGCATCAACACGCTCACCCGTTGCTGGCTGCCTGGGGTAAACAGGGGCGTGACTACATCAATCTGCTCGACAGCTATGATGACCCCAACAGCTATCGTTCGGCCTTTCGCGATGGGCGAATCGATCTGTTCAGCGAAAACCAGCCGCAGAATATGCTCAACCAGTTGCAGGACGACATCCTCGAGTTACGTCCACTGAACGAGACCCGCGAGCTATGGCCCGCGCTTGATCCTGCACAGGACCAGTCGATCCGTTTTCACATTGCTCACAGCGCCCAGCGTGAAGTGGAAATCCTTCACGACCAGTTGCTCGCGCGCTTCAGCGCCGATCCACACTTGAACCCTCGCGATGTGATCGTGATGGTTCCGGATATCGACAGTTATGCGCCGCATATCCGTGCGGTATTCGGCCAGCTCGAGCGAGATGATCGACGCTTCATTCCCTTCACCCTTGCCGACCAGGGCCAGCGTGGCCGCGATCCGCTGCTGATCGCCGTGGAACATCTGCTCAAGCTGCCGGACAGTCGTTTTCCGGTCAGCGAGATTCTCGATCTGTTGGATGTTCCAGCCTTGCGCGCGCGATTCGGCATAGAGGAGCGCGACCTGCCGACCCTGCATCGCTGGATTGAAGGCGCCGGTATTCGCTGGGGCATGAATGCCGAGCAGCGCGCCGGGCTGGGCCTGCCGGATGCACTGGAGCAGAACAGCTGGCGTTTCGGCCTGCGCCGGATGCTGCTCGGTTATGCCGTAGGCAGCGGCGCTGCCTGTGACGGCATCGAACCTTACGATGAAATCGGCGGGCTGGACGCCGCATTGATCGGCCCGCTGGTGGCTTTACTCGATGCGCTGCATATTGCCCATCAGGAGCTCACCCAACCCGCGTCACCGAAAAAATGGGGCGAGCGCCTGCAAGCACTGGTACAGGTGTTCTTCCTGGCCAGTAATGAGCATGACGACTACCTTCTGGCCCAGCTCGAAGACTTGCGCGAAAGCTGGCTGGATACCTGCGAGTCGGTTGGCTTGCAGGACGAGCTGCCACTGACCGTGGTCCGTGAGGCCTGGCTGGCCGGTCTCGACCAGGGTCGGCTATCCCAACGCTTCCTGGCCGGTGCGGTAAATTTCTGCACCTTGATGCCGATGCGCGCAATTCCTTTCAAGCTTGTGTGCTTGTTGGGCATGAATGACGGTGACTACCCGCGTGCGCAACCGCCGCTGGACTTCGATCTGATGGGCAGTGATTACCGTCCCGGCGACCGCTCGCGGCGCGAAGATGATCGCTACCTGCTGCTCGAGGCTTTGCTCTCGGCGCGGGATCAGCTGTACATCAGTTGGGTCGGGCGCAGCATTCGCGACAACAGCGAGCGCCCGGCATCGGTGTTGATCGGCCAGTTGCGCGATCATCTGGCCAGCGGCTGGCGGCTGTGCGATAGCGATGAATCGCTGCTTGAGGCCATGACCCAGGAACATCCACTGCAACCCTTCAGTGCACGTTACTTCCATGAAGGCGACGAGTTGTTCAGTTACGCTCGGGAGTGGCAGTTGCTGCATCAGCCATCGGCAGAAGCCAGCGAACTTCCAGCACTCGCGGCCTACCACCAGGAGGAGCCGCTGAGCCTGGGCTTGCTGCAGGACTTCCATCGAAATCCGCTGCGACATTTCTTCAGTCAACGGCTCAAGGTGTTTTTCGAAGCCGCCGAGGTGCCGCTGGCGGATGAAGAACCCTTTGTCCTCGATGCATTGCAACGCTATAGCCTGAGCGACAGCTTGCTGGAAGCCGCCCTTGGCCATGGGGATCAGCCGGATCAGGCGTTGGCAGCCCAGGCAAAACGCCTGCAGGGTTGCGGTCTGTTACCGATGGCCGGGTTTGGTGAACGCCTGCAACAGGAGCTGATCGAACCTTTGCCGGACTTGCTACAGCGCTATCAGCAGCTATTGGCGTTATGGCCGACACCCCTCAACAGTGCCTTGCCAGTCAGTCTGGAGCTGCACGGGATCGGCCTCGAAGGCTGGCTCAGTGGTCTGCATCAACGCAGTGATGGCGGACTATTGGCTGTCACCACCATCCCCAACAGCATTGGTTCGATCAAGACCCGCAAATGGCATCGGCTGACCCGAGCCTGGGTCAATCATCTGGCGGCCTGTGCCAGCGGGTTGTCGATGACCACGGCCCTGGTGGCCAGTGACGACACCTTGTTGTTGCCTCCCCTGGAACAGAACGCAGCCCTGAAAACCTTGGGCGATCTGTTGCAGGCCTGGCAATTCGGCATGCGTCAGCCATTACCGGTCGCGGTAAAAACCGCCTTCGCCTGGCTGGGTCAGAGCGATCCGCTCAAGGCCGAGGCGGCTGCGCGCAAAGCCTATGAGGGTGACGGTCAAACCACCGATGGCGAGCGTCGCGAAAGCCCGGCCCTGGCCCGGCAATTCGCCGATTACAACGCTCTGGTGGCTGACGAAACCTTCGCCACCTGGTGCGACGCCCTTTATCGCCCGCTGCTTGAAGCCCCGTGGCGCTCATTGGCCACTGAGGAGGCTCGCGCATGACCACAAAAACACCTCTGGCATTGGCTTTTCCCCTACATGGCAGCCAGCTGATCGAAGCCAGCGCCGGGACTGGCAAGACCTTCACCATTTCTGCGCTCTATCTGCGCCTGGTGCTCGGCCACGGTGGCGAGCCCGCAGGCTTCGGCTGCGAGTTGCTGCCTCCGCAGATACTGGTGGTGACCTTCACCGACGCCGCGACCAAGGAGCTGCGTGAGCGTATCCGCACCCGTCTGGCCGAAGCGGCGCGGTTTTTCCGCGATGAGACGCCGGCACCGGATGACCTGATCAACCAGTTGCGCGAGGAATACCGCCCGGAGCAATGGCCCGGCTGTGCCAATCGCCTGGACATCGCGGCGCAATGGATGGACGAGGCGGCCGTCTCGACGATCCACAGTTGGTGTCAGCGCATGTTGCGCGAGCACGCCTTCGACAGTGGCAGCCTGTTTACCCAGACCCTTGAAACCGACCACAGCGACTTGCTCGGTGAAGTGCTGCGCGATTACTGGCGGCTGTTTTGCTACCCGATGCAAGGTGATGCACTGAACTGGGTGCGGGCCAACTGGGGTGGCCCGGCCGCCTTGTTGCCGCGAGTCCGCGCGCTGTTCGCCAGCGAGCGCGGCAACGAACACGGGAAAGCACCGGCCGAGGTGATTGCCGAATGCCTGCAAGAGCGCCGCGAAGCCCTGGTGCAGCTCAAGACGCCCTGGCTGCAATGGGCGGCCGAGCTGCGGGATATCTGCCTGCAAGCGGTCGCCAGCAAGGCCGTCGATGGGCGCAAGATGCAGGCGCGCTACTTCGAGCCCTGGTTCGAGAAAATCAGCACCTGGGCCGCGGATGAATCCCAGGAACAACTGGATATCGGCACCGGCTTCAGTCGCCTGACGCCGGACGGCATGGCCGAGGCCTGGAAAGGCCAGGCACCGAGCCATCCCGGGCTGGACGCAATGCCCGGGCTCAAAGCCAGCCTGGATGCCTTGCCGAGCCCGGATGCGGCGGTCCTGCAACATGCTGCGCAGTGGGTCGGTGCGCGTTTTGAGGAAGAGAAGCGCCGTCGCGCCGAGATGGGCTTCGACGACATGCTGCTGCGCCTCGACGCGGCACTGCAAGCCGACGGCGGCGAGCGCCTGGCGACCTTGATCCGCGAGCAATTTCCGGTTGCGCTGATCGATGAATTCCAGGACACCGACCCGGTGCAGTACCGGATCTTCGAGAGCATCTACCGCATCGAAGACAACAATCCCGACAGCGGGCTGTTCCTGATCGGTGACCCGAAGCAGGCGATCTACGCCTTCCGCGGCGCCGATATCTACACCTACCTGCGCGCGCGCCAGGCCACCACTGGCCGCTTGCATACCCTGGGCACCAACTTCCGCTCCAGCCATGGAATGGTCATGGCGGTGAATCATGTATTCGAGCGCGCCGAGTCTCGTGAGCTCGGGCGTGGTGCGTTTCTGTTTCGGGAAAAGACTGGCGAGAATCCGGTGCCGTTTCTGCCCGTGGCGTCTCAGGGACGCAAAGAAGTCTTGCAGATCGATGGCCAGCCACTGCCGGCATTGAACATTTGGCAGTTGTCCGCAGACCAACCATTATCCGGCGTAGTTTACCGCCAGCAACTGGCCGCCGCCTGCGCCAGCGAAATCGTCACGCTGCTCAATGGTGGTCAACAGGGCCGAGCCGGGTTTGCTCAAGACGGCAAGGATTTTCGAGGCCTGCTCCCGGCCGATATCGCGATTTTGGTACGCGACGGCAAAGAAGCCCAGGCGGTGCGCGCCGAGCTGTCCGCCCGAGGGGTGCGCAGTGTTTACCTGTCGGACAAGGACTCGGTATTCGCCGCCCAGGAAGCCCATGATCTGTTGGCCTGGCTCAAGGCCTGCGCCGAGCCGGATGTCGAGCGACCGTTACGTGCGGCATTGGCCTGCATCACACTGAACCTGCCACTGGCCGAGTTGGAGCGCTTGAACCAGGACGAGCTGGCCTGGGAAGCACGGGTCATGCAGTTCCGCGGTTATCGGGCAATCTGGCGCAGCCAGGGGGTGCTGCCGATGTTGCGCCGTCTGCTGCATGACTTCCAGTTGCCTCAGGCGCTGATTGCTCGCAGCGATGGCGAGCGGGTGCTGACCAATCTGCTGCACCTGTGCGAGTTGCTGCAGCAAGCCGCCGCCGAACTCGATGGCGAACAAGCCTTGATCCGGCATCTGGCCGAGCATCTGGCGTTGTCGGGGCAGGCGGGCGAAGAGCAGATTCTGCGGCTGGAAAGTGACGAGCAATTGGTCAAGGTGGTCACTATCCACAAGTCCAAGGGTCTTGAGTACCCCTTGGTGTTTCTGCCGTTCATCTGCTCGGCCAAACCGGTGGATGGCAGTCGCTTGCCGCTGCATTACCACGACGCCACGGGCAAGGCGCAAGTGTCGCTGAAACCGACCGCCGAGCTGATTGCCCAGGCGGATGAAGAGCGTCTGGCCGAAGACCTGCGCTTGCTCTACGTGGCACTGACTCGTGCGCAACACGCTTTGTGGTTGGGTGTCACAGACCTCAAGCGCGGCAATAACAACGGTTCGGTCCTGCACCTTTCGGCGCTGGGCTATTTGCTGGGGGGTGGCGCGCCCCTGACCGAGTCGACCGGCTTGAGCCGCTGGCTGGAAGACTTGCAGCAAGGCTGCGCGGCGTTGAGCTATAGCGAAATGCCCGAAGCCACCGCCGAGTGCTTCCATCCGCCGCGCAACGAAGCACGCTTGCTCGCCCCGCTGATCCCCAAACGCAAGGCTGCCGAGAACTGGTGGATCGCCTCCTATAGCGCCCTGCGCATTGGCGAGCGCATGAGTGCCGGCAGTGACGAAGCACCGGAAAGCCCGCAAGCGCAGAAGCTCTTCGACGATGAGCGACTCGATCCGGATGCTCCCCGGGAAGTCATTGCCAGCGGTGGCGATATCCACCATTTCCCCCGTGGACCGAACCCGGGGACCTTTCTCCACGGCCTGCTGGAGTGGGCCGGTGACGAAGGTTTTGCCGCGGATCGACAAAGTATCGAGGACGCCATTGGCCGGCGCTGCAACCGCCGTGGCTGGGAAGGCTGGATCGGCACCTTGAGCGACTGGTTGCTGCACTTGCTGCAGACGCCATTATCGATCGGCACCGGACAACCGCCCGTGGTGTTCGGGCAACTGACCCAGTACCGGGTCGAGATGGAATTCTGGTTCGCCAGCCATAAAGTCGACGTGCTCAAGCTCGATGAACTGGTGCGTCAATACACCCATAACGGCGTGGCCCGGGTGGCGGCCGAACCGGTATTGCTCAATGGCATGTTCAAGGGCTTTATCGACCTGACGTTCGAGCACCAAGGGCGTTACTACGTAGCCGATTACAAATCCAACTGGCTGGGCGTCGATGATTCGGCCTACACCGAGCAGGCGATGGAACAATCGATTCTCGACAACCGCTACGACCTGCAATACGTGTTGTACCTGCTGGCCCTGCATCGCCAACTCAAGGCGCGGCTGGCCGATTACGATTACGAGCGGCACATGGGCGGGGCGCTCTACCTGTTTTTACGTGGCACCCAGGCCGCGAGCCGGGGCGTGTATTTCAGCCGTCCGCCTCGGGAATTGATCGAACGTCTGGACCGGCTGTTCCAGGGCAAAGCGGAACAACCCAAGGCCGAACCCGCCTGGGAACAGGGAGTATTGCTATGAAGCGTTCCTTTGCCGATTTGCTGCCAACATCGCTGGCCGCGCAAAGCCTGGCCGAGCTGGCGCCCTTGAGTCGAGCCGAGGATCTGCTGCTGTTGCTGGAGCGCTGGGTCGAACGCGGCTGGCTGAGGGCGCTGGACAAAGCCTTTGTGGCCTTCCTCCATGAACTGGAACCCCTGGGCGACCCGCTGGTGTTGCTGGCGGCGGCGTTGACCAGCCATCAACTGGGCCACGGGCACGTCTGCCTGGATCTGTTCGAGACCCTCAAGGCGCCGGACTTCGCCCTGTCGTTACCGCCGGAAGGCGAGGTGCCGAGCGCTGCCATGGTGTTGCCGTCGCAACTGCTCGAGGCCTTGGAAGGCGCGCACTGGTGCAAGGTCCTGGCCTTGAGCAAGTTGGTCGCGCTGGCCGTCGATGCCAGTGACGAGGCGCAACAGCGGCCAATGGTATTGTCCGGCAAGCGTTTGTATTTGCGCCGTTACTGGGCTTACGAACGGCGCATCGACAGCGCCCTGCGTCAACGTCTGGCGGCCGACGAAACAACCCCCGATGATCTGCCGGAGCGCTTGAGCAGCTTGTTCGGTGCGGCCAGCAGCGAGGCGCCGATCGACTGGCAGAAACTCGCTTGCGCCCTGGCCACTCGCGCAGCCTTCAGCATCATCACCGGCGGTCCCGGCACCGGCAAGACCACCACTGTGGTGCGTCTGCTGGCACTGCTGCAGGCGCCAGCGGTGGAGTCCGGCAAACCGCTGCGCATCCGCCTCGCCGCACCCACCGGCAAGGCCGCCGCACGCTTGACCGAATCCATCAGCCAGCAGGTTCGTACCCTCGCTGTCCCGCAAAACGTGCGAGACAAGATCCCCACTGAAGTCACCACCGTCCACCGCTTGCTCGGCAGCCGTCCGGGCACCCGGCATTTTCGTCACCATGCCGGCAACCGCTTGCCGCTGGATGTGCTGGTGGTCGACGAAGCCTCGATGATCGACCTGGAAATGATGGCCAACCTGCTCGACGCCTTGCCGGCCCACGCCCGGTTGGTATTGCTCGGCGACAAGGACCAGTTGGCCTCGGTGGAGGCCGGTGCGGTGCTCGGCGATTTGTGCCGCGATGCCGAGGCCGGCTGGTACAGCCCGCAGACCCGCCAATGGCTGGAGTCGGTCAGCGCTGAAAGCCTGAGTGCCAGCGCTTTGCACGAAGACACCGAAGGTGCTCATCCGTTGGCCCAGCAAGTGGTGATGTTGCGCCACTCGCGGCGTTTCGGTGAGGGCAGTGGCATTGGCCAGCTGGCCCGCTGGGTCAACCAGCAACACGCCGATGAGGCACGCAAACTGCTGGCCGCCCGCAGTCATGCCGATGTGTTTTCGCTGGCGCTCAAGGGCGAACAGGATCGCGCTCTGGAGCAGCTGGTGCTGGAAGGACAGGGCGAAGGTCCGCAGGGGTATCGGCATTACCTGAGCCTGCTGCGCACTCAACGCCCGGCAGTCGATACCGCGCTTGAGGATCCGCGCTGGATCGAATGGGCGCGCGAGGTGTTGCAGGCGTTCGACCGCTTTCAGTTGCTCTGTGCGGTGCGCAAGGGGCCCTGGGGCGTCGAGGGCTTGAACCTGCGCATTACCGGCGCGTTGCTCAAGGCCCGGCTGATCGACAACGACCAGCAGTGGTACGAAGGCCGCCCGGTGCTGATGACCCGCAACGATTACGGTCTGGGCTTGATGAATGGTGACATCGGCATCGCCCTGAAACTGCCGGAACGCGAGGGTCCACAGGCCGGTAAACAGGTGCTGCGCGTGGCATTCCCGCGCAACGATGGGCAGGGCGGTGTGCGTTTTGTCCTGCCCAGTCGGCTCAATGATGTGGAGACCGTGTTCGCCATGACCGTGCACAAATCCCAGGGCTCCGAATTCGCCCACACCGCGTTGATTCTTCCGGATGCGCTGAACCCGGTACTGACCAAGGAGCTGATCTACACCGGGATTACCCGCGCCAAGGACTGGTTCAGCCTGATCGAGACACGACCCGGGGTGTTCGAAGAAGCGGTGCGGCGCAAGGTCAAGCGCCTGAGCGGGTTGATGCTGGAACTGGGGTGATATCGCGCCCGGGCACATTTCCTGTGCCCAGGGCGCTTACTGTGGCGAGGGGGCTTGTCGGAACGCCGCATCGCCCCGTTCGGCTGCGCAGCAGTCGTAAAACCTGATGGTGCGGTCCGCCTGATGTAATGCGGTTGCAGGTTTTAGGGCCGCTGCGCGACCCAGCGGGGGCAAGCCCCCTCGCCACAGGTTATGTGCCCGGCTCCTATATACAGTGAGGGCCTGCCTCCAAACCTGGCAATCTACCCCGCCATCGCCAACGGCATTTCAGGCGCAGCAGGCAGTCCCATAAAGCGTCGAACCCGCTCCCCTTCCTGCTCATTGCGTATGGCGTGCGGGCTCGCGTCCAGCTGAATATGCCCGCCTTCCATGAAAATCACCCGATCGGAAATCGACATCGCGAAGTCCATCTCGTGGGTCACGATCAGCATGGTCATGCCTTCCCTGGCCAAATCGCGGATCACGTTCAATACGTCGCCCACCAGCTCCGGATCGAGGGCAGACGTCGGTTCGTCGAACAGCATGATCTGCGGTTCCATGGCCAATGCCCGGGCAATCGCTACCCGTTGCTGCTGGCCGCCGGACAGCTGATGCGGGTATTTGTGGGCGTGGGCCAGCAGGCCAACCTTATCCAGCAGCGCATAGGCCCGCTGTTCGCTCAAGGTTCTGGCACTGCCGTGGAAGCGCGGCGCCAGGGTGATGTTGTCGAGAATGCAGCGATGGGGGAACAGGTTGAAGCTCTGGAACACCATCCCGATATGCCGCACACCCTGACGGACTTTCGTGCTGTGGAGGTTGTCGCCAGCGTTGATGAAGCTTTCGCCAAACAGCATGATTTCACCTTGATCAATGCTCTCAAGGCCATTGATGGTGCGAATCAGCGAGGTCTTGCCCGAGCCGGAAGGACCGATGATGGACACCACCTGACCGCTGCCGATCTTCAGGTCGATGCCCTTGAGCACTTCATGGTCGCCGTAACGTTTATGAATGTCCTGCAAATGCAGGATCGAGTCCGCGCCGGAGTCCTTCTGTGTGCGAGCCACAGTGACCTGCGACGAGATGGCCGACTTGAGTTCGGCCACGGCGGCGTCATCGAGGGTTTTCGGCTTGCGTTGATTCAAGTCCAGCGAGTGTTCCAGGCGCTGCAACAACCAGCCGAACACACTGACGATCAGCACGTAGTACACCGCCACCGCCGCCAGGGTTTCCATCACCAGGAAGTTTTGCGCGTACAGGCGTTGGCCGACGGTGAGCAGTTCGGTCAGGGAAATCACCGAGATCAGCGACGTCAGTTTCACCACGGTGATGTATTCGTTGATCAGGGTCGGCAACGAAATACGAAACGCCTGGGGAATCACGATCAGCCGTTGCATCCCCACCAGACCGATACCCAAGGCCCGACCGGCTTCTTTCTGGCCTTTGGCGACCGAGATCAGGCCGCCGCGATGGATTTCCGCCATGTACGCGGCTTCGGTCACCACCAGGGCGAACAGTCCGGAATAGAATGGGTTGGACAACACCGAACCGGTGGCTGGAAACAGCTGCGGCAGGTTGTAGACAAAGACCACCAGCACCAGCAGCGGAATACTGCGAAAGAACCAGATGTAAACCGCCGCCGGTGTCCTCAGCCAGGCCGCGCTGGACAGCTTGGCCGAAGCCAGTAAAAAGCCCAGCAGCATGCCGATGAACCACGCCAGGGCGCTGAGTTCAATGACCGTGACGCAGGCATGCCAGAAGCTCGGAAGCGAGAACAGGGAAAAGAAGTAGGACCATTCGAATTGCATAAATACCTCTAGCCTTATGTCGCTGAAATCATGGCGAGCGCTGCATCCGTACGTGGCCCGGTTCGGTCACGGGCAAGCCACGTTCCCCAGGAAGATGTGGCTGCCCGCGAAGTTCTTCAATCAGCTACTGGTTCCAGGTTGTACTTGCTCAGGATCGTTGCGTACTCGCCGCTTTTCTTGACTTCAGCGAAGGCCTTGAGCAGCGCCTGATAGGCCTCGTCGTTGCCTTTCTTGACGAAGATGCCGAGGGTCTGCTGATAGACCGGGTGTTGAGTGGTCACCTGCACTCGACCTTTGGTGCGTTCGGCGATCATCTTCGCGGCACCAGCGATTTCCAGTTGGGCCTGGATGTTTTTCGACAGCAGCGCCTGAGTGACTTCCGGTGCCGACGGGTATTCGCTCAGGCTGATGGCGCCCTTGTTGTTCGGCACGCAGTAGTTGGTCGAAAGCTTCTGTAATTCGCCAACCCAGGTGGTGCCCTGTTCCAGTCCGACTTTCAGGCCGCAGAGGTCTTCCGGGGTTTGCGGATTCAGGCCGCTGTCTTTCGGAACCATGATCGCCGCGCCGGTTTTCGCGTAGGCAATGGTCATGGCCTGAGTCTGGCGTTCCGGGGTGATGTACATGCCGGAGATGATTGCGTCATAGCGCCCGGCATTCAGGCCAAGGATCAGGCTGGGAAACTTGGTGTCGACGAACTCGGCTTTCGCTTGCAGATGTTTGGCCAGAGCGTGACCGAGCTCCGGGTCGGAACCAACGACGTTTTTCTCGGCATCGTAGGACTCGAAGGGTGGGTAGGTGATTTCCATGCCGATTTTCAGCTGGCCCGGCGTCGCGGTAGTGGCAAGGCTGGCAGTGGCGCAAAGCAGGCTGGCGGCGAGCAGGGTCAGGCGCGATTCGGTGTTTTTAGTGAACATGTTCAGTGACTCCAGGGTAGGGAGGTAGTGGCCGACGACAGGGTTCAGGAAGGCTGCGCCTGGTTTTTCAAATGGCCGAAGCTCGATGGCTTGCGGGCCTTTTCTGGAAGCTGGATGTCGCCAGCTTCGACCCGCTTGCGCAGGTATTGGTAAGTCTGCAAAGCCTGGCCGTACATGTGTTCGCCGATAGCGATCGGTTCATAGTCGTGTTCGGCTTTGGCAAAGCCGGGCAGCGGTTTGATCTGGGTATGGAAGTCGCAGGCGTAGAACAGCGGGAAGGAGTAGCGCTCTTCACTCACCGTGCGCACGCGGTGAGCGGTCGCCACGAAGGCGCCAGCGGTCATGACTTCGAGCATGTCGCCGATGTTCACCACGAAAGCGCCTGGAATGGGCGGCGCATCAATCCATTGGCCAAGATCGTTCATCACCTCCAGCCCCGGTTTGTCAGCCAGCAAAATGGTGAAGCACTCGTAGTCGGTGTGCGCGCCGATACCGGGCGCATCCTGGACCGTGTCGTCGAAGGGGTAGTGGATCAGCCGCAGCTTGGATGGCGGGCGGGTGACCATGCTGTCGAAATAGTCTTCTTCCAGGCCCAAGGCCAGGGCAAAACCACCGAACAGCCGTTGGCCGAGGGCGAAGATCGCCGCGTAGTAGGCCTGCACCGCTGCCTTGAAACCAGGGAGCGACGGCCATTCATTCGGTCCGAGCAGCGGGGTGTTGGCCAGCACCAGCGGGTCGTTGGCCGGGACTTCGAAGCCGATATCGAACGCTTCCTTGTGATCCGGTTTGCCCTTGGCGTAAACCTCTTCGCCTTCCGGGACATACCCTTTATGGGTCTTCGAGGTGCCGATGTAGTGCTGCATCTTGGTGTCGAACGGCTGAGCGAAATAGTCCTTGGCCGCCTGACGCAAGTTGGCGATCAGCTGCGGCTCAATGCCGTGGCTGGTGATGTAGAGAAAGCCGACGTCGCTGGCGGCCGCCCCGAGCTGCTCGGCGACGGCCAGGCGATGTTCCAGTTCGATGCTGAACAGGCCGGCGATATCCACCACCGGAATCCTGTTGAAGTTGGCTTGGGCCGGACTGTTATTGATCTTCTCAGGCATGACGCAAAAACCTCACAGCAGGGTTGAGTGGTTGAAGCGATCGAAGTGTTCGCGCTCGGTCCTGGCCATCCAGGTATTCAGCGACCACAGGTCGGCGACCGGCACATTGGTGAAGGGCAGGTGATGCAAATAGCCGTCGGCGCCGAACTCTGGGGTCAAGGTGCTGACCTGATAGCCGCGAGCCTGCTGGGAGCGCCAGATGGCTTCCCAGTGCTGTTGATGGAAGGCCAGTTCCCGGGCGTATTCCGGGGCAGCGGGATGGGGCACCTGCGGGCCCTGGTCATAACCGACCCGGGCCTGGATGTGGTGCACGCGGTCGACGAAGGCACTCAGGTCATCCGCCGGGTCATTCAACAAGCGCTCGCAGGTAACGATCCAATGGCTGATATCACTGGTGAACCGCAGGTCGGGCAGTTGCCGGATCAGCTCAAGGGTCAACCAGGGGTTGAACAGCGAACGCGAACGGTGGGTTTCGTAGCTGCAGATTTGCCCGTGCTTGCGCGCAAGTAGAATGGCCTGACCGAAGAACTCCACCTGCTGCGCCAGAGGCCAGCGGTCATTGCCGCCCAGCACATTGACGAAGCGTGGGTTGAGTTCGGCGGCCCAGGCGAGTTTTCGGTCCAGATCAAGGAGGTGTTCGGCGGGCGCTGCGGATTGCTCCGGCAGTACGTCATAGGCGGTAAACACCGTGCTGATATAACCGACTCGATTGGCCTGTAGAAAAGCGCCGAACTCGGCTCGCTCGCGGGGTTCCAGTGGCAGGCGGGCTTCCATGCCGTCGAAGCCGGCGTGCAGTAACTCATCGAGTGCCTGAGCCTTGCTCGCGGTATAGCCCCAGAGGGTACGGAATATTTCAAGTTTCATCGGCGAACCTCCACGATTCCTTCAACTACTCAAGGCTCGACGGCGGTCCATGACCGGATCGGGCTGTTACGGCAGTAGTAAAAGTTTCCATGAGCCGGATCTCTGGGTATCCGTTCTCACTCGATCGTTGTTAATTTTTATTGTTATCAGGGCCGCTGGCGGCCGCAGGTACGTTGGCGCCGATGGTAGGCAGGACGCAGGGCCGGGAAGAATAGGAAACTCAAAATTGTTACTTCAGACTTTTCTAAACAGTTAGTCGCCTATCTATGAGCGCAGTTTCGTGAAGGTTTCAGCGGCTGTGCTACCGTTTGGGCATCGCCCTGACGATTGAAGAGAATTCCTGCATGGAAGTGGACGCAAACGCCGGTCCCATGAAGCTCCTGCGCCAACACAGCCGTCCCACCCTGCACTCGGTCATCGGTCGCGGGCATTGGATCGTTGCGTGGGTGGCGGTGGCCATGACCAGCCTTTCCTTGAGCCTGCTCGGCGTTCTGGCCTTACGCGTCTATGCCGATCACAACCTGCATTTGATTGCCCGCTCGATCAGCTACACCGTCGAAGCCGCGGTGATGTCCGACGACAAGGTCGCGGTCACTGCAGCACTGGCGTTGATCGCCTCTACCGAAGAGGTCGCGCAGGCCCAGGTCTTCGATGCGCGCGGACGATTGCTGACGCGTTGGCAGCGACCGGAATCCGGACTGCTCTCTGAGCTGGAAATGCAGATCGCCCGGGCCTTTCTGGAAAAATCGATCACCCAGCCGATTTTTCATCAGGGCCGGGAAATCGGCAGCATCCTGCTCATTGGATACGGCGGCAGTCTGCTGCGCTTTTTGCTCAGCGGTCTGGCCGGCATTTTGTTGTGTACTGCCGTGAGTGCCTGGGTTGCGTTGTATCTGGCGCGCCGTCAGATTCGAGGAATCATCGCTCCGCTGCGCCATCTGGCCAGTGTCGCCCACGGGGCGCGCATTGAACGCGCTTTCGACCGGCATGTGCCAGCGGTCGAAATTGCCGAGTTCGATAGCCTGGGCAACGACTTCAATGCCTTGCTCGATGAAATGGAAACCTGGCAGACGCGCCTGCAAGACGAGAACCAGTCACTGGCCCACCAGGCCAGCCATGACAGCCTCACCGGCCTGCCGAACCGGGCGTTTTTCGAAGGCCGGCTGATCCGTGCGTTGCACAATGCGAAGAAGTTCGACGAGCGGGTCGCGGTGTTGTTTCTCGACAGTGATCAGTTCAAACGCATCAACGACAACTTCGGCCACGCAGCCGGTGATGCGGTATTGGTAGCCGTCGCTACTCGGGTCAAAGCGCAATTGCGCGAAGAGGATCTGGTGTCGCGTCTGGGCGGTGACGAGTTCGCGATTCTGCTGCCGTCCCTGCACAACAACGAGGACGCCGAGCGCATTGCCGAGAAGATTATTGCCAGCATGGACCTGCCGGTGCAGCTATCGGGCAGCACCTCTATCCTGACCTCACTGAGTATTGGCATTGCCATCTACCCCGATCATGGCGCTTCCCCAGGCGCCCTGCTCAATGCCGCCGATGCGGCGATGTATCAAGCCAAATGCCTTTCCCGAGGCGGGCAACACACCGCGGGAGCGGACCTCCCGGCTGCCAATGTGCAAACCGGGGGCTAACCCCCTTGAGGGTGCCGAGCGCCGATTAGTCGGCGAACAGCATCGACCGGGTTTCACCCATCAACAGCCCTCGATTCTGCTCGGTCACGCTGCGGATGTAATCCCACAACAGGGTAATCCGCTTGAGCTTGCGCAGGTCCTCGCGGCAGTACATCCAGAATTGTCGGGTGATGTTGATCTCTTGCGGCAGTACCGGCAGCAGGCGCGGGTCCTGGGCGGCGAGAAAACACGGCAGGATCGCCAGCGAGCGGCCCTGTAGCGCGGCGACATACTGGGCGATCACGCTGGTGCTGCGCAGGGTGGCGCTGGCGCCGGGCAATACGTTGGCCAGGTAAAGCAGCTCCGAGCTGAACGCCAGATCGTCGACATAGCTGATGAACTGATGCTTGCCCAGATCGGCCGGGCGACGAATGGGTGGGTGTTTGTCGAGGTAATCCTGGGTCGCGTATAGCTGCAAGCGGTAGTCGCAGAGTTTGCAGCACACGTACGGGCCGTGTTCCGGGCGTTCGAGGGCGATGACGATATCCGCCTCGCGCTTGGACAGGCTGATGAAGTGCGGCAGCGGCAGAATGTCCACCGAGATCGCCGGGTAGGTGTCGACGAAGTGGCTCAGCTGCGGGGTGATGAAGAAGCTGCCAAAACCCTCGGTGCAGCCCATGCGCACATGCCCCGAAAGCGCTACCCCGGAGCCCGAGACCTGCTCGCAGGCCATGTGCAGCGTGCTTTCGATCGACTCGGCATAGCCCAGCAGACGCTGGCCCTCGGCAGTCAGCACAAAGCCGTTGGTCCGCGATTTTTCGAACAGCAAGGTGCCCAGCGCACCTTCCAGTGAACTGATGCGCCGCGACACGGTGGTGTAGTCCACCGCCAGGCGCTTGGCGGCCGTGCTGGCCTTGCGTGTACGGGCGACCTCGAGGAAGAACTTCAGGTCGTCCCAATTCAAAGAGCTTAAAGACGTGATGTTTTTTTGCATGTTGGACCGGCTTTTATGTGCGTTCTTATTAGAAGTTTGCACATCTATACTCCAAAAACAGTCCGATCACCAATTCAGGACGCACTCACCATTTCAAGGCGACAACACGCCTTGGCTGCCTGCATCACCACTCTCTTCAATAACAAGAAGCCAGGAGACCATCATGAACGCATCTCTCACGCCAGACGAAACCACCCTGCAACGGGTCAAGCTGCTGATCGACGGCGAATGGGTCGAGTCGCAGACCACCGAGTGGCACGACATCGTCAACCCGGCCACCCAGCAAGTGCTGGCCAAAGTCCCGTTCGCTACCGCCGCTGAAGTCGACGCCGCCATCAGCGCTGCCCATCGCGCTTTCCAGACCTGGAAGTTGACGCCGCTCGGCGCGCGGATGCGCATCATGCTCAAGCTCCAGGCGTTGATTCGCGAACACTCCAAACGTATTGCCATGGTCCTCAGCGCCGAGCAGGGCAAGACCATTGCCGACGCTGAAGGCGATATTTTCCGTGGCCTGGAAGTGGTCGAGCACGCCTGCTCCATCGGCAGCCTGCAGATGGGCGAGTTCGCCGAGAACGTCGCCGGTGGCGTCGATACCTACACCCTGCGTCAGCCGATCGGCGTCTGCGCCGGGATCACCCCGTTCAACTTCCCGGCAATGATTCCGCTGTGGATGTTCCCGATGGCCATCGCCTGCGGCAACACCTTCGTGCTCAAGCCTTCCGAGCAGGACCCGATGTCGACCATGCTGCTGGTTGAACTGGCGCTCGAAGCCGGCGTTCCGCCGGGCGTACTCAACGTGGTGCACGGCGGCAAGGACGTGGTGGATGCGCTGTGCACCCACAAGGACATCAAAGCTGTGTCGTTTGTCGGTTCGACCGCGGTCGGTACCCATGTCTACGACTTGGCCGGTAAACACGGCAAGCGCGTGCAATCGATGATGGGCGCAAAAAACCACGCGGTGGTGCTGCCTGATGCCAATCGTGTACAAGCTCTTAACGCCTTGGTTGGTGCCGGTTTCGGCGCTGCCGGTCAACGCTGCATGGCCACTTCGGTGGTAGTGCTAGTGGGCGCGGCCAAGCAATGGCTGCCGGACCTCAAGGCACTGGCGCAGAAACTCACCGTCAATGCCGGCAGCGAGCCGGGCACCGATGTCGGTCCGGTGATTTCGAAAAAGGCCAAGGCCCGTGTGCTGTCGCTGATCGAAGCGGGCATCAAGGAAGGCGCGAAGCTGGAACTCGACGGCCGCGATGTCAAGGTTCCAGGGTTCGAACAAGGCAACTTCATTGGCCCGACCCTGTTCTCCGGCGTGACCCCCGAGATGCAGATCTACACCCAGGAAATATTCGGCCCGGTACTGGTGGTAATGGAAGTCGATACCCTTGATCAGGCCATCACTCTGGTCAACAGCAACCCGTTTGGCAACGGCACCGGCCTGTTCACCCAGAGCGGCGCAGCAGCGCGTAAATTCCAGACTGAAATCGACGTCGGCCAGGTCGGGATCAACATCCCGATTCCAGTGCCGGTGCCATTCTTCAGCTTCACCGGTTCCCGTGGTTCCAAGCTCGGCGACCTCGGCCCGTACGGCAAACAAGTGGTGCAGTTCTACACTCAGACCAAGACTGTCACCAGTCGCTGGTTCGACGATGACAGCGTAAACGACGGTGTTAACACCACCATCAACCTGCGCTGATCGAGGAGAAGAACATGAAGATTGCATTTATCGGTCTGGGCAACATGGGCGCGCCGATGGCGCGCAACCTGATCAAGGCCGGCCACGAGCTGAACCTGTTCGACCTGAACCAGACCGTGCTCGCCGAACTGGCCCAGCTGGGTGGCACTATCAGCGCTTCACCGCGTGAAGCGGCGAAAGGCAGCGAGCTGGTCATCACCATGTTGCCGGCCGCCGCCCATGTGCGCAGTGTCTGGCTGGGTGAAGACGGGGTGTTGGCCGGGATCGCCAAAGGTGTGCCAGCCGTGGATTGCAGCACCATCGACCCACAGACCGCCCGTGATGTGGCGGCGGCTGCGGCCAGGCAAGGCGTGGCCATGGCCGATGCCCCAGTCTCCGGCGGTACCGGTGGCGCCCAGGCAGGCACCCTGACCTTTATGGTCGGGGCAACGCCGGAGCTGTTCGCCACCCTGCAGCCAGTGCTGGCACAAATGGGCCGCAATATCGTCCTTTGCGGTGAAGTGGGCACCGGGCAAATCGCCAAGATCTGCAACAACCTACTGCTGGGGATTTCCATGGTCGGCGTCAGCGAAGCCATGGCGTTGGGCGACGCATTGGGGATAGATACCCAGGTGCTGGCCAGCATCATCAACAGCTCGACCGGGCGTTGCTGGAGTTCGGAGATGTACAACCCGTGGCCGGGTATCGTCGAAACGGCGCCCGCCTCGCGCGGTTACACCGGCGGTTTCGGTGCCGAGTTGATGCTCAAGGACCTGGGCCTGGCCACTGCAGCAGCGCGTCAGGCGCACCAGCCGGTGGTGCTCGGCGCAGTAGCCGAGCAGCTGTATCAGGCAATGAGCCAGCGTGGGGAAGGCGGCAAGGACTTCTCGGCGATCATCAATAGCTATCGCAAACCCCAATAATGGGATTATCCGAGAGCCCATGTCGGATGGGCTCTCGGGTTTTTTTGCGTTTGGTTGACCAAACATATCGCACCAGGCGAACGCTATACCTGTGGCGAGGGGGCTTGCCCCCGCTGGAGCGCGCAGCGCTCCTAAAACCAATCACCGAGTTCATTCAGACTGAATGCGGTGACCGGTTTTACGACTGCTTCGCAGCCGAACGGGGCGATGCGGCGTTCCGACAAGCCCCCTCGCCACAAGTTTGCGCCAGTCTTGGCTGGTATTAGGGCAATGCCTATACCCAACACCCGCCAGTTTGAAAATCAGGCAAACACAAAATACTTACGCACCGTCTCGACCACTTCCCAGGTGCCTGTCATCCCCGGCTCGATGACGAAAATATCACCCGCCCGCAGATGGATCGGCGCCATGCCGTCCGGGGTGATCACGCAGTAGCCTTCCTGGAAATGGCAGTATTCCCACTTCACATACTCGACCCGCCATTTGCCCGGCGTGCAGATCCAGGTGCCCATGATCTTGCTGCCGTCTTCGCTGGTGTAGGCGTTGAGGTTGACGGTGTGCGGGTCGCCTTCGAGCTTTTCCCATTTGCAGGCATCGAGCACGGGCAGAGGGTGGGTATCGCGAAGAACGGTAAGCGGTGCGGACATGATGACTCCGAGCGGTAGGGAGAACTGAAGTCGCACCCTATAGCGCCTGGCGAGGTGCCAGTTGTCTGTACTCGACACTGAGCTGTCCAGAAACGCAGCGGCCGTCATGCATCCACGCCCCCGCTCGGCGGATGAAATCAGGCTGTTGAACGGTCTGTTCTTTTCATTGAAATTTCCTCTCGGGAAATGCCTGATTCTCGGCAGTATGTGCGAAAAATCTGGGCCTTCCCGCAGGCTTTCGCAAGAATATTCACAGCTATCACTCGTATCATTCACTTCGGAACAGGCCGAGAGCTTTGCAATGAAAGAAACCATGTCGTGGTGGGATATCAGCCCGCCCTTGAGTATCGCGACACCGACCTGGCCGGGCGATACACCTTTTCAGGAGGAGCGCGTCTGGCAGTTCGGGCCCGAATGTCCGGTGAATGTCGGGCGCATCACCCTGTCGCCGCACACCGGCGCCCATGTCGATGCGCCGCTGCATTACAGCGCTGACGGTGCGGCCATTGGCGATGTGTCGCTGGATGTCTATATCGGCCCTTGCCGTGTGCTGCATTGCCTGGACAGCGGCCAGTTGGTGCACCCCAAGCAACTGGAAGGTCGTTTGCAAAACCTGCCTGAACGGGTGCTGCTGCGCACTTATCGCCAAGCGCCGTTAACCGCCTGGGATCCGGACTTCACGGCCGTCGCCAAAGAAACCGTCGACCTGTTGGCGAGCCTTGGTGTGCGCTTGATCGGTATCGATACGCCGTCGCTGGACCCGCAACAATCCAAGACCATGGATTCGCACAATGCCGTGGCCCGCCACGGCATGGCCATCCTCGAAGGCATCGTGCTCGATGAAGTTCCGGAAGGGGACTATGAATTGATCGCGCTGCCGCTGCGTTTCGCCAATCTGGACGCCAGTCCGGTCAGGGCGATTTTGCGTCCACTGAATAAACCGCCACTTGAGGAGCCTGCTCAATGAGCCAATGTCCCTATTCGCCTGCCAACCAGACAGAGGAATGGCATAACGCCGAGCTGAATTTTTCCGACTCCATGAGCTACGGCGATTACCTGGACCTGGGCCGTATTCTCAGCGCTCAGCACCCGTTGTCTCCAGATCATAACGAGATGCTGTTCATCATCCAGCATCAGACCTCGGAGCTGTGGATGAAGTTGATGCTGCACGAGCTCAAGGCCGCTCGCGAACACCTCCGGCTGGGGGAGTTGCCGCCGGCTTTCAAGATGTTGGCACGGGTCTCGCGGATTTTCGATCAGCTGGTGCATGCCTGGACGGTGCTGGCCACCATGACCCCCACCGAGTACCACGCGATACGGCCGTTTCTGGGGCAGTCCTCGGGCTTCCAGTCGTTCCAGTACCGCGAGATCGAATTTATCCTGGGTAACAAAAGCGCGACCCTGTTGCGTCCCCATGCCCATCGTCCGGAGTTGTTGCAGGAACTTGAAAAGGCAATTGCCACGCCTTCGCTGTATGACGAAGCGATTCGCTTGATGGCCAACGCAGGCCTGAGCATCGATCCGCAACGCTTCGAGCGCGACCCGAGCAGCCCTACGGCCCATGACGCCTCGGTCGAAGCGGCCTGGCGCGTGGTCTACACCGACCCTTCGCGATACTGGGACCTGTATCAATTGGCCGAAAAGCTTATCGACCTTGAAGACTCGTTCCGTCAATGGCGCTTCCGGCATGTGACCACGGTGGAGCGAATCATTGGCTTCCAACCGGGAACCGGCGGCACCGAAGGCGTTGGTTATCTGCGCAAGATGCTCGATACCGTGCTGTTCCCGGAATTGTGGCGGGTGCGTTCGACCCTCTGATCCGGATAAAAGAAAACGGCCCGGCATTCATTGAATGCCGGGCCGTTTTTATTTGTGTGACCGTCAAAGATTTTCGGTGCGGGCGAGGTAGCCAAGATCGGGGTACACCCGCGAATCCGCAGGTATACGCCAAAACCTCCGTAGCAGCTGGCGAAGCCTGCGTTCGAGCGCGCAGCGGTCGCAATTCGGTGGACGCAATCTACCTGAAGAAATACACATACCGATTTTACGACTGCTGCGCAGCCGAACGCAGCCTTCGGCAGCTGCTACGGGGTGAGAGCGGGCTGCGCATGAAATGGTCTGATCCAAAATACAAAAGCCCCGGCATTCATCGAATGCCGGGACTTTTTTTGTCGAGGGTTTAAAGGTTACTGAACCGCCGGCAAGCCCCGACTCCTGGCCACTCGCACCCGATAGAAACCATAGATGACCAACACCCAGACCGGCATGGCGAAGACCGAAGCGCGTACCCCCGGGATCATCAACAACACGCAGATGATCATCGCCATGAAGGCCAGGCACAGGTAGTTGCTGAAGGGAAACCAGAACGACTTGAAGCTCGGCACTATGCCTTGCTGGCCCATGATTTTGCGAAACTTCAGATGGGTCAGGCTGATCAGCGTCCAGTTGATCATCAGCGATGCAACCACTAGGGCGAACAGCAACTCAAGCGCATTCTGCGGGGCAACGTAGTTAACCACCACGCACAACAAGGTGACCAACGCCGATATGCCCAACGCCCGCAACGGCACACCCTGTTTGTTCAGTTTCATCAGCGCCTTGGGCGCGTCGCCCTGTTCGGCCAGGCCGTAGAGCATGCGGCTGTTGCAGTAGACGCCGCTGTTATAGACCGAGAGTGCCGCGGTGAGCACCACGAAGTTGAGGATATGTGCGGCGATATCGCTGCCGATCAGGGAGAAGATCTGCACGAACGGACTGCCGCTGTAGGCATCGCCGGAAGCGCCCAGAGTCTGCAGCAACTGATCCCACGGATACAACGACAGCAGTACGGTAAGTGCGCCGACGTAGAAGATCAGCACGCGATAAACCACCTGGTTGATCGCTTTGGGAATCACCTTCCTCGGTTCGCTGGCTTCGGCGGCGGTGATGCCGACCAGCTCCAGACCACCGAAGGAGAACATGATGAAGGCCATCGCCATCAGCAAACCGCTGCTGCCGTTGGGGAAGAAACCGCCATGGCTCCACAGGTTGCTGACCGAGGCCTGCGGGCCGCCGGTGCCGCTGAACAGCATGTAGCAGCCCAGGACAATCATGCCGATGATCGCCACGACCTTGATGAGCGCGAACCAGAACTCCATCTCGCCGAAGACTTTGACGTTCATCGTGTTGATCAGGTTGACCAGCACGAAGAACACCGCCGCACTGACCCAGGTGGGGACCTCCGGCCACCAGAACTGCACGTACTTGCCCACGGCCGTCAGTTCCGCCATGCCGACCAGTACATAGAGCACCCAGTAGTTCCAGCCGGATAGAAAGCCGGCATAACCGCTCCAATACTTGTGGGCGAAGTGACTGAAGGAGCCGGCCACCGGCTCTTCGACAATCATCTCACCCAGCTGGCGCATGATCAGAAAGGCGATGAACCCGGCAATCGCATAGCCGAGGATCATCGACGGCCCGGCTGACTTGAGTACGCCGGCGGAGCCCAGGAACAGCCCGGTGCCAATGGCTCCGCCCAATGCGATCAGCTGAATATGACGATTTTTCAACCCCCGCTTGAGCTCGCCCTGTTGCAAGATTTCATCCGCCATCTGGATCCCTTCTAGTTGTTCTGGTCAGGCTTGGTTTGGTTTGGTTGGTTGCGTGAGTTTATTCAATCCCGACGCTTTTTTTCAGTATTCAGACATTGCTCTCGGTAAATTTCTCGTAATACAGATGAACCTTGTCGAGTGCCTGGCTCTGCAACCAGCTCTTGATCGACTCGACCATGGGCGGTGGCCCGCAGACGTACATGTCGACTGCCGTGTCGCGCAATTCGCTGGCGTCGAAATGCTCGGCGATGTAGCCGCACTTTCCGCCCCAGCCGGGCGCGGGCTCACTGACCACCGTGGTGTAACGAAACCCCGGGATGCGCTCGGCATAGGCCTCGATGCGTGCGCTTTCGCACAGGTCGGCAGCATCCCGTACGCCGTAGTACAGGTGTACGGGTTGCTCGCAGCGGCGTTCGGCAATTTCATCAAGCATACCCAGCAGCGCCGACAACCCGGTGCCACCGGCCACCAGGATCAGCGGCCTGGCGATGTGACGAAGATAGAACGCACCCAGCGGCGCTTCCAGACCGATTTCGTCGCCCACCTGGCAGCGTTCACGGATGTAATTGCTCATTAACCCATCGGGCAACAGACGAATCAGGAACTGCAATTGATTGTGGGCGCCTGGCCGGTTGGCGAAGGAGTAGGAGCGCTTGCTCCCGGTCCCCGGAATCAGCAGCCGGGCGTATTGCCCCGGGAGGAAATCCAGCGGCTGACCGGCCGTGCCCAGATCCAGATGCAGGATCGCGGTGCTCGCCGAGACCTGACTGACTTCAGTGACTCTACCGCTCAGTTGTGCAGGGCCTGAGGCATTGCACAGGCTGGAGGCGAAGTCGAAATAAAACGCCGCGTCGGATTTCACCCGGGTCTGGCAAGTGAGCATTTTGCGTTGTTGCAGGTCCTGGCTGGAGAGAGCCTCCTCATCCACATAGTCCTGGCTGTAATCGCCCGATTCGCAGCGGCCCTGGCAGGTTCCACAGACGCCCTCGCGGCAATCCAGGGGAATATTGATGCCGTTGCGCAGGGCGGCGTCGAGCAGTATTTCATTGGCCTGTACGGGAAAGAACAGGGTTTTGCCGTCGGCAAAGCTGAACGCGACCTTGTGATTCATGCCCGGTCTCCATGGGTTCAGAGGTGGTAGAAATCGAGCACCGAGTTGATGGTGTCGTTGAACAGCAGCACATGCTTGCGGGTGATCAGCCAGCTGTCTGCGTGGGGCTTGAGGCGATAGGTCGCCCGGCCGTAGAACTGCTCGGAAGTGGCCAGGCGATAGAACAGCGTGTGCCAATTCAGCCGCACCTCCAGCTCACCGCCCTCGAGTTCGCCGATGCGCAGGTTATTGACCAGGTGCAGCGTGCGCGGCATCGGAGTCGCCGAGGCGGCCTTGCCGGTGCGCAGGCGGAACACCCGGTCTTCCAGGCCCGAACGGTTCGGGTAATAGATCAGCGACATCTCGCGCTTGGGATCCTGGGTGTAGACATGCTCCGAGTCCCATTGCGGCAGGTGGAACTCGCTATTTTCGTCGAACAGCTGGAGGTAGGCGTCCCAGTCCTGGGCGTCGCACAACTCGGATTTGCGATAGAAAAACTGTTCGATCCGGTACTGCAATTGCGCATTCATCTTCACACCTCACGCAGCTTCAGGGATTTCGCTTCCAGGCCATCGAGCAGAAATTTCTGCCAGTGACTGTGCTGGTTGACGTAAAGCCCCTCGTGGGTGAATTCGGTGCCGGTCATGGCCGGCATGATGCCGATCGACTCGCTGTTCGGTGTGGCGCCGGTCGCCCATTGATGGCTGCCGCGGGAAATATCGCTCCAGCGCTCCAGGCGCGCCTGGAAACCACGCTGGGCTTCACGGAATTCCACCAGGTCATCCGGGGTGCCGAGCCCGGACACGTTGAAGAAGTCTTCGAACTGCCGAATCCGGTTCTCGCGGTCGGCGTCCGACTCGCCTTTGACCCCCAGGCACTGGCTGATGATTTCGGTCTTGTTCCAGGCCACCGGGCGAATGATGCGCAGCTGCGAGCTGATCTGATCGAGGAAAAACAGGCTGGGATAAATGTTCAGGTTACGCAGGCGGTGCATCATCCATTCAGCCTTTTGCTGGCCATGTTCCTCGATCAGCCGCGGCATGATCGTCGCGTAGCCGGAGCGCACGGCCGGGTTCGGCATGTCGCTGAACAGCAGGCTATGGCCGTTATCGAAGGCGAACCAGCCGTCATCGGTATTGGCGTCGCCGGCACCGAGTTTGCTGTAGTCGAGGGTGGTGCCGCTGCGGGTGCCGTTCTCGCTGTTGACCTGCTGGCGGTGTTGCACGGTGGCCACGTAGTTATAGTGCACGGTGCTGACGTGATAGCCATCGAGGCCGTTTTCGTTCTGCAGTTTCCAGTTGCCATCGTAGGTGTAGGCCGACTTGCCGGGCAGCACTTCCAGCTCCCCAGTGGGCGACTGGGCCACCATCATGTCGAAGAACACCCTGGCATCGCCGAGGAAGTCTTCGAGGCTGTCAGTTCCGTGCACGTCGAGGCTGATGAACACAAATCCCTTGTAACTCTCGATGCGCGCCTTCTTCAGGCCGCGAGTGGCCTTGTCGAAACCTTCCGGGTATTCGCCGGGCGCCTTGACCTTGACCAGGCGGCCATCGCTTTTGTAACACCAGGCGTGGAACGGGCAGGTGAAGGTCGACTGGTTGCCCTTGCCGACGCGGGTCAAGGTAGTGCCGCGATGCTGGCAGGCATTGATCAAGGCGTTGAGCTGTCCGTTGCCGTCACGGGTAATGATCATCGGCTGGCGCCCGGCACGTAGAGTGACGAAGTCGTGATTGTTGGCCAGTTCGCTTTCATGGCAGGCGTAGATCCAGTTCTTCTCGAAGATCAGCTCCATCTCCAGATCGAACAACTGCGGCTCGGTGAAGATGTCCCGGGCAATCCGGAACACGCCGTCTGCCGGACGGAAGTCCAGGCAGCCTTCAATAAACGCTTTCCATTGCTCGACGTTTTTTGCGCCACTCATGGGGGTGTACCTTTTTTATTCAGGCCAATCGGTGTGCTCATTAGAGAGAGTGGAGCGGGCAGGGGTCTATCCGGTTAATCGGCGAAGGCAGTCCAGAAAGTTCGGCGGCATCAGGTGAGCAATTGGATGGTGCGCTGATCCGTAGCAGCTGCCGAAGGCTGCGTTCGAGCGCGCAGCGGTCGTGGCATAAGATCTGCAATCGCAGTCTTTCAGGAAAACCCTACATGCCGAATTTACGACCGCTTCGCGGCCGAACGCAGCCTTCGGCAGCTGCTACGGGGGATTTGTACCAACACAGAAACCTGTTTTACCCCGGGGTAACACCCAGGCATTGCTCTGGGCAGCGATTACCCAACCCCCTGCACCCGCCGATAAACGGCTGCCCCTGTTTGCCGCAATCAGGTACTGTTTTGCGGGGTCTCCAGCGCAGTTCAATGGCCCGCCCCAGCTTCAAACCGGCCGCGTTATCCGCTTAGTCGATGATTGCTATCCACTGGGTTGGCCCAGCCGTGTTGTGGCTTGGAACTTGCTCTTTTCAAGCCTGATGCGTGCCGTTAGAGCGCGCTAAAAAATATTGCCGTGGGTGCGCCGTGATGAGTAGCAACGCTGATCCGCAGTTTCGCGACATTCGTATCGATCACTATGACCTCGAGGGGGCGCGGAACTGGATGTCCGGCATCTGCGGGCCGCACCAACTGCAAACCTCGACCCCCGAGCGGATCCGCTTTCATCACAGCGCCAATGTGTTCAAGTCCATGGCCACGACCCTGGGCACTATCGAATACGGTACCGATGTCACCGTCGACATTGAAGACGCCGAGCACTTCAGCAGCTACAGCCTGAGCCTGCCGCTGGTGGGCGAGCAGGAGTTGAGCAAGAACGGCACGCTGTTGAAGTCCAACCGCGATCAAGGGGTGATCATTTCCCCGAACGAGAGCCAGATGCTGGCGATTTCCGGCGACTGTCGCAAAGTCCAGGTGGTGATCACCCGCGCCGCCATGAGCGAGTCCCTGGAAGGCATGCTGCAGCGACCGCTGGATGCGCCGCTGCGTTTTGAACCGGTGATGGATGCGGTCGACGGGGCGTAGGCCTCGTGGTGGCGCATGGCGCGTTATTTCATCGCCGAGCTTGCACGCAGCAGTGAGCTGTACGAACAGGTGGCCTTCACTCGGGACATCGAAAGCTCATTGATCAAAGGCTTGATCCTCGCCCAGCCGAACAACTACTCCGAAGAGCTGCGGGAGGTGTTGGGAGTAAAGTTGCCGCACTATCTGATCAGGGCCAAGCAGTACATCCACGACAACGCCCGGGAAGCGCTGCGTCTGGAGGACATCGAAGCCGCTGCCGGCGTCTCGCGCTTCAAGCTGTTCGATGCGTTCAAGAAATACTTCGCCCTGTCGCCGATGGTCTACCTGAAAAAATACCGCTTGAACGCCGTGCGCCAGGACATTCTGGAGCACGGCTCGGCACGCAATATCTCCGAGATCGCCATGGGCTGGGGCTTCACCCACCTCGGGCGGTTTTCCGCCGAGTACCGCAAGTTGTTCGACGAGTCCCCGAGCATGACCGTGCAGCGTCACGAGGCCCGGCGCATGCAGCGCTAGAGCAATTCCTCGATCAACTGCAGGCAATGATTGAGCCCCGGCGACTGGTCAGCGACCCGTCGACTGAGAATGATCGGCGAGGTGGCCGTAGCCTCGATCAACGGGGTGTAGCCGATATCGGCGCGGTGCAGCACTTGAACCGAAGCCGGCACCAGTGTTGTGCCCATGCCGGCCGCGACCAGGCCGATGGCGGTCTGCAATTCATTGGTCCACTGCGACACCTTGATACTCAGCCCGTGGGCATCGAACAGCGCGATCACATGGTCGGCGTAACTCGGCCGGGGGTTGCCCGGATACAACACGAAAGGCTCCTTGGCCAATTCGGCAAGGGTTGTCGGCCCGGCCAGCAACGGGTGACCGGCAGGCAGGACGGCAACCAGCCGATCCTCGATCAGTACCCGCTGCGAAATCGCCGGATCGTCAATGCGAATGCGGCCGAAGCCGACGTCGATCCGGCCGGCCTTGAGTGCCTGGACCTGTTGCAGGGTGGTCATTTCCGACAGACCCAATTCCAGCTCCAGGGCGTCGTTGTTGCGCAGCCGGCGAATCAGCTCCGGCAACATGCCGTACAAGGTCGAAGGGGCAAAGCCAATGCCCAGCCAGGTCTTCTCACCCAGCCCGATCCGACGGGTGTTGTCGCAGACCTTGCCCAGTTGCTCGAGCAGGACGTTGGAATGTTCATAAAAAAACCGCCCGGCTTCGGTCAATCGCAGCGGCCGGCCACGCTCCAGCAACACCACGCCCAACTCGTCTTCCAGCTGTTGAATCTGTCGGCTGAGGGGCGGCTGGGCGATATGCAGGCGCTCGGCGGCGCGGGTGAAGTTGAGGGTCTCCCCCAGAACCTGGAAATAACGCAGATGGCGAAGCTCCATGGGGACTCCTCAAAGACAACGGCTGAATGTGTTGCATACCCTTGGGGTATGGATCGAGACCAATTCTATATTGGAACCTACAAACAATGGCGATCAGAATCGGGTGAAACAAGCAAAGAACCTGACGGGTATCGACATGCACGCTAGCGCCATTGAATCGATCGAGACGATCATCGTCGATCTTCCGACCATCCGCCCGCACAAGCTGGCGATGCACACCATGCAGAACCAGACCCTGGTGATCATCCGTGTGCGGTGTGCCGACGGTATCGAAGGTATCGGTGAGTCCACCACCATTGGCGGCCTGAGCTACGGCAACGAAAGCCCCGAAAGCATCAAGACCAACATCGATCGCCACTTCGCCCCGCTGCTGATCGGTCAGGATGCCTGCAACATCAACGCGGCCATGCTGCGACTCGAGCGCAGCATCCGTGGCAACACCTTTGCAAAGTCCGGTATCGAAACCGCCCTGCTCGATGCCCAGGGCAAACGCCTTGGCCTGCCAGTCAGCGAGTTGCTCGGTGGGCGGGTCCGTGATGCGCTGCCGGTGGCCTGGACCCTGGCCAGCGGCAACACGGCAAAAGACATCGCCGAAGCCGAACAGATGCTCGACCTGCGCCGCCACCGGATCTTCAAGCTGAAGATCGGCGCTGGCGAAGTGAATCAGGACCTGGCCCATGTCATCGCCATCAAAAAGGCCCTGGGTGATCGCGCCAGCGTGCGGGTCGACGTCAACCAGGCCTGGGATGAAGCTGTCGCCTTGCGCGCCTGCCAGATCCTCGGCGACAACGGTATCGATCTGATTGAGCAGCCGATCTCGCGCAACAATCGTAGCGGGATGGCCCGGCTCAACCTGTCCAGCCCGGCGCCGATCATGGCCGACGAATCCATTGAATGTGTCGAGGACGCCTTCAACCTGGCTCGCGAAGGCGCGGCCTCGGTGTTTGCCCTGAAGATCGCCAAGAACGGCGGCCCGCGCGCGGTATTGCGTACCGCGGCGATTGCCGAAGCAGCGGGGATCGGCCTGTATGGCGGCACCATGCTCGAAGGCGGGATCGGCACGCTGGCCTCGGCCCATGCCTTCCTGACCCTGGCCAAGCTGGCCTGGGACACCGAACTGTTCGGCCCGCTGCTGCTGACCGAAGACATCCTGGCCACGCCGCTGGTGTACCGCGATTTCCACCTGCACGTGTCGAACGAGCCGGGCCTGGGCCTGAGCATCGACGAGGAGCGCCTGGCGTTCTTCCGTCGCGACAAGTCTTCCACTTCACACGCCTGAGGACATACTGCCATGTTGTTCCACGTAAAAATGACCGTGAACCTGCCGGTCGACATGAATCCAGAGCGCGCCGCGCAGCTCAAGGCCGACGAAAAAGCCCTGGCCCAGCGTCTGCAGGAGCAAGGCAAATGGCGGCACCTGTGGCGGATCGCCGGTCTCTACGCCAACTACAGCGTATTTGACGTCGACAGCGTGCAGGAACTGCATGACCTGCTGATGCAACTGCCGCTCTATCCATACATGGCCATCGAAGTGAATGCACTGTGCCGGCATCCTTCGTCGATTCGCGACGACGATCGCTGAGCCCTGTGAGCTTTGTGCTCTAGCCTAATAAATACAAGATGAGGAATGAATCATGTCAGTCAGAATTTCCCACACTGCCAGTGTCCAGAAGTTTCTTGAAGAAGTCAGCGGCAACTTCAACGAAGGCGGTAATCCTCGGACTAAAGCGCTGATCTACCGGATCCTGCGCGACTCGGTGAACATCATCGAAGACCTGGAAGTGACCCCGGAAGAGTTCTGGAAAGCGGTCAACTACCTCAACGTACTGGGGAAAAACCAGGAAGCCGGATTGTTGGCGGCAGGCCTGGGCCTCGAGCATTACCTGGACCTGCTGATGGATGCCGAGGACGAGCAGACCGGCAAGTCCGGTGGTACGCCACGAACCATCGAAGGGCCGTTGTATGTTGCTGGCGCGCCGCTGTCGAAACACCAAGCGCGACTGGATGACGGTCTCGATCCGGGCGTGGTGTTGTTCATGCAAGGCCAGGTCCGCGACACCGATGGCAAACCGCTGGTCGGCGCGATCGTCGACGTATGGCAGGCCAACACCGCCGGTAACTACTCCTACTTCGATAGCTCGCAGTCGGAGTTCAACCTGCGTCGGCGCATCGAGACTGATGATCAGGGTCGTTATCGCTTCCGCAGTATCGTGCCGTCCGGCTACGGTTGCTCGCCGACCGGGCCGACCCAGCACCTGCTGGATCAGTTGGGCCGCCACGGCCAGCGCCCGGCGCATATCCACTTCTTCATCTCGGCGCCTGGCCATCGTCACTTGACCACGCAGATCAACCTGTCGGGTGATCCGTACCTGCACGACGATTTCGCCTACGCGACCCGTGATGAGCTGATCGCCGATATCCGTTTCAGCGAGGACCAGGAAATGGCCCGCGAGCTGGGCGTCGAAGGGCGTTTCGCGCAGATCGACTTCGACTTCACCTTGCAGTCTGCCGCAGCTCCAGTGGAACAGCAGCGTATGGAGCGAGTCCGCGCCCTGGAAGACTGACCACTGGCGTAGGAGCTGCCGTAGGCTGCGATCTTTTGATCTTGCTGTTAGGCAATCTCCGGAATCGCCAAAAGATCGCAGCCTGCGGCAGCTCCTACGGGATTGGGTGTTTCTGCCAATCCGCGGGTGCCGCAGGCTGCGATCTTGGCGATCTCGCCAGAGCCGCGAGATAACCGACCGTTTATCTCGCGGCATTATTTATGCTGCCGAACGGCTTAGAATCACGGCATAGAACAGTAAGAGTGACCGGTTATGGAAAGTCTGCTGAGCGAGCGCAGTCTGGTGTTTGAGCGTGCCGACCCGTATGCGGTGTCCGGCTACGTCAATCAGCACGTCGGCGTGCATTGCATCCACCTGCCCAAGGCGTCCAGCCCGCAGGCCAGCCTCAATCACCGCAAATTCGCCAGCCTCGACCTGTGCCGCATCAGCTATGGCGGCAGCGTTCACGTCACCTCGCCGGCACTGGAAACCATCTACCACCTGCAAGTCCTGCTCAGGGGCAATTGCCTGTGGCGCGGGCATAACCAGGAACATTACCTGGCGCCTGGCGAACTGCTGCTGATCAACCCCGATGACCCGGTCGACCTGACCTATTCCGCCGATTGCGAAAAATTCATTCTGAAAATCCCCACCAACCTGTTGGAGGCTGCCTGTCTGGAGCAGCGCTGGTTGTACCCGGGGCCTGGGGTGCGCTTTTCGCAGAATCGCTACAGTCCCGGCGAGCTGGAAGGCTTCGTCAATTTGCTGGCCATGGTCTGCCTGGAGGCCGAGGCGAGCGAACCGATGCTCAAGGTCCAGGAGCATTACGCCCAGATAGTTGCCAGCAAGATGCTCAGCCTGATGAAGTCCAACATCCAGCGCAGCCACCTGAGTTCGCGGGACGCGACCTTCGAGCACATCGTCGACTATATCGAGCAGAACCTGAAACAGGACATCGGCAGTGAAGAGCTGGCCTTTCAGGCCCGCATGAGCCTGCGTTCGCTGTATTCGCTGTTCGAGCGCCATGCCCGAACCACGCCGAACAACTACATTCGCCTGAAGAAGCTGGAACGGGTACATGCCTGTCTCAGCGATGAGACGTGCAACGTGCGTAACGTCACGGAGCTGGCCATGGACTATGGCTTCCTGCACCTGGGACGGTTCTCGCAAAACTATCGCCAGCAGTTCGGCGAATTGCCGTCGGACACCCTCAAGCGTCGTCACTGAATCTGCGCGCCATCCCCGCTGAATCCCCCCCCCCGTTGCCCTGTGCAGAAAATGGATAGCGATCTGCGCTCAGTGGATATTGCCGTTTGCGCCATCTTTCTAGCATGAGCCTTGCCTGAACAATAACAACGGAGGGCTGTGACCATGTCATTGCAACCTGAATACCTTCATTCACTGCTTGAAGAAGACCCGGATCAAGGCGTCTACCGCTGCAAGCGCGAGATGTTCACTGACCCGCGGTTGTTCGATCTGGAAATGGAACACATCTTCGAAGGGAATTGGCTGTACCTGGCCCATGAGAGCCAGATCCCCAACAAGAACGACTTCTACACCACCACCATGGGCCGCCAGTCGATCTTCATCGCGCGGAACAAGGACGGTGTACTCAATGCCTTCATCAATGCCTGCAGTCACCGCGGTGCGATGCTGTGCCGGCACAAGACCGGCAACAAGGCGTCCTATACCTGCCCGTTCCATGGCTGGACGTTCAACAACTCCGGCAAGCTGCTCAAGGTCAAGGATCCGGCCGAAGCGGGCTACCCGTCGAGCTTCAACTGCGAAGGCTCCCACGACCTGACCAAGGTCGCGCGGTTCGAGTCCTATCGCGGTTTTCTGTTCGGCAGCCTGAAAGCCGATGTAGTGCCGCTGGTTGAACATCTCGGTGAGTCGGCGAAAATCATCGACATGATCGTCGACCAATCCACCGACGGCCTGGAAGTGCTGCGCGGTTCGTCGAGCTACATCTACGAAGGCAACTGGAAGCTCACCGCCGAGAACGGCGCCGACGGCTATCACGTCAGCTCCGTGCACTGGAACTACGCGGCCACCCAGAGCCAGCGCAAACAGCGCGAAGCCGGCGACTCCAATCCGACCATGAGTGCCGGCAGCTGGGCCAAGCAGGGCGGTGGTTTCTATTCCTTCGACAAGGGCCACATGCTGCTCTGGACCCGTTGGGCGAACCCTGAAGATCGTCCGCTGTACGAGCGTCGCGATGAGCTGGCCCAGGACTTCGGCAAGGCTCGCGCCGACTGGATGATCGAGAACTCGCGCAACCTGTGCCTGTACCCCAACGTCTACCTGATGGATCAGTTCAGCTCGCAGATCCGCATCGCCCGGCCGATCTCGGTGGATCGCACCGAGATCACCATTTACTGCGTCGCACCTAAAGGCGAGAGCGACGACGCTCGTTCCAAGCGCATTCGCCAGTACGAGGACTTCTTCAACGTCAGTGGCATGGCCACTCCCGATGACCTGGAAGAGTTCCGCTCCTGCCAGGTCGGTTATCAGGGCAGCGGTGGCTGGAACGACATGTCCCGCGGCGCCATGCATTGGGTCGAAGGCGCCGATGCGGCAGCCCAGGAAATCGATCTGCATCCGCTGCTCAGCGGCGTGCGCACCGAAGACGAAGGTCTGTTCGTGCTGCAACACAAGTACTGGCAGGAGACCATGCTCAAGGCGCTGGCCGCCGAGCAGGCGAAAACCATTCCCGTGGAGGCCGTGTGATGAGCATTTCTCACGACGCGGTGCGTGACTTCCTTTACCGCGAAGCACGCTACCTGGACGACAAGGACTGGGACAACTGGCTGGAGCTGTACGCGGCCGATGCGAGTTTCTGGATGCCGTCCTGGGACGACAACGACGAGCTGACCGAAGACCCGCAGCGGGAAATTTCGCTGATCTGGTACGGCAATCGTACCGGCCTGGAAGATCGCATCTTTCGCATCAAGACCGAGCGCTCCAGCGCCAGCGTGCCGGACACCCGGACCTCGCACAACATCAGCAATATCGAAGTACTGGAAGTCGCCGATGGCCAGTGCAAAGTACGTTTCAACTGGCACACCCTGAGCTTTCGCTACAAGACCGTGGACAGCTATTTCGGGAGCAGTTTCTACACCCTCGACGTGCGTGGCGAGACCCCACTGATCAAGGCCAAGAAAGTCATCCTGAAGAACGATTACGTCCGTCAGGTCATCGACATCTACCATCTGTGAGGCCGTCGCCATGAGCCATCAAATTGCATTGAATTTCGAAGACGGGGTGACCCGCTTCATTGCCGCAGATGTCGGTGAAACCGTTGCCGACGCGGCTTATCGCCAAGGCATCAATATTCCGCTGGACTGCCGTGACGGCGCCTGCGGAACCTGCAAATGCTTCGCCGAAGCCGGTCGTTATGAGCTGGGCGATGAGTACATCGAAGACGCCCTCAGCGAGGAGGAAGCCGCACAGGGTTACGTGCTGACCTGCCAGATGCGCGCGCAAAGCGACTGCGTGGTGCGAGTGCCGGTGTCCTCGGACGTCTGCCGCACCCAGCAGACCAGCTATAACGCGGCCATCAGCCAGATTCGCCAGCTCTCCGACAGCACCCTTTCGCTGTCGATCAAGGGCGAGGCCCTGAGCAAACTGGCATTCCTGCCGGGTCAATACGTCAACCTGCAGGTGCCTGGCAGCGAACAGACTCGTGCCTATTCCTTCAGTTCGTTGCAGCGCGATGGCGAGGTCAGCTTCCTGATCCGCAATGTGCCGGGCGGGCTGATGAGCAGCTTCCTGACAGGATTGGCCAAGGCTGGCGATTCGATCAATCTCGCCGGACCCTTGGGCTCGTTCTACCTGCGGGAAATCCGTCGGCCATTGTTGCTGCTGGCAGGCGGAACCGGTTTGGCGCCCTTCACCGCAATGCTCGAACGCATTGCCGAGCAGGGCAGCGAACATCCGTTGCACTTGATTTACGGTGTGACCAACGACCACGACCTGGTGGAGATGGAGCGCCTGCAAGCCTTCGCGGCGAGCATTCCAAATTTCAGCTTCAGCGCCTGCGTGGCCAATCCGGACAGCGGTCATCCGCTCAAGGGCTACGTCACTCAACATATCGAACCGCAGCATCTCAACGCCGGTGATGTCGACGTCTACCTCTGCGGGCCGCCGGCGATGGTCGATGGGGTCAGCCGTTACCTGGCCGAACAGGGCATTGCGCCAGCGAATTTCTACTACGAGAAGTTCGCCGCCAGCGCGGCCTGAATCCAATCCCAAGGTTGAGGAGCTGACATGAGCATTTCACGTTTCACCGGCAAGGTTGCATTAATCACCGGCGCCGCCCAGGGCATTGGCCGACGGGTTGCCGAACGCATGGCGGCCGAAGGCGCGCGACTGGTGGTGGTCGACCGTTCGGAGCTGGTGTTCGAGTTGCGCGATGAGTTGGCCGCCAGCTGCGAAGTGCTGGCGCTGACCGCCGACCTCGAGCAGTACGTCGAGTGCGGCCGGGTAATGGCCGAGGCTATCGCACGCTGCGGCCGTCTGGATATCCTGGTCAACAACGTCGGTGGGACGATCTGGGCCAAGCCGTTCGAACATTACAAACCCGACGAGATCATGAGCGAGGTGCAGCGCTCGCTGTTCCCGACGCTCTGGTGCTGTCATGCCGCGCTGCCCTATATGCTGGAGCGGGGCAGTGGGGCAATCGTCAACGTCTCGTCGATTGCCACCCGCAGTATCAACCGCGTGCCCTATGGTGCGGCCAAGGGTGGGGTGAATGCGTTGACGGCGTGCCTGGCATTCGAAACCGCCGAACGCGGAATCCGGGTCAATGCCACCGCCCCCGGCGGCACCGAAGCGCCACCACGACGCATCCCGCGCAACAGTGTCGAGCAGACGCCTGAGGAAAAAATCTGGTACCAGCAGATCGTCGACCAGACCCGCGACAGCACACTGATGAAACGCTACGGCACGATCGATGAACAAGCGGCGGCGATACTGTTCCTGGCCTCGGACGAGGCGTCCTACATCACCGGCATGACACTGCCGGTGGGTGGCGGTGATCAGGGCTGATTGGCTGCTGCTGAAACAAGTGTGAACGCTGACCTGTGGCGAGGGGGCTTGCCCCCGCTGGAGCGCGAAGCGGTCCTAAAATCGGTAATCGTGTTGTGTCAGGGCGAACTCATTAACCGGTTTTGCGACTGCTTCGCAGCCGAGCGGGGGCAAGCCCCCTCGCCACAATTCATCACCTGATCATAGTTTTCCATTAATTGGCGGTCACTTTCGCACCACCAAATCCAGCAACGCCTCCTTCTCCTTGATTTTCTGCAACACGATTTCCGAACGGATGTCGGTCACCCCCGCCGTGCGGTTCAGCTGGTTGACGATAAAATCCGAGAAGTGTTTGAGGTTGCGCGCCTGGACCCGCAGCACATAGTTACTCGCCCCGGTAATCACGTAGGCGGTGACCACTTCCGGCCACAACTGGACCTTCTTGATGAAGGTCTCGTGCCAGTCCTCGACGTCCTGTCGCAATGACACATGGACGATGGCCTCCAGTTCGATACCCAACTTTTCGGCATTCAGCACCGCGCGATAGCCGGTGATGATTCCCTCGCTTTCCAGCAGGCGCAGACGGCGTAAACAGGCCGAGGGCGACAGTGCGACTTTCTCCGCCAATTCCTGATTGCTGATACGGCCATCCTGTTGCAGGTGATGCAGGATCCGCAGGTCTGTCGAGTCGAGAGTCATGGCTTGAATAAATCCGCGATTTTTGTGGTTGGATTCGAATTTTATTCGAGATAACTACTATATGGCTGCTCACTTTGCACGAATATTCTGCATTACTTCGTTCATTATCTGCCCATCGTGTAGCCGCGGAAAACCCCTGAAACCCGGCTCTCGCACCCAGGCTCGACCCGACTATCGCGATCTGCCCGGACGGCATGTCATTCAAGAAAACAGGACACTCAATGACGACAAGAAACGATTGCCTGGCGCTTGATGCGCAGGATGCTCTGGCTCCTCTGCGTCAGCAGTTTGCGCTCCCCGACGGGGTGATCTATCTCGACGGCAACTCCCTGGGCGCGCGCCCGGTCGCAGCATTGGCGCGTGCTCAGGCAGTGATCGCCGAGGAATGGGGCAATGGCCTGATCCGCAGTTGGAACAGTGCCGGCTGGCGCGACCTGCCTGAGCGTCTGGGCAACCGCTTGGCGGGGTTGATTGGTGCAGGTGACGGTGAAGTGGTGGTGACCGACACCACCTCGATCAACCTGTTCAAGGTGCTCAGCGCCGCCCTGCGGGTGCAGGCCACACGGGCGCCGACCCGGCGGGTGATCGTCACCGAAACCAGCAACTTCCCGACCGATCTGTACATCGCCGAAGGCCTGGCAGACATGCTGCAGCAGGGCTACTCCCTGCGTCTGGTCGACAGCCCCGAAGAGCTGCCGCAAGCGATTGACCAGGACACCGCAGTGGTCATGCTTACCCACGTCAACTACAAGACCGGCTACATGCACGACATGCAGGCCCTGACCGCGCTGAGCCACGAGTGTGGCGCGCTGGCGATCTGGGACCTGGCGCACTCCGCCGGCGCGGTGCCGGTTGATCTGCATCTGGCCGGCGCCGACTACGCCATCGGCTGCACCTACAAATACCTCAATGGCGGTCCCGGTTCGCAAGCCTTCGTCTGGGTTTCGCCTGAGTTGTGCGATCTGGTGACGCAACCGCTGTCCGGCTGGTTCGGCCATTCCCGGCAGTTCGCCATGGAGTCGCGTTACGAGCCGAGCAGCGGCATCGCTCGTTATTTGTGCGGCACTCAACCGATCACCTCCTTGGCCATGGTCGAATGCGGCCTGGATATTTTCGCCCAGACCGACATGGCCAGCCTGCGCAGCAAGTCCCTGGCCCTGACTGATCTGTTCATCCAGCTGGTCGAGCAGCGCTGCGCTGCTCATGAGCTGACCCTGATCACCCCGCGCGAACACGCCAAACGTGGCAGCCATGTCAGCTTCGAACATCCCGAAGGTTATGCGGTGATCCAGGCGCTGATCGCCCGTGGCGTAATCGGTGATTACCGCGAACCGCGGATCATGCGCTTCGGCTTCACCCCGCTGTACACCAGCTTTACCGAGGTCTGGGATGCGGTGCAGATCCTTGGCGAGATTCTCGACCGGAAGACCTGGTCCCAGGAGCAGTTCCAGATCCGCCACAGCGTGACTTGAGCGGTCTGTCGCAAACCCGATCACAATAATAAGGGGGGCACCCAGAGTGACCACGACCGACACTGGTTTTGAAAGCATATCCAACCGTGAACACGGCCTCAGACGCCAGCTCACTTCGGGGCAAATGAGCATGATCGCCATCGGCGGGGCGATCGGCACCGGGCTGTTCATGGGCAGTGCCTACGCCATCGGTTATGCCGGGCCGAGCGTGCTGCTCAGCTATGCCATTGGCGCGATCATCACCCTGCTGTTGATGGGCTGCCTGGCGGAAATGACCGTGGCCCATTCGACCTCGGGCTCGTTCGGCGCCTATGCCGAATTCTATGTCAGCCCGCTGGCCGGGTTCCTGGTGCGCTACGCCTATTGGGCGGCGATTGTGCTGGCGGTGGGCACGGAAGTGACGGCGGTGGCGATGTACATGAAGTACTGGTTCGCCAACGTCCCTGAATGGGTCTGGATTCTCTCGTTCTCCAGCATCCTGATTCTGCTCAACGCCATCAGCGTGAAGACCTTCGGCACCTTCGAGTACTGGTTCTCGACCATCAAGATCGGCGCGATTGTCGGCTTCATCATCCTCGCGGTGTATGTGGTGTACGGTTCCGGCAACCCGGACTACGGCGTGCACAACTACACAGCCCATGGCGGTTTCTTTCCCAATGGTCTGCAAGGCATGTGGATCGCGGTGATCGTGTCGATCTTCAGCTACCTGAGCGTAGAGATGATCGCGGTGGCCGCCGGTGAAGCGCAGGACCCGGAACGGGCGGTGAAGAAGGCCTTTCGCGCAACCATCGTGCGCCTGGTGGTGTTCTACCTGCTGACCCTGGCGCTGATGCTGGCGATTGTGCCGTGGGTCCAGGCCAGTCATGCCCAGAGCCCGTTCGTCACGGTCATGCAGACCATCGGTATTCCCGGTGCGACCGGGGTGATGAATTTCGTGATTCTGATCGCGGCGTTGTCGGCGATGAACAGTCAGTTGTACATCACCACCCGCATGATGTTCAGCCTGTCCCGTGGTGGTTATGCACCGAAGTCCATGGGGGTGCTGAGCAAGACCGGGATCCCGCTCAATGCCTTGTTGCTGTCGAGTTCAGGCATTGCCCTGGCGACGTTGCTCAACGTGCTGTACCCGGAAAGCTCGTTCACCTTGATGATGGCGATTTCCATGTTCGGCGCGATCTTCACCTGGTTCATGATCTTCCTGACCCACTACTGCTTCCGCCGCTACCACGAGCGCAACGGCGAGCGGCAACTGTCCTTCCGTATGCGCCTGTTTCCCTACAGCACCTTGTTGGGGCTGGTGCTGATGGGCGCGGTGATGATCACCACTTACTTCACCGAAGACTTCAAGATGACCCTGGTGTTCGGTGTGCCTTTCCTGCTGATTCTCACGTTGGTCTACGGGATTTTCTTTAGAAAACCCAAGGCCGCCGCAGCCTTGAATCCACTGCCAAAGGTTTAACGCAAAACAGCGATCAACGGCTGGTGTCGTTTGCTCATCGGACCGCTGCGGAACAGGAAACCCTGAGGGTAAAGTCTGCCCTTGGGGGAGAGTCGCGCTAGTCGCTGAGCAAGGCCTCAAGCAAGGCCCTGGCATAGCCGGGTAGATGGTCGAATGAACGCGCGCACAGCAGCAACTTTCGCTGAGCCCAGTCTTCCTGCAGTGCGACGCTTTTGAACGGCTGATCACCCGTCCAGCGCTGGACCGCCGCCAGTGGCACGATTGCCACTGCGGCGCCGCGAGCGACCATGCGGATCACCCCGTCGAAGCCTTCGGCGCGGATGCGGATTTGCATGCGGATACCGGTGTGCAGCGCCTGTTCTTCCAGGTACACCGCCAGCGCGCTATTGGCGGCCAGACCGACGTAGTCGTGAAGCAAGGTGTCGCTGAAACTCGGTGGCTCGCCGTCGGCCAAGGGATGATCGGGTGGCATGATCAGCACCAGCGGGTCGTCGCGAAAGGGCAGGGTTTCCAGGTCGTGGGTGTCCACGGCGTCGGAGACGATGCCCAGATCGGCCGCGCCCTGGCGCAGGGCGTGGGCGATGCGTTGGCTCGGCAATTCTTGCAGGTCGATGTCGAGGTTGGGGTGACTGCGCAGAAAGTCCGCGAGCAGTTCCGGCAGGTACTCGGTGATTGCCGTGGTGTTGCACAACAGCCGCACCTGACCTTTGACGCCCTTGGCGTACTCGGCCAGATCCTGTTGCATGTGCTCGGCGTGTTGCAGCAACACCCGGGCATGTTGCGCCAGGGCCTTGCCGGCTGGAGTAGGGCTGACGCCCCGCCGCCCACGCTCCAGAAAAGGCGTGCCCAGCGAAGCTTCCAGCGCCCGGATCCGCGCACTGGCCGCCGCCAGCGACAGATGGCTGCGGGCGGCGCCGGCGGTGATATTGCCGGCTTCGAGGATGTTCAAGTACAGGCGAAGGTCGGTCAGGTCGAAGTGCATGTGAAGTCGCCTGAGATGAGTGAGTTATGAGTTGACCGGGCTGACGCCTTCGCGAGCAAGCTCGCTCCCACATTGGATTTGCAGTGCACACATAATTTGCACCCAGCATATATTCCCTGTGGGAGCGAGCTTGCTCGCGATGGCGTCGGCAGCTTCAACAAAATCTTCAGGCTCTTGCAGAGCAAGAGGCTGCCTCAGTATATGGCAGATTTTCAAGGTCGATCCCAGGCTTCAGGATTACGCCATGAATACTCTCGTCGCGTTCTACCAAAACCTCGGCCTGGCCTTGTCTCTGTTGGTCATCGGCACCTTCCTGCTGGCCGGCATGATCAAAGGCGTGATCGGCCTCGGCCTGCCGACCATCGCCATGGGCCTGCTCGGTCTGGCTATGCTGCCGACGCAGGCTGCGGCGCTGCTGATCATCCCGGCGACTGTGACCAATGTCTGGCAACTGGCCTTTGGCGGGCATTTGAGTGGGCTGGTCAAACGGTTGTGGCCGATGCTGCTGGCGATTTTCGTCGGCACCGGCGCAGGTACCTTTTGGCTGGGAATCGAAGGTGGATATTGGGTGGTGCGGGCGCTGGGCGCGGCGTTGTTGCTCTATGCCTTGAGCGGTCTGTTCTTGCCGACCTTGCGGGTGAACGCCGGCACCGAGCGCTGGCTCGGCCCGCTCTGCGGCGTACTGACCGGCATCATCACCTCGGCCACTGGCGTCTTCGTGATTCCGGCCGTGCCGTACCTTCAGGCGCTGGGTTTGAGCAAGGATCAACTGGTGCAGGCCCTGGGCCTGTCGTTCACCGTTTCAATACTGGCGCTGGCCGCCGGTCTGCTCTGGCGCGGGGCGTTGGGAGGCGGCGAGCTGAGTGCTTCGCTGCTCGCCCTGATGCCGGCGTTGCTGGGCATGTTGCTGGGGCAGTGGTTGCGCCAGCGAATCAGTGCCGTGCTGTTCAAGCGGGTGTTCTTCATTGGCCTCGGATTACTCGGCGGCCACCTGTTGATCAGCGGCTAGCGGATGACGGGCTGAGCATGTCAATGCGGCGGATATCGAAATCGCATTCCAGGTAATCCATGCGCTGCTCGAAGAACTGCTTCATGTGCGGCAGGTTCGAATGCACATCCAGATGCGCCCGGGATTGCCAGATTTCGTAAAAGATAAACAGCGTCGGGTCCTGCTGGTCGCGCAGCATGTGGTATTCGATGCAGCCGGGCTCGGCGCGGCTCGGTTCCACGTAGGCGCGGAACAGCGCTTCGAAGGCTTCGGCTTTTTCCGGTTTGGTCTGGGCGTGCAGGATGAAGCCGTGCAATTCACACATGTCGATCTCCTCAAGTCTGGGTTCGAAAAGTCTACGACAACAATCCACTAGCGATTCGTGCGTGTGGGTCAAATGTATTTTGCCTGTTTCCGGCTTATTCCCTTAGCGCCCGATCGATACCCTGTCGTCATCATTTTTAACCTTCTCAATCCAGCGACTTATCCACAGCGCTGCGCATTGGACCCTGATGAGGCTCCCCATGAAAAAAGTCCTGTTGCTCAACGGTGGCAAGAAATTCGCCCACTCCGACGGTCGCTACAACTCGACGCTGCATGACGCCGCGCTGAGCGTGCTGGATCGCGGCGGTGTCGATGTGAAAGTCACCCACATCGACGAGGGTTACGACCTCGCGGAAGAGGTCGCCAAGTACCTTTGGTCCGACGTAATCATTTATCAGATGCCGGGCTGGTGGATGGGCGCGCCGTGGACCGTCAAGAAGTACATTGACGAAGTCTTTACCGAAGGCCACGGCAGCCTGTACGCCAGCGACGGCCGCACCCGTTCCGATGCCTCGCAGAAATACGGCAGCGGCGGCCTGTTGCAGGGCAAGCAATACATGCTCTCGCTGACCTGGAACGCACCGCAGCAAGCCTTCGACGACCCGACCGACTTCTTCGAAGCCAAGGGCGTGGACTCGGTGTATTTCCCATTCCACAAGGCCAACACCTTCCTCGGCATGACCGGTCTGCCGACCTTCCTCTGCGTCGACGTGATGAAGCGTCCAGCCATCGAGGCCGACGTGGCGCGCTACGAGCAGCACCTGAAAGAGGTTTTCAACCTGCCGCGGTAAGCTTCCTTTTGCCCAACATCGGGCTACTATCGACGCATCAGCAGCGACGACCTGTGGCGAGGGGGCTTGCCCCCGCTCGGCTGCGCAGCAGTCGTAAAACCAGTGCACGCGCTCTATCTGAAGATACGCGGTGACTGGTTTTAGGACCGCTTCGCGCTCCAGCGGGGGCAAGCCCCCTCGCCACAATTAAGCGGTCGCCGGGACAACTCGATAAAGAGGGGATATGTGAAAGCCAGATCCGATGAGTTGCAGATTTTCGTCTGCGTGATCGAGTGCGGGTCGATTTCCGCGGCGGCCGAACAGGTCGGGCAAACCCCTTCGGCGGTCAGCCGCACGCTGTCGCGGCTCGAGGCCAAGCTGGATACCACGCTGATCAACCGCACCACGCGGCGCATGGACCTGACCGAAGAGGGCAAGTACTTCTTCGAGCACGCCAAGCGGATTCTCGAACAAATGGATCACCTTGAAGAGCGCTTGTCCTCGCGCCAGCAGACGCCCTCGGGTCGCTTGCGGATCAACGCCGCCTCGCCGTTCATGCTCCACGCCATCGTGCCGTACATCGACGAATTTCGCCGTTTGTACCCGGACATCCAGCTGGAACTCAACAGCAACGACCTGATCATCGATTTGCTCGAACAAAGCACCGATATCGCCATTCGCATCGGGCCGTTGGCGGATTCGACGCTGCATGCCCGCTCCCTGGGTTGCAGCCCGCTGCACATCCTCGCCAGCCCCGGGTACCTGGAAAAACACGGCACACCGACGACCGTAGCGGAACTGGCCGGGCATTCGCTGCTGGGCTTTACCCAGACCGAAAGCCTCAATCATTGGCCATTGCGGCATGCCCAGGGTGACCGCTGGCAGATTCAGCCGGGAATCTGCGCATCCAGCGGTGAGACCCTGCGCCATCTGGCCCTGGAGGGACAGGGCATTGCCTGCCTGTCGCACTTCATGACCATCGATGACATCAAGGCCGGTCGCTTGACGGTGCTATTGGCCGAAGCCAATAGCGGTTATCGCCAACCGATCAATGCGGTGTACTACCGTAACTCGCAGCTGGCGTTGCGCATTCAATGCTTCCTCGACTTTATTCAGAGCAAGCTGGCGGCCTATGCCATGACGGTGTTCGAGGGCTGATTCGTGAGCTCTGCGCAAGATTGAATTGGGCAACCTGGACTTTTTCTGCCGGGATCAGTCCTCGATACTTGTTCCATCACTTACTCACGCAGGAGTCCTCTCCATGAAAGTATTCGTAACCGGTGCCGCAGGTTTTATCGGTGGCTCCATCGCCACCGGTCTGGTCAAGGCCGGTCATCGAGTCACCGGCCTGGTACGCAGTGCCGAACAAGCTAAAGAAATGACCGCATTGGGCATTACCCCAGTGATCGGTACCCTCGACGACAGCGACCTGCTGGCCGAACAGGCTCGCGCCGCTGACGCGGTGATCAACGCCGCCAGCAGCGACCATCGCGGTGCGGTCGAAGCCTTGCTCGGTGCGCTGCGCGGGACGAACAAAACCTTCCTGCACACCAGCGGTTCGAGCATTGTCGGTGATGCCAGTGGCGGCAAATCCAGCGACGTCATCTACTACGAAGACAAGCTGCCTGAGCCGACTGTGGACAAGGCAGCTCGGGTGGCCATCGACAACCTGATCCTCGCCGCGGCGCGCGAAGGCGTGAACTCGGCGGTGATCTGCAACACGCTGATCTATGGCCACAGCCTCGGCGTCAAGCGCGACAGCGTACAGTTGCCACGCTTGCTCAAACAGGCGGGTAAAAGCGGCGTGGTCCGGCATGTCGGCCCGGGTCGGAACATCTGGTCCAACGTGCATATCGAAGACGTGGTCGCGCTGTACCTGCTGGCGCTGGAGAAGAATGTGCCTGGCACTTTCTACTTCGTCGAAAGCGGCGAAGCGTCCTTCATCGAAATGACCACGGCCATCGCTCAGGCGCTGAAACTGGGTCAACCGCAAGACTGGCCGCTGGCCGACGCCGAAGCCGAGTGGGGTTATGAAATGGCCAACTACGGCCTGGGCTCCAACAGCCGGGTGCGCGGCAAACATGCCCGTGAACTGCTCGGTTGGGCGCCGCAGCGGACATCGGTGGTGGAGTGGATTCGTAACGAGATGGTGTGATTCTCGCTTGAAACCGAGGTGAGGCCATCGCGAGCAAGCCCGCTCCCACAATAGATCGCATCGCTCCAAGAAATATGGGCTGGCGCGGGACCTGTGGGAGCGAGCTTGCTCGCGATGGCGGCTTCAGCTTCACCGCAAGCTTGGGGCTAAACCTGGATCAATGCTCCAACAACCGCTCAATCCCCTCCGGCTTGTCATGCACGCCAAAGCGATCCACCAGGGTCGCGCTCGCTTCATTCAATCCCAGCACTTCAACCTCGGCGCCAGCGCTGCGCAACTTGAGCACCACCTTGTCCAGGGCCGCGACGGCGGTGATGTCCCAGAAGTGCGCGTGGGTCAGGTCGATGCAGACCTTGGGCAGGGTTTCCTGGAGATCGAAGGCGGCGCTGAATTTGTCGGCGGAGCTGAAGAACACCTGGCCGATCACCCGGTAGGTGCGCTGCGGGTTGTCGGCATCCACCGATGATTCCACCGCCAGGTAATGGCCCATCTTGTTGGCGAAAAACATCGCCGCCAGCAGCACCCCGGCCAGGACCCCATATGCCAGATTGTGCGTGCCAACCACCACCGCCACGGTGACCACCATCACGATGTTGGTCGAAATGGGGTAGCGTTTGAGATTGCGCAACGAGTCCCAGCTGAAGGTGCCGATGGAGACCATGATCATCACCGCCACCAGCGCGGCCATCGGAATACGGCTGACCCAGTCGCTGAGAAACACCACCATGAATAACAAGGCGACCCCGGCAATCAAGGTCGACAACCGCGTGCGGCCACCGGATTTCACGTTGATCACCGACTGACCGATCATCGCGCAGCCGCCCATGCCGCCGAGTAAACCAGTGGCGATATTGGCCAGGCCCTGGCCTTTGCATTCGCGGTTCTTGTCGCTCGGGGTGTCGGTCATTTCGTCGACGATGGTCGCGGTCATCATCGACTCCAGCAGACCGACCACCGCCATCGCCGCCGAGTACGGGAAGATGATCTTCAGCGTCTCCAGGTTCAGCGGCACATCCGGCCAGAGGAAAATCGGCAGCGTGTCCGGCAGCGCGCCCATGTCGCCGACGGTGCGGATATCCAGGCCCAGCCACAGCGCCACGCCGGTCAGCACCAGGATGCACACCAGGGGCGAGGGAATGACCCTGCCGATCTTCGGCACATAGGGGAACAGGTAGATGATCCCGAGGCCGGCGGCGGTCATGGCGTAGACATGCCAGGTGACGTTGATTAGCTCCGGCAACTGGGCCATGAAAATCAGAATCGCCAGCGCGTTGACGAAACCGGTGACCACCGAGCGCGAGACAAAACGCATCAACGAACCAAGCTTGAGAAACCCGGCACCGATCTGCAGCGCGCCGCACAGCAGGGTGGCCGCCAGCAGGTATTGCAGGCCGTGGTCCTTTACCAGCGTCACCATCAGCAACGCCATGGCACCGGTCGCGGCGGAAATCATCCCCGGCCGACCACCGGCGAAAGCAATCACCACCGCCATACTGAACGAGGCATACAGACCGATCTTCGGATCGACCCCGGCAATGATCGAAAAGGCGATGGCTTCGGGGATCAGCGCAAGCGCAACCACCAGACCGGCCAGCACGTCGGCGCGGATGTTGGAGAACCAGTGTTGTTTGACGGTTGAAAGCATCGAGGTGTCCAGGGTAGAGCGGGGAGTGCGAAGGGCGTGAGTTTACGGGAGTGGGGAAGAGGGTGCGACCAACCCGTCAGTGTCGGGCGCAAACCTGTGGCGAGGGGGCTTCTGTGGCGATGGGGCTTGCCCCCGCTCGGCGGCGAAGCCGTCGTAAAATCGACAAATGCGTTTTGTCTGAAAAAATGCGGTAGCAGATTTTAGGGCCGCTGCGCGGCCCAGCGGGGGCAAGCCCCCTCGCCACAAGTGATCATCAGACAGGATATTCGCGTTTCTGTTACTCAAGGCCCAACCAGATTCTCCAGCTCCTGGGCCCGGGTCCTGGTCATCTCCAGAACGCAGGAACCGGCGTTGATGCTGTCGATGGTCCCGCCAGTCAAGCTGCCGACCAATCCGCAGTTGGCGTCGCGGTACTTGATCCACATCCGCTGGACGTTCTGCAGCTGGCTCTTCTTGTCGGCCTCCAGCGTCGCCATGGCCGCCTTGTAACCTTTGTTCAGCCGGGCATCCTGCAGTTTGATTTCAGCAGTGGTGCAATCGAGCATGTTGACGGTTACGCCTCCCGACGCCTCCATGCACTTGTTGTAGGCAGGACTATCAGTGTTGTCAGCGGCATAAGCCGAGCCGCAAAACACCAATGACAGACCACAGGCAGCAAATAGGCAGCGGGGGTTCATGGTTGGCCTTTCCTGGTCAATGAGTCGTAAAGCGTAAGATCCGCAGTCTAAGCTGCGCTAAGGCATGCTGCCAGCCATCGACCTACTTGCCACCGAGCTGGCTCTGGTTCAGCCTGAAGATAATCAAGAGCGTCGGCGCCGGATCATACTGGCACTGGACGACTACCGCGGTGGCGCCGATTGTCTGCCGCTGGGAGACTGACATGAAGTACGACACGCTGATCCGCAATGCTCTGGTCATCGATGGTAGTAACACGTCGGGTTTCCTCGCCGATGTGGCGATTCTGGATGGACGCATTCAGCGTATCGACAGCTTGAATGGAGCCTGCGCCGATGAAGAGATCGATGCGGGCGGTCGAGTGTTGGCACCGGGGTTTATCGATGTGCACACCCACGACGATACCGTGGTGATCCGCCAGCCGCAGATGTTGCCCAAGCTCAGCCAGGGTGTGACCACGGTGATCGTCGGAAACTGTGGGATCAGCGCATCCCCCGTGAGTTTGCGCGGCGAGCCGCCGGACCCGATGAACCTGCTGGGTGCCGCCAGCGCTTTTGTCTACCCGCGCTTTCGCGACTACCGCGCCGCGATCGAAGCGGCGAACCCAACCCTGAATGTGGCGGCGCTGGTCGGCCACACGGCGTTGCGCAGCAACCATATGGATGACCTGTTTCGTAGCGCCACGCCCGGCGAAATCAGCGCCATGCGCGAGCAATTGCGTGAAAGTCTGGAGGCGGGCGCTTTGGGTTTATCCACAGGTCTGGCCTATGCCAGCGCCTTTTGCGCCGAGACTGATGAAGTGCTGCAACTGGCCGAAGAGCTGACGGCGTTTGGCGCGGTCTACACCACCCATTTGCGCAGCGAATTCGAGCCGGTGCTGGAGGCGATGGACGAAGCTTTCCAGATCGGCCGTCATGCCGGGGCCCCGGTGATTATTTCCCACCTCAAATGCGCCGGAGCCGGCAATTGGGGCCGCAGCCCGCAACTGCTCGCCTCCCTGGAGCGTGCCGCGCTGAGTCATCCGGTGGGCTGCGATTGTTATCCCTATGCGGCGAGTTCTTCGACACTGGACCTCAAACAGGTCACCGACGCCTTTCGCATTACCATCACCTGGTCGACACCTCATCCTGAAGTGAGCGGCCGCGACCTGCGGGACATCGCCGCCGAATGGGGCCTCCCGCTGCTGGACGCCGCTCGCCGCCTGCAACCGGCTGGCGCGGTGTATTACGGCATGGACGAAGCCGATGTGCGGCGCATCTTGGCGCATCCATTGTCGATGATCGGCTCCGATGGCCTGCCGGAAGATCCATTCCCCCATCCGCGTTTGTGGGGGGCGTTCCCGCGGGTGCTCGGGCATTTCAGTCGCGACGTGGGACTGTTCCCGCTGCACACCGCGGTACACAAAATGACCGGGCTTTCGGCAGCGCGTTTTGGCCTGGTGGAACGGGGTGAACTGCACGAAGGGCATTGGGCGGATATGGTGCTCTTCGACCCGCTACGAGTGCGCGACGTGGCCGACTTCGAGGACCCGCAACGGGCAGCTGAAGGGATTGATGGGGTATGGGTCAATGGCGTGTGCAGTTATGCGGATGGCATAGCCAATGGTCGGCGTGAAGGGAGGTTTTTGGCCCGGGCAGGGGATTTGCGGCGAGGGTTTCATTAAAAGATCGCAGCCTGCGGCAGCTCCTACGGGATTTGTGTTCACGCAGAGTTCGTGGTGAACGCGGTCATTGTAGGAGCTGCCGCAGGCTGCGATCTTTTGATTTTGCTTCCAGGAACACATGCTCGTACTCGGTATTCAGCCTGTATAGGATGACCACATTTCAATCAGGGAGCAGCACCATGAGTTTTGGAAAAACCACCCCCATCCTGCGGATATTCGACGAAGCCAAGGCCCTGGAATTTTACCTCGACTTCCTCGGTTTCACTCTCGACTGGCAGCAACGTTTCGAAGAAAACTTCCCGCTGTACCTGCAGGTCTCACGAGATGCGTGCGTGCTGCATCTGTCCGAGCACCACGGCGACAGCTCACCGGGAGCGGAAAAGCTGGCGGCGTGAGAACCTAAAAAAATGTCCAAAATTACTGGACCAGTTCAGCTTGCTCGCGATAGGGTCTCCAATTCACCAATGATTCAACTGCCAACCCCCGATCTATACCATGCCCCGATGCCCCACCGAATGCTCGTGATCCAGCGCCTTCTCGATCAGCAACAAACCCAGCTCCATCATTTGATGAATCGCCAAGGCAAGGTTGCGGTCTTTGCCGTCCAGGTCGTCGCCAAGATCCAGCACCAGAGTGGTGGCCGAACAGAATGTTTCGTAGGCGTTGGGCAACAGGGCTTCGGTGTTGATGCCGGGGGCGACGGCAAAGACGGATAGCGAACGGTCGACGGTGGTGGTTCGGGGGTTGTCGATTGGTGGCGTCAGGTAATGATCGAGGGCGCGGTTTGCGGCCTCGTGAAGTTTGCTGGAATCGAGAGATTCGTAGGGTGAGATGTTTAGAGTTTCAGGAAGGTTAGGGATGGCTTTGTGCATTGTGGTACTCCAGGGTTGAAGGGAGCTACCAAGTAAACGCGGGCCGCGACGCCCGGACGCTGATATGCAGCGACCGGCGAAGGTTAGCCACGGGCCCAAGTCAACGCAACCTCAAAAACCTGTCGGAAATTTCTGTGTTCCTACGCGAGGTTGATCGCTCCAAATTTCAGGCCATGCCGTTGTGCTGTGTCCAGAAGGCAACGCAAAAGAAATGTGCTAGGCTCAATCAATGATTTCATTGATTGCACGAGGGGCGCATTCATGGCCAGTATTACTATTCGCAATCTGGACGACCAGATTAAAGAGCAACTGCGCATCGAGGCGGCTCACCATGGCCACTCGATGGAGGAAGAAGCACGCCTGATCCTCGGGCGGGCACTGGCCCAGGTCAATCGTGCCGGAGGCCTGGGCAGCCGGATTCGCGCTCGATTCAGCGCGAGTGGAGGGGTTGAGCTCGACCTGCCTGCTCGTCATGAGAAAGCCACTGCCGTGGATCTCACCGAATGATTGTGCTGGATACCAATGTTCTATCGGAGTTCATGCGCGCTGAACCTGCGATTCAAGTACTGGCTTGGGTTGATGCGCAACCGGCAATGGATCTGGTCATCAGCGCGATCACCGTGGCCGAAATTCTCCACGGTATCGCCCGTCTCCCTGCCGGCAAGCGCAAACAAGGACTGGGGGCCCAGGCGATGGCGATGTTCGAAGAGGATTTTGCTGGCAAGATCCTGCCCTTCGACGCTCATGGGGCCGTCGAATACGCCATGTTGGTGGCCGGTAGTGAGGCCAACGGGCGCGCAGTCTCCATGGCGGACGCGCAGATCGCGGCGATCTGTCGAGTACACGGAGCATCGATTGCGACGCGCAATGTGCGCGATTTCGAGTTTTCCGGCTTACCTGTTATCAATCCGTGGGACGCTTGAACGAGAAAAAAGCGGCGTAACTGAACTTGGTTCCAGGGCGCTTATTGAATAGTCATCGCGAGCAAGCCCGGTCCCACATTGGATCTGTGTCGGCGTGATCGACACATAACCTGTGGGAGCGAGCTTGCTCGCGATAGGATCTCTAATTCACCACTTATTCAACCGCCCACAATGTGATCAATCACACCCGAAAATGACTGACCATCATCTGCAACTGATTGCCCAGTCGCGCCAGCTCGACGCTGGATGCCGCGGTTTCGTCGCTGGCGGCGGCGGTCTGTTCGGAGACGTCGCGCACGTTGATGATGCTGCGGCTGATCTCTTCGGCCACGGCGCTTTGCTGCTCGGCGGCTGCGGCGATCTGCTGGTTCATCGACTGAATGTTCGACACCGTGCGGGTGATGTTTTCCAGGGAGGTGCCGGCCTTGCGGGTCAGTTCGACGCTGCTGTCGGTCAGGCTGCGGCTGTTGTTCATTACCGTGGCCACTTGCTGGGTGCCGTTCTGCAAACCGGCAACCAGCCCCTGGATTTCTTCGGTGGATTTCTGCGTACGCTGGGCCAGGCCGCGGACTTCGTCGGCGACCACCGCGAAGCCTCGACCGGCTTCACCGGCGCGGGCTGCTTCGATGGCCGCGTTGAGCGCCAGCAGGTTGGTCTGTTCAGCCACGGCTTTGATCACGTCCATGACGCTGCCGATCTTGTCGCTCTCTTGCTGCAGCACATTCATGGCATCGGTGGAGCGCGCGACCTCGGTGGCCAGGCGCTCGATCTGGGCGATGGCTTCGGCGACCACTTTGTCACCTGCGCGGGCTTCGCCGTCGGCGGCCGCCGCGGCTTGCGAGGCGTGTTCGGCGTTACGCGCGACTTCCTGCACAGTGGCCGTCATTTCGTGCATGGCGGTGGCCACCTGATCCGTCTCAATCCTCTGGCTATGGACCCCGGCACTGGTTTGTTCAGTGACGGCCGACAGCTCCTCGGCGGCGCTGGCGATCTGCGTGACGCCGTCGCGAATGCCACTGATCAAGTCGCGCAAGGTCACGCCCATGCGCGCGATGCCTTGCTGCAACACGCCAAGTTCGTCGCGACGGGTGACGCGCACATCGTGGGTCAGGTCACCCGAGGCGATGCGTTCAACCACGGCCAGGGTTTCGCGCAACGGGCGGGTGATCTGCCGGGTGATGATCACCGCGGCCAGCACGCCAACCAGTAACGCCAGCAGCGTGCTGACCAGTTGCAACGTCCGCGCCCGAGCGCTTTCCGCATCGCGTCGATCGAGCTGGATCTGGTACAGCGCATCGCTCTGAGCGACGATGGCGCTGCCTTGTTCGGTCATTTCCTTGCGTGCCTGAATCGCCTCGCTGTTCGCCACTTTGTAGTCCAACAGAGCGCTACGGTAGCGGATCAGGGCACTTTCCAGCTGACTCAGGGCGTCTTGCTGGGTGTCGGCAAAATGCGCATTGAGGTCTTTCAGGCTGGCGATGGCCGCGTCCAGTTGTGCGACGGCCTTTTGCTCGGTTTGCGGGTTGCTGCTGGCGGTGTAGCCGCGCACCTCATAACGGGCGAGCTGAAATTCTTCCCGGGCCTGGGAGATGGCCTGGAACTGTTCGAAGCGCTGATCGCTCAAGGGCATCTGCTGCACGCGAGTGTTGATCGCGCTGATCAACCCGTTGGCGCTGTCGGCGTTGTCGTCCATGAGCTGGCGAGCAGCGTTGCCGGTGCGGTAGGCGTTGCGCATTTTGTTCAGCGATTGTTGGTAGGCACCGATGGTTGCGCTTTGCGCTCTGAGGAGCTTGAGGTTTTCCGGACTCTTGAAACTATTAAGCAGGGATTGTTGCTGGGCAACGAAGCCGTCAAGGGTGGTTTGCACGTTCTGCGCGGCGGTTTCGTCGCCATTGGTCAGCATGTACTGCAAGCGGCTGATGCGTAGTTTGGTCAGGCCGGCGTTCAGCTGGGTGATGTCGCTCATCCAGTTGCTGCGGTCGATCAGCCCACCAAGGCTAGTCCACCCAGTCAGGGCGAGGAGAGTGGTGAGTGCCAGTACCAGGCCGAAACCCAGGCCCAGTTTCAGGTTGACGCTGATGTTGCCGAACCAGCTATTCATCGAATTCCTCCAGGAACAGTGCGAGTGTTGATCGTCAGTGGCTGGAAGTTTGTTGTTTTTGGTAGCCAGCAAGGTTTGTCGTAGGGGGTGTATCGGCAGCAAACGCGAGAGCTGAAACGATTTTTGTCCGGTCTCTCAAGCTTTTTTTCACATTCATTTCACTCAGTCCCTACCTTCTGCCCCCTAAAGTTTCGCTCAGCCGTTGAGCGGTGGGTGCCGGTCTATCACCCCAAAAAACAGACATTCTCAAGCGCGCAGTTGTTCTCGCTGTGCGGTGCGGTTCATTGCCAGGTTTTGGCCAAAGTGGCGGGTTGGTTGTGCAGTTAAGACTCGATTTTATTGGTGTCAGGCGTTCCCTGGGCTTGAGGGGCATTGCCAGGTATAGAAATGCGGCCGTGATACTGGTGTCCGCCGTGTTTGTCCTGGCACTGACCCTCTTTCTTCTGAAGCCCGCGGCAGTCCCCGATCTCGCCAATGGCAACGCCTCGGTAGTGGCGCAGCTGAAAGCGGATTGGGCCAAGGGCGAGATGATCGTGCTGGTTCGTCACGTCGAGCGTTGTGACCACTCCCGCGCCACCTGCCTTGGCAGTGCCGACGGTATTACCGAGCGCTCGCGCAACGTCGCCGCAGCGATCGGTTCGCAGTTCAGGCGGTTGGATCTGAGCCAGGCGGATATCTACAACAGTCCGTTGACCCGAGCGGCGCAGACATCTTCCTACATGTTCAATAAGGTCAGTTCGGGCCAGGACTGGCTGATCCGCTGTAAGGGTCACATGCTCAGTGATGCCCTCAGCCACAAGGTGCCTGGCCGGAACCTGATCCTGGTGACGCACAGTGAATGCATGTCGCAGCTGGAAAGCGACATGAAGTTCTCTTCGTCGACGCTGGGCTACGGCGCATCGCTGTTTGTTTCAACCGCAGGAATCGCCGGGAAACCGCAGATGCTCGGTTTCATTGAAGCCAGCGACTGGGATTCAATTCAATCGTCATCAAACAAATAGACGGGCTTGCCTGTTCAATCAGGAAAAAAGATGCGGACTTCTTCTCGCTACCGATTTTATTGGGTGAATTTTGGTATTCCGCTGTTCTGCGCTGCCGTGGTGTTTTTGTTGTTTGATCTGACAACAATAGATATTGCCTTCAGTGATCTTTTTTACGATCCGGTGACTCAATTGTTTCCGTTGAATCATGTTCGCCTGTTTGAACAAATCACCCATAAATGGGCGCGGATCATTCCGAACTGGACAGGCGAAGCGGCGATTATCGGTGCGTTGACATCGTTTCTCTGGCCGCGGTTGAAGGCCGATAAACATGCCAGGGGTATCGCGTTTCTGGATAAGGTGCGGATTGCTCCACTGCTCAGGTTTGCGACCAGGCACCGCCGGGACTTCCTCTACGTGGTGTTTGCATTCTCGATCTGTACCGGGGTCATCCATTATCTGAAAGGCCACACCAGTGTGTACTGCCCGGTTGAAACCACTCAGTACGCTGGCAAAATCGAACACAAAGAGTGGTACCAGAATTTCGACCTGCTGAAAGTCGCAGGCCCGGTCCGCTGCTGGCCAGGTGGTCATGCCTCGGGTGGCTTCACCATGCTCGCCTTGTACTTCGTGGCTCGCCGCTATCGCTGGCGCCATTCCAAAGCAATCCTGTGCGGGTCGTTGTTGCTCGGCTTTGTCTATGGCACGACCCGGGTACTGCAGGGCTGGCACTACATGTCCCACACCTTCTGGGCAGGGATCTTCGTCTGGCTCGCCTGCCTGCTGACGGCGCTGGCGTTTTACGGGCGAGCGCGGCTTGAGCTGCCGGTTTTGCAAAAGAATGTAGAACCGCTGGAGGGTGCTCAGCCGCAGTCGATTGGCTGAGGGGCCAGGGCAGGTGGTATCACGGACGGGACGGTGTTTTCGCGGGTAGAGGTCAATGCCCCGTCAATGGCAACCTGACGATGAACTCGCTCCCCTTGCCATCACCGTCGCTGAGGCCGATCACCGTGCCGCCATGGGCTTCGACCAGTTCGCGGACCACGGTCAGGCCGATGCCCAGGCCGGCTCCATTGAAGCCCACGGCGTGCACGTCCTGGACAAAGGGGTCGAAAACAAACGGCAGGGCCTTTGCCGAAATGCCGATGCCGTTGTCGCAAACACTCATCACCAGCGTGTCGGCTTCGACCGTTACGGACAGGCTGACGATGCCGCCAGCTGGGGTGTATTTGGCCGCATTCCCCAGGACGTTGCCGAGGATCTGAGTGAGGCGCACCGGGTCGCCGTTCACCGTCAGCGTCCCCTCAGGAAGTCGGGCGCTGAAATGCAATTGGTGAGCGCTCATCACTGAGCTGCAGACTGCGATGGCTTCATGGATGATCTGCACCATGTCCACGACGCGGCAATCGAGGCGCAATTTGCCGGTGCTGGCGCGGGAGACGTCCAGCAGGTCGTCGACCAGCCGTGACATGTGCTGAACCTGGCCTTCGATCAGCGCCTGCATCCGCGGCAGCTCTTCGCTAGGCACCCGCACCAGGCGTCCGGCGATCATGCTGATGGGGGTCAAGGGGTTGCGCAGTTCATGGGCGACCAGGGTGAGAATATCCCGTTGCTGGCCCAGTGCCTGTTCGGCCGAAGCTTGAAGGTTTTGCGCACTGAGTGCGGCGATCACCAGTTGTGCGTTGGCTTCGCGCAGCTCCAGATACAGGCGTTGTTGTTCCGAGGGCAGCGGCGTTTGTGCATCTGACTGCGCCAGGAGTATTGCCAATACCAGCTGTTGATTGGCCTCGATCAGTTGCTCGATCTGTTGGTTGTCCCCCAGACGATTATTGGCATCGACCAGCTCTTGTTGCAGCGCGGCGAGCACCGCACGCGCTTCAACGGTTTTTTGGCCAAGCAGGAAAAGTTCGCGCGCGGCACTGGCCATCGCTCCCTCATTCTTGCCATTGGCCTCATTCATTGTGTGGACTCAAACTTTTTTATCTCCAGGGTGTGCCACACCTGGCCTCTGTTTGGTCGGCCGGCCGCCGAGCAAGCCTTCTTGATCTGCAAGCATTTCGCCGATCTGCAAACCGTTTTCGTCGATGCGGTACAGGCGCAGTTCATCGGAATGGGCGCTAGCCCTTACTTTGACCACAGCCATGATGCGTAGCAAGCGACTTTCCACTTCAATATAACGTTGAACGATGATCGCGTCGGTGAGAAAGGCTGTGCCGTAGGGGCTGAAACGCAGATCGGTGTAGCGGTCTTCAAGTTCGGAGGTCATCAATACGCTGACACCGACACTGGTCAAGGCGGTGACCATGCGGGCCAACGACTCACGGAAGTCTTCGCGGAAGGTCGGTGCCAGCGCCAGCGCCAGCTCGAAGCCCGAAAGTGAATCGATGACCACTCGGGTCGCTTTCAGACGGGTGATTTCGCTCAACAATAACTGGACGATTTCGTCGATGGACAGGTCTGGTGCACGACTGTCCACCAGTCCGACCTGACCGCTTTGAATCAGCTGAGTCAGCGTGGCACTTCGCAAATGATTAGGGCGTTGCTCGAACACCGCGATCACACCGGTTTCACCATTGCGGGCACCTTCAGCGAGGAAGGTGGCCGCCAGGATACTTTTCCCGGAGCCGGAAGGACCGGCCACCAGCAACGAATAGCCACGGGGAAGGCCACCGCCGAGCATCTCATCCAGCCGCGGCACGCCCATTTTCAGGCGCGAAGGTGGCGTGCCGTCGGACGGTTCGATCGGCTTCGCGACATGCACCGCTGCCGGTGCGAAGACCTTGATGCCCGAAGTGCCGATGCGGAAGGTGTGCAGCCCCGGCAATGTCGGCTGGCCGCGCATCTTCATGATTTCCATTTTGCGCACCATGGAGTTGCGCTGCACGCTCTGGCGCAGCCAGATCAAGCCGTCGGCCACGGTGAAAATCGGATTGGTATCAGTCTCGGTGAAATATTCGCCGATCAGGAAGGTCGTTGCCTGCCATGTGGTCATCAACATGCCCAGCTGCTGAATGAACTGCGGCAGGTTGTTGTTCGGGTTGTCCTGGGTTCGGCTTGCCAGCACTACCGAGCGGAACGAGTCGACGAACACCAGTGCCGGACCGTGGGCCTCGACCTCGGCGACGATGCGCCGCAGCACCTCGTCCAGGTCGCCCGCCAGCGTATCGTCAGCCAGGTTGATATAGCGGACCGAGTGGTTGATCACTTCGCTGTCGAAAAAGTCGAACTGCTGTTGGTAACGCAGCATCTTCAGCGGCGGCTCACCGAGCACGGTGAAAAACAGCGCCGGACGTTCGGGGGTGGCCAGGGCAAACATCATCTGATGCGCCAGGGTGGTCTTGCCGCAGCCGGGAGGCCCGGCGATGAGGTTGAACGAAAACTCCGGCAATCCTCCGCCAAGCACCTCGTCCAGTCCTGGCACGCCAGTGGCCAAGCGGTTGATTGTCACTTTGGTGGTCATGACGAAGTATCCTGCGCGGGGCTGCCGCTCAAAGAATTTTCCCACACAGCACGAAGCAATCGTGCGGTGAGTGAGGGCCCGATCAGCGTGGTCAGCAATTCGTAAAATGTTTTTAGAAATGCTTCACCGAAAAATAACGCTTCGGCTTCGCTTTGCTTAACAAGTACGGATTTGAGTTCACTCAGATCCATGCCGGGCTTCACGCTCTCATAGGTGACGGCCAGGCATGGATGGGTGGAGGCGCACAGATGGAGACTGCGGCGATAAAGCGCGGCAACCCCTTGCTGTCCGATAATCGGCGTAAGGGCTGCATCCATATCTTGCAATGTTGTAACGATCGCATCGGCGACCTGGGCAATGTCAGCGTTGTGACCAATGCGGTGCGCCAGAGAAGCTACGATCTGACGGCTCTCTTCGCTATCCGTGGGCATGGCTAACCGATATCTGGATGGACAGGTCCTGATGGTACACCCAAAGGCGTGTACTCGAGACTGATTTGAATTGCGGACAATCATTTGCGTGAGCGGGAAAAGAGGGCAGTGCTATTTATCAACATCTACCAGCAGGATGACACCGCTGCTCGGATCGTCCACCGGCTTTAGCTTCACAGTGGCCGGGTCGATGCCCCAATCCCCGTGCAAATACCAGTCATCGCCGATCATCTCGGCCGGATGCATGGTGCGGTCAGAGCCATTGCCACACGCCAGAGAACTCGTCGGACAGTACCTGTCGCAGCCCCAGCAGATGCGCTCGGGATGTTTCGGGTGGATGGGGAAATTCTTGGCCATGCCGATCTCCAGGTGACGTGTAGGAGTGGCTTTCAGCCTACAGAGCTTGCTTGGGTATGGAGTTGATGGTGATCAAGAATGGGGAATTCGCTGTATGCGTCACAGAGCATGAGCGCTTATGCGCGGGTATTGGGTGCTTTGGATTGTGAGCTCGCTGTCATTCCAGCGGTTATGCCGACATTGGATGAGGTTCAGGACCTGTTCGAAAAAAATGCGAAGCCCGCTTGAGTACCGAGCCTCATGCCAAGCATGGTCCTTTCGGGTTTCTGGTTCAGAAAGGTGTAGCCATGGTTAGTTAGTGATTCAAATGAACGTCTGTCTGGTTATAAGTAACTTTTCGAGCGTCTTTTGAGTAATGGCGATTAGCAATCTTTCGAGCATTGCCTATAGTCTGAAGCGTGTGCCGCCGCATAGTTTCCAAGTCACCATTCAGGACAGAAGCAGGGTGATTGCTGGCCCATATTTTGCGTGCTGCCCCCATTGTTCTGGGGGGAAATCAGAAAGGGAGCGGATGGTCTGGTCTTGGACCTGGAGCAGCTGACTGCGGGCGTCGCCAGGACCTGGAAAAAGCCTTGCTTGGGGTAACGAGCCCTGGGCATGTCCAGATTCGCCGATTGGATGTCCCCGGTGTGACTTTGCCGTAGAGGCTATTGGCCACCATGGATGAGCTACCATAGTTGAACCGTATTTTTTCCCAGGAGAAAGTCATGCCGCGTTTGGTCAAACCATCGGACTATGTACTCCAGGCTGTGATGGACAAAAAGGTCTATATCCTGCCTTGGGAACGACGACTTTGTCCGGGTAATCCCACGGATGAACCCGAGCAAGGCGCTCTGCTCTACAACAAATACATTCTGAATTTCATCCATGGTGTTACTCCGTTAACACCAGGCGAGCGGGTGATCGAAATTGCGCAGTGGTGTCTGGCAATGACCGGAGAGCCTGCCAGGGCCTTGGCAGACGATTTGTCTGCGGCCTATCTGAGTCGATACAGTTTTTTGCTCGCTGACTTGTCGGAATGTGATGATGAATCGAAGGAGTTTCGCGGGCATTTGGCGTTTTGGTCTGACGAGATCAAAAAGCTGCCAGCGACCCTGGTAATGGCTTTGCGGGCACGGGCTGCCGGTCTCTTGCTGCATTGAGGCTTGTTGGTCAGCGGAAAAAAAAACGGGGGCAGACCACGATTTGTCAGGTGCCGACTTGCTCGCTCAATCGTGGTCCGACCGGGAGTGAAAATCCCGATCGTTCCAATGGCCCCCTCATCACACCCTCACTCAGCTCTACTGTGTGCTTGAAGTGATGCAGCTAAAGCCAGATCCCCAACCCACCCGTTCGATGACAATCACTTTGGGTCTACAGCCATCCCCTGAGGATTGCCGGAGCACTATCGCTTACTGATCGCCTTTGGAGTTGTTCTGGATTTTCTGCATCGCCTGGGTGGTCAGGGAAATGCATTCTTTGGCCCCTTCCTCGGTGCCCTTGGCTTTAGCGGCCGTGGCCTGATGAACAGTGGCATCGATATCGGATTTCAAGCCTTCGCTCATTTGCTCGGTGCTGACCTTGGCGTCTCTGATTTTTTGCAGGTTGATGTTGCAAAGATCATCCTGCGAGCCAGCAAACACCGGGGAGGCCAGGATTGCAGCGGTAATGAACAGTCCAGCCAGTGCAGAACGCTTCATGGGTATCTCCTAGTACTGATGGTCTCGGTGCTGCCGATCAACTGGCGGGCTGGCCGAGGTCGGTTATAAGCCTCATTCAATGGGGCCTAAGCAAAAGACTATAACCACGCGCAGGAATTCGGTTTTCTTTTCGAGATAAGAAGAATAAGTCGGGATTGGCCCAGAAAAGGGGCCCAGGCAGCAGGTCTCGGTTTGAAGGCCGCACACCAGGACACGATCCACATTCAGGCTCTTCAGGTATTGGATGGTATCCGGGGAGGGCGCGTAACCGTGTTTGATGAAGATGCGATCGGCCTCGACAAGGCTGTTATCGTCCGGCGCGGGATGCCAGCCGAGTTGTTTCTGGAAGGGGTAATGGATTCGTCGTGGCGTCCGATGGTGGCGACGCGCAGTTGCCACCCATGTAAGCTTGCCAATCCCAGAACACCGCATTGACCTGCGCCGCGACGCGCTTCTGGATCTGAATGACTGAGCGCAAGTTGTTCGCCTGCCGGTCTTCGCAACGGATAGCTTTTTTGTTCCGGACCGAGTCGGGTGCGCCTATTACCAGAAGCACGCTGGCGGGTAGCGCATTTCGCAGCATGATCAACCTGTCCTTCAATCGCGCTTCGTAGTGCGCCAGGTCGAGATTCGGCCAATAGCAGCCGCTCACTGAGGATTGCTTGCGACCCTCTGCGGACGTTTAGCTTGTAACGGATTGGCTAACTACTTTCTTGGCAAATGTCTTGCCAAAAGCAATCCACCATTTTTCATAATAGAAGGTCGAGATATGCGCGGTGAGAAAAACTGCGGCGAACAACAAAGGGCGCTTCAAATATTTTATGACGGTATCTCCGCTACCCAGCCAAGTCTGTTCTAGCAGCGGATGAACAACGTAGAGAGCGTACGAGATGGTGGCGATATAAAATAGAACGCGATTATTCAGGATCTGGGCAACTCGTGTCCGGCTATTGAGTAACGTGCTCCCCACCATTGCTGCGGCAAGATAGGGGCGAAAGTAGTTCATGAAGCCCGCATCGGGATGACTGGACAAGGCAAACAGGAGGAATAAAAGTATTTGCGTGATCCCCGTTTGTGTCGGAAGTTTCGCAAGGGTGTTGCCCAGTCTATTGTTGTATATCAGTGCAAGTATGCATCCAGCAAGTATTTCATCAATGCGGTAATAAGTGTTGATTGCGACATGGACATCATTCATGACTCGGTACATCGTGACGGCGATGCAGAGAAAAGGGATTAGCACTACCCACTTGTTTCTCATCAGAACTACCAGCAAAGCTATTGCGACATAAAATTGGACCTCCATGCACAAACTCCATAGGTGGCCGTTTGCATTGCCCAGCCACATAGGCGGCCAGTTGGCAATGAACAGAAAGTTTGCGATGTAGAAATCAGAAGTGCTGTTCATGACAAATAAAGCAATTACCATGTACGACCAGGCGAGAGGCACAATCCGAAAGATTCTGCGGATTAAAAAATCAACGACGCTGCTGTTGCTGAGCAGAAAACTTGTTATCAGGAAACCCGATAGCGTAAAAAATATAGCCATTCCCATAACGCCTGTGGCGGAATTCAATTGCCACTGCTTTGGGCCAAGTGGTAGCAGGTGGCACGCCAGGACAAGCAAGATGCTCATGCCGCGCCATCCATCAAGTATGCTTAATCGAGAGCCCGCTACGGAACTACCATTCATATTTGCATTCGCTCTTTGGATTGTGTGTCAATCAGCAGTAAGCTAAAGATTCCGCTCCCGCGCATTTTTTCCAGAAATCATAATTCTATATCAATGCCAGGCCCGCTCTTGGGTTGATAGAGGGCACTCGATAAAGGCAGTGCTGCGTCTGAATTCATATAAAAACCCAGTAGTCGCAGCGGTGAAAATTTCATGAAGTCAGACCATTTAAAGCCTGTAGTCTAGGACAACTTTTGCACTTTACACTTCACGCCATGAAAAAAATTCTAGTCGCGAGGAATTCGCTAAATGACTGGATTTTTGACGTTGCTTGATAGCATGGCGCTAAGTGAATCACCCACTTTTTGGTAGATGCCCGTGATCGGCGGCTTTTGGCCGATCTCTGCCGGTCGTGTCCGGCAGCACTCGACCCAGGCTGTGTGAAAACGCATGCACCGTTGTGAAGTCTGCGTTGCTACGTAAAATCTGCCAGCGTTTGGTTGGTCAGCAGACCTGAAATTTGTGTAGGAACGCGATTTTCGTTGCGGTTCTGACTATCAAACTCGCTCTAAAACGTTTTCACACAGCCTGGACCCATAGCCGCCGGTCAAGGAGGGCCGAAATCGGCCAGAAGCAATGGGATGGGCTCCTCCTCACCTCGGCATATCCGGCTTCTTGACCTGGAACCCCGTTGAGCCGCGCGGTATGAAGCCTTCGACAATTACTCCTGGAGGCAACTCCAAACGCACATCTAGACCACCGTCTGAGGCAGTCTGATTACCTCCCCATGTCGCCGCCGCAGCAGACAATCACCGACTTACCAACTCGGCCTCGTAGAGACGCCCCACCAACTCTCGCAGATCGAGGTCGTTAAACTGATTAATTTCATCAGGGGTGATGTTGAACATTTTTCCTCGTCTAAGTGGCCAGGGATCATATGGTATTTGCAGTACGGTACCGGCTCACGAGCACAAGCACCAACGCAGTCATGGCCTGGGAATGGGGGGTGAGCTTGGGGGCGGATTCGTGTGCCATCCCGACAGCAACGATGGCTCCTCGCCATTGGCAGTATGACCCGCGCCGCGCAGATGCCCAGCCCAACGGTACTTTTTAACCGCGCGGAGCCAATCGACGATATCTCGATGATTCGCAGAGCCATGCCAACAAATGTCACCCTTTTTTGCAACGCAAACGCCAGACGCTGTCTTAACAGCGGGTAGGCCAAGGGGGAAACCATGACAACGCACAAATTAACCATTAAAGACTTGCAGTTGAACGTTTCAATCCGCGGCCAAGGCTCACCGCTGCTCTTGCTCAACGACCTGGGTGGTTTGATCCGTACCTTCGATCCCCTGCGCGATGAACTGGTGGACTACAGGACCATTACGTTGGACGTGCCCGGGGTCGGCAAATCGCAAATGCCCCGCTGGCCGATGCGTCTGCCGCGCCATGCCGACCTGATCGCCGAGATGCTCAAGCAATTGGGAATCGACCAGGTCGATGTGTTCGGCGTGAGTTGGGGCGGTGCGTTGGCGCAAGAATTCGCCCTGCGTTACCCGAGCATGGTGCGCCGGCTGATCCTCGCGGCGACCTCGGCCGGCCCAAAGCGGTCATTCCTTGGCAAACGGGCATAACGGTGGATGTGGAACTGCGCTTCGATTGGGCCTCAGGCCTGCGCCCAATAAAACTTTTTACACCGAACCAAATCTTGCCGTTGCCAGTAGTGCACGATTCTCATATCCGAATCTCAGCCGTATTACGCAGCTCTTTCTAATTTCACGCAAAGCACGGTAGAGATGCACCGCTGCTCATGATAGTGACTGCTATCAACGGCTACCCGGTGCAGGTGCTTGACGGAACGACGCCTGCATTTGATACCGCAAAATCAAATACCATTGACAGGGAGTATGCTTGCCCTGTCCGCCAATCACTATGGCCGATGCATCAACACACCGGCCCCCTGATTCTATTGACCCTCACCACAGGTACAGCAGATACCAAACTCTTCGCTGATGACGTTACCCTTGCATCCTGCGTGAACGCATTTGATTCGACTGACAAGGTGCGTATCGTCACACACGAAACACCTGATAGTAGCGGATCTAGGTTTGTTTGGTTCGAGCACGGCGTAGTGGGGTACAGGTCCGTCAATTTCTAATGAGTGGTATCTACAAGCTGGGCATATGTATTTGCGAACAGTCGCAGTTGTTTTGAAGAAGCGTTCTCGCTCGGCTTTTGTCAACAGGTTGAATACGGTCCAAAACTCACGAACCAACGCGCCGTCAATGAAGTCGTTGCCGAAATAAACCTGTGCCGCAGGTGCGGTAAACAAGAAGTCTCTGCGAGCAGCTACCCAGCTCTGATGGGAGTAAAGATGCTCGTGCGCTTCGAGTATGATCAAAATGACTTCTTTGGCCGATATTTGAAGTCGTGCGTTTACAGAGTGCATAGCCTGGTTTCTAAGCCTGCGTACCCGCTCGAATAAATCTGCAAATTTAGGATCGAACGGCTTTGCATGCACGGTGTTGTAGACCTTTATGAGGTCTTGGGCGTCAATCGTTCGAAATTCTGAGTACACAATCCCCTTTCCTGTCTTATCCTTGGGCCAGTCCGATGGGGAGCCGGAGATCAGCAGGTATGGGCTAACGCTAACAAGCTTTCCCTTGATAGCGAATTCGATGCCTTGCTGGGCAATGATGAGTGAGGTCAGGATTCTCTGGCGGGCGGCTTCCCAGAATCGAACCTTGTCGTCGTTGTCCACCTCAACGTACTGGCTTGCATCGTCCAGTGTGGTCAAGAACGAAATGACGATGTCCCAAGCAAAGTCGAATTGGGCGTAGGCTGCTGACGAGAATTCGTCACTGGTTGGAATTTCTGTAATCATCAAAGATCCGCATTCTTTTTCCGGGTTGTCGTCCCATAGGGACATAACTGATTGGTTAACACAAGTGAGTTCCCAACCATAGGCTCCCCGCTCAGTAAGCATTGGCCAGCGTTTCTACTGGCTCGTCCGTGCGGCAAGCCCTCGTGGTATCCCAGAGTTTCATTTAGGGCCGCAAACAACCTTTATGAGGTTCGGTACAGAATCGTTACGCATAAGTCGAAGGGCACGCGTGCGGTCGTTTGCGTTAGCGACAAGGGGGAAGGTTAGCTCGCTAACACAAGATGGTCCTTGAACATGGAGTTTTCCTGGACGGATTCGTATTTTTATACAAGCCGGCTCGCCACGTTCAGCGATGCTGACATGTCAGCAGGCACTCCCCATTACCCTGCTGCGTAATCTATGCCTGGTGAAAATGTAGACTCCTTACGCGCTCCCCTACCTGGACAATCATCCCCTGGCTGCGACCGATTGGCAGCCCTGGCCTGGACTACAACAGTCAATTGGTGAGCGATATCGCTGAGGAGACCGTCCAGCCGACAACCCGTCCTTTGTAGCTCCAAGCTAGCGAACAAATGGATATTTCAATGCTGCATGCACTAGCTTATTCCGGGTTTTGTCATTATTTATTGTCCGCCCTGAAGTATCGACAGGAAGTTGGCGTCAACAATAGCAGAACATTTTTCGACCAATACTTCTAATTTTTTATACGTCAAACTTTGCTGACTGAAAACCGGCGCCAAAAAACAGAATATAAATTAATCTTTTTTAATTTGGCGCAATTTTAAATGCTCGGCTATACAAGGTGAGGCCGAAACGTTTATGGGCGGTATTAATATGTTGCTTGTTAACTATCTGAGTTTATTTACCCTTCAACTATTTATCGGGTCGATGACTTTTGCACAGGGCAGTGTCGATAGCACCCGCAGTGTCGATCGCACTGGCAGTGTCGCTCAGAACCGTACGCTCAACCGCATTGAAGTCGGCGGTATCGTCACCGGGCAGACCATCACTCAGGCCGGGCGCGATTTCTACGACAGTTTTGCTACTACATGGCGAGACAAGGACGAGGCCGGTCGATTCGTCGTCGCCATTGCCGAGCGCCCCAACGCGCGCTGGGGCAGTCAGGTTTTCGTCAACTATGGCAATCAGCGCCTGTTCCAGGTGTTTCTTCCGCCTAACCGCAGCCTCATCCCCACCATAGGCAGCGCTGCCGCCATACAGGTGTATCAAGCCATTCTCGACTACCAGCTCGTGCAGTTTTTTGGCGATCCGGACCTGGCTCGCGACGAACTCTTCTGAAGGAGACCTCTATGCACTCTTTATCCCTGGCCTTCGTTACCCTGGCGCTGTTGTCCGGCCTGACCACTACCAGCCTTCATGCAAGCGAACTGGTCTATCAGCCGATCAACCCTTCGTTCGGCGGAAGCCCGCTCAACGGACCGGTACTCTTGAACGCGGCGCAGGCGCAAAACGACTTCACCGAATCATCGCAGTCATCGGGGGCGCAGCAGAACGCCTTGAGCCAGTTCAACAACATGTTGAAGAGCGCGATCCTCGGCCGAGTGGCTTCGGCGGTCACCTCCGGCATCGTCGGCCCCACCGGCCAGCTCACCCCCGGAACAGTCGAAACCGCAGACTTTCGGATTGCAATCAACGATATAGGCGGAGGGCAATTGCAGATCCTGACGACCGACAAATCCACCGGTCAGACCACAGAGTTCCAGGTAAACCAATCGATTCAACCGTAAGTCCCGCACTACAAAAAAAATAACACAACCCAAAAAACACAACAAAAAAGGAACACCCTCATGCACGCATGTAAATCGCTCCTGTCGCTCGCCGTACTCGTTGCACTGTCCGGTGCCGCCATGGCTGATTCAAGTAGCGTCACTACCTCGCAGACCGGCACTGACAACAACTTGAACGTCGACCAGGCCGGCGCTACTAACTCGGCGATTGGCATCAGCCAGACGGGCGACAGAAACATTGCCGGCACCAGCGGCACGCCGATCCAGCAGACCGCCACCAACAGTGCTATCAGCATCACTCAAATACAAAACGACAACACCAGCGCCGCTGACCAGGCTGGCGACAGCAACAACGCCGGCATTTACCAAAATGGTCTCAACCAGAGGGCCGAGACCCATCAAGCCGGCGACCATAACACTGCCAACATCAATCAAACTGGCAATCAGTACGCAGTCGCGAGTATTTCCCAAGCTCTTTTCGGTGGCAGCTATAACACCGCGGCGATTTCTCAAGTGAGTAACTTAGGCGGTCCTTGGGGCGACATTGGTCAGACCGGTAATGGGAACAGTGCTGGCATCACTCAGTACGCCAACTCGGGCGGTGGCTATGGGGCTGTCTACCAGCACGGTAATAACAACAATGGCACGATCTATCAGCAAGGCAACATCAACGGTGGAGCTAGCCTCCAACAAAGCGGCAACAGTAACGCAGGTTACATACTGCAAACTAACAGCACCGCCAGTACGATTACTGCGAATCAGCAGGGCGATTATAACGTTGCCAACCTCACTCAGAGCGGCGCTAACCTGACGGCCAACCTCACCCAGTCTGGCTACGGCAACCAGGCGTATAGCAACCAGACTGGCACCTACAACGAAGAAAACCTGTTGCAAACAGGTAACAACAACTACGCCAATGTCACTCAGTCGGGCGCGGGCACGGCTCTGGCGCAAAACTCGGTCAACCTGACCCAGACCGGTAACAGCCTGGCTGCCACCGTCAGCCAGAGCGGCGGCAGCGGCAACGCAGCAATCATCAATCAGCATTGATCCGCCCTTTTCCCGCCGGGATTTTTCCGGCGGGATTTCGTTTGGAGAAGAAGAATGCAAGTATGCTTGCCCTACCTGGCTGTTTTAGCTCTGCTTCTTACCGGCTGTGCCACTTCTCTCCCAGCAGGGACGACCTCCAGAGCCACCTTGGCACCCACCACGCAGATTTCGCGCGATTTGACCCACCTGCCGGCGCCGGCTGGCAAAATTGCGGTAGCGGTATATGGCCTGCGCGACCAGACCGGCCAGTACAAGCCGTCGCCGGACAGTTCGTTTTCCACTTCGGTGACGCAAGGCGCAGCGGCGCTGTTGATCACTGCACTGCGCGATTCGCGATGGTTCAAACCGGTCGAACGCGAGAACCTGCAGGACATTCTGACGGAACGCAAGATCATCCGCGCGCTGGAACTGCCGCAGGACCAGGCGCAGACCCAGCTACCGCCGTTGCGACCGGCCAATATGCTGATACAGGGCGCCATCGTCGCGTATGAAAGCAACGTCAGGACCGGCGGTATCGGCGTGCGCTATCTTGGCGTGGGGCCGTCTGAGCTGTACCGACAGGATCAGGTGACGATCAACCTGCGCGCGGTCGACATTCGTAGCGGCGATATCATTCAGAGTATTACTACCAGTAAGACCGTCTTTTCATTTCAGGTGGATTTCGGCGTGTTCCGCTTCGTATCGTTCAAAAATCTGCTTGAAATCGAAACCGGTTTTTCGCGCAACGAACCGGTACAGCAATGTGTGCGCGAGGCCATTGAGACCGCACTGGTCCACTTGATCGCTCAGGGTGTGCGCGACGGTAGCTGGCAGCTGAAAAACCCGGACGATCTCAAGCAGCCACTGCTTCAGAGTTATCTACAGAGCTACGACGGACAACTGAATAATTTACCCTCTGCAAGTTTGGCCGACAGCGGCGAGCCTGCTCGAACAGGAAATGACCATGAGCAAAAAGATTAACTGGCTTGGGCCAGAGTTCCGTCTCCGGTTATTGGCGGTAGGCTTCCTGGTGGCGAACAGCGCGTTGTGCCAGGCGAGCGATCTTTCTCCCGAGCCTCGCTACTCCGGTATCACCATGGGTCGCAGCGAAGTCGCAGTAACTCAAAACGGGTCCAACAACCACGCGGTGCTGCACCAGAACGGAACGGAGCAATGGCTGAACCTGGGCCAGAACGGCGTCGGCAACGAGGCGCTGATCACCCAAAGCGGATCACAGAATGCGCTCCTGGCGCAGCAAGCGGGCCTGGGTAACTGGCTGTCTATCAACCAGTCAGGCGATCACAACCAGCTCGGCAGCACGCAGCTAGGAAACGGTAACCGGGCTGACATGACCCAGAGCGGTGCGTATAACCAGGCCTGGGTCAATCAATACGGGCAGGCAAACCAGGCCTCCGTCAACCAGTCAGGGCTAAATGGTTCGGTTATCGTCAACCAGTTTGGCAGCAACATGAATGCAAACGTAATACAGAGGTGAACAGGATGATGGACTTCTCCCAACTGGTCGTGTCGATCGATAGCCAGCGCGACGGTGAAATAGTGATTATTCGTCCACATATCGACAACCCGACCCCGTTGACGCTGCAGTATCGGCTGACCGTGCTGAAGCACAGCGCTAGCGGGCAGTCGAAAGCCAGTCAGCAGGGAGATATTCAAACCGGTACCTCCTTATCGAGTGTGAGCGTGAGTCTGCCCCCCGACGGGACCTGCCAGGTTCAGCTGCAAGTGCTTGCACAAAATACGTTGATTAGAGAAATCGAGCGCTCGTGCGCAGATACTTTTGTCGAGCAACCAAGCGACGATCAAGGCGCTATCCGTTTATGATAAATCAGCTATTCGTGGAAGCCGCCCTTTGTGACCGGCAGAAATCGGCCAGGAGCAGTCATTCGACACTCCCCGTGCCAACCGTTTAAATTGACCCATTTAGTTACCAGGCTGCCTCAAAAAATGACCGGCACTTTCCAAGGCAGCTGTCTTTGCGGCGCCGTCAGTTACGAAATAAAATCACGCCCCAAAGCGCTTTCACATTGCCATTGCAACCAATGCCGTAAAAGTCATGGGGCAGCGTTTGCCAGCTATGGCAGCGTGCTGCGAACTGAACTGCATATCATCCAGGGCGCCGAGTGCATCACGACTTACCGCTCTTCCGAATCAGTGCTTCGTCAGTTCTGCGGCCAGTGCGGTTCGTCGCTGTTCTGGTCGCGAAGCCGGGGTGAATACGCAGACTGGATATCTATAGCGCTGGGTTCGCTAGACACGACCTTTACCACCGACAAGCAGCAACATGTCGAAGTGACGTCCAAGGCGCCCTGGTATGAAATCCAGGATCAGTGGCCACAGTCTCGATGACAGCTTCGCGTCAACTGCTACCAGTCCTCGACAAAGCGCACGCGCTCAACGGTCAACCCAAACCTGCGACAATGCTGCCTCTTCGGGCTTCGTAACTTGCGTGGCAAACGTTCAGGTATTTGAATAACAAATTCGCGGGGAGCAGCCACATTGGAATTGAGACAACTGCGCTATTTCGTAAAAATCATCGAGCTTGGCAGCCTGGGGCGTGCGGCACTTGAACTGGACGTTGGTGTGTCAGCCCTCAGTCAGCAAATCTCCAAGCTGGAAAGCGAACTGTGCACCCGCCTCCTGAATCGAACCTCCACCGGCGTGACGCCCACTAGCGCCGGATTTGCGTTTTTACACCATGCCCAATTGACGCTACGCCAGGCGGAAAACGCAATCATGGCCGCCCATCGCGGGCGAATGAGCGGTTATGTCAGCGTCGGCTTACCACCGACTACCGCGACGGTGCTCGCGTTGCCGTTGATCAACGCTATGCGTGCGCGTTATCCGGACATACAACTGCATTTGGTGGAAATGCTTTCCGGCCACTTGGCGGCGCAGCTCAACGCACGGCAAATTGACCTGGCCATCCTGTTCCAGCTCGAAGGGGGTAAACGCTGGAGCGTGACTCCGCTGCTGGATGAAAAGCTGTTTGTCATTGCCTCGCCCAGCCTGCCTCAAGCGCCTTCTGGTGACAGCGTGCAGTTAGCCGACCTCGGCGGCCTGCCGCTGGTGATGCCCAGCGCGCAACATGGATTGCGCTCGGCATTGATGAGCGCGTTTGAGCGGGTCGGGCTAACACCCAATGTCATTATGGAAGTCGACGGTCTCGCTGTTTTGATGAACGCCGTTCGGGCCGGTCATGCGGCAACGATACAACCGGGGGCGGCCGCTGCATTGAAAGACGGGTCCGGACTTTCACTGATCAGGATTGCCGATCCCCATGTGGGCCGGCGTAATCTTCTGGCGACGCTGGCTGACGACGAACTCTCTCCGGCGGCGCTGGCAACGCGGTTGGTCATCGTCGATGTGGCGCGACAGTTGGTCGTCGACAAACAGTGGCCTGGAGCTACGTGGATAGAAGGGGTAGACGCGTAATCCTCCTACAACCCCGGAAACATAAGTTTCTCCTGGCGACAAAGCCTTTAGAAAAACTAAACACCCCGCGTCAAAAGCAGCCTTTCGGCCACTCCTTCCCCACCCTATCGTTCTCCCCACTCGCAAGGAGCACTTCGTTCCCGCTTCCTTGCAAATCGAGGAGCGATAATGATCGATGTCTTAATCATAGGGGGTGGCAACGCTGCCTTGTGCGCCGCTCTGATGGCGCGAGAAGCGGGCGCCAGCGTGATGCTGCTGGAAGCCTCTCCGAAAATCTGGCGCGGTGGCAACTCCCAACACACCCGTAACCTGCGGTGCATGCACGACGAACCGCAGGACGTGCTGATCGATGCCTATCCGGAAGAAGAATACTGGCAAGACCTGTTGAAGGTTACCGGTGGCCTCACGGATGAAAAGCTTGCACGCATTGCAATTCGGGCATCGTCTTCTTGCCGCGATTGGATGCGTTCACACGGCGTGCATTTTCAGCCACCGCTGTCCGGCGCGCTTCACGTGGCGCGGACCAATGCATTTTTTATGGGCGGCGGCAAAGCGCTGGTCAATGCGTATTTCCGCAGCGCCGAGCGCCTGGGTGTAAAAGTTCGATACAACACGCAAGTGACCGACATCGAGTTGGATGAGGGGAAATTCGTCGCCGCCCATGTGGGCGAACATGAGGTCGATGGTCAGCGTTTCGCCGCAGAACGCATTGAAGCCCGGGCCTGCGTGTTGGCAGCCGGCGGCTTCGAATCCAACCGTGAATGGCTGCGCGAAGCCTGGGGTCAGAACGAACGCGGTGAATGGCCATCGGACAATTTCCTGATCCGGGGCACCCGATTCAACACCGGCATTTTGCTACGGCGCATGCTCGACCTTGGCGCAGATGTGATCGGCGATCCGACGCAAGCACACATGGTCGCGATTGATGCCCGCGCGCCACTCTACGACGGCGGCATCTGCACCCGAATCGACTGCGTATCGCTGGGTGTGGTGGTCAATCGTGATGGCGAACGCTTCTACGACGAAGGTGAGGATTTCTGGCCAAAACGTTATGCGATCTGGGGGCGTCTGGTGGCCGGACAACCCGGTCAGCAGGCGTATTCGATCATCGATCAACAAGCCATCGGCCGCTTCATGCCGCCGGTCTTTCCCGGAACCACCGCCAATACTCTGCAAGACCTTGCCCGCCAGTTGAAGCTGCCTCAAGAGAAATTCGTCAAGACTGTCGAGGACTACAACAGCGCCTGCCACACTGGCTTTTACACCAGTTGGCAATCGGCCAGTCAACAAGTTGCGATCGTAGTCGCGGCCGCGTTGGGTTACACAATTAACGCTACGATGCAAGCCGCTGAAATCGCCGAGTGGGGCTGGCGCATTCCCTTCTTCATTGGCTGCGTGATTATCCCTTTCATTTTCATTATTCGCCGCTCACTGGAAGAAACCGAGGCATTCACTGCTCGCCACCATCGCCCAACTACCCGCGAAGTTTTTCGCTCAATGCGAGACAACTGGCGCACCGTGCTAGCCGGCGGCCTGCTGGCGTCCATGACCACTACCACGTTCTACTTGATTACGGTCTACACCCCCACGTTTGGCAGGACTGTACTGAACCTAAGCACTACCGACAGCCTGGTGGTCACACTCTTGGTCGGCGTGAGCAATTTCATCTGGCTACCTATCGGGGGGGCGCTCTCCGATCGTATTGGCCGTCGACCTCTGTTGCTGGCGATCTCCTTGCTGTGCATCTTCACCGCCTACCCTGCTATGCACTGGTTGGCAGAGGCGGCGAGTTTCGAACGACTGCTCGCCGTCCTACTGTACTTCTCATTCTTCTTTGGCATTTACAACGGCGCTATGGTCGCGGCACTAACCGAAGTGATGCCACAAAACGTGCGCGTGGTTGGGTTCTCTTTGGCTTTCAGTCTGGCCACGGCGGTGTTTGGTGGTTTTACTCCCGCGATCTCGACTCTGCTTGTCCAGGCTACGGGGGATAAGGCGTCACCGGCCTACTGGCTGATGTTCGCGGCGATGTGCGGATTTACCGCCACTACCATTCTCTACCGTAGGCAAAAAAACTTGGCGGTCAAGGTCGCGTAATGAAACGGAGCGCCGAATGACTGCGGATATTTTTATCCATTTTCATTTCAACTAGAGGTTGACCTAAGCGCCCACCCGACACTTTACGTGATCAGGTGGGCGCCCATCTATGCGGCAGCAACCCTATAATCTCTCTCGCACGGTGCGTCGGCAGCCGCGTGAGCACGTCCTTCAGATACGCATACGGATCAAGCCCATTCATCCGTGCAGACTGGATCAAACTCATAATCGCCGCCGCCCGTTTTCCGCTGCGTAGCGATCCGGCAAACAACCAGTTCGAGCGTCCAAGTGCCCATGGCCGGATCTGATTTTCGACTTGGTTGTTATCGATGGGCACGGCTCCATCCTCCAAGTAGCGCGTCAGCGCTACCCAGCGTTTAAGGCTGTAATCTAGAGCCTTGGCAGTTGCTGATCCGTTGGGCACAAGATTACGCTGGGCCAGCATCCAGTTGTGCAGCGTCTCAAGGATCGGTGCTGCCTTTTCTTGCCGTATTCGCCAACGATCTTCATCGCTCATGTCTAGCGCTTGCCGCTCGACTTCGTACAAGCCGCTAATCGATCGCAGCGCCTGTTCGGCCAACTGGCTTTTGTTTGCCACTTGCAGATCGAAAAACTTGCGGCGGGCGTGGGCCATGCAGCCAATTTCGGTGATGCCGTTCGCGAAACCGGCTTTGTAGCCTGCGAAATCGTCGCACACCAGCTTGCCATTCCACGGGCCGAGGAAGTTGCGCGCATGTTCGCCCGCCCGGCTTGGGCTGAAGTCGTAAACCACGACCTTGAGTGCCGAGTATGGCGTGGTGCTGCAGGCCCAGACGTAAGCCCGGTGAGTTTTCTTCTCGCCTGGCGCAAGCATTTGAACAGGGGTCTCATCGGCGTGTATCACACCCTGGGCCAACACCGCTTCGCGAAGCGCATCAACCAAAGGCTGGCGCTGCACGCCGGTTTGCCCGACCTGCTGCGCCAGCGTCGAGCGAGCAATCGTCAGCCCGGCGCGGCCAAAGATCTTCTCGTGCCGGTACAGCGGCAAGTGGTCAGAGAACTTCGCCACCATCACATGGGCCAGCAGACCTGCGGTCGGGATGCCCTTGTCGATCACATGGGACGGCACTGGTGCTTGGATCAGTGTTTCGCACTTGCGGCAGACCCATTTCCCACGCACGTGCTGCTCGATGGTGAACACGCCCGGCGTGTAATTTAACTTCTCGCTGACGTCCTCGCCAATGCGCTGAAGTTGACAACCGCAGGCGCACTGGGTGTTTTCCGGTTCGTGGTGGATCACGGTGCGAGGAAACTGAGCTGGCAGCGGCGCACGTTTAGGTTGTTGACGTGGATCGGCCGGTGCGGTCGGCGGACTTGCTGCCTTCAGCTCGGCTTCGATAGCCGCGATGTCGGTGTCGAGCAGATTGTCGAGCAGGCTGCCTTGATTAGGGCTCAGCTGCTCGCTGCGCTTGGCGAACTTTTATCGCTTGAGGATGGCGATCTCGTGAGCAAGTTGCTCGTTGACGGTTTCAAGACGGTGGATCTTCTGGCCCATCGCGTCGACCTTGGACAGCAACTGCATGGCCTGTTCGGCCAAGGCAAGTAGCTGTTCCGGTGTCATCTGGTCGAGGTTGGGTGAGGAAGTCATGCAGATGATTTTGCCAGAGCAGGCAATCAGCGGCGATAAACCGATAGGCGAATGGCAGGTACTAAAGCACTGTGATCGAGCCGCCCGCACCGACCCGCTGCCAAGGCAGCCCTAGTACCAAGGCTTGAAACTGCTCGTTATCGAGTTCGACTTCCGATCCGTGCCGTATGCCTGGCCGTGAAACCTACCTTGATTCAATCGTCGCGCGGCAAGCCAGATACCTACGCCGTCATGCACTAGGACTTTCATCCGGTTGGCGCGTCGATTGGCGAAGAGATAAGCATAGTACGGCTTCGCCGCACCGAATACTGTAATCACCCGGGCCAGCGCGGTCTCGGTACCTGCGCGCATGTCCAACGGCTCAGTGGCGAGCCAGATGGCGTCGATGCGGATCACTGGGCAAACTCACGGATGAAACGTGCGCATCCTTCAGGATCGGAAGTTGGCCATTTAACAGTGATTGATTGCTCACCAACGGACATCACAATGATCGCCGACGCCTCGGCCGGCCGTTTAGGAGAAACCCTCAAAGGAACAAACGCCGGCAGCGCTGCTGCTGACTGATCTCGGTAAAGCGGCAGCCACTTGCGAATGACGTTGGCGTTGATACCGTCGGTGATGGCAACGCTGGAGATGGACGCACCGGGTTGCAGGCATTCCTGAACAACTTGGGCTTTGAACGGTTTGGGGTAAGAGCTTCGTTGGCGCATGGGAATCCTGACTTTAAGGGCTATCGCGGCCACTTGAAAAATATGCGGACACCATCGCCTTTATTTCTGGAGTTCGGAAGGTGACTTCCCCAGACGCTTACATACGTTTGCAGGTTTCGCCATTGCCGACGCATAACGATCGTCCGGATTGCCGGTCGAACAGGGTGTAGTCGGCCGAAAATTCAGCTCCGGCTCGTTGAACAATAGACGTACTGGAATGCTGCGCAGCTTGTCTTCCTTACCCTGGCGCAGTTCTTCGTTAAGTGGATGTAGTAACCAGCCATCCCGGCTTTGCACTTGGGACGTGATCGTGAATTGATCGTCTTAACGACTCCTCCGTAGCACTGATAGTCCAATAATCGCAGAAAGGGTCGAAGCAATCAGAACACCCACTTTCACCTCATCGAATACATGCGGGGAGTTTGGAAACGCTAAAGCGCCAATGAATAGGCTCATGGTGAAACCTATGCCGCAAAGCGCGGCTACTCCGTAGAGTTGAATCCAATTGCTGTCCTTCGGCAGTTTGGCAAGACCGAAACGTATCGCGAGCGCAGCCGATGCATATACTCCCACCTGTTTCCCTATTACGAGCCCTAAGGCAACGCCAAGAGGAGCCGGCTCTACGAGGTTATTCGCCGTGATGCCGGAAAGCGACACCCCTGCATTGGCGAATCCAAAGATAGGTACCACCGCGAAGGCGACCCAAGGGTGCAGTTTTTGTTCAAGGTACAAAAGGGGCGAGCGCGCCGCCTCATCAGGTGGGCCCAGAGGAATACACAGGGCGAGCGCAACACCCGCCAATGTGGAATGTACCCCTGATTGAAGCATGAAGAACCACAACAAAGCCCCCGCGATGAGGTAAGGCGAAAGTTTCCTCACACCCAACTTATTCATCCCCACCAATACCAGCAGAGCGCCCAATGCTGTGAGGAGCATGGGCACCGAGAGACCACTCGTGTAGAACAAAGCAATGATCAGCACGGCCCCCAAATCATCCAGTATCGCGAGCGCAGAAAGGAAAATCTTCAGTGATACCGGCACTCTTTTTCCGAGCAACGACAACACGCCGAGAGCGAATGCGATATCGGTAGCAGAAGGGATGGCCCAGCCGTCGATGGTCTCGGAATTGCCCCAGTTAATCGCCACATAAATCAGCGCCGGAACGGCCATTCCGCCCAAGGCTGCAAAGCCCGGTAGCGATCTTTGCGCCCAGGACGCGAGTTGCCCGACCAGCATCTCGCGCTTGATCTCAAGCCCGACCAGCATAAAAAAAATGGCCATCAAACCATCGTTTATCCACTGCTCGATCGATAGCCCCGCAAACTGTGTGTGAAGTGCTGCGAAATAGTCTTTTGCCAGAGGCGAATTGGCGACAGTCAGCGCGGTGATTGCCGCTGCCATCAACACAAGCCCTCCTGCAGATTCAGCGGCGAAAAATCGGCTGATGAATGCGAATACATTCGGGGATTCGGTACGGCGGATAGACGTAGACATTGAAACTCCACTTCAGCGCAATGACCCAACCTGAACTTCCGCTGGGCTTAATCACGGTGTGAACGGTCAGATTTCTTGGAACAGTTGAAGCATCGACCCCGTTCGAAGCCCCCATCATCGGACGGCAGCTACTGAGGCTCGGCGTTATAAGCAGTGTTTAACGAGACACGCGGGCATTCCACCTCATGATCAGATGGGCGCAAAGAGACCCGCTCAGTACTACGCCAATGAGCCTCAAGGTTTGCAGTGCGACCACGAAGCTGGCATCCGAACCCGTTTCCACGGCAATGATTGCCATGGCGTCCAGCCCCCCTGGACTCGTGGCCAGGAATACCGAGAGGAAATCCTTTCCAAACAGGTAACTCAGCGGCCAGGCTAACGCGGTACAAAGCAGTATGAGCACCACGTTGGCAACGACGATCACCGGAATCAACCTGGCGACGTGCTTGACCGTCGCACGGTCAAAACGCAACCCGATATAGCTCCCGATGACGCCATAGGCGAGTGTGACGAGCGTGCCGTTCAGGGTGATATCCAACCATCCGATGAGCTGTAAGGCACTCCCGACGATAACGGTAGTCAGCAACGCGCCGGCCGGGAGCAAGTTGCCACTCAACGCGCCAAGGAAGGCGATGGCAAGGCTCATTCCAAGGCCGATCCAAGTGAAAGGGAGCTCAGCAACAATGGGCGCGAGATGAGGGTGACTGGACCCCACAAATAGCGTGGAAATCCAAGCGCCTAGCATGACCACACAAACAACTCGCACATATTGCATGCACGCCACCAGACGTCCGTCCGAGCCATTTTCCTCCGCCATAGCTATCATCGCCGACGCAGCCCCGGGAGCCGTTCCCCATGCTGAAGCGTCTGCGGGTATGGGGCTGAAACAAGCCAATCCGAGGCCGACACCGGCGCTTATCAATATGGTGATCGCAGTGACCAGCAGCATCAGGTGCCAGTCCTCACTCAAAGCCATGAGCACTCCGAGTGTCACTGACTTGGCGACCATCAACCCGACAATACCCTGACCTGATCGGAACATCAGTCGCGGCACTCGAATACGAGTGCCGGCGACGCCCATGCAGATAGCAACGGCTAAAGGACCGAGAAGTAGAGCAGCGGGCAATCCCGCCTGATGCAGGACATAACCTGCAAGCCCGCCACCCCCGACTAATACCGCCCACTGCAGCCCGATCGGTAGTTTTGCGAGTTCCATGAAGGAAAATCTCTTCACGTGATTCTCCCGAGGCTGCGTTTACAGGAGCGCAATGGTGTACCCGATGATGAAACGGCTTTCATCGATATCGCGCGAGAAGCTGGAGCGATAAGACGCGTTGCGGTAGCGCAGAGATAGGTTTTTCAACATGCCGTTCTGAAATACATAGCTGATTTCGGAGTCGCGTTCCCATTCATTTCCGTCCCCGGCAGCGCCCGCGACTTTGGCATTCGTGCCGCTGATGTAGCGAGTCATGACACTCAGGCCAGGTATGCCGATGCTCGCGAAGTCGTAGTCATACCGGACTTGCCAGGAACGCTCTTCAGATTCGGCGAAATCATTGATCTGTGAAAAGTTGATCAGGTAGGGGTCAGTGCCATCGACGTAAGCGAAGCCAGTGTCGCCAGACATAAGTTGCCAGCCCAGACCTAGGCCGTGCCCGCTCTGTTTATAGGACAGCATGCCGTTAAAAGTCTGGTTGTCGATCTCGCCGCCAGCGCTTCTGCCGTAATCGCTGCTCGTAAAAAGGCGAATGTCTGCATTCAGCGTGCCCTCACCGAGCTTGCGCCCGTATTTGAGGCCCGCGAAGTGCTGACGATAGACATCGTCCAGTTCAGCGGCGAAGTAGCTCAGGCTGAGCCTGTCGCTTAACTGTGCCTCAACGCCGACCAGGTTGAGATAGTCGGCAGCCACGGCGCCGCTGAACCGTTTGTTTTTATTGTTCAACTGCAGGTCTTGCCCGTCTGTCGAATTACGTTGCTTGACGCTGGATAGCTGGCCGCCTGTTATCGACAGCTTGCTCACTTCTTTCGAGGTGATCAGTGCGCCTTCGAACGTCTGCGGGACGATGCGCCCATCGTTGTGCTTGAGCACAGGCAGTGATGGGGTGAAGGTGCCGACCTTTAAATCGGTCTTGGAAATGCGCATTTTTGCGGTCAAGCCCAAGGAGGAGAATTCGTCGGCGGCCCGCCCGTCGCTGCCCGTTGGCAGCATTCCGGTATTGACCCGGTCTGGAGAGGAATCCAGTTTGACACCGAGCAGGCCCAGCGTATCCAGGCCAAACCCAACGGCGCCTTCTGTGTAACCTGATTCCACCTTGAGTAAAAATCCCTGGGCCCACTCGTCGCGTTTCGACTGTCCTGAATCTTCTCGAAAATCACGATTGAAGTAGACGTTGCGCAATTGGAGAGACGCCTTGCTGTCATTGAGAAAGTCAGCGGAGGCAGCAGGCGCCCAAGCGGCAATCGAGAAAACGAGCATGGCTGGAGCAGGTGATAAATAGGCTGGGTATTTCAACGCAGACACCTTTTTTTATTTGAATTTTAGGGAGGAAAGGGCTGAATCCCGTCCTGCTTTAGCCTAATTGGGTGGGCCGTCTACCAGCTTTCAAATAACTCATCTTCGTATGACTTTTGGTAAAACCGCTGTTTCGGCGCTTCGTTATGATGGGGTCACGAGAAGCCCAGCCGGGTTGCCACGCTATTACTTTCAAGCGCAGGCCACTGGGTGACCCTGAACAGCCAAGGTTAAAAACTGGATGGGGTCAGGGGTTCATGAGGGGCATCGTTCAAATTCAAGCATCGAGGTCTGAAATGCAGAACTACAAGAACAAGAACGACAAATCGAAACTGAAGACACTAGCTGTTATGGGCTGCGCAAGTTTGCTGCTCGCTACGGCGTCCGCGAATGCTGCGCAATTGTCGATTGCGACGGGCGGTACGACCGGCGTCTTCTATGCGTACGGTGGCGCGTTGGCAAACGTCGTGAGCAAAAAAAATCCGGACATTTCCATGGTCGCTGAGTCCACCGGCGGGACGGTAGAAAATATCAAGATGCTGGCCAAGGGACAGGCGGATCTGGCGACCGTGTCGGCCGACGTCGTGTATGAGGCGTACACTAACTTCAAGAAGTCCAAGCATTTCCGGGAAAAGGTCGAGATGTATGGTCTGTTTAACATGTACCAGCAGCCTCATCACATCGTCACTTTGAAAAACAGCGAAGTGAAGGGCCTCGCCGACATCCGCGATCGGCGCGTGGTGGTCGGAGCACCTGGCTCCGGGACTGAAGTGAAAACGCGGATGATGCTTGAGTCAGTAGGTATCACCTATCGAGACTTCAAGCCTGAGTACCTGACCTTTGGGGAAGGCGTCGAGGCGTTGCAGGATGGCACCGTGGAAGCCGTCTTCCTTGGGGTTAACTATCCTGCGCCGGCGGTCATGAGTTTGGCGATGACCAGCCCGATCAACCTGTTGTCCCTGACCGATGATCAGGTCAGCAGCATACGCAAGGACTATCCGTTCCTCGACCGGGTCGTCATCCCTGCGAACACCTATAAAGGTGTCCCTCACGACGCGCAGACGGTATCGGTACAGACGCTGGTGGTTGCCGGCACGAAATTGTCCGAAGAAGAGGCTTACCAGATCGTTAAAACAGTCTTCGAAAACAAGCCAGAGTTGGAAGGTATCAACCACGCCTTCAAGCTGACCACGTTGCAAAACGCATCCAATACAGCGGTGCCGCTGCACCCGGGTGCGGCTCGCTATTACCGCGAGGCAGGCGTTCTGCAGTGATGAATGGAGGAGCTGCGCCTCCTCTGGTTAATTGTTTTTGCCGGTGTTCTGGCAGAGGAAAAGTATCATGACGTCTAGGAAAACCTTGGGGGCGACGATTATCGTCCTCTCCCTGTTGTTCACCGCTTTCCAGGTCTACACAGCCAGCACTGGCCTGATGACCGCGTTGCTCCAGCGCAGTATCCATCTGTCTTTCGTATTGGCGTTGGTATTTTTGTTCTTCCCTGCATTCAAGGATTCCAAAAGCACTTTCCTGATTGACATTCCGTTGGTGCTGGCCGCTCTTGCCAGTGGCATCTACCTGTATTTCTCCTTCGATGACCTGGTCTATCGCATCGGTGATCCGACAGGCATCGACCTCATCATTGGCGGCGTGACATTGGTGGTATTGCTCGAGGCAACCCGCCGCACCGTCGGTTGGGTGATGACCCTGCTGGCTCTGATTGCCCTGGTTTACAGCTACTTCGGTCGTTATCTGCCCGAGCCGTTTGGTCATTCCGGTCGTGATATGGAGCGCATCGTCACTCAGATGTTCTACTCCACCGAGGGTATCTACGGCGTACCGTTGGGCGTAGCGGCGACCTACGTGTTTCTGTTCATCCTGTTCGGCTCCTTCATGGAAAAGTGCGGAGTGGGCAACATTTTCATCAACCTGGCCAACGCCTTCGCCGGTAAATACCAGGGTGGCCCGGCCAAAGTGGGCATCATTGCCACCATGACGGTTGGGATGGTGTCCGGTAGCCCTGTTTCGGATGCAGCGACCACCGGTGCTTTCACCATTCCGATGATGAAGCGGGTTGGCTACAAGGCGCGCACAGCGGCGGCGATTGAGGCTGTAGGTGCTTCCGGCGCATCGCTGATGCCGCCAGTGATGGGTGCAGGTGCATTCGTGATGGCGGACATGACCGGCGTGCCCTACAGCCAGATCATTCTGCACGCGATAATTCCTGCGCTACTGTTCTATGCAGCCTTGATGTTCGTGGTAGGCAACGAAGCGCGCAAAGACAATCTGAAATCACTTCCCGCCGATGAAATACCAGGTAAGCGCGACGCATTGATGAAGAGTCTGCGCCTGCTGATTCCGCTGAGCGTGCTCATCATTTCGCTCGCTGTGTTGCAGGTGTCGCCATTGCGCGCAGCGTTGTTCGCCACAGCTGTGATCCTGGTCACGACGCTGGTCTATAACTTCTTCAAACCCGAACTTAAAGTGCCGATGATGCATCTCGTCGAGGCATTGATCGAAACCCCGAGGAAGGTGCTCGTGGTCTCGGTAGCCTGTGCCACGGCAGGTATCATCATCGGCATGCTGGGTATGACGGGGCTGGGCCTCAAGTTGTCGGACATCTTGATGTCGGCGTCTCACGGTTATCTGCCACTGGCACTGCTGTTTGCGATGGTTATTTCCATTGTTCTGGGCATGGGGTTGCCGCCGACCGCCGCGTATATCGTGATGGCCGTGACTGCTGCGCCGTTCCTTGTGCAGATGGGTGTTCCGTTGATTGTGGCGCACTTCTTCGTATTCATTTACTGCTGCTACGCACCGATCACACCGCCTGTGGCATTGGCGGCGTTTACCACGGCAGGCATCGCTGGGTGCGATCCGTTCAAAGCCGGGCTTGAAGCATTCCGTATCAGCTTGACCGGTTTTGTCCTCCCTGTGATGGTGGTTTACAACAACGCGTTGCTGGGAATGGGCGAGTGGCATCAAATTCTCGCGGCCGCGGTACTGGCGCTGTTTGCGGTGTGGATGATGGCGGTTGCGCTGGTTGGGTGGTACCAACGCCGCGTGAACGTCGCCTGGCGATTGCTGTTGGCGTCTGCTGCGATGTGCTGTCTGGTGCCTACGCTGTGGGCGAACGTGATTGCACTGGGGGTGCTGGCGATCTTCGCTCTGACCCAGACTTCCCTGCTAAAACGGGGCCAACCGGTCGCTAACCTCTCCTGATTTTCCGACCTGATCGCGGAGAGCCTCTGTGAAGGCTTTCCGCGATTAGAGCGGCGGCTTTTAGCTAGCAGCGTCAAGCAGCTGTTATGACGTAGGCTTGCTGCAATTAACTGAGCAAAGGCCATGTGTCATGTCCAATACACCACCTCTGAATGCGCTACGTGTGTTCGAATCTGTTGCTCGCCTCAAGAGCTTTTCCAAAGCCGCTGAGGAGCTACATGTCAGTCAGTCCGCAGTCAGCCGGCAAATCAGTTTGTTGGAAGGTTATCTGGAGGTGCAGTTCTTCCATCGGGATCGCACGGGTATCCGTCTGACCGAACTCGGCCAACAGTACTTCGAGGGTATCCAGCCTGCTTTCGAGCGGATTGCCGACGCTACCCGCAATTTGACTGCACATTTGGAAGACGAGCCTCTGCGCATCCGCGTTTACTCGACGTTTGCCGCCCGTTGGCTTATGCACCGGCTACCGAGGCTGAATAAAGCTCATCCAAACCTACGAATTCGCATCACCACGGCTATCGCACCCGTAGATTTCACCAGCGAGCGCGTTGATGCCGCCATCCAGCTCGGTGACGGAGAGTGGGAGGGGTTGCGTTCCGACTTCTTGTTCGCTGACGAGTTGCGTCCAGTCTGCCGGCCGAAGCTGGTCTCGGGCATGCCAACCAGTCGAACCCCCGAGCAAGTCTTCAAGCACCGCCTGATCCATTCCTATTACCGCAAACAGGACTGGTCCGATTGGTTTGCTTCGGCCGGCATTGAATACAGCATGGAGCAAGACCCCTTCATGCTGCCGAGCTCTCTGCTGGCCTATCAGGCGGCGCACGATGGTCTCGGTATTGCCATAGCGCAGACGCGCATGGTGGAGCAGGAGTTGCGCTCCGGCACGCTTATTTATTTCTGTGAACACACCTTTACCCGTGGTCTCGGCTACTACCTCGTTAGCCAGCCGAACTCACCTCGAGAATGCAAGATCGCCTGTTTCCGGGACTGGCTGATGGAAGAAATCGGCTCAAGGCTTTTACCTGGGCAACAACCCAATCCGTAACGAAAGGTATCCCATGGCAACACTAATAGAGCAATTGGCAGACTACAGCGTCCATGAGGCGAACTCGACGTTGCGCGGCGATGTACGGCACCATGCCAAGCGCGCGGTACTCGACTGGTTCGCTGCGTTGTACCCAGGCACTCGTGAACCGGTCGCCGAACGACTCGCACAATCCTACGCCGATGAGCGCGGCACTGGCCGCAGCAGCCTTCCGGGATACGGTGCAACGGCTCTGCCGACGACAGCGGCGTGGATCAATGGCACCTCATCACATGCCGTCGAGTTCGACGACATTTTCAAGGATGCGATTTATCACCCTGGCGTGCCGACAGTGTCGGCTGCGCTGGCTGTAGGTGAGCACATCGGTGCTAGCGGCGAGGAGTTCCTTCGTGCCGTGGTGGTGGGTTACGAAATATCCACCCGCATCGGTACGGCGGTACAGCCGTCCCATTACCATTTTTTTCATACCACCGGTACCATAGGCTGCTTCGCCAGCGCCGCCGCTGCGGCTTTCCTGTTGGCACCCAAGGATCGTCAGGTCATGGCCCATGCCCTGGCAACGGCTGGATCATTTGCCGCCGGCCTGCAACAGGCGTTCCGTTCCGACTCGATGACCAAGGCCCTGCATGGCGGCCACGCTGCGTCGGCGGGCATCACCGCCGCGCGGGCAGCGGCCAGTGGCGTAACCGGCGCACTGGATATCCTTGAAGGTGAGGTCGGCTTCGGTGCGGCCATGAGTATTTATCCGCAATGGCACAAGGTGACCGAGGGTCTTGGCAGTAGCTACAACATTACTCGCATCACGCAGAAGACCCATTGCTGCTGCGGCCACACCTTCGCGGCTATCGACGCCGTACAGATCTTGCGCGAACAGCTGTCCAACACCGAGCGCGACCAGGTGGTGCGGATTGAAGTGGACACCTACAAGACCGCACTGGACGTTACCGGCAATTACGCGCCGGTTTCCGCCTACCAGGCCAAGTTCAGCATGCCTTACGTGCTGGTGCAGGCGCTGCGTTACGGCAGCGTGCGTCTTGAGGCCTTTTCGGATGCGCGTCTGGCCGAGCCCGCGAGCCTTGGGATGATGCAAAGGGTGGTGATGAATGCCTGTCCTGAACTGACCCGGCAGTTCCCGTTGGCCCGTGCAGCGCGGGTGCGCCTGGTACTGCAGGATGGCCGGGTGCTGGAACATTTTTCGCCTTTCCGCAAGGGCGACCCGGAAGCACCGTTGACCGATCTGGAGCTGGAGCAAAAGTTCGCCGAACTGGTCACTCCGGTCATTGGTTCCGAAGCCACGCGTTGGCTCGGGAGCCAGATCTGGAAATTGGAAGAGCTACAGCTGTCGGACCTGAATTTGGTCTCCTTGGGCTGATAGGTGGGGCCACCGGATGCGCTCCGGTGGTCTTCCTGAACCTTAGCGCACACACGAAGGGTAGCGGCTGCCCTCGCAATGTTCCAGCGATTGAGCAGTGACGGGACTACATCGGCGGCGTGCAGCCCATCGATTCGCAGAGACAACAAGGCCCCGCGCAGGAGACTGCGCGGGGCCTTGTTGTTCAGTGAAGCATGTTCAGACGGTGGACGCACTCTGTTGCAGGGCATCCAGGTGATGGAACATCGCCAGGTCACCTTTTACGAAGCTAGGTCCGGTGATGCCGGCCATAGCCTCCTGGCGGGCCTTAAGACTGGTCAGCGACTGACGGGCAGCCCAGAACGACGGGCCACCTTCCCATTTAGGAAAACCAAAGCCATTGACCATGACCAGGTCAATGTCGCTGGAGCGAGTGGTGACACCCTCGGCCAGCAGCAGTGCAGCTTCGTTGGCCATCGTAAGCAATGTGCGGTCGACAATATCGTCACGGCTGAAGACGCGGCGCTTGATTCCCTTGCGCATGGACTCCTGCACGATAAGGTCGGCCACACTTGGATCTTCGCTGCGGCGCCCTTGCTCGTCATAAAGGTAATACCCCGAGCCGGTCTTGCGACCGAAGTAGCCTTTCTCGCACAGCAGGTCGGGGATGTCCACATAGCGTGCATTGCCATCGCGTAGATGGGAGCGTGCTTGGCGCATGCGCCAAGCGATGTCGAGACCGGACATGTCGGCAACGGCAAAGGGGCCCATTGCCATCCCAAAGGACTCCATGGCGGCGTCGATCTGTGCCGGCAGCGCGCCTTCTTCCAGCATCAACTCGCACTCACGGCGGTAGGCTGCGTAAATGCGGTTGCCGATGAAACCGAAAGCGTTGTTGGCAAGGATCGGCAGTTTACCTAGGCGGCGTACCACCGCAAAGCCGGTGCTCAGGGCTTCAGCAGCGGTGTACATGCCGCGCACTACTTCCACTAGGCGCATGACGTTGGCCGGGCTAAAGAAGTGTAATCCGATGACCCGCTGCGGATGCTTTGCCACCTCGGCGATCTGATCCACGTCCAGATATGAGGTGTTGGTCGCGAAAATGGCGTCCTTGTCCATCAGTGGCTCGACCTGACGCAGCAGGTTGCGCTTGACGGTGAGGTCTTCGAAGACCGCTTCAATAACCAGCTGCACCGAGGCAATGTGCGCCCAGTCCGTGCTGGCGTGCAGGTGGCTCAGTTCGGTGTCTGCCTGGGCCTGGCTGATGCGGCCCGCCTTGACCCGACGCATGTACTCGCCAGTAATGCGCTCCTGACCACGGCGCAGGGCCGCTTCGTCCTGTTCCAACAACACCACGTCGAGACCGGCCTGAAGGATTGCCAGGGAAATACCGCTGCCCATGGTGCCGGCGCCTATGACGGCCACTCGGCTGACTGGGTGAGGCTCGACATTTTTCAGCTCCACACGCTTTGCCGATTGGCGCTCGGCGAAGAACAGGTGACGCAATGCCAACGCTTCATTAGACATGCGAAGCTGATGGAAGACCTCGCGCTCGCAGGCGAGGGCAAGGTCTATCGGCTGGCTGGCAGAGTTCAGCACCGCATTGATCGCCTTACTGACCTGCGGCCGATACTTACCCGCTTTCAGTGCATTGGCGCTCGCCCGCTCGACTTGCCCGGCGTCGCAGGGTGGCGTATCCCGGTCGCGAATCCGGCATTTTCCACTCATGTTGCGCACGTAGTTGGCAGCGAAACTGGCCAGGTCGCCTTCTGCAATGGCATCGATCATCCCCAGCGCGAGGGCATCCGCAGTTGAGACACGGGTGCCTGCGCAGATCAGTTCGATCGCCTTGGGAATGCCGGTCAGGCGCGGAAGGCGCTGGGTGCCACCCGCGCCCGGTATCATGCCCAGGGTCACTTCGGGCAGGCCCAGTAAGCTACCTTCGCAAGCGACGCGGGCGTCGCACCCCAAGGCCAGTTCGAAACCGCCACCAAGCGCCGCCCCGTGGATCGCAGCGATGATTGGCTTAGAGCACTGCTCAATGGCGCTGATGACTGCTGGCAGCTGCGGATTTTCCAGAGGTTTGCCGAACTCGCTGAGATCGGAGCCAGCAATGAACATCTTGCCGGCGCCAATCAAGGCCGCGCCGATCAGGTCCGAGTTGTCTTCGACCTGCTTGATCGCATCGAGCAGGCCTTGGCGGACCTCCAGCGAGCCAGCGTTGACCGGGGGATTGTTGATATAAATCAGCGCGACGTTACCGTCACGCTCAAGGGTGATGAGCGTGTTCATGGGCTTCTCCTCAGGCAATCCTTACCAATGCATCGACCGCGACGACACCCTCGCCTTTGGCTTTCACCAGCAGTGGGTTCATCTCTGCCTCCAGCACCTGGCAATCCTGTTGCAAGGCCAGTTGGGAGAATGCGCTCACGGCCTGAGCGACGGCTTCCAGGTCGCCTTCCTGACGGCCGCGATAGCCGGCAAGCGCTTTCAATGCCTTTACTTCACCCACCATCTCACGTGCCTGTTCGACGCTGACCGGGGCCAGGCGCATGGCGCGGTCGCAGTAGATTTCGGTGAGAATGCCACCGGCCGCCAGCATCACCAGCGGACCGACATCGGGGTCGCGGCGGTAACCCACCAATACTTCACCCAGTCCCTTGCCCATGGCTTGAACCAGGACTTTGTCCACGGTCAAATGCGGCAGGTGGGTGGCAACGTTGTCGACGATACGGCGCATGGCTTCTGCCAGTTGCGAGGCATCGTGTATTGGTAGCACCACGCCCCCGACATCGGTCTTGTGGGCGATTTCCTCATGCAGCACCTTGACCACCACTGGATAGTCGAAGGGCAGGTCGGGCAATGGTTGGTTTACATCCAGCACGGCATACGCCGCATGGGGGACGCCCAACGGCGCAATCATTGCATAGGCGTCCGCCTCGTTGAGCATGCGCTCGCCTTGCGGTGCAGCCGGTTCGGGGGCCGGTTCGCTGGGGTTGCGGCGCGCGAAGCAGGCGGCGATGACATCGCCACATGCTTCCGGGGTACGAAAGCATGGAACACCTGCTTCAGTCAGCAGCTGCAGGGCGGAGGCTGCTTCCGGGACCACGAAACAGGCCAGGGGCTTGTCGCTGAAACCAAACGAGTCGACCACCGGCTTAACCGCCAGCTCCGGGTTGTAGCGCGCCGAGGAGCCGACAGTGGCGACGACCATGTCGAATTCTGGGGCGGTCAGCATGACCTCCAGGGCGGCTTTCATCACGTCGTACTTGGTGCCGGCCAGCGTGAGGTCGATAATGCCGCCGTGGTTCACCACGATGCCGCGCTCAGCCAGGCGAGCAAGAGTTTCATCGGTGGGTGCTACCACCGATACACCGCGTATGCCGAGTTGATCGACAGCCATGGCAGCGCCGCCGCCGGTGGTCGTGACGACGCCGACTGTTGGTTTTCTCCCCGCCGTGCTGAGTAGATTTTTCAACGGCAGCTGGGCCAGTAACGGCAAGGCTTCGAGGAAACCTTCCAGGGTTTCCACCCGGGCTATGCCACAGTCACGGAAAAATGTCTCGGCCACCGCATCTTCGCCAGCGAGTGCTCCCGTGTGGGAAACCGCTAGTTCGGCAGCGACGTCGGAGCGGCCTAATTTGTAAGCCACCACTGGCTTGCCGCGCTTGGCAGCACCCAAGGCGAAACGACGCATATCTTCGCCGTGGTTCAGTGATTCGAGGAAAAGCATGTAGCCGGTAATGCTGGGATCATCGAGGGTGCTTTCACAAATCTGCCCGATGCTTAGGTCGGTTTCGCTGCCCACCGAGACCAGACCGGCGAAGCCCACACCCTTAGTGCGCCCCCGAGAGGCCAAGGCACCTAGCATGCTGCCACTGTGCGAGGCGCAAAAGATGCCGCCGACGGGCAGTTCTGGTTCGGCGAATGCAGCGTTGGCCGTCAGAACAAGCCGTTGATGCAGGTTAACTACACCGAGACTGGACGGTCCAAGAATGCGCACACCGGTTTGCTCAGCGATCTGGCGCAGGCGAAGTTCACGGGCGCAACCTTCGGGACCGGATTCGGAGAAACCGCCGGCCAGGATGGTGGCCACGCGGATGCCCAAGCGCCCGCATTCGGCAACCGCCTCAACGGCTAGATCGGAATTGGTCAGGATGAATGCATGTTCCGGCACTTCCGGCAGTGCGGTGAGGGACGGATAGGCCTTCTCGCCCTGAACTTCAGAACGGCTAGGATTGATGTTGTAGATGGTGCCGGCATAACCGGCAGCCCTCAGAAAACGCAATGGACGGGATGCTGTTTTGCTGGGGTCATCGGAGATACCGACCAGTGCAATACTCTTGGGTCGCAGCAGGGCGGAAGCCACAGCGGGATCGATCATCTTATGCATGGTTATTCCCTCCAACTTTCGGCGGACGCTGGTCGAAACGACGATCGAAAACGTCTTCGGCGATACGATTCTTCAGCACTTCTATGGATCCGCCCGCAATCATCCAGCCACGGATACGTTTGACGCAGTATTCAACCAGCGCCTCGGAGGAGTAGCCATAGCCTCCCATGGCCTGCAGAGCTTCGTTGGAGACCTCCCACCCAGCCATGTTACAGGCCAATTTGGCCACGCTGGTTTCGTAGGCGGAGGGCAGGCCGCCGTCAGCATTTACGGCCGCGCGGTACAGCAGCAGTTGGGCCGATTCCAGCTTGACCGCCATTTCCGCGAACTTCCATTGCAAGCCCTGAAACTCGCAAAGTTTACGCCCGAACTGCTCGCGGGTCAGACAGTGTTCGCGGGCAACGTTAAAGGCATGACGTCCCAGCGCCAAAGAACGGGAGGAGTTACCGATACGCTCAACGTTAAATCCGGAAATCTGCTTCTTGAAGCCACCCGGACCGAGCAGGACGTTGGCCTTGGGAATACGGCAGTCGGTGAAATACAGCTGGCACCATTCCTCGCCGCTCATGAAGGGGGATGGCTGGCCGACGTCGAAGCCGGGGGTTCCGCGCTCAATGATTACCGAGCCGATCCCGTCCAGGCCTGGTCCGAAGCGCACATAGATGAGGAAGGTATTAGCGTGCGGGCTGTGGGTGGAAAACACCTTGGAGCCGTTGATGATGAAGTGCTCACCATCTTCGACCGCGGAGGTTTTAAGCTCGGTCACTGCGGAACCAGCCCCCGGCTCGCTCATGCCCAGAGCCAACAGGCTTTTACCGGCAATCAGATCGGGAAGGAAGCGCTCCTTCAGTTCCGGAGAAGCATATTCGGCAAAGGTACGGATGGCTCCGAAGTTACCAGCCTGCACCACGTCGGCGCTCTTGGGGCATACCAGCGCAAGTTCCTGAATCGCAATTACTGCATCCATCAGGGTGCCACCAATTCCGCCATCTTCTTCTTTAATCGTGATGCCCAGTAGCCCCTGATGGGCAAGTTTGGCGGCGATTTCCCAAGGGTAGTCCTGAGAATGCGCGCGCTCCAGCGCACCGTCGGCCAGCTCGCGCTGAGCGAAACGACGTATGGAGTCGGAGAATGTTTGTTGTTCTTCGGTGAGATGGAAATTCATGGCAAAGGCCCGCTGTTTGTATGAACGTTGAGCGGATGCTAACTAATGTGGCGCGGTACCTGTTTTCCCAAAAATCATCCTCACATGACATATTCGAAACCTTATATGCCGGTTGCTCTGGATAACATCTGTTTGTTTTCCACCTACTGGAGCAGTATCCATGCATACCTATATCTGTGACGCGATTCGTACACCCATCGGTCGTTTTGGTGGCGCGTTGGCTTCGGTTCGCACAGATGATCTCGCGGCGATACCCATTCGCGCACTGATTGAGAGAAATCCCGGGGTCGACTGGTCGGCCGTGGACGACGTCATCTATGGCTGCGCCAACCAGGCTGGCGAGGACAACCGAAACGTCGCGCGCATGGCACTTTTACTTGCCGGCCTGCCGGAAACCGTACCCGGCAGCACCGTCAACCGCCTCTGCGGCTCTGGCCTGGATGCTATCGGCACTGCAGCGCGGGCGATCAGCTCGGGTGAATGCCAAATGATGATTGCTGGCGGTGTCGAGTCGATGAGTCGCGCACCCTTTGTCATGGGCAAAGCGCAAGCCGCATTCGCGCGCGACATGTCCATGCAGGACACCACTATTGGTTGGCGTTTCATCAACCCCCTGATGAAGAAGCTGTACGGTGTTGATGCCATGCCGGAAACCGCTGAGAACGTCGCAGGCGAGTTCGGCATTTCCCGCGAGGATCAGGATCGCTTCGCGCTGCGCAGCCAGGAAAAAACCGCCATTGCCCAGGCTGAAGGTCTGTTCGCCGACGAGATCGTGCCGGTACATGTGCCACAGCGTAAGGGCGCAATACTTGTGGTCGAGCGCGACGAGCATCCGCGAGCCACCTCGTTGGAAGCGTTGACCCAGCTAAAGGCGGTGGTACGTACTGGCGGCACAGTTACGGCAGGCAATGCCAGTGGTGTAAACGACGGGGCCTGCGCCTTGTTAATGGCCAGCCTGGCCGTCTGCGAAATCCACGGTCTGAAACCTCGCGCGAAAATACTCGGCACCGCCACCGCAGGCGTGGCCCCGCGCATCATGGGCATGGGACCGGTACCTGCGACCCTCAAGGTGCTGGAACTGACGGGACTCAGATTGGAAGACATGGACGTCATCGAACTTAATGAAGCGTTCGCTAGCCAGGGACTTGCTGTTCTACGACAACTGGGACTGGCCGACGAAGATGTGCGTGTGAACCGCTATGGGGGCGCCATTGCCCTGGGCCACCCGTTGGGCATGAGCGGCGCACGCCTGGTCACCACTGCGCTCAATCAGTTAGAAAGTACAGGGGGCCGTTATGCCTTATGCACGATGTGCGTAGGTGTGGGACAGGGCATCGCGATGATTATCGAGCGTGTATGAATAAGTTCTTTCGCCAGAGTTGCAAGACGGCTAATGAGTCCGGTACGAGAGTTCCAATACCCTTGGGTTGACCCCTTAGGAACTCAAACCATTCCGCGATCAGAGGCATCTAGCAGACAAACCTTGCTGGAATATCGGATTGTACTTTCTAAAATGTGAGTAAGTGAGTTAATGAAAATTCTTGTAGCTGTCAAACGCGTGGTCGACTACAACGTCAAGGTTCGCGTCAAAGCGGACAACTCCGGCGTCGACCTCGCTAACGTCAAGATGTCGATGAACCCGTTCTGCGAAATCGCAGTGGAAGAAGCTGTACGCCTGAAAGAGAAAGGTGTTGCGACTGAAATCGTCGTCGTCTCCATTGGTCCGACTACTGCTCAAGAGCAGCTGCGTACCGCCC
>NZ_CABVHQ010000021.1 GCF_902497895.1 Pseudomonas fluorescens
TACCTGTGGCGAGGGGGCTTGCCCCCGCTGGGTCGCGAAGCGGCCCTAAAACCGGCAATCGCGGTTTTCCAGGTAGAACGCATCCGCCGGTTTTACGACTGCTGCGCAGCCGAGCGGGGCGGTGCGGCGTTCCGACAAGCCCCCTCGCCACAGTATTCGGCAGCCCTTAAAAGATGCGTAGATACCTATGCCCTCTGGGGAGAGGGCTAGGGTGAGGGGTGGATTTCAAGCCAGGCAAACAATCTGAAGCGTTCCTCGCATTGATGCTGATCAGCCCTGCCTACACCTTCACCGCACACTCCCGATCCATCATTCTTTCGACCAACAACAACCCCAACTCCATCAGGCTATAGATCGCCAGGGCGAGGTTGCGCTGTTTGCCTTCCAGATCATCGGAAAGATCCAGGGTCAGGGTGCTGGCTGAGCAGAAGGTTTCGTAGGTATGGGCCATCAAGGCTTCGGCGTTGATGTCCGGGGCGACGGTGAAGAATTGGGGTGGACGGTCGTCACTGGACGGCGGCTTGGGCGATGGCGGCGTCAGGTAGTGATCGAGGGCTCGGTGTGCGGCTTCGTGGAGTTTTCTTGAATCGAAGGCTTCGTAGGGCGAAACGCTGAGGGTTTCGGGTGGGTTGGGAGTTACTTTAAACATGGACAGTCTCCTTAATGGAGCTGCCACCGGCTCGCGACTAAACGAAGGGTGGCAGCTGTACGCAGGTTAGTCGACCGGGGAGACGTGAAACCGGCGCGCCCGAAGGCGCCCTGCGCACAGCCACCATTGAGTACAGGGATGGGGAATACCTGACTGTCTGGAGTGCAATGCACCTTCACGTAACCACGGGCGACTAAACCCGATCGCTGATGAGCAGCGACAGGAGAACCTTAGTGGCGTGGGACCTAGGTGCACAAGCCGGCGAATTCTGGAGGATTTGTAGGCAGCGACGCAAGGCGTTGTAGTCAGTGAGACGTGACCCTCACGCCCCACGACCATGATTGCCGGCTCAGATCCAGGTACTGACCCACGACACCGCCAGTGCCAAGCCCAGGCAGGCGAAGCCGAAGCAGTAGAAAAACCGGTTCTTGCGCAGAGTCGCAACGTCCAGCAGCAGGATGGGCTGGTCGATGCTGCGCTTCTGGCTTTGCGCCTCGAGGTTGGCCAGGGTGCGTTGCTCTCGACGACGGGTCGCGTGCAGCAGCCAACCGCCAGGGCAGGCAAACAACAAGGCGAGGACGTTAATCAGTTTCGCCGGGTGGGCGTTGAACATGGACCAGATCAGTTGCAGTGACATCATCAACCTCGAGTAAAACATGCCATAGGGGCCATCAAACAAGCACCCGCGGCGCGGATTCTACCGAAAGCCCTGACGCATGCCCCGCCCTATTCGACCAAAGAGCGCGCGATTCGCCGATTAATTTACCCGGTCACGCTTTCGTCATCCAAACAAGCCAGTCTGTTGCCCCTCGATACCGACACGGAGTTTGTCATGCTGCATGCAGAAAACCAGGATCGCCTTTATCTGATCTCCCCCAGCGATGAGCAGGAAGCTCTGATCGGAGGCTTGGCCTTCAACGTCCAGGACCGCCATTGGCTGGTGTATTGCGCCCTCGGTGGCCATCAGCATGCTGATCTGCCGGAGACCGATTTGCTGACCGGCGTCAGCATGCTCGACTTCTATGTCGAAGCCGCCTGAATTCATTCAGCCATGAAAAAGCCCGGCTTCAGTGATGAAGTCGGGCTTTTTCAGTTTGAGCAGCGTGCCGACAAGGGCGAAGATCAAAAGTCAAAAGATCGCAGCCTTCGGCAGCTCCTACACAAAGCCAACATTATTGGCTGAGGATTTGACCAATGGTCGGGTCCTTGAACAGCCGGGTCAGGGCATCGCTCAACACATCGCTGACCAGCTTGGTGTTGGTTTCCTGGTTCGGCGCCATGCCGAAGCGCTGGTCCAGGGACGCGCCGTAACGGCCGCTGTAGCGACGGCTGGCATTCGACACATCGGAGCGGAAGGTCGCGCCGATAGTCGCTTCGGTCACGTACATGCCTTGTTTAGGCGACTGATACTTCAGCTCGACCAGGGTCACGGTCACTTGCGGAGCGTTCAGCGCATTCGGGCTTGGGGTGAAACCCAGCAGGCGCACGGCGGCTTCGGCCTGGGCTTGCAGTTTGGGCACGATGTCGGCGCTGGCGACGCTGATGGCGCTGGTTTCAGGGTACAGACCGCCACGGGTCCCCAAGGTTGGCGACGGACGACCGTCAACCACTTTCACCACCACCGGCTGGCCCTGGCCCACAGGGGCGAGCTGGGCCATGAGTTTCGGTTGCGGGCTGAGTTGTTGCGGGCTGTGGGCGCAGCCGACCAGCGTCAAGCTGGTCACAGTGATCAAACCGAACAACAGGCGTTGCAACATGCTCATCTCTCCAGAATCAGGCACAAACAGGCGCGCAGTATAGCGGTGGGCCAGTGCTGTGAACTAGTGGCCTGTACGGCTAGTTCGTTAGCTCAAATTCGGATGCCAGAAGTCCATAGCCAAGGCGCTGTGACGAGTCATAGCCCGCTATGGCGAGGAACAGCAACGCAGGATATGGGCTCGGCAACGAAGTTGACTAACAGAACTAGCCACACAGGCCACTACCCTTACGCAACACTTGCTCAAATGTCTGACCCGGGCGTTGCGGGCGGGTTCCTGTCACACAGCCGTCACAGCTTTTACATCGGTGTGTCATGCCTGGCTGGCAATCTTCAGTCAGTCATCCAGCAGGTACTTCGCCATGCGCTTTCTCTGGTCCTTGTTCACTCCACGCCGGCAATACCGCAGCTTTGCCTTGCTCGACCGCAAGGGTTGCTGTCAGGCATTGCGGCAGTGCCACCTGGCGCCGATCGGCGACGGCTGGGTCGAAATTGAAGAAATCCGCCTCAATTGGTTGCAGCGACCACTGCCTGCCAACGCCCGGATCAACCCGCGCATTCCCCGCTCACCAGCGCAATTCGCGTTGACCAGCTGACCAAACGGCTAATAAAAGTCATTTAACAAGACCATTTCTGTGCATTTCTTCGCTACAATCTTGCCCCGATTATAAGGACGTCTCCTGATCGGGCCTCGCAGCATCGCTAATGCGCTTGCATTAGCTCCCCGCATTGCCCACAGAGAGCCGCCCACACAGATCGAGTGAAGCTGGCGCGCTTGCTGTTTATCCTGCAAACCACCACTTTTCGCGAATCTGCCAGAGCTGCCATTGCGCTCGGCCACTGAGTTTTTTGCCCGTTTTGCCGGTCATGTATCCCATGACGGCATTGATCCTCGGGCCCGGTGCCAGGCTGGGGCAGCCCTTTTTTGAGGTTCACGTCTTCAAAAGAGCGTGAAAAAACGGTTTTCACAACTTCACAAGAGTGTGGCGAGCAAATGAATAGTTTTGCGTCTGAAAATGCACTATTAGCGTCTACAACAGCCCAACTACACGGGGCCGAGCACTCCTCAAGAACTGGAGCCTGAAGCCTGTCCGCTACGGATTTGGTTGCACAAACGGACGTCTTGACCATAAGTCGAATTGCCTGCGGCGCGCTAAAGTGAGTTCATACAAACTTTAGGCCGGTTGGTAGCGTCCGTCGAAGTTGCAAAAAATTGCGAAGATTCGGACATGGCGATCCTGGCCATGGGTGACCTGGGGCTTTATTTGAAGCATGCCCCGTAACTCCTGGCAGCTATGCCGTCAATTTGGTGCTGCAGATTTTGGAGACGCGTTAAATGGCGCATAACGAAGCAGTCGACGTGGTATTGGTTGGGGCGGGCATCATGAGTGCCACCCTCGCTGTACTGCTCAAAGAGCTCGACCCCGCGATCAAGCTGGAAGTCGTCGAGCTGATGGATTCGGGTGCCGCGGAGAGTTCCAACCCGTGGAATAACGCCGGTACCGGTCACGCCGGGCTGTGTGAGCTGAACTACACGCCACAGGCCGCGGACGGCTCCGTCGATATCAAGAAAGCCGTGCACATCAACACCCAGTTCGAGGTGTCGAAGCAGTTTTGGTCCTATCTGACCAAAAAAAGCACCTTCGGCTCCTCGAAAACCTTCATCGCCCCGGTGCCGCACCTGAGCTTTGTGCAGGGTGAGGACGGCGTTTCGTTCCTGAAAAAGCGCTTCGAGAAGCTGCATAGGCATCACGCCTTCGCGGACATGGAATACACCGAAGACAAGGCAAAAATGGCGGAGTGGATGCCATTGATGATGCCGGGGCGTCCGGCTGACGAAATCGTCGCCGCCACCCGCGTGATCAATGGGACCGACGTCAACTTCGGCAACCTGACCAACCAGTTGCTCCAGCACCTGACCAGCGCACCCGATGCCCAGGTCAAGTACTGCAAGCGTGTCACCGGCCTCAAGCGTAACAACGGCGGCTGGACCGTCAGCATCAAGGACGTGAATACCGGCAACTCCCGTGATGTCGACGCCAAGTTCGTCTTCCTCGGTGCCGGTGGGGCTGCGCTGCCATTGCTGCAAGCCTCGGGTATCGAAGAAAGCAAAGGCTTCGGCGGTTTCCCGATCAGTGGCCAATGGCTGCGTTGCGACAACCCGGAAGTGGTCAAGCACCACCAGGCCAAGGTGTACAGCCAGGCTGCGGTAGGTTCGCCACCGATGTCGGTGCCGCACCTGGACACCCGTGTCGTCGATGGCAAGAAGTCCCTGCTGTTCGGACCTTACGCCGGCTTCACCACCAAGTTCCTCAAGCACGGCTCGTTCATGGACCTGCCGATGTCGGTTCGCGCCGGCAACATCGGCCCGATGCTGGCCGTGGCCAAAAACAACATGGACCTGACCAAGTACCTGGTCAGCGAAGTGATGCAGTCGATGGAACAACGTCTGGAATCGCTGCGTCGCTTCTACCCTGAAGCCAAGGCTGAAGACTGGCGCCTGGAAGTGGCCGGTCAGCGCGTGCAGATCATCAAGAAGGATCCGAAGAAAGGCGGCGTTCTGCAGTTCGGTACCGAACTGGTTGCATCCAAGGACGGTTCGCTGGCCGCCCTGCTCGGTGCCTCGCCGGGTGCCTCGGTGACCGTTTCGATCATGCTTGAGTTGATCGAACGTTGCTTCCCGGAAAAAACCAAAGGCGTTTGGGCGACCAAACTCAAGGAAATCTTCCCGGCTCGGGAAAAGGTCCTGGAAACCGACGCTGCGCTGTACCGCAAACTCAATACGCAGAACAATCTCAGCCTGGAACTGGTTGAGCCAAGCAGCGAGACCCAAAGCTACGCTTGAAGTCTTCGCCCATAAAAAACGCCCCGTTCTCCTTGAGAGCGGGGCGTTTTTTTAGATCTTCGCCGACCATAAGAAAAAGATCGCAGCCTGCGGCAGCTCCTACGCCGACCGAGTACACCCGCGATGTTGGGCGTGCATGCAACCCCCTGTAGGAGCTGCCGCAGGCTGCGATCTTTTGATCTTGCTTCTGTCAGCCGCGAGCCTTGTTGATCAACTCGATGTATTCGTCGGCATGACGCTGATCCTGGATCAATGCGACAAAATCCTTGCCCTGCTCGTCCTTGCCATTCAAGTCGTAACCGGCTTCGACAAAGAACCCCAGAAAGCGCTCGAAATCGTCGATACGCAGGCCACGGTAGGCCTTGATCAGTTTGTGCAGGGACGGCGATGTGGCGTCAACCGGTTCGAAATCGAGGAACAATTTGATCTGCGCATCGCCGATCTCGTCACCAATCACTTGTTTCTTATCTTTACGCATTGCCGACTCCAGCTCGCAGACGTTTCACGGGGCGGGCAGTTTACCCCCCGCCAGCCTCTGCGCTCAACGCGCGCGTACGGCCCCGGTGTGCAAATCGGCCCAGACATGCCCGTTGGCGTAGCTGAGGAACTGGCAATAGACCGTGTCATTGCGCAGCAGATCGATGATCACCCGGTACTGGGCCATCGGGTAATACAGGGTCAAGGTCCTGGTTTTTTCGTCGAACACCGGCTTCTTCAGGCTTTTACTTTCGCCATCGAAATTGACCAGCACCTGATTGATTGCTGCGCCCTTGTTCAGCGGCTTGCCCTTCAAACGGATCAACACCGGTGACGTCACCGGGATCGGCTGCTGATTGGATTGACGCTGGCTGCCGACCACCACCGAGTATTCGGTGACCTGCAGCAGCTGCTGGTGCTCAGGCTGAGTGTCACGCAGGGTCAGATCGTCTGGCGGCAGGAACTGCCCGTGCATCGGCGCTGGCGCGGCCGCCAGCGGCAGGCAGAGTGTCAGTAACACAGCAGCGCAACTGCGAATCAAAAGGTTCATGACAGGCTCCGGACACATGGCCGAGCACTCTAGCATGGGGCACAGCGCAGCAATCAATCGAACTGCGCGCGCATCCAGGCCTGATATTCGGCCACACCTGTCTCGCCTTCGCGCGGCGCCCAATGCGCCAGCTCGCCTTCGCCTACCGGCCGGTAAGGTCCGGATTTGCATTCGAACATCAGGCTGTCGGCTTCCAGCACGACCAGGCCGTGGAACACCCCTGGCGGCAAGTCCACGCCCGGGCAATCGCCGCCCGCCTGTAACACGCGCTTGCTCAGTACCTGACCCGACTCGTCGAAAATCAGCAGGCCGAGGCGGCCTTTGAGGACCAGCAGGGTTTCGGCCTTGTCGGCACTCAGGTGCCGATGGGGCGGGATGTAGGTGGAAGGTTGCAAGCCCACCGCCATCCGGTGGCACGGCTCTTCCATCTGGTGGAAGTTGTGGTGCTGCCGGCCACGGGGGTTGGCCGCGGCTTTCTCGGCCAGTTCACTGAATAAAGATTGGTCGAGAAAGCTCGGGGTTGCCATGTCTTACATTCCTTTGACGGCGAAAATGCCGTTCGCATTGCGCCAGTAGCCTTTGTAGTCCATGCCGTAGCCGAAAATGTAGCGGTCGATGCACGGCAGGCCGACGAAGTCTGCTTTCAGATCAGGGCGAGCCTTGCGGTCGTGATCCTTGTCGATCAGCACGGCGGTGTGCACCGCACGGGCGCCGGCGTGTTTGCAGAAGTCGATGATCGCGCCCAGGGTATGACCTTCATCGAGGATGTCGTCGATGATCAGTACGTCACGGTCAATGAACGAAACTTCCGGCTTGGCTTTCCAGAACAGGTCGCCGCCGCTGGTTTCATTGCGGTAGCGGGTCGCGTGCAGGTAGGACGCTTCCAGCGGGAAGTTCAAATGGGTCAGCAGTTTGCCGGTGAAAATCAGCCCTCCGTTCATCACGCAGAAAACCACTGGATTGCGCTCGGCCAGTTGATCGTTGATTTGTGCACCGACACGGGCGATGGCCGCCTCGACTTCAGCTTCGGTGTACAGGCAGTCAGCCTCTCGCATGATTTGACGGATATGCTCGAGATCAGCGGACATGGCGCTCTCCAGGGGGGTGGCGGATTCGGAAAAGCGGGCAAAGGTACGCATCCGGCGCAGCCAGATCAAGCCTTTGTGGACTAACGTACAGCATGTCTATAGGACAACACCCTCGGATAGATTAATCTAGGCCGGTTTTTTTTGCCCGCCGCCGGAGCCATTCCCCATGCCCATCCGTGAGATCCGCCATCCGCTGATCCGCCACAAGCTCGGCCTTATGCGCCGCGCCGACATTAGCACGAAGAACTTCCGTGAGCTCGCTCAGGAAGTCGGTGCCCTGCTCACCTACGAGGCAACCAAAGACCTGCCACTCGAGAGTTACGACATCGAGGGTTGGGCCGGTACCGTGTCCGTTGAAAAAATCGCCGGCAAGAAAATTACCGTGGTGCCGATCCTGCGCGCCGGCATCGGCATGCTTGAAGGTGTGCTCAGCCTGATTCCGGGCGCCAAGGTCAGCGCCGTGGGCGTGGCCCGCAACGAGGAAACCCTGGAAGCCCATACCTACCTGGAGAAACTGGTTCCGGAAATCGACGAACGCCTGGCCATGATCATCGATCCGATGCTCGCCACTGGCGGTTCGATGGTCGCCACCATTGATTTGCTGAAAAAGGCCGGCTGCAAGGATATCCGCGCCATGGTACTGGTCGCCGCTCCCGAAGGCATCGCTGCCGTCGACAAAGCTCACCCGGACGTGACCATCTACACCGCGTCCATCGATGAGCGCCTGAACGAACACGGTTACATCATTCCTGGCCTGGGTGATGCCGGCGACAAGATTTTCGGTACCAAGCAGAAGGACGCGTGAGCATGCGGGACGAGTTCAACGACCCGCTCTGGCGCACGATTTTATCGGGTGCGCAGATGCTGTTCGTGGCGTTTGGCGCGTTGGTGTTGATGCCGCTGATTACCGGCCTCGACCCCAACGTCGCGCTGTTCACGGCGGGCCTGGGGACTCTGCTGTTTCAACTGGTCACCGGGCGTCAGGTGCCGGTGTTCCTGGCTTCGAGCTTTGCCTTCATTACCCCGATCATTCTCGCCAAGGGCCAGTTCGGCCTCGCTGCGACGATGGGTGGAGTGATGGCGGCCGGTTTCGTTTATACCTTTCTGGGCCTGGCGGTGAAGATCAAGGGCACCGGTTTCATCGACCGCCTGCTGCCACCCGTGGTGATCGGCCCGGTGATTATCTCCATCGGCCTGGCCATGGCGCCGATTGCCGCCAATATGGCGATGGGCAAGGCCGGCGACGGCACTGAGCTGATCCCCTACCAGACCGCCATGCTGATCTCGATGCCGGCGCTGCTGACCACCTTGATCGTCGCCGTCTTCGGCAAAGGGATTTTCCGCCTGGTGCCGATCATTTCCGGGGTGCTGGTGGGTTTCGGCATGGCGTTCTTCTTCGGTGTGGTCGATACCGCGAAGATTGCCGCTGCACCATGGTTCGCGCTCCCGCACTTCACCGCTCCGGAGTTCAACTGGCAGGCGATTCTGTTTATCGTTCCGGTGGCGCTGGCGCCAGCCATCGAGCATATCGGTGGGGTGATCGCGGTCGGTAGCGTGACGGGGCGTGATTACCTGAAGAAACCCGGTCTGCACCGCACCCTGTTTGGCGATGGCATCGCCACCACCGCTGCCGGACTGCTCGGCGGCCCACCCAACACCACCTATGCCGAAGTGACTGGCGCGGTGATGCTGACCAAGAACTACAACCCGAAAATCATGACATGGGCGGCGATTTTCGCCATCAGCCTGGCGTTTGTCGGCAAGTTCGGTGCACTGCTGCAGAGCATTCCAGTGCCGGTAATGGGTGGGATTCTCTGTCTGTTGTTCGGCTCGATCGCCGCGGTGGGGATGAACACCATGATTCGCCACAAAATCGATCTGGGCGAAGCGCGCAATCTGGTGATTGTGTCGGTGACCCTGGTGTTCGGGATTGGCGGCGTGCTGGTGGGTACCGGGACTGGCCCGGATGACTTCGGCCTCAAAGGCATCGCCTTGTGCGCGGTGGTGGCGATCGGCCTGAATCTGCTGCTGCCCGGCAATGACAGCTGGAAGCACAAGAAGGCGGATGAGTCGTTGCTGTAACTGACCCAAGCAGGTCCCCTGTGGCAGGGGGCTTGCTGTGGCGAGGGGGCTTGCCCCCGCTGGGTCGCGAAGCGGCCCTAAAACCTGCAATCACATTTCGTCAGGCACACCGCAACCACTGGTTTTACGACTGCTGCGCAGCCGAACGGGGCGATGCTGCGTTCCGACAAGCCCTCCTCACCACAGGTTCTGTATTTACAAGGCTCTCGGCGCCCGCTCGCACAGCGTATTCAACGCCACCGCCCACTCGGGGTTGTCATTCAGACAGGGCACCAGTATTAACTCCTCGCCCCCCGCTTCACGGAACTGCTCACGCCCGCGATCACCAATCTCTTCCAGGGTCTCGATGCAGTCGGCGACGAAAGCCGGGCACATCACCAGAATCTTCTTCACGCCTTGCGCTGCCAGCTCCTCGAGTCGCGCTTCGGTGTAGGGTTCGATCCATTTCGCCCGGCCCAGCCGCGACTGGAACGATACCGACCACTTATCCTCTGGCAACCCCAGGCGCTCGGCAAAGGCCCGGGCCGTTCGCAGGCACTGGCCGCGATAACAGGTCGCGACGACCTCTGGCGGTGCATCGCGACAGCAATCGGCCCCGCCGTCGAAACTATGACCGGGATTGAGCTTCTTCAGATGCCGTTCCGGCAGGCCATGGAAACTCAGCAGCAGGTGATCGAAATCCTGCTGCAGATGCGGCTTGGCACTGGCCACTAACGCGTCCAGGTATTCCGGCTGGTCATAGAACGGCCGCAGCAGCGAAAACTGAATATCCAGCTGCTTTCCCCGTATCACCCGCTTGACCTCTTCGATCACCGTGGTCACGGTGCTGTCGGCAAACTGCGGGTAGAGCGGCGCTATGGTGACTTTCTTGTAGCCTTGGGCGGCCAGACGGGTGAGCGTCGACTCAATCGACGGCTCGCCGTAACGCATCGCCAGCTCCACTGGGCCCTGAGTCCATTGCTCAGTCATTGCCTGCTGCAGACGCCGGCTGAGAACCACCAGCGGCGAGCCCTCCTCCCACCAGATCGATGCGTAGGCATGGGCCGACTGCTCAGGGCGCTTGATCAGAATCAGCGAGACCAGCAAACGCCGCACCGGCCAAGGCAAGTCGATGACGTATGGGTCCATCAGAAATTGATTGAGATAGCTACGTACGTCCGCCACCGAAGTGGAGGCCGGCGAACCCAGGTTGACCAGGAGCAACGCGTGATCGGTCATGCAACGTCCTTTCAAAGGCGGCTGGATAAATCGTCCAGAGCCGCACGTAAATCAGTGAACTGAAAAGTAAAACCGGCCGCCAACAAACGCGTCGGCGTGGCCCGCTGGCCCCCCAGCAGCAACAGTGACAACTCACCCAGGCCAACCCGCAAAACCAGGGTCGGCACCGGCACTATCGCCGGTCGGTGCAATACGCTGCCCAGGGTCTTGGCAAACTCGCGATTGCGCACCGGCTGGGGCGCGCAGGCATTATAAGGACCGCGTGCGTCTTTCTGATTCAGAAGAAAATCAATCAGGGCGATTTGATCCTTGATATGAATCCACGGCATCCATTGCCGACCATTGCCGATAGGCCCGCCCAGCCCGAGTTTGAAGGGTATTAACAGCCGCGACAAAAAGCCGCCCTCGGCGGCCAGCACCAGCCCGGTACGAATCAGCACCACGCGGATGCCCATGGCCTCGGCGCGTTGCGCGGTTTCCTCCCAGGCAATGCACAGCTGGCTGGCGAAATCTTCATTGATCGGCGGCGATTCCTCGGTCAGCTCACGCTCGCCACCATCGCCATACCAGCCCACCGCCGAACCGGAAATCAGCAGCTGTGGTTTTTGTTCACGGCTACCAAGCCAGGCGAGCAGGGTTTCAGTCAGGCTGATCCGGCTGCTCCAGAGCAACGCCTTGCGCTTGTGGGTCCAGGGTCGACTGGCAATAGGTGCACCGGCGAGATTGATCACCGCGTCGACCGGCTCGCTGCCAAACTCTTCGAGGCGGCCGATTCCGCGAACCTGGGTCCCGCAGAGTTTGGCCACCTGATCCGGTCGACGACTCCATACAGTCAAGCGATGACCTTGAGTCAACCAGTGTTGGCAGAGCTGACGTCCTATCAAACCAGTACCGCCGGTCAGCAATATGTGCATGACAACTTCCTCGCGTGGCGTTTTACCCTGTCCACTAGTCTATTTTTATAAGCAGGGAGCTTTTGAATCGGGCAGGCTCTATGGTTAACAATAGGACAACCTACCTGGAACAGCTTGCAAGACCACGCACGCAAAAAGCTATACCAAAAAACAATATTGTACAGGTTTAAACCACGGCGTAGTCTGTACAGAAGGTAAACGAGGCCCCTATGACTGTACCTATCGCAATCATCGGCACCGGCATCGCCGGACTCTCAGCGGCCCAGGCACTTCGCGACCTCGGGCATGAGATACAACTTTTCGATAAAAGTCATGGCAGCGGCGGACGCATGGCGAGCAAGCGCAGTGACGCTGGCGTGCTGGACCTGGGGGCGCAGTATTTCACCGCCCGTGACCGGCGCTTCGTCACCGAAGTCCAGCGCTGGCAAACCAAGGGCTGGGTCGCCGAATGGACTCCGCAGCTCTATAATTTCCACGGCGGCCAGCTCACCCTTTCCCCTGACGAGCAGACTCGCTGGGTCGGGACGCCACGCATGAGCGCCATCACTCGCGCCCTGATCGGCGACATGGAAGTGCATTTCGGCTGCCGTATCACCGAGGTCTACCGTGGCGAGCAGCATTGGCATCTGCAAGATGCCGAAGGTTTCACCCACGGCCCATTCAGCCATGTAGTGATCGCCACTCCAGCCCCTCAGGCCACCGCCCTGCTGGCGGCCGCGCCAAAACTGGCGGGTGCCGCTGCCAGCGTGAAAATGGAGCCGACCTGGGCCGTCGCCCTGGCCTTCGAAACACCACTGGATACTCCGATGGAAGGCTGCTTCGTGCAGGACAGCCCACTCGACTGGCTGGCTCGCAACCGCAGCAAACCAGGCCGCGACACCACCCTGGACACCTGGGTCCTGCACGCCACCAGCACGTGGAGCCGGCAGCATATCGATCTGCCGAAAGAGGCTGTGATCGAGCAACTGCACGGCGCTTTCGCCGAGTTGCTGCACAGCGCCATGCCCGCTCCGAGCTTCAGTCTCGCCCACCGCTGGCTCTATGCCCGGCCGGCCGGCACTCATGCCTGGGGCGCCCTGGCCGATGCCGATCTGGGCCTGTATGTGTGTGGTGACTGGTGCCTGTCCGGACGTGTCGAAGGGGCTTGGCTCAGCGGCCAGGACGCCGCCCGCCGTTTGCATGAACACCTGCAGTGAAGCGCATCAACCCGAACAAATTGCTGCTGTCGAAATGGACAGCAGCCCGCCCGCAAAACCCCGAAAAAACATTTTCCAGTGACCGAACCGTTCCTCGATGAGGAAGGCACGGTAATGGAATTGAATCCCTCTAAAAAAACCTATACAAATAATTTGACTTGTACACTCTTGAATCTATGATGCATTGAAGTTGTACGGGTAAAGATATCTGTACAGGTATAGATCAGAGGCCCCTCATGTCCGGTGACGTTACTGCGACCCGACCGAAAATCGCTATCAGCGCCTGCCTGATGGGCGCCGAAGTCCGTTACAACGGTGGGCACAAGCAATCGCACCTGTGCAGTCGCACCCTGACAGATTATTTCGACTGCATTGCGGTCTGCCCGGAAGTCGCTATCGGCCTCGGTATTCCTCGCGAGCCGATCCGCCTGGTGGGTAATCCGCAGCACCCGGAGGCCATCGGCACGGTTCATCACGAGCTCAACGTCACTCAACCCTTGGTTGATTACGCTGCAAAAATGGCCGGCGAACTGCATGACATCTGCGGCTACATCTTCATGCAGAAGTCGCCCTCCTGTGGCCTGCACCGGGTCAAGGTCTACCAGGACAACGGCATGCCGATTGATGGCGGCGGTCGCGGGATCTATGCCCGGACGTTTTGCGCGCTGCATCCTGACCTGCCGGTAGAAGAAGACGGCCGCCTGAATGATCCGGTACTGCGGGAAAACTTTCTGACTCGGGTTTTCGCCTATGCCGCCTGGCAGCAGCTGCTCAAGGAGGGTTTGAGCCGCCGCCGACTGACCGAATTTCATTCGCGCTACAAATACCTGCTCATGGCCCATAACCCGGTGCAATACAAAACCCTGGGCAACTTGCTCGGTCACATGGGCAAATCCGACCCCGCCCTGCTCGGTCCACGGTATTTCAGCGAGCTGATGGCGGCGCTGAAAAAATGTGCCACCCGCCGTACCCACACCAATGTTCTGCAACACCTCAGTGGCTACCTCAAGCAAACCATCAGCGCTGAAGACAAGCAGGAAATGCAGCAGGTCATCCGCCAGTACCTTCGCGGCATCGTACCGTTGGTGGTGCCCTTGACGCTGCTCAAGCACCACCTGCGACTGCACCCCGATCCGTATGTCGCGCAGCAGGTATACCTGCAACCGCACCCGGAAAACCTCAGCCTGCGCAATGCGATCTAGTCCATGACCCAGCCCGACACTCCCGCCAACGACGAGCCCGGGGCCGACTTCCAACAGGCGCTGGAAGACGGCTGGCTGCCGATTCGCGAAGTTGCCCGCCAGACCGGCGTCAATGCGGTCACCTTGCGGGCCTGGGAGCGTCGCTATGGCTTGATCGTGCCGCAACGCACACCCAAAGGGCACCGGTTGTTCTCCAGCGAACATGTGCAGCGCATTTTGATGATCCTCACCTGGCTCAACCGCGGCGTTACGGTCAGTCAGGTCAAGCAACTGCTGGACTCTGCGCAGGCATCCGTCGAACCTGCCGACAACGATTGGCAGACCTTGCGCCGCAGCCTGCTGCAGGCGATCAGCCAGTTGGCCGAGCGCCAGATCGACGACGCCTTCAACCAGGCCATGTCACTCTACCCGCCGCGAACCTTGTGCGAACAACTGCTGATGCCGCTGCTGGCCGACCTCGAGCAGCGTTGGCAGGGCCAGTTCGGCACGCAAATGGAACGGGTGTTTTTCTATTCCTGGCTGCGCAGCAAGTTCGGCGCGCGGATCTACCATAACAATCGCCAGTTACGCACAGCGCCGCTGCTGCTGATCAACCACTCGGACCTGCCGCTGGAGCCCTATCTGTGGCTTACCGCCTGGCTGGTGAGCAGCGCCGATTGTCCCGTGGAAGTCTTCGACTGGCCGCTGCCCGCTGGCGAACTGGCGTTAGCCGTCGATCACTTGCAAGCCCGTGGCGTACTGCTTTATTCGAGCAAAGCGATAAATTTGAGCCAACTGGCGAAACTTCTGAATAGCGTCAGTTGCCCAAAAATCATTGCCGGACCAACGGTGTGCATTCACTACCCCGAGCTGGCCGTGAAAACCGCAGAAATAGCTGACTTGTTCCTGGCCGAAGATCCTTTGTCGGCTCACCAAGGACTGGTTCAACGTGGGCTTATTTAAGGTTTTTCTGGAATGACCATGCACTTGATCTGGCTGCGCAGCGATCTGCGCGTACATGACAACACTGCCCTCTCGGCCGCAGCGGCGAGCGGCCCGACGGTAGCGGTGTATGTGCTGAGTCCGAAGCAATGGCTGGCCCACGACGACGCTCCGTGCAAGGTCGACTTCTGGCTGCGCAATCTGCATGAATTGAGCAAAGCCCTGGGTGAACTGAATATCCCCTTGCTGATTCGCCATGCCAGTACCTGGGAACAGGTGCCATTGGTAGTGCTCGAGCTATGCCGGCAACACGGGATCGAAGCGGTTCACGCCAACGAGGAATACGGCATTCATGAAAGCCAGCGTGATGTGGCCGTCGATAAAGTACTGCAGGCCCATGGCATCGGCTTTCACCGTTACCTCGATCAATTGCTGTTCAAGCCTGGCAGCGTGCTGAGCAAGACCGGCAGCTATTTCCAGGTCTTCAGCCAGTTCCGCAAAATCTGCTACGCCCGCCTGCACAGTGCGCTCCCACGCCTGATCAGCGCGCCCAACGTCCAGTTGCCGCCGGCCATCAGCAGCGATCCGGTGCCATCCGGGGTAGCAGGCTTCGCGCCTCCCGGCGAGACCTTGCGCCAGCTCTGGTCTGCGGGTGAAACCGAGGCACGGCGGCGCCTGGAGAGTTTTGCCGAGCAGCAGATTGACTACTACAAAAGCGAGCGGGACTTTCCGGCCAAGCCTGGCACCAGCCAATTGTCCGCGTATCTGGCCGCAGGAGTGATCTCGCCACGCCAGTGCTTGCACGCCGCCTTGCACAGCAACCAGGGTGAGTTTGAAAGCGGAAATGAAGGCGCCGTGACCTGGATCAATGAGCTGCTCTGGCGCGAGTTCTATAAACATATTCTGGTGGGTTACCCCAGAGTTTCCCGGCACCGCGCATTTCGCCCGGAAACCGAAGCCCTGGCCTGGCGCGATGCCCCTGATGAGCTGGCCGCCTGGCAGCAGGGACGGACCGGCTTGCCCATCATCGACGCAGCCATGCGCCAATTGCTGGAAACCGGCTGGATGCACAACCGGTTGCGGATGGTCGTGGCGATGTTTCTGACCAAGAACCTGCTGATCGACTGGCGTGAAGGCGAGCGTTTTTTCATGCGCCACCTGATTGACGGCGATCTGGCAGCCAACAACGGCGGCTGGCAATGGAGTTCGTCCACCGGCACCGATTCGGCGCCGTACTTCCGTATTTTCAACCCGCTGAGCCAGTCGGAAAAGTTCGATGCGCAAGGGCTGTTCATCAAGCACTGGCTGCCGGAACTGACCGAACTGAACAACAAAGATATCCACAACCCGGCTGCCAGGGGTGGGTTATTCGGCGCGCCCGACTACCCACCGCCGATGGTCGATCTGAACCAGTCTCGTCAACGGGCACTGACCGCGTTCAAGAGTCTGCCGTCGCGACAGGCTGTGGGAGCCGGGCATGAATGATTTTGAAAGGAGAATGGGATGAGGCGTACACCTCCACGTCGTATCTGGTTGACCGGCGCCGCCAGCGGAATCGGCGCCGCGCTGGCCGAGGAACTGCTCAAGTCAGGGGCGCACCTTGCCCTCAGTGCACGTGCTGTTGCACCACTGCAAGCGCTGTCCATGCGTTTTCCGGGGCAGGTGCTGTTGGTCCCTGGCGACCTCACCAACAGCCAGCAGGTGCGGGAGATCAGTGAACGCATCAGCGAGGCCTGGGGCTCGCTCGACAGTTTGATCCTCAATGCCGGCACCTGTGAATACGTCGATGCCAGGCAGCACGATAGCTCAATCATCGAACATGTGGTGCGCACCAACCTACTGGCCAGCAGTTATTGCATCGAAGCCTCCCTGCCCCTGTTACGGGCCGGGAACAAACCGCATCTGGTGGGCATCGCCAGCTCAGTGACCTGGCTGCAGCTGCCGCAAACTGCCGATAATGGCGCTTGCAATACCGGCCTGCGCTCGCTGTTCGAATCGCTGCGCATCGATCTGGCACCGCAAGGTATTGATGTCACCGTACTGAGCCCGGGCTTCATCGATACTCCCTTTATTGATGAAAATGACTTGCCCATGCCGCAAAACTGGCCGCTGGACAAGGCCGCACGACATGTTCTCGAGGAAATCCGGAGTCGCCCGCCGAAAATCGCTTTTGCGGCCTTGAGCATGGCCGGGTTCTGGCCGCTGCCGAAGTAGCCGCAGCGCTGATCGGCAAGCACAGGGCGTGTGACTGCGTCCGTCAGGCCTTTCACACAACAGTGGCTCACTGCCTTACACTGCATGGCTATGACCACTATTCCCCTCATCGAGATCGCCGAACCGGCCGTCACCTGCTCCACATGCGCGGCCTGCTGCTGCCAACTGGAAGTCATGCTGATCACCGACACCGGCGTGCCCGAACGTTTTATCGACACGGACGATTGGGGTGGGGAAGTCATGCTGCGCCTGGATGACGGCTGGTGCGCCGCACTGGATCGCAACAGCATGATGTGCACCATCTACGAGAAACGCCCGCTGATCTGTCGGGAGTTCGAGATGGGCGCGCCAGAATGCATCAACGAACGCCTGGGGATTGCGACGGCGTATCGCTGAAGTCAAAGTTACCCGAGTACCAATGTGGGAGCGAGCTTGCTCGCGATAGCGCTTCAACATTCAGCACTGTGTTGTCAGTCCATCCGTCATCGCGAGCAAGCTCGCTCCCACATTAAGAGCTTACAACGCCATTGTGTAATGCAGCGCGTAACTTTCTATACCGTCGTTAGGGCTGGTGAAACCGGCGTTTGAGTAGTGTGTCGCGCGAACACCAACCTCATGCCCACCGGCAAAGCGCAGGCCGAAACCGATGCGATCTTCGAACTGGAAGGCCGACCCCAGGTTTTTGCTCTCCACCTCGGTTTCGGCAAACAGCGCAATGCCCACGCCTAATTCGATATAAGGTTTGACGGTTTCACCGGCGAATTCATACACAAATACCGGCGAAAACGACAGGCTGTGATTACTGGAGGTTTTGTCACCATCCCAAAAGGTGTAGGCACCGTCCCAGTAGCCCGTCAGACGGCCGACACTACTCTGTAGCCAACTCTTGTCCCAATCGAACTGCATTCCCAGGCGGTAGGTCATCGTCGACTCGCCGGTCTGGCCCACTGCGAACTCGACGCCCGCAGCCTGTGCCGAAAAGCTGTGCCCCAGCATGGCGACCGCAATGACGGCCAGACAAAATAGTCGTTTCATGAGAAACATCCTTTCACGAACGTTTTTTATATTGTTCTTGTACTACTCAACAGACTAGCTATAGAAGTCGCCGCTCACGCAGAAGTTCAGCGCTTTTGAGGGTTGTTCCAAGGTTTTTTTACAAAAGGAAGTCTTGCACCACGCCAGACCCACTCCATAGCAGAGGCAGGATATTTCGCAAGTGCTCGGGACTGGCACTGGTCCAGAATTGCGCTTGGCGGGATGGGCCACGGGCGAGCAATTCACGCGCGGTCAGCAAGCGTTGAAGTTGCCGGGCAACAGCGGCACCGGTATCGATCAGGCTGATATCGTCGGCGATCATCTGCTTGAGCAACGGTTTGAGGAAGGGATAGTGGGTGCAGCCGAGAATGATAGTGTCGCACCCTGCGGCCAGCAGTGGTTCGAGGTAACTGTGCAACAACTGACGCAAGGCCGGACTGTGCAGGTCACCCGTTTCAATCAGCTCAACCAGCCCCGGGCACGGTTGAGTGATGACCCGCACATCGGTGGCAAAACGGTCGAGCAAGGCAGCGAACTTGGCGCTCTGCAAGGTCCCGGTGGTCGCCAGCACGCCGACCACGCCACTGCGGGTCGCTGCGGCTGCCGGCTTGACCGCTGGCTCCATGCCGACGATGGGCCACTGCGGGTAATCGCGACGCAGGTCGGCAACGCCCGCCACCGTTGCCGTGTTGCAGGCCAACACCAATGCCTTGGCGCCCCGTTGTGCAAAGAACTCGGCCATTACGCTACAGCGCTGACGAATGAATTCCGGGGTCTTTTCACCGTAGGGAATATTGCCGCAATCGGCGACGTACAGCAGCGACTCATTGGGCAGCAAACGCTGGATTTCCCCCAGCACCGACAGCCCGCCGACACCGGAGTCGAACACGCCGATCGGCGCTTCACGCATGTTTGGGTCCACAGACGCTGCAGCCTGGATCACGTTTGACGCGCAATTCGCGAAAACGCGTACCCAAGGCATCGATCAACAGCAACCGACCCACTAGCGGCTCGCCAAAACCGACCAGCAGTTTCAACGCCTCAAGGGCTTGCAGGCTCCCGACCAGGCCCACCAGCGGACCCAGCACTCCGGCTTCGCTGCAGGTCAGTTCGGCCTCGCTGCCGTGCCCGTACAGGCAGTGGTAGCAAGGACTTTCGGGGCGACGCGGGTCAAACACCGAAAGCTGCCCTTCCAGGCGAATCGCTGCGCCGCTGACCAAGGGTTTGCCGGCCAGCACACAGGCGGCATTGACCGCTTCGCGGGTCGAGAAATTATCGGAACAATCGAGAACCAGATCGACAGTGGCCACGACCGCGGCCAGAGAATTTTCATCCAGGGCTGCGCGATGGGCGATCAGCTGGATCTCGGGATTGATTGCCGTCAGGCGATGAATCGCCGAGTCGACCTTACTCAGGCCAACGCTGTCGGTGTCATGAATGATCTGCCGTTGCAGGTTGGTCAGGTCGACGCTGTCGAAATCCGCCAGATGCAGCTCGCCGACCCCCGCCGCCGCCAGGTACAAGGCCACTGGCGAACCGAGACCACCCAGACCGACGATCAACACACGACTGTTCTTCAGGCGCAGCTGACCGTCAATGTCGACGTGTTGCAACAGAATCTGCCGGCTATAGCGCAATAGCTCTTGATCATTCAGCACGGCAGGCACCCTAGGCTGATGCGTTCATGGCCGCCCAGGTCCAGGCGACTGTGGACCTGTTCAAAGCCCTGAGTCAGCAGCAGATCACGCACCGCAACCGCCTGATCGTAGCCGTGCTCAAGCATCAACCAGCCGCCGGCTTCAAGGTGTTGCGGTGCCTCGGCGATGATCAAGCGCAGATCATCCAGCCCGTCGGAACCGGCCACCAACGCACTGGCTGGCTCGAAACGCACGTCGCCTGCCACCAGATGCGGATCGGCATCGGCAATGTAGGGCGGATTACTGATAATCAGCTGATAACGATGACCTGTCAGCGCGCTGAACCAATGGCTGCTCAGGACCGTCGCGTTGTGCAAATGCAGACGCTGGCGATTGCGCTCGGCCAGAGCCACGGCTTCGAGCACCCGATCCACCGCTGTGACATGCCAGGCCGGACGCTCGCTGGCCAGGGCCAGGGCGATCGCGCCGCTGCCGGTGCCCAGGTCGAGGACCTTGGCGGGCGTTGCCGGTAACAATTCCAGCGCGGCCTCCACCAGCAGCTCGGTGTCCGGCCGCGGGATCAGCGTATGGGGTGCGACCTCCAGGTCGAGCTTCCAGAAACCCTGCTGACCGAGGATGTAGGCCACCGGCTCGCCACTGCGGCGGCGCTGCAAATAGCCGGCAAAGGTCTGCGCGGCTTCGCTGCTGACAATCCGTTCTGGCCAAGTGTGCAGAAAGCTGCGGGACTTGCCCAGGGCGGCCGCCAGCAACAACTCGGCATCCAGCCGGGCCGTGGGCGAATCAGGCAGGTCGGCAGCGCGCAACAGGCTGGCAATAATCGTCATTTACTCACCTATTGCTGCCAGTTGATCCGCTTGAAACTCGGCCAGCAATGGTTCGATTACCGCATCGACGCCACCCGCGAGAATTTCATCGAGGGAATACAGGGTCAGGTTGACCCGGTGATCGGTCACCCGGCCCTGAGCGAAGTTATAGGTGCGGATCCGCTCGGAGCGATCCCCCGAACCCACCAGCAACTTGCGCTCGCTGGCGATGGCATTGGCCGCGGCGCTGGTCTGCTGGTCGTTCAACTTGGCCGACAGCCAGGACATGGCCCGTGCGCGGTTCTTGTGCTGGGAACGCTCTTCCTGACACTCGACCACGATCCCCGAAGGCAGGTGAGTGATACGGATCGCCGAGTCGGTCTTGTTGACGTGCTGGCCACCGGCACCCGAGGAGCGATAGGTATCGACCCGCAGATCCGCCGAGTTGATCTCGATCGCTTCCTGTTCATCCGGCTCAGGCAGTACCGCCACGGTACAGGCCGAGGTGTGGATACGGCCCTGGGATTCAGTGGCCGGAACCCGTTGCACACGATGGGCACCGGATTCGAATTTCAGCTTGCCGTAGACGTTGTCGCCTTCGACTCGGGCAATGACTTCTTTATAGCCACCGTGCTCGCCGATGTTCTCCGAGAGAATTTCCACCTTCCAGCCGCGACGCTCGGCGTAGCGCGAATACATGCGGAACAGATCGCCGGAAAAAATCGCCGCCTCGTCGCCACCGGTGCCGGCACGAATCTCGAGGAACACGTTGCGCCCGTCATTGGGATCCTTGGGCAACAGCATGCGTTGCAGATCGCCTTCGAGCTCGATCAGCCGCTCTTTGGCTTCGCGCACTTCCTCCACGGCCATCTCACGCATGTCCGGATCGCTGTCCTTGAGCAACGCCTGGGCGCCTTCGAGGTCGGCCTGGACCTTGAGCAGCTGGCTGTAGGTGCTGACAATCGGTTCAACTTCCGCGTATTCCTTGGAATAGGTGCGAAATTTGTGCTGATCGGAAATGACTTCGCCATCGCCGAGCAAGGCGGTCAGTTCCTCGAAACGGTCCTGGAGGATGTCCAGCTTATTGAGCAGTGACGCTTTCATTGCGGTTTTTTATCCGAAGGGCTATCCGAAGGGCCCTCACCGAGGGCAAAAAGTTCCTGGGCCATGGCCAGGGCATCGAGGCGGCCTTCGGCAGTCAGCTTTTTCAACTGCACGCTCGGGGCATGCAGCAATTTATTGGTCAGGCCGCGGGCCAATTGCACCAGCACGTCTTCGGCGTTGCCGCCATTGGCGAGCATGCGCTGGGCCTTGAGCAGCTCTTCATCACGCAGGCGTTCGCTCTGCTGGCGGTAGGCCTTGAGCACATCCACCGCTGCCAGTTCACGCAGGCGCACCATGAAGTCGTCGGCGCCGATGGAGACCATCTCTTCAGCCGCTTGCGCAGCGCCCTGACGGCTCTTGAGGTTTTCGGCGACCACTTCGTGAAGATCGTCGACGCTGTACAGGTAAACGTCGTCCAGTTCGCCGACTTCCGGCTCGATATCGCGGGGTACAGCGATGTCGACCATGAAGATTGGTTTGTGCTTGCGCAGCTTCAATGCACTCTCGACCGCGCCCTTGCCGAGAATCGGCAACTGGCTGGCGGTGGAGCTGATGACGATATCGCTGCGCACCAGTTCTGCGGGAATATCCGAGAGCAGCACCGCGTGGGCACCGAACTGCTCAGCCAGAATGCTCGCGCGCTCCAGGGTCCGATTGGCCACCACTATGCGCCTGACGCCCAGCTCATGCAGGTGCCGGGCGACCAGGGTGATGGTTTCGCCGGCACCGATCAACAGCGCCTGGCTGCGTTGCAAGTCACTGAAAATCTGCTTGGCCAGGCTGACGGCGGCAAAGGCCACCGACACCGGGTTTTCACCAATGGCGGTGTCGGTGCGCACCTGTTTGGCCGCGTTGAACGTAGCCTGGAACAAGCGTCCGAGCAGCGGCCCGATGGTGCCGGCCTCGCGTGCCACGGCATAGGCCGACTTCATCTGACCGAGAATCTGCGGCTCGCCGAGCACCAGCGAATCCAGCCCCGAGGCCACCCGCATCATGTGACGAACTGCCGCATCATCTTCATGCACATAAGCGCTGGCGCGCAGCTCGTCGACGTTCAAATGGTGATAATCGGCCAGCCAGCGCAGCACGGAGTCAGACGAAAGGTGATCCTGTTCTATATACAGTTCACTGCGATTGCAGGTGGAGAGGATCGCAGCTTCGCGGCTGTCGGTGAGGCGGCAGAGCTGCTGCAAGGCCTCAACCAACTGCTCAGGGGTAAAGGCCACGCGCTCGCGGACGTCTACTGAAGCAGTCTTGTGGTTAATACCGAGTGCAAGGAAGGCCATTCAAGGTCGCTGATGATATCGAGAAGCCGACAATTGTCCTACTTCGCCAGATCCAGAACAACCACTGCCGCACCGAATCCCCTGTAGGAGCTGCCAAAGGCTGCGATCTGTTGGCATTTTAAGGCCCTTCGAAGATCCAGATCGAAAGATCGCAGGCTCCGCCAGCTCCTACATAAAGCGTTCAAACGTCTGTCAATATGAATTGCCTGGCCCCGGTTATGTTTGACCGAAGGCTTGTGTCATGATGATCCGACCGCAGGTTAGTCGTCCTCCTTCTTATATGAATAGATCTTCCACGTTGCTCCTCGCTTTTGTCTTGCTCGGCGGCTGCCAGGCCTTGGTACCCGTGTCACCAGACAGTACGCCGCCGGTTGAAGACAGCATGCCGGCGCCTGAAAAGCCCAAGGTCTACAGTTCGTTCAGCGAAGACACAATCTTCAGCCTGCTGAGCGCGGAACTGGCTGGCCAGCGCAATCGTTACGACATTGCCCTGGACAACTACGTGACCCAGGCCATCAATACTCAGGATCCCGGGATCTCCGAGCGGGCCTTTCGCATCGCCGAATACCTGGGCGCCGATCAGGCCGCGCTGGATACCGCGCTGATCTGGGCGAAAAACGCCCCGGACGACCTGGAGGCACAACGCGCGGCGGCCATTCAGCTAGCACGTAGCGGGCGCTACGACGACTCCATGGTCTATATGGAGAAAGTCCTGCAAGGCAAAGGCGACACTCATTTCGACTTTCTCGCCTTGTCTGCCGCGGATACCGATCAAGAAACCCGCAACGGTCTGATGAAAAGTTTTGACCGTTTGTTGCAGAAATACCCGAACAACGGTCAGTTGATCTTCGGCAAGGCCTTGATGCTGCAACAGGACGGTGATTCCGAGGGCGCATTGAGCCTGCTCGAAGACAATCCGCCGGAAGAAGGCGAGGTCGCGCCGCTGCTGCTGCGTGCACGCCTGCTGCAAGCGTTGAATCGCGGACCGGAAGCCCTGCCACTGCTGGAAAAAAGCATCCGCAAGTATCCGGACGACAAACGCCTGCGCCTGACCTACGCGCGCATGCTGGTCGAGCAGGACCGCATGGACGACGCCAAGGTCGAATTCTCCAGCCTGGTCCAGCAATACCCGGAAGATGACGATTTGCGTTACTCCCTGGCCCTGGTCTGCCTGGAAGCCAAGGTCTGGGAAGAGGCCAAGGGCTATCTGGAAGACTTGGTCGCCCGGGAAAGCCACGTCGATTCGGCGCACCTGAACCTCGGGCGGATCGCCGAAGAGCGCAACGACCCGCAAGGCGCGCTGATCGAATACGCCAAGGTCGGCCCGGGCAATGACTACCTGCCGGCGCAACTGCGCCAGGCCGACATTCTGATCAGCCACGGTCGCACCAATGAGGCCCAAAGCCGTCTGACCTCTGCCCGCGATACTCAGCCCGATTACGCGATTCAGTTGTACCTGATCGAAGCCGAGACCCTGTCAGCCAACAAGCAGGGCAATCTAGCCTGGAAAGTCCTGCAACAAGCCTTGCAGCAATACCCGGACGATCTGAACCTGCTGTATACCCGCGCCATGCAGGCGGAGAAGCGCAACGACCTGGCACAGATGGAAAAAGACCTGCGCCTGATCATCCAGCGTGATCCGGACAACGCCATGGCATTGAACGCCCTGGGCTACACCTTGTCCGACCGTACGACGCGTTATGCCGAGGCCAAGGCGCTGATCGAGCAGGCTCATCAGCTGACTCCGGAAGATCCGGCGGTACTCGACAGCCTCGGCTGGGTGAATTTCCGCCTGGGCAATCTCGATGAGGCCGAACGTCTTCTGCGTCAGGCCCTTGAGCGCTTCCCCGATCAGGAAGTCGCCGCGCACCTGGGTGAAGTCCTGTGGGCCAACGGTAAACAACGCGAAGCCAGGCAAATCTGGGGCAAGTTCCTCAAGGATCAGCCCGACAGCCCTATTCTGCGCAGCACCATCAAGCGCCTGACCGGTTCCGAGACTCTTTAAGATTATGTTTTTGCGCCACGTTATCGTATTCAGCTTCATTGCCCTGCTCGCCGGTTGCGCAGGCCTGGGCCCCCGCGAGTCTGTGGAGGGGCATGGCAACGCCGCGCAATGGCGCATACACAAACAGCAACTGAGCAGCCTCGATGGCTGGCAGATCAGCGGCAAGGTCGGCATTCGCGCCCCGAAAGATTCGGGCAGCGGTACCTTGTTCTGGCTGCAACGTCAGGATTACTACGACATCCGCCTGTCCGGCCCGCTGGGTCGCGGAGCAGCACGCCTGACCGGTCGCCCCGGCCAGGTATCACTGGAAGTCGCCAACCAGGGACGCTATGAAGCACCCACACCCGAAGCCCTGCTGGAAGAGCAACTGGGCTGGAAGCTGCCGGTCTCGCATCTGGTCTGGTGGGTCCGCGGCCTTCCCGCGCCTGACAGCAGAAGCCGTCTGAACCTCGATGCCAACAGCCGCCTGGCCAACCTCGACCAGGATGGCTGGAAGGTCGAATACCTGAGCTACGCGCAACAGAGCGGCTTCTGGCTGCCCGAGCGGATCAAGCTGCACGGCCCCGACCTCGACGTCACGCTGGTGATCAAGGACTGGCAACCGCGCAAGCTGGGGCAACTCGGGGCAATGAAATGACGGCAACCCGCCTGACTTTGCCCGCTCCGGCAAAACTCAACCTGATGCTGCACATCCTCGGTCGCCGCGAAGACGGCTATCACGAACTGCAAACGCTGTTTCAGTTTCTCGATTACGCCGATGAACTGACCTTTGCCGTTCGCGATGATGGCGTCATCAGGTTGCACACTGAATTCGAAGGCGTCCCCCACGACAGCAATCTGATCGTGCGCGCGGCAAAAAAACTTCAGGAACAATCCGGCTCCACGCTTGGAATCGATATCTGGATCGAAAAAATCCTGCCCATGGGCGGCGGAATCGGTGGCGGCAGTTCCAATGCAGCGACCACCCTGCTCGGCCTCAATCATCTTTGGCAACTGGGCTGGGATGAAGATCGACTGGCCGCCCTGGGCCTGACACTAGGCGCCGACGTCCCGGTTTTCGTGCGTGGACACGCCGCTTTTGCTGAGGGCGTCGGGGAAAAACTCACCCCTGTAGACCCCGAAGAACCGTGGTATCTCGTGCTGGTGCCGCAAGTCTCTGTAAGTACAGCAGAAATTTTTTCAGATCCGTTGTTGACACGTAACTCTTCTCCCATTAAAGTGCGCCCCGTTCCCAAGGGAAACAGTCGAAATGACTGCTTACCGGTTGTAGCAAGGCGTTACCCAGATGTACGTAACGCTTTGAATTTGTTAGGTAAATTTACCGAAGCAAAATTAACCGGCACTGGAAGTTGTGTGTTTGGGGGCTTCCCAAGCAAAGCTGAAGCTGATAAAGTCTCGGCCCTTCTTACAGAGACCCTTACAGGGTTTGTAGCAAAGGGAAGCAACGTTTCGATGTTGCATCGCAAGCTGCAAAGTCTGCTCTAAAAGGAACCGAGTGCTGGGCACTCGTTGCAACAGATACAGGGGCGTCGCCAAGCGGTAAGGCAGCAGGTTTTGATCCTGCCATGCGTTGGTTCGAATCCAGCCGCCCCTGCCATTTTCTAATACTCATCCAGGTTACCCTCAGCCTTCAGGTACTGCGCGTGTCCAAGATGATGGTCTTTACGGGGAATGCTAACCCCGATCTGGCTCGGCGTGTTGTACGTCAGCTGCATATCCCTCTCGGTGACATCTCTGTCGGTAAATTCTCCGACGGCGAAATTACCGCCGAGATCAATGAAAACGTCCGCGGTAAAGATGTCTTCATTATTCAGCCGACTTGCGCTCCGACCAACGATAACCTGATGGAACTCGTCGTGATGGCTGATGCCTTCCGCCGCTCCTCAGCGACTCGAATCACAGCTGTAATCCCCTACTTTGGTTATGCCCGTCAGGATCGCCGTCCGCGTTCCGCACGTGTGGCTATCAGCGCGAAAGTCGTCGCTGACATGCTTACCGTAGTCGGCATCGATCGTGTTCTCACGGTTGATCTGCATGCTGACCAGATCCAGGGATTCTTCGATATTCCGGTAGATAACATCTACGGCTCCCCCGTTCTGGTGGATGACATCGAAGACCAACGCTTCGAAAACCTGATGATCGTGTCCCCGGACATTGGCGGCGTCGTGCGTGCACGTGCAGTTGCCAAATCCCTGGGCGTGGATCTCGGGATCATCGACAAGCGCCGTGAGAAAGCCAATCACTCTGAAGTGATGCATATCATCGGTGATGTCGAAGGGCGTACCTGTATTCTGGTCGATGACATGGTCGATACCGCAGGCACCTTGTGCCACGCGGCAAAAGCCTTGAAAGAGCACGGTGCAGCAAAAGTCTTTGCCTACTGCACACACCCTGTGCTGTCGGGCCGGGCGATCGAGAACATCGAGAACTCAATGCTGGACGAACTGGTGGTGACCAACACCATCCCGTTGTCCGCTGCTGCTCAAGCCTGTTCGCGTATCCGTCAACTGGATATCGCACCGGTAGTTGCCGAAGCGGTCCGCCGCATCAGCAACGAAGAATCGATCAGCGCGATGTTCCGTTAAGGGTCAAACCTTGGCTGCATCCCGCCGACGAAAAGCGCCCCGCCCCAACAGTCTGTTGGGGCGGGGCTTTTTTGCCCATATCGCCTTTAGCGCTGGTCGCAACCGCTGGGGCGAATGTGGTTATTTTGGAGATACAACATGAACGATTTTACTCTGAATGCTGAAGTGCGTTCCGACCTGGGGAAAGGTGCGAGCCGCCGCCTGCGTCGTCTCGCAAGCCTGGTTCCAGCTGTAGTTTACGGTGGCGAAAAAGCCCCTGAATCCATCAGCATGCTGGCCAAAGAAGTTGCCAAACTGCTCGAAAACGAAGCGGCTTACAGCCACATCATCGAGCTGAACGTTGGCGGCACCAAGCAAAACGTAATCATCAAAGCTCTGCAACGTCACCCGGCCAAAGGCCACGTGATGCACGCTGACTTCGTACGCGTTGTAGCTGGCCAGAAACTGACCGCTATCGTGCCTGTACACTTCGTTGGTGAAGAAGCCCCGATCAAGAAAGGCGGCGAAGTTTCGCACGTTGTTTCCGAGATCGAAGTTTCCTGCTTGCCGAAAGACCTGCCTGAATTCATCGAAGTCGACCTGGCTGAAATGGAAGTCGGCTCGATCATTCACCTGTCTGACCTCAAAGCCCCTAAAGGCGTTGAGTTTGTTGCTCTGGCTCACGGTAACGACCTGGCTGTTGCCAACGTTCACGCTCCACGTGTTGCTCCAGAAGAAGCTGCTGAAGAAGGCGCTGCAGAGTAATTTCACTCTGTACGCCGGAGTGACTGGAAACATCGCGGACTAGAGCGTAGCGAGAAAGCGGGCGAGAACGCGGAGTTTACATAATGGTAAATGAGCACTTTTCGTCCACTTTCGCCGCACCATCTGCTTGCGGCGACGTTATCCACCACTCCTAGGAAGGGCCCCTATCGTGACTGCCATCAAACTGATCGTTGGCCTGGGAAATCCAGGCGCTGAATACGAACAGACCCGGCATAACGCAGGGGCCCTTTTTGTTGAGCGCATCGCGCAAGCACAGGGCATCAACCTGGTGGCCGATCGCAAATATTTCGGCCTGACCGGGCGCTTCTCGCACCAGGGTCAGGATATTCGTCTGTTGATTCCCACCACCTACATGAACCGCAGCGGCCAGGCCGTAGCGGCACTCGCCGGCTTTTTTCGCATAAAGCCGGAAGAGATACTGGTGGCGCACGACGAACTCGACCTGCCACCCGGCGTTGCCAAGCTCAAACAAGGCGGCGGCCATGGCGGTCACAACGGGTTGCGCGACATTATCGCGCAGCTGGGCAATCAGAATACCTTTCACCGCTTGCGGCTTGGCATTGGCCACCCGGGCGTTGCCAGTATGGTTTCAAATTTTGTCCTGGGTCGTGCGCCACGCGCCGAACAGGAAAAACTCGATGCCAGCATCGATTTTGCCCTCGGCGTGCTGCCGGATATCTTCGCCGGGGAATGGAACCGCGCGATGAAAAACCTGCACAGCCAGAAGGCCTGACTCTAACTCCTCGGGGAAACACCATGGGATTCAATTGCGGCATCGTCGGCCTGCCTAACGTCGGCAAGTCCACCCTGTTCAACGCCCTGACCAAATCCGGTATCGCGGCCGAGAACTTCCCCTTCTGTACCATCGAACCGAACACCGGTATCGTGCCGATGCCGGACAAGCGTCTGGACGCGTTGGCGGCTATCGTCAATCCCAAGCGCGTGCTGCCGACCACCATGGAATTCGTCGACATCGCCGGGCTGGTTGCCGGAGCCTCGAAAGGTGAAGGCCTGGGCAACAAGTTCCTGGCCAACATCCGCGAAACCGATGCCATCGCCCACGTGGTCCGCTGCTTCGAAGACGAGAACGTGATCCACGTCTCCAATAGCGTCGACCCGAAACGCGACATCGAAATCATCGACCTCGAGCTGATCTTCGCCGACCTCGACAGCTGCGAAAAGCAACTGCAGAAAGTCACCCGCAATGCCAAGGGCGGTGACAAGGACGCAGTCGTCCAGAAAGGCCTGCTGGAGCAGTTGATCGCTCACTTCACCATCGGCAAGCCTGCGCGCAGCCTGATGAAGAGCATGAACGCCGACGAGAAGGCAGTGATCCGCGGTTTCCACCTGCTGACCACCAAACCTGTGATGTACATCGCCAACGTCGCTGAAGACGGCTTCGAAAACAATCCGCTGCTGGACGTGGTCAAGGCCATTGCCGAAGAAGAAGGCGCGATCGTGGTGCCGGTCTGCAACAAGATCGAAGCGGAAATCGCCGAACTCGACGACGGTGAAGAAAAAGACATGTTCCTCGAGGCCCTGGGCCTCGAGGAACCCGGCCTGAACCGCATGATCCGCGCCGCTACGAGATGCTGCACCTGCAGACCTACTTCACCGCCGGTGTCGAAGAAGTCCGCGCCTGGACCGTAAAAGTCGGTGCTACCGCACCACAAGCGGCCGGCGTGATCCACACCGACTTCGAAAAAGGCTTCATCCGCGCCGAAGTCATCGCCTACAACGACTTCATTCAGTACAAGGGCGAAGCCGGTACCAAAGAAGCCGGTAAGTGGCGCCTGGAAGGCAAGGATTACATCGTCAAGGATGGCGACGTGATGCACTTCCGTTTCAACGTGTAACAGTGACCGTGGATTTACACGGATCTCGATAGACGAAAAATCCCCGTAATCACTCGCTGATACGGGGATTTTTGCGTCTTGGGATCACCCTCCTCCGCCATTACGATCTGAGATATTGCTGGGTACGCTACCGGGTATGACGTCTGAAGCCGGTTTAAGAAACCGGGTGTGGCGGGAGCAAAAGCGTGAACGCACCATAACGAGAATTAGCTTGGATTTACGTCCTGATTGAACACGGCGGCATCAGTGCGTTTAAACTTGATGCGCCTGGTCCATGCGATTGCGGGGCGTTCGACAAGCATGTATGCGATGGCTGCGAATACGATGCAGGCCGCCACTGCAAGGATAGTAGCTAGTACGTCCGAAGCAATGCCAGTCGGCATTAAACGCCGGAAAAGGCGCATGAAAGTACCAATCACTGGTGAATGGAATAAATACAGGCTGTAGGAAATCAAGCCAATCTTTTGCACAGGATAGCTGGACAAGAAACCAAGAGTGGCGGAGCTGATAACCAGAAAACAAAACGAAAGACCCGTCAATCCGACAGCAACTGTAAATGAATTTTTGCTTGCAACACCGATGAGGAGAACTAATGCGCAGTACCCAACGGCAATATATCGGCTTTGCTTCGTGCCTGTAAGGGTCTGAGCACACAGAACCCCTGCCATGAAGCTGAACCAGAACGCGATAAATCCACCCTGCCAACCTATCGAATGAATAAGCCCGGTGGGCCAAAGTAGCGCCAATAATGCACTGACCCAAATCGAAACACTTCGCATTTGTAAAGCCTCGCCGCCTCTGGCTTGATCGGCTAGCCAAAGTAGCACGGCAAATGCGATGTAAAACTGCACCTCGATACAAAGTGTCCAGAACACCGTTATGATGTTTTCGATGCCAAGGAAACCTTGAAGAAACATCAAGTGTCCGAGAATGTCCGTGATACTGGGAATTTCAATCTCGTTCTGCCCAGACATATGTTTTACGGCAATCACCAACACACCAAGTGCAACGGCGACATAGTATGGAGGGGCAAGGCGCACCAAACGGCGCGCGACAAAATTCGCAGCGTTCGCAGTGTTCATCGGCACGAGAAATGTTGTAGCCGCCATGACGATTCCGCTTAATACGAAAAAGACAGGCACGCCCAAATGACCAGCGTCAAAGACTATATATCTCAACCAGTCCGGAATTGCTGCCAAGAGGGTTGGAATGTGATTTCCCTCGGATAAATGAAACAGAACCACCCAAAGGGCTGCAAAGCATCGTAATGCGTCAACCAGGGCGAGGCGATGTTTATTGTCAGTGGTGACTCCACTCATTCCTGTCTCTCCTTCCTCTTGCTACAGATGTCGATCGGGAATAATCACAGGTCACGCCACTCGCTCAATCCTATCCGAACTGCTCCTTTTCCCTCCTCCATTCCAGCGCATTACAACAATTCGAACGCCCTTGTTCCAGGCGTAACCAACCCCAATGCCACCGGCTATGGCAATGGCTACCGCGAGCGCCGGCTCGTCATAGATGTGACGGGCCAGGGACTTAAACTGAAAATGCGTCAAATAAATATACAACGTTGACGACGCTATTAATGCAAGTCCCCGCGCGATAATGGCGGGTACGGGAATAGACCTGATCCAAATCACCGCGAGAACGGCAGGCACGGTTATATCAATATTTTCCCTCATGTCGAATCCGGGCAATTCACGCCCGAAGACTGCTAGAATATCTTGCCCGCCCATCATAATGATAGCAACCGCACTGACGACCAACTTCTGGATTCTTGAATTGGCATAGTGAATTGCCATTCCGAGCACCATGATCGCAAGATAGTGTTGTGGCACTCTGTTATAGAGCGCTGTAGCATCAAACAAATACTTACTCATTAGAATGTCAGCCACTACCAATACGCATGACACAATGACAAGATAACGAAACGGGTTCGACTTTATTATTTTTCTGACGCGCTCGAACGACAGGGCGAACCCAATGATTATTATCATTTGCAAGAGAACTTCAATGTACCAATAGGCAAAGCCACCTGCGAGATACGGTGAAAACCAATTCGAAATCAGCAATAATGTTTGCCAATGAATCCTGTCAAACAGCGTTTGAATCAACATAGTGTAGAGTATTGTCGGTGCCGCGATACTGATAATGGATTTGACAAGCGTACGCACGTTGCCGCGTTCATTTATGGCTTGAAGTTGAAATCTTGCCAGGCTGATTCCGGACACTACAAACAATACCGTCGTCTCGCCTGAAACTGGCCATTTTGAAAAAAGGTGAAAATGGCCGACAACAATAAACAGTATAGATATTACCCGTAAAAATACCGGAATCTCCATTGCCCGAATTGACAACGTTGAAGACGTGGCTTTATTGGTTAGCTCACAAAGTTCACGTATTGGTGTTATCTCCCATTGATCTGGCAGATGCCCAATAAGTTCTTCAAGTACCATTGAAGCCTGAACAAACGAGAGTGAATCCCCACCCAGCTCCACGAACGATAAATTTGCATCGATGTGCGTGACTTCGAGTATTTCAGACCATGCATCCGCCAGCTTGAGCGCGAGCGGCGATAGATCCTGGCTCGAATTGACTGATGCCTCATCCGTGTTACCGACAATCGGAGGCAGCGCCCGCTTATCAATCTTTCCATTCGGTGTAAGTGCAATAGTGTCCAGAAAAACGAACAACGCCGGCACCATATACTCAGGGAGTTCATTGCTGATATGTTCACGCAATTCAACAGATGAAACAGGCTTTGTTGAAACGCAATAAGCAACCAGCCTTACGCTCGAACGCTCATTGACGCCCAAAACAACGCACTGCCTGATCCGCGGATGTCGTGATATTGCGCCTTCGATTTCAGTGAGTTCAATTCGATGGCCGCGAATCTTGACCTGATTATCGCCGCGCCCTAGAAAGCTGACACTGCCATCTGAAAGATAAGTGCCAAGGTCGCCGGTTCTATAACAAATGTCGTTCTCGACATGGGTAAATGGATTGGCCACAAACTTGTCCCGGGTTTGCGCTATGTCACTCCAGTAACCCAGCGACAAATAGGGACTGCGTATAAGAATTTCTCCGACCTCTCCTTCGCATACCAACTGATTAGCGTCATCCACGACCAGCAGTTGTGCACCTTCAATTCCTTTCCCAAGCGGAATTTTGGTATTATCGGCTTCAGGGTCGACATGATGGTAAGCCATTGCCTGCGGAGTTTCCGTCGTGCCGTAAAAGTTTACGCTAACGGCATTGGGTGCAACAACACGCATTTGTTCGTATAGCGTACTGCTTAATGCATCTCCGCCCCAAAACAGATAGCGCAGATCGTTGAATCTTAGTCCATTAAGTTTTGCTCCAGTTTCAATAAGTTTTCCCAGTGGGGGTGTAAGGTGAATAATGGATATTCCATGTTTATGTATCCACGCCACCAAAGCTGAAGGATCTATGACAGTCGACTGTGCAGGAATGATAACTTTTGCACCCATGGAGAGAGGCGTAAATACGTCCCTGTATACAGGGTCATGACCAAGCCCGGAAAGCAAGGAAAAGCAATCGTTTTTTGATAACGAATGACGCTGGGTATGCCACTCGATAAAATGCACCAGAGGCGCATGATTTGTCACAATCCCCTTCGGTTCGCCGGTGCTGCCCGATGTGAATGTGATATATGCTGGATTACAAGGGTTAACTTCTGGCAAAGTCTTTTGATCAAAGGCGAACTCATGCAGTGATTCGGTGGGAATTTCCGGGACTCTAACGATCTGTGGATAAGAACTCTCTGCCCCTGGCTCAAGATGCTCGAGATTGAGGTCGGCTGTAGCCTCACCGCATAGCAGAACAAAGGAAGGCTGAAGCGCTCGAATGATTTGCCCTACGCGCGCAGGTGGATATGCAATGTCGGCAACTGTGAACGTCAATCCGGCACGCGAGGCGCCGAGCATTGCATAGACCAACCCTGCACAGCGACTCGAAACAATAACAACCCGGTCGGATTCGGTAGCGCCATTTCCTATCAAGAAGGAAGCAATGCCCCGGCTTATCTCTTCAAGCTGACGATAGCTACACGTCGCGTCTTGAGAGATTACCGCAATTGCATCAGGCGAGCGTCTCGCATGTTGTAAGAAGTCCATGAATATCGGACGTTCGACACAATATTCCAGGTGAAGCGTTGGGTTTGGGCGGGCATCCTGCATGTTGTTTGTATACTCCGCATGATCTATACGAGGTTAACGTCGTGACCCGAAAATCCTGATTGAGATGACGCAGAATTTCTCGGTCGCCGAGGCACAAAAATGCAGCGTAGTTCCGCGGAACTTCCTAGCGAAGAACATGGAGCGTTGAGACCCATTGAGTGGTTCAGGCCGAGTGATTGAACGTTAGTGCAGAGTTGGCGGCGGCGCCAGCGCGAGTCCGGAAATGGGGACAGATTTATTTTTCTTCAGTGGCCGCTGCGGGTCGAAGCTGTGTGAAAACGTTTTAGAGAAGGTTTGACAGTCAGAAAAACAACGAACATCGCGTTCCTACGCAAATTTCAGGTCTGCCCATGACCCAACCGTTTGTAGTCTTCACGTAGCAACGCAGACTTCAAAGCGATGCCTGCGTTTCCACACAGCCTGGGTCGATTCCGGCCGGTCGCGACTGTTCACCAGCGTCGAGCGCTGGCCTTGGCGGTCGTCCAACACTGCCACGACAATGCCGCAGCAGAACGCTTCTTCAAGCTGCTGAAACGGGAGCGGATCAGGCGCAATATCCAGGCACCCGGCAGGAAGCTCGCGGTGACGTGTTCGATTCCATCGAGATATTTTGCAACCCAAAACGCCGGCACGGGCTCAACAACCAGCTATCCCCGGTAGAGGTTGAAAAGCGACATTTATTGAGCTTGGAAAGTGTCTAGAAAATCCGGGGTGATTCAGTGACTGATTGCATAGTGCTGCTACAGTAATAGTACACGTCGAGTAAAAGCCAGAGGTGGATTGACGCTACCCGTCTTGGGGCGCCTGGCGTGAGCTGTGAAGCGTGGCTAAAAATGACTGATCGATCGCAGAGGAGCTCCTGGATGAATGGCGTGCTAGTGAAACCCACGTCGAAGTGAGTCCAGGGCTGGGTGATCATGGGTGGTCTTATCACGCGTATGAGTAGCTTGCCGGTGACGTCAACGCTCTCTAGCGAGGATAGTTTTGAAGTGAATCGCGCCATCATTGAGTGTGAGGGGCCTAAGCAGATGGTTTATTCCTGGTTCCAACGGCGTAGTCGGTGCTTTGGCTCGCAATCGCAGGGATGGTGCTTTGGTGAGCAGCTGGGGGACTGGAAAAAACAGTTCGGTTTGCTGAACAAGGTTGTTGATCATGATCCTCAGCATCTTGAAGTCCAGGTAAAATTGGGGCGCATGCCGCTGGCTGCCGGTCGATTGGACCAGGCTCTTGCCCCGAGTGATACTGATACCATGAAGTTGGATGCTGTTACTCCGTTGTGCAACATCGGCATCTTCAGGCTTTGCGAGTGCGGGGATGTTGCCTCAAATCTACGCGAGACTTTAAGAGTGTTCCAGCATATGGGTGAGAATCTTTCCTTGGTTCTTTTATCGTTTCGCTGGAGCGCCAGACGTGGATCTATAGCGAAGCTTATCCAGGGGGTTATTATGGAAACAAGAGTCCATTGCGAATGGGTCTGCGAGACTTTTATTTGCTCGCCAGTGTGTTGCTGGCACCAGGAGAGCTGTCAATGTGATGCGTATGATTGAAGCTGCGATGCACCGCTGAGGGCTGATCAGTTAATAAATAATCCTGTTTTTATTACCTTTTTTGTTGGCTGGCAGGTAAGCGTTTTGGCGTCTCAATTCAATGAGGTCTGATTATGATATTCGAGCCCAGCAGTAGCCGTTCCATACTCCAGCGACGAAGCAGTACCAGTAACGCTATTCAGGCCGGTCTCGACTTTGTTGCTGTAACAGGCGTCGCGTGGTATTTGATCGATTATCATATCGGCTTTATAACGCCGGATTATGTCATCATGCTCCTGTTGCTACTTGGGGCGTTGGCCATCGTGTACGACCATTATGCCATTTACCGAAGCAATGTAGGATTTGCCGTCAAAGCCTTTAAACTTTTCAAGGCGTGGTCTGCCACTTTTGGTTTTCTCGTTGTCATGGCCTTTCTTACCAAACAAAGCGAACAGTACTCGCGCTTATTGGTGGGGCAGTTATTTGTTGTTGGATATTTCGCTCAGTTGCTTTTGCACCTCGCGATACGCGAAGTGCAGAAGAAATTCTTGACCCACCCAGCTCACTTGGAAAACGCTCTTATTATTGGCTCAGGGGGGCTGGCTAACTTCCTTCACAAAAAAATAAGCAATAATCCCTGGCTAGGTGAACGGGTGGTCGGTTGTGTATTGATTGGGGCGGACGATGATCAGGGCAAGGAGGGCTCAGAAAGCGCGCAGCGTTTGTCGATACTGGGCAATATCTCCGACCTCGATGAATTAGTTGTGCGACATTCCATTCGTACAGTATATTTCGTTACGCCTCTGGATGGCTCGGAAATCATTAAGGATGTTTACTTAAAACTGCTTGATAAGCACATTAGTATTAATTGGGTACCTGACATTTTTTCTCTGCGATTAATCAATCACAGCGTTCGTGAAATTGCCGGTATTCCCGTGCTGACCTTGTCTGAAACTCCGCTGATGGGGATGCGTCTGTTTCTGAAGAATCTTGAGGACAAGGTCTTGGCCTTTCTCATCTTGCTTTTTGCGGCGCCATTGCTGATGGCTATAGCGATTGCCATCAAGATCGATAGCCCTGGGCCGGTGTTCTTTCGACAGAAGCGCATGGGGTGGAGTGGGGGAGTTTTTCGTATCTGGAAGTTCAGAAGCATGGTCGTCCATCAGCTAGAAGACGGCGTCGTCAAGCAGGCAGAAAAGAATGATCCGCGCAAGACCAGGGTTGGAGCCTTTATTCGGCGAACTAGCCTGGATGAGCTACCACAGTTGTTCAATGTTTTAATGGGGGAAATGTCCCTGGTGGGGCCGCGCCCGCACGCTATTCAACACGATGCGCAGTACTCGCACGGCATCGCAGACTACTTTGCGCGTCACAATATCAAGCCAGGCATCACAGGCCTGGCTCAGGTGCGTGGCTTTCGCGGTGAAACGAGAGATATAGAGCAGATGGCTCAGCGTGTTGAGTCTGACATTGAGTACATCAACAACTGGTCGCTCTGGCTCGATTTCGTCATTCTGCTGCGAACGCTGCTTGCCTTCACCGGCAAGCGTGCCTACTAGCCAGCCTTTTGAGTGCCGGGGCGATCTCAAGCTCCGAGGGATCGCCTACAGTTGTTCAGCCTGTTCGGGCTGACCAAGCTAGTGTTGGTCAAGCGGGATTTGCACGCGTGGCGGGGTAAATCTGCCTGTAATATGGAATTGCCCGGTTAATCGGTTAAAGAGGCTGAAACCAGCTTGGGAAAAGCAAAATAAGGTCGTCGGACTGATGGCATTGGCTTGAAGGTGGTGCACCGCGCGAACCGGTGAAGTGTTCAGCGCCTCTCTATAACGGAAATAGATCTAGAGTACGCGCAACTTCATCGGGGTCGATACTAAAACCATCTCCCTCTTGGGTACCGACCACAAACCCAAAATGTTGGTGATCGCGATCCGTTAGATATTTGAAAAAACAGAGGAAACGATTAGGAGGCTGCAAAATCAGCAGCGAACCACTTGACTGAAGTACATTAACACCATGTATGAGACGACTCCCCTCAATCCCCCCCACGGTTCTTGCCCCAGCGCAGGTCGCCACGATGGTCGGAACATCAGTTGTCGCAGGATCGAGAATGTGAAAACCTGGAAACAAGTGGTTATACAGAAATACCGTTCATGGCTAAACACGTAAAACTGTATTTTTTCAAATTAGAAACCTATTCAGTTGGATGGGATACTTTCCATGATGGGGGGCGACTTCAGATGAGCATAGCGGCTACGTAAGGTTTCGAGAAGCATCTCTCCAGGCTTTTTGGCACAATGGAGATATATTTTGAATAGTCCACCAAAACCCATTTCACGGTATCGACTCGCGACTTCCTCATCACTCGGCCCGTCCGGCAGCCCAAGATGAAGTGTCAAATTTTTGCCTTCAACAGCAAATAGAGGTGTCTCCCAAAGAAATTGAGCGGCGCCCACTTTAGGCAGTCGAACAAACATATAACCGTGGTTACCCAGCGTATCAACATCACCTCCGCGTCTTCTTTTCCACTCAAGAAGTCCATCGTCCGGGCGTGCCAGACAAGACCCGATATCATAATAGTCAAAACCATTTTCTATCGCCCACTCAAGTGCCATGAAGGTGGTGATTGAGTTGATTTCGCGTAGCCTTTTAGTATCTGAAAACACAGCTTCAGGATAGCCGAAACGGATTGTGCTCCAGTAGCGCTTTCCTGCACGGGTAATTACGCACCCAAGATGGCATGCCACAACCTCGCCCTCCAACAGTACTAGATCGAGTCGACCGGAAATTTTTGCCACCCTTTGAACCTCATGCAATTCAATTTGAGAGGCGGCTGTGCCATGCCTTGCTGTGGCATAAGGTTGAAGCATTTCTCGATCTGCACTTTCAATCTCGTCATCACTCAGCGCCTGTTTCATACGGTAGCGTAGTCGGTTCTTGCGTAGATTCCGACGTAACTCGGTATTGTATTTCGCTGTGATCTCATCGATTGATCTACTCAGCGGCACGATAGCACTTAGACACTGAGGCACATACAATGCACCCAGGGTTGGCATTTCACTGACAAATACCGTCCGGCTTGGTTTATCCAGTTCCAATTTGCTGTCAGCCACTTGAAATTCCGCACCCATGATAACCTTCACCAATTCCCGCTGTGCTTTCCTGCCGACATAGAGGATGTCGTAAGGACTATCTTTGCGCAGTCTGAATCTGGCGATTTCCCAGCGCCAAAAACACGCTCGTCCAAATATGTCTCGTAGCCAAGCGGCAGCTTTTCTTAGCTCAAATCGTATTGAAGGAGATATGAGTTTACGAATCAGTGTTGCTACAGATTCTTTCATTTGTTTATTAGCCAGGGAGAGGTTATTTGAGATTGCAAATCAACGAAATAAATGCACGCAGTTGAAGTTCGATAGCCAAGCACGTTTTTCAAGGGCTGTAGCAAGCCATAGTTCGCGCACATATATAGTCCCCCATTTTGAATTCACATTAAACGTTCTTTCTTGCGAAAAATTCGCAATCCTCTCCATAGAATCAAGATTGCTTGGCAACATCCAGTAACGCGCCCTTCACCCAGATCGAGTAAAGATGCTACTTCGGCGTTTTGCAAGGTAGTTGCCGCATCAGCCGTGTTTTTTATGCCCTCATTTTCAGCGCCGGTTGCTCCCTCTCCGGGTTGAGTTTGACGGCATCGATGGGGTGCCAATTCCGGATCGCGTCTAACCAGCGATGCGAGTGTTCAATATGAGCTTGCTGGTACAACGCATGATGCTTGGTCAGCACCTCTTGATTCTCGCCGCGATGTCGCTGCGCCAGGGTTACGAAGCGGCTATGGCGGTAGCAGCTGCCTTGAAAGACATGACGGACACCTGATCGCGGCCCAAAGAACACAAAATGGGGTGAGTTTTACTCGGACTCGATGCAATCGAGGCAAACGTGAGCAGATTGCAGCGTTGGGTAGGCCGCGGCTGTAGCCCTGAATCCTCACTGTGCATTCTTCGAGTGCTGGCCAGGCGCTGATAGACCCCGACGGGGCTATCCCTCTCGATCCGCCCGCATGCCGTTTCACGCTGAGCGGAAAGGCCAAAGGCGATGCGGGCTTATGGTGCCCCTGATCCTTGAGGCCGTCCTGTTGCGGGCTAATGCCGCCAAATCCTGAAGCTATTTCCGGCGGATAGAGTCCACTTGATTTATGACTGACTTGTTTATTGTGACGTTATTTTGACGGATCTGACCTGATTTTCTATTTTTATCTATGGCGATGACGGACTATTGACGTAATAGCCATGTGCCTACTATGCTCACTTTAACCTGATAAAAATTCTTTCATCCAACAAAAGAATATTCCTCTGTGCAGGGAGCGGTGTTTATGCATAAGACACGTTTCATTAAATCCACTTTGTTGTTAATACTCCTGAATGGTGCGTCTGCTTTTAGTGCTCAGGCGGCCAGTTTGGCCTATGACTCTAGTTGCATGAGCAACTCTGGCAAAAAGTCAGGGGCTCAACTCGGCATGCTGATAGAAGAGCACGCGGGTGGCGCGCTGTTTACTTTAAAAAACAGCCTTGGCGTGCCTTTGTCGATCAGCGATATCTACTTCGATTCCGATGATGGCCAACCTGCCCTATTTAGCAGTATTGCTTATCATTCTGACTCGGGGGTGGGTGTTTCCTTCGACAGCCAAGCTGCACTGGCAAATCTTCCAGGTGTTGGACCGCATGTCCAAGGTATAGGCCTGGCTGGGACAGCCGATTCTTATATCAAGCAACAGAGTGCTGTACCGCTTCCTGCGGCAGCATGGTTATTTTCTTCCGCGTTGTTTGGTTTTATTGTGTTCGCCAATCGACGGAAAGTGTAGGTGGTGATTTCGTACAGCACCTCCTTCATGGTCGGATCGCTGCATACTCGGTGTCGGCGAAGGTCATCTGCTTCATGGGAAACTCGTGCAACGGGATCGCTGTATTTCACCAGTTTCCCTAAACAGGCGCATCTCTGCAGATCAGCATGCGCAACAAGAACATTGGATTACCAACCACATAGCGACTGAATAATCGCTTTGGCTCACTCATCAACCTGAATACCCACTCACAACCGAGACGACGCACCCATTGCGGAGCCCGAGTAACCTTGCCGCCGAGAAAATCCAGGATCGCCCCGCCGCACACTATCAGACAGGGCACGCCGCTGGCAGCCAGCCTGGCAGCAACGGCTTCTTGCTTGGGCATGCCCATGCCCAGCACAACCAATTCTGGCTGCAGTTGCCGGGCAAGGTTTATGTAGGCATCCACCTCAGCAAAACCATGGTGAGCAGAAACTACATTTACCGCAAATAGCGCTTCGCTACGCTGCACCGCATTCGCTAGAAAGGGCTCTTCAGTACCCCAGAAAGCCACGCGCCGGCCCTTGAACGCGGCCAATAATTTTGGGATAAAATCCGTGCCATTCATATTTAGACCCGGCACTAAGCCGAACCGGCGAAACAGGATGGCCATGCCGGAACCATCCCGTAATAACACGTCGGCAGCCGACAGCGAGTTATAGTAATCGGCGTTGCCCGCCACCAGGTTCATGGCATGGGCATTGACGAATCCAAGCACTGTCGCCGTCTCAGGCTTGGATAAAGCATCAATCAATCCTTGTTCATCACCGAGATCACTGACCACCCTGAGTTTCTGGATAATCGTTTGCCAGTTGTGCTGCCAAGTAAAAGCGCGCATTAGCTGTCATCTCGCTTCGAACGCACCCACTCAACCTGGCGCTTAAGCAAAAAGCCTAGATACAGGGGTATTTTCTTCACCGCGTAGAACGGCGCATATAACAAGGCTGAAAAAGAGATCATCCCGCGACCAAATTGACTCCACGCCAGCAAGACAGTCACATTCAATATTACCACCCCGGCAGAAGCGATCAATGCTGGAGCCAAAGCTGCGCACAGCATAAATACCAACCATGACAGACTAAAAACAGCCCCTAACGCTAAAGCCAATAAGGCCAACGGAGGGACCAATAAATCCAGCGTCATAGCCAGGAGGTTCCAGTTACGCCGGCCAATCGACTCTGCAAACAACTTTGGCGCATCACCAAGGATGACCCCTAGATGACCATGTTCCCAGCGCGTACGCTGGGTGCTCAAGCCTTCATCACTGCGCGGAAAATAGCTGGTCACCAGAGCATCAGGGCAAAACAAAGGCGGTTTGCCGTTGCGGCAGAAATCGAAGCCCATCTTCAAATCTTCGACGATGTGGCCACTGGCTAAATCGATCAAAGCCAGATCCCGCCAGGCGAAAGCCATTCCCGTGCCCATTAACTGACAGGGCAAACCAAGCCGAGCCCAACCTCGCGGCCGAACCAGATTCTTCAGACACCATGCAAACTCAGCAAGCCTCACTTTCAGCCCGGCACCTGCTGGAGCACGCATTAAATTAAGTGCTTGCGTTGGCCGCCCTGAGTCGATGCAACACATTGCCAAACGCTCAATAGAGCCCTCACCCACCTGGCAATCGGCATCGACAATGATCATGACGTCCGGCGCAACGCCCGCCAGATGACGCACCCCAAAGTCCAGCGCATAACCCTTGCCACCCTGCTGATTATTGCTGCGTTCCACCACCTCGGCGCCCGCCGTGCGGGCCAGCGCGGCCGTGTCGTCAGAACAGTTGTCCGCCACCACCAACAGGCGATCGCCCTCTAGCAGCTGCGGCCGAATGCTATTTAGCGTCGCGATTATGATCGAGGATTCATTGTGTGCCGGCACCAACACCGCGACCCGCGGACGTAATCCTTGCGCCGACGGGAGTGACCTCGCAGGCAGGCAGGCCAGCAGCACCTGCACAAACAGCACCAACACCGGCAAGCAGATGAGTACCAGGAGTGCGCTGAGCAGCCAATTAAGTAACGTGATCATGCTTGCGCCCTAAATAAGTTAGCCAACTTGGCCGCTTCGGTATCGATATCGTGTCGCTCCAGCACTCGCTGATAAGCCGCCTCGCCCATCCGCTGCAAAACCTCGGCAGGTTGCGCGAGGCAGTCCGCCAGCGCCGCCGCCAACTCATCCACCGCTCCAGCGGGGAACAACCAACCGTTCTCACCCTGACGCACTAACTCGGGAATGCCCGCCACACAGGTCGTCAGCACTGGCCGACGCAAGGCCATGGCTTCCATGATTACCACCGGCAAGCCCTCGGCGAAGCTCGGCAACACCAGGGCGCGCGCCGCAAGAATTTCCACCCGCACCTGCTCGCTGCTAATCCAGCCGGTAATTCGTACCCGCGCCTGCAAGCCATGCAGGGCAATCAGGGCTTCGATTTCCGCACGCATTTCCCCATCGCCGGCCAGCACTATCTCGAACGCCACGGCTTGCGCTGCCAGGATGCGGGCAGCCTCAAGCAACAACAGTTGGCCCTTTTGCTCACACAAGCGACCCACGCAAACCAACCGCGGCACGGACGGCACGGCAACTGCCGGCACATCGTGAAACGCCAGCTCCAGGCCGCAATGCACCACCTTTACCTTTGCCCAGTGCGCATGCGCCACCCAGCGAAACAGCTGGCTGCGCCCATAAGAGCTGATAGCCGCGACAAAAGCCGCACGCCGGACTTTCTCGCCCAAATGAATAAACTGCGGTTTGTCGAATTCTTCCGGGCCATGCACGGTAAAACTGTACGTTGGCCCGCCGAGTGCGTTGGCCAGCATCACCACCTCGGTTGAGTTAGTGCCGAAATGCGCATGCACATGCTCGGCGCCGAACGCCTGCAACCAAGGCAGCAAGCGGCACGCCTCGGACAAATAGATCAAATGGTACGGCCACGGGCGATCGGCACGCAGGCCCATGCGCAGCGCCAGCCGCAGCGCCGAAAAAAAGCGTCGCGGCTGGGCGCGCAGCACCTGTAGCACAGGCACTAACAGCCCTTTGACTCCGCCCTGCAACACATAACAGGTTTTATTGCGTTCGGACACGTCCTCGGCATCCACCAACTCAGCGTCCCAGCCACGCAGAGCAATGCGCTGCACCGCAAAGCCCTGACGCTCTAACGCCAAAATCTCGCGACGAATGAAGCTATGGCTGACCTTGGGGTATTGATTGATGAAATAAGCGATACGCATAGGAACCAGGCTTAGATGTCGTTGCGGTGAATTATTACTGTAGGTACTCCCACAGCAGTGCAGTTATCAGGAGCGTCAACAAGCACCACGGCGTTTGCTCCGCCCCGACCTCACTATAGACCAAACCAAATGCCTTGCAGACTCGCAACCTCTCAGAAGGCCAAATAAAAAACGGTACGAAAGGCATACTCTCTCTATAATCAAATATCGACCTGATGAGTGCTTGTATTCGCTGCATGACTGCCTCTTAATACCCTGTCTGTTTTTTTAAAAACATCATCAAGAAGCTCATAACGCCTGCGGTACATGGCGCGTTTTTTTGAAGGAATATCATCAAGCGCCTTCTTGGACAGGGCCATGGGAATTTCAAAAAAGTCTTCGCGCTCTGACGGAATCGCTCCATGCTCCAACCATATGACATCATAATTAGCCGCCAGGTCTTGAGCTTTTTGAGCCCCAAAATACGGATGACGATGATGACGATATCCATCCCCTATTGCATAAATCTTTTCAACACCCACATTTCTTGCAATATATTTAATAGCTTCGATCAGAAAACTTCTTGGCCGCAGGCCTTCAAAATCTTTTGTCAGCCCTCTATAAATATCCAAAGACCTGTCACTCTCCACGCCTTTGTGTATCCCTTGAACTGCACCGATAAAAATACATAACTCAACCTCCGTACGACACAAGGTAAAGGCTATTGATGCAATACGTAAATCACCCTGAAACAAATTCAGCACCAACTCTCCTTCCCGCATAAACCATACCGGACGGTCCAGAACCAAGGAACAACCAACAGAGCACGCCGACAGGTCACTCAACATCAAGCTGTCATTTCGTCCCAGAAGTAATAAACGCGGACAGCTTTTTGTGACCACTTCGTAATGCGAGGCCAAGACACTAAGTCTGTCCTGAGATCTCCAGCACCTACTGATGTACGGCCAATGAACAACACCAAGACAATCACTTCCCAACTGCTCAAAACGGGTCTTGCCCAAGGCATTGGTCATACGCCACAAAAACAACTTGAGCTCGGACCAGTTTCTTGCCATTAAAATGAGCAATCTAAGTTTGTTATTCAACGCTCTAAAAGAATACCCTGCATGCAAAAAAAACGCGCTTCTTAATATCAGCCGATAATTCATAGTCGTCTCACTTGTATTCGATCAACACCGTCTTGCCGGCGCCGAATCTGTTCAACAGAAACTTGACTTGCCCGAGCATCTCGGGAAATTTTCCCAGCACCAGAAAGAAAGCCTGCAGCCAGTTTTCGCGCGCTGATCTATCGCCCCGGCGAGCCAAGCGCACCACCTGGAGTGGATAGACCAGCAGCAGAAGCAGCCCAAACCATCCCAGCATCAAACTCGCGATAATAGTCGCCAGCGGGACACCCAAGCCCCAGAGCCAAGCACGGCGCGACTCACGTAGCCAATGTTGCTCCGGTGCGGCCCCATGCAAAAATGCGCCCTCGGCAAAGGCATGGCCACCACGCAGGGTACGCTGCCACCATTGGCCGAATCGGGTCATGGCCGCATCGTGCAAGGTCATTTCCTCAACCAGACGCCAGACCTTCCATCCAGACGCACGCAGACGCACACACAACTCAGGCTCTTCCCCGGCAATAAGATCCGCTCGAAACCCGGACACTGCGGCGAAGGCGTCAGCCCGCATCAGCGCATCGCCACCACAAGCCTTGGCCTCACCTATCGGCGTATCCCATTCGAGATCACACAGCAAGTTATAAATCGAGCGCTGTGGAAAACGTTCCCGGCGCCGTCCACAGACCACCGCAACCGTAGGCTGCGCATCAAGAAAGGCTTGTGCCTGGGGCAGCCAGCCACTGACAACCTCGCAATCACCATCGACAAACTGCACATAACGCATCGCCGGTAGCAAGCGTTGCGCGCTGGCAAACCCTTCATTGCGCGCGCGCGCAGCCGTAAAGGGAACCGCCATGTCCAACTCGACCACCTCGACCCCAAGCCTCTGTGCCATCTGCACTGAACCGTCCGTTGATCCAGAGTCGACATAAACAACCTTCTCTGCCGCACCGACCAGCGTAGCCAGGCAACGCTCAAGCCGTAGGCCTTCATTGCGACCAATAACAACGACCCCAATACCAGTGGCCTTGGGGTTCATGAGCATTCCCTTGCTTCTGCGCGCTGCCTCTTCTTGATAGTCGCAGGCACGCCCACTGCCACCGAGTCGTCCGGTACATCTGTCAGCACCACGGCATTGGCACCAATCACGACATTGTTACCAATGCGGATATTGCCCAGCACCTTGGCCCCTGCACCGATATCAACATTGTTACCCATCACCGGGGCACTCGGCTCATCCACATTCTTTAGCCCCACGACCACGCCATTGCGGACACGGCAATCATCGCCGAACTGCGCATAACCACTGATCACGATACCGCCGAAATGATCAATGACGAAGTTGCGCCCGATCACCACCTCGCACGGCAGCTCGACACCCGTCACGATCTGGACCAATTTGAAGAGTACTTTGTATATAAAGGAGAGCAACTTGCGCAACAATGCTGGGCGCACACCGTAGCGCCAGCGCCCAAAGCGATAAACCAGCATCACCCAGAACCCCTGAGCAGCCCAATCACCAGCGTGTGCACGCAAGTCCGCACGTATATTTTCGAACATAAGTTGACCTACCGTGTTGGTTGGCTAGCGAATTTGGTATCGCGCAGCAACGCCCAGGTATCACGAGCATGCTGCCAACACGCCCCTATGGCGGCCCAGCCGCGGCCTTTCAATAGAGCCTTGAGCGCCAGAATCAGATCACCCATGCTCACCAGTAACATATGTGAGGCCAAACCAAGTAGACCGTGGTGCTTGCGGAAGTACAAAAGCTCGCTTTCGATTTGTAACGTGGTTATCTGTCGACTGACCACATTGAGTTCGACAACCGACTTGGCACTTTCACCGCCGATATGCACCACCGTGGTATGCGGGTAGTAAACCACCTTCCACCCGGCCTGTTTAACGCGTTTACAGTGATCGACCTCCTCGTAGTAAAGAAAGTAGCGCGGATCGAACAAGCCAATCTGGTCGATTACTTCACGGCGGATCAGGTAATAGCACCCAGGCAACCAGTCGCACTCACGCACCGAGGCATGATCCCAGGCCATGTCGTCGACCATTTTCACCCCAGGGAAAAAGCGCCCGAGCCCTGTACGCGCGACAAAGACATTCAACGGAGTCGGAAAATAGCGACAGGAGGGCTGCAAATCACCCTCTCGCCCAACCAACCGAACGCCGAGGACACCGCAATCAGGGTGAGCCTCCATGTAGTCGAGGGTCTTGCTCAGGGTATCGGCAGCAACGAAGGCATCGGTATTGAGGAGCAACGCGTACTTGCCCTGCAGGTGTTCAACCAGTTGATTGTTGGCACGACCAAAACCAACATTATTTTCATTGGCAAGCAGAAATGCCTCTGGACAAACCGTTGCCAGGCACTCCAGCGAGTTATCGACAGAGGCATTGTCCACCACTAAATAGCGCGTTCGATCCGCAGTAGTTGACTCGTGCAATGCGTTAAACATGGGCTGCAGCAGAGTCGCTGTATTGTAGTTAACTACCAGTACATCAAGGGGTGCACTAATCATTAGATTGCCCCCCCCAAAAGTGCTGAACTCTCATTGCCGAATTACAAAATAATTTATAAATCAACATCATTCAAGCTCCGCTTCAAATGACCGCTATTCAGCCGAACTCCTCACACACGCATTATTAAGCGCCGTTTCAAATAATTTTGCAGAGTTCTCCCAAGAACTTGAAGCCACTGTTTGACATGCCCTCTCTGAAACCGCACGCCACCCCAGCTCGTCTAAAGTCAATAGCCGTTCAACACCACGGGCCAAGGCGACAGCATCATCAATATCGGCCAGCACGCCGTTCTTAAAGCAAGATATTGCTTCTAACGGCCAACCCGTACGCGTTGAAACTACCGGCGCCCTACATGCCATCGCTTCCATCGCCGTTAAATTAAAGCCTTCACTCCGGCTTGCTGCGAGCCAGACATCACATTGCGCATATAAATCTCGAATACGATCTTGATCGGGAGAAAGATAAAATTCAAAATTCGCTGGCAGCTTGAAAAAACCACTAGGAGGGGCATTTCCAAAGACTATAACTCGAAGTTTTGAAAATTTCTTCTCGAGCAAAGAAACTACCTGAAGCGCAACATCAAGCCCCTTAAATGGCGCTTCATGATATAAAAACCCGATGGTTGGGCAACGCTGTTTTCCCCTCGGCGCGGAAAAGAATTGCTGATGATCGACACTATTCCCCACCACGCTAACATCAGAGTCGCCATACTCCACGCTCATGACATCAGCCAACCACTTCGAAATGGTTATCTTATGCAAAGGCATTTTATACGTCGCCATAACCCTATCCACCGGGCAATCAGGAAACACTTCATGCCCCTGCACAAAATACACTTTTACACCCTTGGCCTGACCTAGAGAACTCACCCACTCAGCCGTTTCCCACCAGGTTGCAATTACAACATCTGCATCTGGAACATCCGAATCCAAAACAGGCCTGTATCTTTCTATCACCCGGTGATCAAGACCAAGACCATCTAAATGAGATGGACTTTTCTCGCTTATCGGCCACCCCTCACCCGTGATAAAACTTCTCATCTTCCTATGTAGCGGAACAGGAGATGCAGGCGGGGAAACGAGTGTCACATCATGCCCCATTTCAGACAATGCCTTAGCGTAAATTGCAACGACGCGAATCCCTCCAGACAGGCCCACCACCGGCAACACAAAAGTCACTTTCATTAGACCACCTCCAAACTCCCTGAAAACAAGCCAACTACCTTGCTATCCAACTACCTCCAGACGAACATCAAACAGGAAAAACCACTACTCCACCACACCAAGGCAGCCTCTCAAAAACACTAACTTATATTATTATTCAAATGTTCAGCCAACCTCAGAGCCAACTGAAGGATAGGCATGGTGGGATTGCTGGCACCGCCTGTAGCAAAAACACTACTTCCAGCGACGTAAAGATTTTCAGTGCCGAACACTTTGCAGTTTTCGTCGACCACCCCAAACTCGGGCGCAGTCGCCATCCGCGTGGTCCCCATATGATGAGCATGGGGACTCACTTTCAGTGGCAAAGAGATGTCATACACGCTCTCATCCAACTTGACGAAGCCAAGCCCTGTTTCGGCAAAACGCTTTGCCACTTCGAGCCCTATGGCCTTAATGGTGTGCCTGTCCTCAGGGCTTAGTTCCCAATTGATGTTGACCTTGCCCATCCCTAATTCATCCCGTTCTTCGAGCAACGAGATGCGGCTTTTCTGGTTGGGAAACTGTTCAATCAACGTGCCAATTACCCCATCCCCCGGACAATTGAACTTGGCAATAAAATCGATCTTATGCGCCCCGCCTATTTCACAGGTGAGATTCTCGAAAAAGCTCTTGATTGCGGCGGTTCGCCCATAGGTTTTCACTTCGGACACCAGCGAAGCAGACACATTCCCCTTACCTGACCAGTGCTCCTTCACAAATGCATCGGTAGTGAAGAACTGTCGAGGCTCTCTACTCTGCCCCTCACTCAGAATGAAGGTACCCATATCGATATTCAGGTGTTCCATGAAACAACGACCGACGAAACCATCCCTGCTTACGATACCGCCAGCTACCAGGGACTCACTGTTGAGCAGTTGCCTGGCATTCTCGATCGCGCCCGTCGCCAGAATGAAGTATTTTGCTCTGACTCTTTCTCGGAGCCGGTCGTAATCAGACACTACTACAGCCGCTATGCGGCCGGTCTTGTTATCAAACTCAAGATCGACGCAGTTGCAATTGATGAAGACATCAAGCCCCTCGGTCTCGCGAAGATCCTTGGCATATTTTTGTGCAAATCGCGTCGGCGGACTGAGCAAGAAACGATCAGCTTCAAATTCGCCGCCGCGCAAAGCAGCATTAATGGTCTTGAAGCCCGACTCCAGCGGAAGATCCAAAATATCCATGGCCCCCGGCAGATTACGCTCGATCTCGGAAAACGCTATGGGCCAACCGGGCAAGCTACCGGGAGGGGGCACGGTAAAGTCGGATGGCTCGAAGGGTCGGCAACGCCCGGCCCAGTGATTGGAGGTGCCGCCAAGAAAGCGCAAGCGCGTTGTCTCAACGTAGGCATTGAGGCCTGACGATGAGCACTTGTAGAGAGTTTGCGAGCGCTGCGAATATTCGTGCCCGCCCCCCTCGGCAAGCATCACGCGCCAACCATACCCGGCCAAACGCAACGCCAGCGTGATGCCGGCCGGCCCACCCCCTATGATGCAGAAGTCATATAGTTCGCGGAGCTCTTTCTGTGACTGGTAATCTTTTATCATGCTCGCGTTTACCGAAAATGCTGGGCAGGCAACACCCACCCATTGATAACAACAAACTCGGATTTAACAGCAGAAGGCCGGGCAACGACTCTGGAAAATCCAAAGGTCAGCCCCCCCACACTCAATAGGGCGCACGCCCGGAGAAGGCCTCTGCGACCAATCAAAGAGGTATTCAAATCAAGTTCACTCACGATTCAAAGCTCCACGACGTTGAACAAGAGACAGAGATCAAATCAAAGCCATTTGGCAAGGCTCAACACTAACGCTCCACACAAAGCCCCTACCCCCAACATGGGCAGCACCACCAATTCACGCTTGATATCGAACAGACCCACTTGACAATTGACATACACAATCAGGACAAGCGTAGGAAGCGCATGCAGGGCAACCCCCCAAATCGCATAATTCACCCCGCCAATAGCCAGCAACAGAGGCACTAGCACCCATAACGAGATAATGCGAATAATGTTATCCATGGCTTGGTACTTTGTTAGCCCCAAGGCCAGCCAAACTTGATGCGCCACCGTGAAACGTAATATGAAAAAAGAAAGTGAAAGAATGGCCATCATGGGTCCGGCAGCGGCATAACGCTCATCGTACATCCAGCCAATGATGAGTGGACTGATGGTCAGGAACAGTCCGCAGACAAACAGCAAGGCAAGATCGACAATCAATCTAATGCGGTAATACAAAGCGCGGAGCCGCGCGGTGTCATTACTCCTTGCGGCCTCGCTGAAGGCCGGCAGGGCCACGGCCCCGGCCAACTTTTGCACTCCGGTTTGAACAGCCCCCAGAATCAGTACGGCAATGGAGTAGACCCCCAGTTCGGTGGCCGACATGCTGCCGCCGAACCAGATGCGATCACCATACATGGCCAATACTCCCACTGCCGAAGACAACAGTATCCAACGGCCGAAGACGACTAACTCTTTGAGCGCAGCGCGGTCCCACTGTAGACGGTTGGGCGGGCCCTGAAACCAGAGATGCCCAAGAACAGTACCGACCATAGCCGAGACCAGACCTGCAGCCACCAGCGACCAGATAGACCTGGTGAAGTAACCGATGCCGAGCATCACCAGCAGGCCGGCAAGCTGGGCCGCAAACTCGGCGAGCACCACTTTCTTTTGCTGGAAAGCGCGAACTGCCACGTCGATTTTAGTCGACTGGAAACCATAGATGATCGCGGAGAAACCGGTAAAGGCCAACACGAGCGGCAACTCCGGTGCGGCATAGGTGGAACTGGCCGACCACAGATTGATGACTTGCGCAAACCAGGCGGAGCCCGCGATCAGAAGCGTCGAAGCAAAAAGGACAACGCCACGCAGGATCTGCACCGTCCAGGCAGTATTGAGAAACACCGGATCGTCGCCACGCGGGCTCTGGATAATGTTCTGGCGCAAACCGACATCGGAAAGCAAGTGGAGAACCACCGAAACGGTGGTGGCGATGACCATGATGCCGAACATTTCCGGCATCAGCAGGCGGGCCATTATCAGGTTGCCGCCCAAGCGAATTGCTTGAGACGCAACAAGGGCACTCAGATTCCATGCCACAGCAAATATCGCTCGCCTGCGAAGGCTCAACGATGGCGATAATTCAATTGAAGGCATAACATCGACCCCTGACTCCATGGCATGCAAGTGACTATAGCCTCAATTGGAAATGCCACTAGCCGTCACTCACCAATGAATAAGAACAACCCATGCCTGAGCACTTTCGCGCGTTAATCGTCATTCTGGTTCTTGCCGGCGTCGTTTTTGCCTTTGCACGCCGCCCAGCAGCAGACCTGATCCCGTCCAGCGACTTCACTCGCCGCCGCGATCTGTGGTTCGCATTGACGCTACTGGCCTTTGTCTCGCACAGTTTCTGGGTGTATGCGGGCATTACCGCTATCATTTTGACCGTCGCACGACAACGCGAACGCAACCCCATGGCGCTGTTTTTCCTTCTGCTGTTTCTCATCCCACCGGCCCCGGCGCAGATTCCCGGCTTCGGCCTGATGAACTATTTTTTTGCACTTGACCATATTCGCCTGCTCACATTGTGTGTGTTGTTACCGGTTTTTTTCACGCTATGCAGGCGAGCAAGCACACTGACGTTCGGACGCTCCTGGCCTGACAAACTGCTAGCGGCCTACCTCTTGCTGGCGAGCGTGCTTTACCTGCGCGAAACCACGCTGACCGACACTTTGCGCCAGACGCTCTACCTGTTCATCGACGTTTTTTTGCCTTACTACGTCGCCAGCCGGGCACTGAAGGAACTCAGCGACTTCAAGGACGCTCTGTTGGGCTTTGTACTCGCCGCCATGGTGCTGGCGCTTATTGGTCTCGTCGAATTTGCCCACCATTGGCTGCTGTACAGCGCGCTGATCAGCGCCCTGGGCATGAACTGGGAAATGTCCGGCTACTTGAGCCGTGGTGGCTCACTACGCGCCAGCGTCACCACCGGCCAGGCAATTGCACTGGGTTACGTCATCAGCGTGGCCATCGGCTTTTATCTGTTCCTGCGCGAGAGTGTACGCAGCCGACTGCAGCGACGCCTCGGCGCCCTCTTGCTGGCCGCCGGCCTGTTTGCACCGCTGTCGCGTGGCCCCTGGATCGGTGCTGCCACCATCATCGCCGTGTTCATCGCCACCGGCCGTAGCGCCTTCAAACGCCTGATACTGCTGGCGCTCGCCGGAGTGCTCGCCCTTCCCTTGCTGGCCATCGTGCCCGGCGGGCAAAAAGTGCTTGAGCTGCTGCCGTTCATCGGCACGCTGGAAACAGAGAACATCACGTACCGGCAGCGCTTGATTGACAATGCAGTGATCGTCATCCAGCGCAACCCCTGGCTGGGTTCTTTCGATTACCGCAACACGCCTGAAATGCAGTCCATGATTCAGGGCCAGGGCATCATCGATATCGTGAATACCTATATCGGCTTGGCGCTGAATATCGGCCTGATCGGATTGACGCTATTCGTGGGTTTTTTCGCCACTGTGCTGCTCGGCATCCGCACGGCGATGCGTTCGTTCCCCAACAAAGACGATGAGGCACGCCGACTCGGACGTGCGCTGTTCGCGACACTGGCCGGGATACTGGTGATCATCTTTACCGTTAGCAGTATCACGGTAATCCCCGTGGTGTATTGGTCGGTGGCTGGACTGGGCGTGGCCTATGCTCAGATGGCGCGCAGGCTCAGGCACACTGAGACTGCAAGCATTGCGAGTGTCAACCTTCAACCCCGGTAATGCTCATGGCCACTTTTTTTCGCCGCACCCAGATGCTGCTCTTGGCTCTCCTGTCCCTTGCTATTTGGCCTTTTAGTACCTGGGCGTCGGACTGGGTCGCCAGCGTGGATGAGCACAGCGGCCTGCCAATGCTGGTGCGCGGCGGCAGCCCTGTAGTTTCTTCTTCATTCACCTTTTGGGGAAGCGACTGGGCGTGGACGCCTTTTCCGACCGCATTCAAAGTGAACACCCCCTATAGTTACTCCCTGACAGGCCAGAACAAACCGCTGGATTTCGACTTGACTGCGCAGGTTCAGAAGGAAGACCAGCAGAAGTTGACTTGGAACTTTGCCCTGGATGCACACAGCATGAAGCCGGGCGTGATGGGCGGGGGCATCGTTTTCAAGTTCGATCCTGCCCTTTTCGCTGGAGAAATGGGTGAGCCGGTTTTGCTACCCGACAACCGCGGCTGGTCGTGGGGGAATGCACAAGGGAGACGCCTCGAAATGCGTTTTGAGCCTGCACTGGCGAGAGTGTACTTTGAACCAGGTGATAGATCTGAAGTGCGTGCTTTTTTCTACAAAAACACGATCAAACCCGGCCGCCAAAATTTCAAAGCCACCTTGAGCGTGTCTGGCGATGTGGAGCTCGGCCCAACCACTACCGAGCGCTTCGGGCTGGTGGACCCGAAGAGCTGGCCGAGTGACAAGCTCGACTGGAATACTTCGCCGGTCGATCTGTCCTTTCTTAACGCTCACGAAAGACCAGCCGGCAAGCGCGGCTTCGTCAAAGCATCCGGCGAGCAATTGCTATTCGCGGACAACACCCCGGCGCGCTTCTGGGGCACCAACCTGACGTCCTATACGCTGTTCCGCACGCCAGACGATGTCATCAAGCAGCAGGCGAAACGCCTGTCGGCACTCGGTTTCAATCTCGTACGACTGCACCACCATGACTCCCCATGGGTGAGCCCAAACATCTTTCGCGACAGCAACCTCACACATAACACCCAGCAACTAAGCCCGGATTCGCTGAAAAAAATTGACTGGTGGATCAAGTGCCTGAAAGACGAGGGCATTTACGTATGGCTCGATATGCACGTCGAGCGAGCCCTCACTGCAAACGACAACATCTATGGCTTCGATGAAATGCCAAAAAATGACCATAACAACGCCGACCTCAAGGGCTATGCGTATGTAAATATCACCATTCAGCAGGCGATGAAGCGCTTTACCGAAGCCTATTTGACCCATGTAAACACCTATACCGGCCTCGCCTATAAAGACGATCCGGCGATCGCCGCCGTACTGATCACCAACGAAAACGACGTCACCCAGCACTTTGGCAACGTCCTATTGCCAGACAAACAAGTGTCAAAGCACAACCAGGTCTACATGGCCGAGGCCGAGGCCTTTGCCAGACAGCACAATCTATCCACAAGCCAAACCTGGCGCTCTTGGGAGCCTGGCCCCGCCAAGCTGTTCCTTAACGATCTGGAGCGACGTTTCAACGTAGACATGATTCAGCACCTACGTAAATTAGGCGTGAGGGTACCCATCGCCACGACCAGTAGCTGGGGCGGCGATGGCCTAAGCTCCCTGCCGGCCCTTACCGCCGGCGACCTGATCGATGTCCATAGCTACGGGGGCCTTGGGCAGCTAGAGAAAAACCCGCTTACCAGCGACGGTTTACTGAACTGGATTGCTGCCGGCCAAGTCGCAGGCAAACCCCTGACCGTCACCGAGTGGAACATTGAACCCTTTCCGACACCCGACCGCCACTCGCTGCCACTCTACATGGCCGGCACCGCCAGCCACCAAGGCTGGGATGCGCTGATGCAATATGCCTACAGCCAGGAGCCGCTAACCGGCGGATGGATAAATGCCGACAACTGGCACGCCTATAACGACCCTGCAATGCTGGCCACCCTGCCTGCCGCCGCCTTGCTTTATCGCCGCGCAGACGTTCGCGAAGCAAACACGACCTATGTCTTCGCGCCGACGCCAAGCACTCTATTCAACCAACTTATAACACCGGCCAACGCTGCTCTACTGCGCACAGCCATGGAGAAAGGCAAGCTGCAAATCGCCATGCCACAGACGCCGGAACTGCCTTGGTTGCAACAGGGCATTATCTCGAGCAATGCTCAGGTGTTTCAGGACCCTGACCAGTCGCTGCTGGACGCCAATGCCAGCGAGTCCACGACAGACACTGGAGAGCTAAAGCGCAACTGGAAACAAGGCATCTACACCATTGATACGCCGCACACCCAGGCAGCAACCGGCTGGATCGGCGGCGAGTCGATCAGTCTTGGCAACATCCAGGTTCAAGTGAAGACCGCCAATGCCAGTGTGGTGGTACAAAGTCTGGACGACGCGCCTGTCGGCCGATCGCAGGATTTACTGATTTCACTGGGCACCCGCGCCATCCCCAAAGACGACGACAAAATACCTTTTTATGTTGAGCCCCTCGAAGGCACGCTAACAATCCAGGCACCGCAAGGCTTGACACTTTTCACCCACGGCACCCTTGCGCAAACGAAGAAGTTGCCCGCCACCTACCTGGATGGACGCTATACGATCAAGTTCGACGGCTTGCAGGCGTCTAATTGGTTATTTTTGAAAAAAAGCGTCCCGCAAGCTACAGCCTCAGGCGACGGACAGCCAAGCCCCGCCCGTACAGCATCATCCAGCGCACCGGCGACTCAATAACTAACCTGTCTTTTTTAAAATAATGGTCAAGCGGATACGCTGACGTTCCAATCTGCGCTTACACAGCAACAGTTTCCAGGAGAGCAGGATGAATTTTTTGGTTGTTGGCGGCGCAGGCTATATCGGCTCGCACATGGTTAAGCAGTTACTGCATGCAGATCACGAAGTGGTGGTGGCAGACAACTTTTCCACAGGCCACCGCAGCGCAGTGCCGGGCGGGAGATTGGTCGAACTGGACATAGCCGACGCGCAAGCCTTGGACGTCTTGTTTGCCGCACAACACTTTGATGGCGTGTTCCACTTCGCCTCATTTATACAGGTGGGCGAGTCCGTGACTGAGCCTGCCAAGTATTACCAAAATAACGTGGCCGCCACCCTGACGCTGTTACAGGCCATGGTGCGTGCGGGAGTTAAAAACTTCATTTTTTCCTCGACCGCCGCCGTCTACGGTAACCCGGTGTATGTACCGATCGACGAGGAGCATCCCAAGGCCGCGATTAATCCTTATGGTCGCAGCAAGTGGATGGTGGAGCAGATGCTTGAAGATTTCGACCGCGCATACGGGCTGAAATCGGTCTGCCTGCGCTACTTTAACGCCGCCGGAGCAGACCCTGAAGGACAGTTAGGTGAACGCCATGAACCGGAAACCCACTTGCTGCCCCTGATCCTGCAAGCCGCCTCCGGTCGGCGTCCAACCATCACCGTCTATGGCCGTGATTACGACACGCCTGACGGCACTTGCGTTCGCGACTACGTCCACGTTGTCGATCTCGTTGCAGCTCACGCACTTGCCGTGGATTATCTACTGGCAGGCGGTGCAAGCACGGCGTTTAACCTCGGTAACGGGCAAGGATTCTCAGTACAGCACGTGATAGACATCGCGCGCCGCGTGACCGGCCAGGATATCGCCGTCAGCGAAGCACCACGTCGCGCTGGCGATCCACCACGCCTTGTGGCCGATCCCCGCAGGGCCAACACATTACTTGGCTGGCAACCGCAATTCGGTTCACTTGAACAGATAGTGGCGCACGCCTGGAGTTGGGAGCAGAAGCACCCTTGGCACTGAAAATCGGCACCAGCGAATAACGCCGAGCGCCTAAGGGTGACGCTCTAGTAGTAAGAGCGGTTTGGGGGCTCGGCCTTGTTCAGCACCGTGCCAATCAAATTGGCTGTCCCCAGATGATGCAGGCTTTCCTCGATCTCTTTCTTGCTATTCATGCCGTTAGCGACCACAAGCAGAACGCAGTCGAATTTAGGCAAGACGGTAATCACATCATCCGAGCTCAACAACGGCGGCAAGTCGAAAATAACGATACGTGAGTTGTAGCGCTCGCGCAGATCAGTAATCAAATGGCTCACCGTGGGTGATGACAGCACCTCAGTGGAGAGAGGAATCGGTTCACGCGTCGGCAGGACCACAAAGCGCGGTAAGGTCGGGTTGACCAGAACCTCTTGCAACTCCGCTTCATCGGCCAGCAATTCATTGAGCGACTTTTCCATCGACAGACCCAGGCAGGCGCCCACTCTCGGACGACGCAAGTCGAAGTCCACCAGTAACGCTGTCTTGGTTGTGTGATGCGCGATACTCATTGCCAGGTTAATAGCCAACACCGTCTTGCCTGCCTCCGGAGTCGGAGAGGTGATGGCGAGCGTGCGCCAGCCATTTTCTTCCATGACTTTCAGAACTTGCGTACGCAGCAGATCGAAAGCCCCGCCCATTTTCGAATTCTTGTTGTAAGCCACAATGCGGTTGCGCTCGAGATGCTCTGGCCGCAAAGGTTCAACCTGGGTTTGAACATAACTGAGCGCATTCAGACTTGTAGACTGCGCCGTCGGTGTCATGGCTCTTGACGAGGTCTGTGGCTCGGATTTTTCGGTATCGGGCTTGATTATTTCCATGGCGATATTCCTTATGCAAACCGGCCCAGAGCTTTAAACATCAGAAGATCCAGAGGCATGTAGAGGAAGTGCATGAGCACCAAAAGGATCGCGATCATCGCGACACCACACACGATCAGCCGCGTTCGCCACTGCTTGCGGCGTGCCAGTTCAGCCTTGGTGTGAATGTAAGGAATGGTAACCAATACACGTCTACCCAGCACACTGGCCAGGGCTTCAGCACCGCGCACACGCTGACTCATCATCTCGAGGAGCATCACCAGTGCGCCAGAGCCCAATGGGGCGAGAACAAAGCCCATGGCAACCACTTTTTTACGGTTTGGCCTCACCGGCTTTTCGGGCATCAGCGGCGACTCCAGAAGAACAAAACGCTCGGCTTTGTTTTCCTGTTCCAGGCTTTCTGAAATTTTCGCACTCATTTCCTTGGTGCGAATCTCCTCATATTTTTTACGCGCGTTTTCATGGTCACGCATTAGCGTGACCAAGCCGCGCTCGACTTGCGGGGTCTCAATAATTTGCGTCTCGTAGGCTTCTATTTTGCTGAGTATTTCCTGCTTTTGATCGGTCAGCGACTTGATACGTGCTTGTGCGGCGGCGATCCGGGCCTGAGCCTTGGCAACGTCCAGACTGACCGGACTCGCTGCACCACGAGCGCCACCTTTGCCAGCCTCAAGTGCAGCAATTTTGCGTTTGACGGCACGCACGTCGGGGTGGGCTTGCGTATACAGCGACAGCAACCTGGTGTACTCCGCTTTGAGGCTACCCAGATCCTGTGGTTTATCAGCTGCCGTACCGGGCGCTCCAGGCTTGGTCGCTAGCCCGGCATTCGCAGCGGAAAGCTCCAACTCATTGAAGCGCAACTCCTCACGGGCTGCTTTGTAGTCACGGTCGACCTCTTTAAGCTCGGTTTCGGCGCGCGACAACATACTCATGCGCAGCTCCTGATGCTCGGGCAGCGCGTTGCTGTGTGCCTGCTTGAAGTCCGCCAACCGGTTCTCCAAGGCTTCCAGTTCCACCCTGAGCTTGTCCGCCTCCTGCGTCAGGAACTCTGTGGTTTCACTGGCGCGTTCGGTGCGCTGCTTGATGTTTTCATCCAGAAACAGCGTCACCAGCTCGTTGGCAACTTTGTTCGCAATCTCTGGCTGCCTGTGCTCAAAGGAAAGACGGAAAGCAATCGTCACCTCTCCGCGCCCCTTAACGGCAGCACTGACCAGGGAGACGGTAATCGCATTGCGCATTTCATCGATCTTCTCGGTAACGCTCAACTGCCTGCTTTGCGAAGCGAAAAGATTGTATTTGTCGATGATCCCTTCCAGATGCTCACGGGTCATCACGCGCTGGCGAATGACTTCGATGCGTTCATCGGCAAAGGTATTGTTGTTCGCCGCCACCAGGTCAGGCGAAATCTGCTGAGACTCGACCAGAATAGTGCCGGATGACTCATAGGTGGGCGGGAGAGAGAGCGCGACCGCCACGCACACGCCAAGTATGACCGCGAAACTCAGAATCAACAGCAAGGCGCGGTGCTTGATGATAGCGATGTAGTCGTTGACCGACATTTCGTATTCAGAGGTCATAATTATCACAATGCTGAGTTTCAGAGACCGGGATAACTATAAATCAGGGTCAACCCGACGACATTTGCACTGGCATCCGGCAAGCCATCTTGCTGGCGTTCTTTGTACGTGTAGGATAGGCGCGCATTCCAAAAAGGCGAGAGCTCTTGACTAAACCAGGCACCTAAATTACGCAGGGTATTAGGCGTCTGCCCTTTAGAGTCTTGCCATGCGGCATCAAAACCGGTGCGTCGGGTCTCATCGATGGAATAACTCCATGTACCCCTCAGGCTATCAACCTCGACGAACCCGCCGTCCCCGCTGGCAACTGTACTGCGACCGGCGTCGATGCTTGCATCAAAACGCTCACCGGTATATTGCAACGCAAAACCGCCCTGGCCAGTGGGGTCGCTATCCGTACCGGAGACTTGATTGAGACCCGCGTAGACCGTCCCCTTAAGTTTCTCGGAGAGCTGGACATTCAAGCCAACCGTGGGAGTGTAGCTGTTCGAGGAAGCCACCGCAGATCCCTCCGGTTCATAGCGCCTCACGCCAAAACGGGTGAACAGCTCGACCCGCTCACTCCATGCATAGTTCCAGCTAAAGCGGGTCGCCAGCTCGTCATAGTTGATCAGTGAATCAATATCGTAAGTGACATGAGTGTAGTCAGTCTCGTTAACCAGGGTACTTCGCTCGCTGAGAGCAGAACGCCAGTTGGCGCCCAGCGAATAAAGCTTTTGCGTGCCATCGGGAGCAACCACGCCGGTTTCCTGAACCGCAGTGGAGAGCGTAGAGCTCTCTTCGTATCTCGCCGTGAGTCCAAAACCACCCGTTTCGGTCTCGCGCTGCCACCCTAACTTTAATCTGGGATCTTCACGGTCCGAAACGATGGACGTATCAGACGAACGCACGACATTCAACCCGAGACCGAACTGGAACTCATCCTGCCCGGAAGTACCCACGAGGCTGTAATCGGGGGCGATGATGGTACGGGTCACCCCCTTCTCACCACTGGTAAGAAGCAGTGGATTGCTGTCGTACTCGACAGTCGTAGGCAGCGCTATTGCCGATTGCCAAGTGGCAGCATAGGCCATGCCGGAATACGGCAGGCTCAGTATTGCAGTCGCAATACCGGTTGTTCGCAACAGAAGCAAGATAATCCCTAATGCATTGCGCAATGTTATGGCACGATCAGCGTATCGCCGGCCTGCAGTTGAAAATTGGTGGACATGTCATCCCCGGACATCAAATCGTCGTAATGGACGGGCAAGATCTCTTGTTTAGCTCCATTGCGGCGCACGACCTTGATCTCATCCACTTTGGCGAATTTGTCGAACCCGCCCGAACCGCTCAATACTTGCAGCACTGCCGTTGGGCCTGACATCTGCACGGGGCCGGGCTTCAGCACTTTGCCCTGCACATAGACAAGATTGCCTGCAGTGCTCGTGATGACAACACTGACGTCCGGATTGGGATCGGATATGTATTTTTTAAGGCTGGCAGCGATTTTCTTCGCGACTGCAGTGGCATCGAGCCCCGCAACATCGATTTGCCCTGCCAGCGGGAAGGTAATGTTGCCGTCGGGAAGCACCTGCGCTTCCACATCTTTCAGTTTCTCATCGCCCCAAACGGAAACAGTAATGGAATCACCCGGATTTAGCCGGTAAGCCGCGGGTTTTTCGTCGGCACTGGTAACGCTGGGCAAGACCACCAGCGCGCAGAGCACAGGTAATAACAAACGCAACATAGGGATCCCTCCGACTAAGTAGCAGGCAAGGAGTTTCACATAAAAACGGGGCGAAAGCACTCCCTCTCCTTTGACGCCAAAGAAACGATCAAACAGCAATCGCCTCGCGCTTCCTGGCGGCCAATTTCCGCCGATGCAACGCACCCGCAACCAGAAGGACAGCCCCGGGCAGCGGAACAGTGGCATCCAGGGAAACCTTGAAAAAGGCTTACCGTTTCTAGTGAAATACCGGTGAAACTCAACAATGGGCACAACTCAATTCAACTGTGTGGGCTTGCCCGCGAAGACGTCGTCTCAGCCAACAAATGTGCTGAACCTACAACCGCTTGCGCGGACAAGTCGGATCGCCGCAGCGCCGCTCCCACAGGTATCGTGTTTCACTGCAGATCTGCGGCAGCCTCACGCCTTCCTGGTTCTTGGCAGAAAGATCGCCAAGACCCCCAACAGCGGCAAGAACGAACACAGGAAGTACACGTATTCGATGCCATGAACATCCGCCAGATGCCCAAGCAGCGCCGCGCCAATCCCGCCAAAACCGAACATCAAGCCAAAGAATACTCCGGCGATCATCCCGACGTTACCCGGTACTAGTTCCTGAGCGTAGACCACAATGGCCGAAAATGCCGAAGCCAGGATGAAGCCGATCAGCACGCTCAGCACACTGGTCCAGAACAGGTCCACGTGCGGCAGCAACAAGGTGAACGGCGCCACGCCGAGGATCGAGAACCAGATCACCGCCTTGCGACCGATCCTGTCGCCAATCGGCCCGCCGAAGAAGGTCCCCGCCGCTACCGCGCCGAGAAACAGGAACAGATGCAGCTGCGAGCTGGCGACCGACAGGTCGAACTTCTCGATCAGGTAGAACGTGAAATAGCTGGTAAGGCTGGACATATAGAAGTACTTGGAGAACACCAGCAGCCCGAGTACCACCAAGGCACTCAACACCCGCCCCTTGGACAATCCATGGGTCGCCGCCTGGCCTTGCTTGAGTTTGAAAAGACTCAGGTGGTTGGCGTACCAGTGGCTGATGCGATAAAGCACGAACAACGCAAAGACGGCGAACAGCCCGAACCAGGCCACGTTGCCTTGACCGAACGGAATGATGATCGCTGCCGCCAGTAGCGGTCCGAACGCCGATCCAGCGTTACCGCCGACCTGGAAGGTCGATTGCGCCAGACCATAGCGCCCGCCGGACGCCAGTCGGGCGACCCGCGAAGCTTCCGGGTGAAAGGTCGAGGAGCCGATGCCAATCAACCCCGCCGCCAACAGAATCAATGCAAAGCTGCCCACCTGGGACATCATCAGGATCCCGATCAGTGTGCAGACCATGCCGGCCGGCAACAGAAACGGCTTGGGATGCCGATCGGTGTAATACCCGACCCATGGCTGCAACAGCGAAGCGGTGAGCTGAAAGGTCAGCGTGATCAGGCCGACCTGAGTGAAGCTCAGCCCATAGTTGGCCTTGAGCATCGGATAGATCGACGGCAGCACCGACTGAATCAAATCATTGATCAAATGTGCGAGGGCCACGGCACCGATGATGCGCATGACCAGCGGGTTGGTTTGTGCGGCGGTAGAAGCCGGGGCCGCGGTGGTCTGAAGGTTACTGATAGCCATAAGAGTTTCCGTACAACAGATGGATGCGCACATGCAGGTGCGACAATGTGCCATTTTTCAGTGCGGCAAAGCCATCCCCTTAGCCTGCTAACGACTTCAGTTTTGCTCCGCCGGGGAGATATCCGAACGCCATGGTCTGGATCTTGCCGTCTTTATCCGCTTCAGCGCGGGGGCCGTTGAAGAACAGGCCTGCACCGTCGATGAAGTCAGCGGTAATATTCAACAGGTCGATCAAGCGGCCGTGCGCCTGCTCGAAGGCGCGCGAGCGCAGCCGCCACCTTGGAGCCAGGGCAGCAAGGCGCTGAATGAGAATACCGGGAGGTTTCGCCTGAGTTGAGAAGCTGCCGGGCCGCAGCAAGAACACGCCCGCAGCGCTGCCAGTACCGTCTACCACCCACGCTGACCGAGGGTTTTCTATAAACAGTTGATAGTGTAGATAAATTTTCAATAAAAACGCTTGACGCATTTCCGTTATCGGCGAATAATGCGCGCCACTTGGCTACATAGCTCAGTTGGTTAGAGCATAGCATTCATAATGCTGGGGTCCGGGGTTCAAGTCCCTGTGTAGCCACCAAGTACCGATTCATAGATGTCTGCAGCAGTCTATAAATCACCTCAAGAAGCCCGCCTAGTGCGGGCTTTCTTGTGTCTGGAGCCTTCGCTTTGTCGCTCCATGTCCCCGGACAGCCCTCGCCACTCAATCCATCCGCCGCCCTATCGTAATGAGCGCGGCACTGACGCCTTTTTCAGCAGAATCGGGAAGTCTTTTTCAGACTTTCCCCAGGCAGCCGTCATGATGGGAACAGGTCCAGTGTGCGCTCAACCTCTTGAATGTCGATTTTGAAGCCATCGCCCTCTGGCGTTCCGACCACAAAGCCAAAATTCTGGTTGTCGCGATCCGTCAGGTACTTGTAGTAGCTGACGAAACGGTTCGGTGGCTGCAGTGCCAGCAACGAACCACCCGGCTGGAGTACATTGACACCATGTACGAGCTGACTCCCTTCGACCCCCATCACGGTCCGCGCTCCGGCACAGGTCGCCACTATGGTCGGGACATCGGTTTTCAAAGGATCGAGTATGCGAAACCCCCTGCTCTTGTGCAGATGTTCAGCGAGCTCGATTTCATTGCGCAGGAAGCGTAAGTCACCGTCGCCACCCCGGAGGATGAACACGCCAGGGTGAGAGGCATAACTCACGTGCGACAGTAGCTTTTCACCCATGGCACGGTAACGTAAATGCCTGCTTCGATTGTTGCTCATATCGTCGAATAGCACGAGCTCACGAAAAAACGCACTGTGCAAGCGGACCGGCTTCATGCCCAACCAGTCCTCATAGGCGGGCGCCTGGGTAAATAGAGGAAACATGGCGGATGGTGCGGTGGTCACCGGGACTCCTTCGTTGCATGCCAATGAATAGGTCACGCAGTCTTCCATCAACCATGTACCAAACCATGTATTTCCATTTTGCGTGCAGTAGACGGCCCCGCGCTCGATCTCGTTTTCCACGAAAATTCGCGGAAACAAACCAGGTTTGAGAGACAACCAGAGACTTGCTTTGTCCTTGTAGAGCGCTCCATCGATCAGCCAGACATCCTTGATCAGGTAGCCACGCGTCGGGCCTTGCTTTACGTTGCCCAGCCCTTCTATTGTACGAGCGGGATGCTCGAAAGGATAAAAGCGCTTCGCTTCCCATCCAGTCACACGTTCCATTTGATTGGGCAGGAAGAACGCCGGCGGAGAATGCGATATCTCACCCGACGCAATATCCCAGCTTTTCACCGCCAAGTTTTTTAAGTTGATCTGCGCTTTCCATGCAAGCCTTTTTCTCGCCATATGTTTGTAGGCGGCAAGGGTCCATTTTTTTTTATTGCGAGCGCTCGAAGTGCTTATTTGCGAGACATCGCTTTCCATGAAAAGTCCTCCCTGCGGCACAGGGTCAATAGTCGCGCGAAGCGCTGTATTTATTTCAGTCCTGGAAATGACTCAGCTGGATGGAATCCTTTTCATAATGGGTGGGCTCTGCAAATTGGCGTAGCGACTACGCAAGGTTTCGAGAAACTCTTCGCCCGAGCCTTTGGCGCAATAGAGATAAACTTTGTGCAGCCCGCCAAATACCATTTCATGGTAACGGTGGGCGACCTCCTCATCGCTCGGCCCGTCCGGCAAGCCAAGGTGGAGGGTCAATTCCTTTCCTTCGACAGCGAAAAGCGGTGTCTCCCAGAGGAATTTGGCTCTACCTGTCTTGGGCAACCGGACAAACATATAAGCGTGGTTTCCCAAGGAATCAATATCGCCGCCGCGCCTTCTTTTCCATTTCAGAAGTCCGTCATCTGGCCGTGCCAGGCAAAGACCGATGTCGTAATAATCGAAGCCATTATCTATTGCCCATTCAAGTGCCATGAAGGTGGTAATCGAGTTGACTTCGCGCAATCTTTTGGCATCTGAAAAAACTGCCTCGGTATATCCGAAACGTAGCGTGCTCCAATAGCGCTTTCCGTCGCGTGTTATTACGCAGCCAAGGTGGCATCCAATAACCTCGTCCTCCAGCATGATCAGATCGAGCCGGCCCACAGTCTTGGCTATCCTCAGCACATCCTGCGTGGGAGAGTGCGCAGCGTGGATACCTTGCCTTGCCTCGGCATAAGGACGAAGCATTTCCCTGTCTGCCTTTTCAATTTCTTCATCCGTGAGCGTCTGAATCATTCGATAGCGCGGTCGGTTCTTGCGAATATTTCGACGCAACTCGCTATCGTATCTTGCGGTGATATCCTCGATGGATCGCCCCAGCGGTACGACAGCACTCAGGTAGATGGGTACATACAAGGCCCCCGAGGTCGGCACTTCACTGACCACTACCACATGATTCGACGCGGCAGGTTCCGGTTCGCCGTCGGTCATAGGCGAATTCCCCTGGGACTTCCCCCCTATGAGACGCTTAGCCATCTCCCGCTGCGCTCTCCTTCCGATATAGAGGATTTCGTAAGGACTTTCCTTCTGCAGTCTGAACCTGGCAATTTCCCAACGCCAGAAACACGCACGGCCAAGGATGTCTCGCAACCAGGTTGAAGCGTTTCTTATCTCGTACCGTATTGAAGGAGGTATGAGTTTTCGGATAACTGCCGCCAAGATCTCTTTCATTTCTTCGAAATCCTTTGAATTGTCTGTTGATAAGATCAGAGAAAGATCAAGGCGAAACTTCAAGAGGCGCGCTAAAACCTTGATATGGAAGACAAACTTTATAAGGTAACGTTCTTACATTTAGTAACTATTAAAGATCAAGGTAGAGACTTTGCAAGCGACATATTGGTGGCGCCAGGCGTATATTTTATGACGCCATTTTTTCCTCTCAGGCCTGAGAATCATGAGCGCGATGAGTCGCCACCTCAGAGGTGTGCCCGACAGCTTCATGATCGCCCGGAGCTACGATGCCAAACCGTTCGGGAAGATGGGCGAGCCGGCCGTGGAGGTGTACAGCATTGACGAGGCGTTTGCTGATCTTACCGGCTTGGACGAGTTGGGCCGGCGCATTCGCAGCCAGGTGCTGCGCTGCACTGGTATCCCGGTCGGCGTCGGCATTGCCAGTACCAAGACCCTGGCGAAGCTGGCGAACCATCGACGTCAATCAGCCTGACTATGGCTCATAATGTGTAAACCATGTCTGCGCACATGTGTAAAAACCATGTGTCCAGTCCGTACACAATACCCAAACCAGCCCACTAAAGTCCGTCCGAAACGGAGGCTCCCCCTAAGGGGGGGAGTCTCCGTTTCGGACGGACTCAATCGATAAAAAACATGCGGAAAATCAAGGTAGACCGTTTTTTTATGCCTGGAGAAAGGTAAAGCGCCCTGCCTCAGCGTTGATGATGCATAGTCGCAAGCAACACGTCGCAATAAGTGGCCAGGTAAGCCGCTAAAAATGGCAAGGGGATGGATCGCCATTTCATCAGATTCCAGGGAGTGTCATGCCGCAACCGTCTTTAAAAACTCGTATCGCCGAAACCCCACCCACCGAAAAAACTGAGGCCAGACTCAAGGTTCGAACTGCAATTGTTTTTCTGCTGGCGGTATGTCTGTCACTGGCGGCCGTGGCTATCTGGGAGAGCTGGAGCTCCCGCCAATACCATTTGCGTGACAAAGAAGTCGCGATGTCTAACCTTGCACAGACCCTGTCATCGCAAGCGCAGGCGTCAATCAAGCAAGCCGACACCGTGTTGTTCGGCCTGGTAGACCGTCTCGAAATCGATGGCATGGACCACGAGCAGATTCCCAGACTGCAACGCTTGCTCAGTGCCCAGAGCAACGAGCTGGCCCAATTGCACGGCTTGTTCATCTATGACGAAAAAGGCCGGTGGGTAGTGAACTCGAACGGGGTCATCCCGCCAGACGCCAACAACTCCGACCGCGAGTATTTTATCTTTCATCAAGAGCATCCGGATCGCGGCCCGCATATCGGATCTTCGATAAAAAGTCGCTCGACGGGCGAATGGATCATGCCCGTGTCGCGCCGGATCAATCACCCTGATGGCAGTTTTGCCGGGGTGGTGCTGGCGACCCTGTATCTCGACCATTTTCTTCGGCTGTATAACAGTATTGATATCGGCGCTAACGGCGTGATCAGTCTGATATCAGCCGACGCCAGAATCGTCATTCGCCGCCCCTTCAAGGAAGCTGAAGTCGGCACCAGCCTTGCCGGTGCTCCACTCTTCACTCAACTGTTGCCCAAGGGCCCTTTTGGTTCCGCAATCGACAAGTCCTATGTGGATGGCGTCGAGCGCGTGGTGGGTTTTCGCCGAGTCGATGATTATCCGCTGATCATTTTTGTCGCGCTCAACAAGGACGAGGCCCTCGCGGGGTGGCGACAGGCATCGTTACTGAGTGCGGCGATCGTTACTTTTCTGCTGGTGATTCTGGGGCTGCTCGGCTATCGACTGATCAGGCTCATGAAGCAACAAAATCATATCCAGAACCAATTGCTGGGCGCTCAGGACAAATTGATCGAGGCCAATCGGACGCTGGAGTTGTTGGCGCTGGAGGATGCATTGACAGGGCTGGCGAACCGGCGTCAGTTCGACCTGTTCCTTCATGCGGAGATGGGCCGCGCCAGGCGCAGCCAAGGGAGTCTTGCTTTGCTGTTGATCGATGTCGATCACTTCAAGCGCTTCAATGACAATTATGGACATTTGGCCGGGGACGACTGTTTACGCACCATCAGCGCGATCATCCGGCAAAATATCAAACGGCCCGGTGATCTGGCGGCGCGTTATGGCGGCGAGGAGTTTGCCGTGGTGTTGCCGGGCACTGACTATGTAGGGGCATTTCTGATTGCCGAGACAATCCGCCACGCCGTTCAGCAGGCAGGAATCGAGCACGATGAAAGCACCGAAGGCACGGTCACGGTCAGCGTTGGCGTCGCCACCTGCAGCCCGACATCGCTAGAGTTACCCGACGACTTGATCGGCGCCTCCGACAAAGCACTCTACGTCGCCAAAGCCAGTGGCAGGAATATGAGCGTTATCGCTAACTGACTGGCTCAACTACCTGAAGCAAAGGGTGATCGCTGACCATCCCGAAGACTGGGAAAGTCGCCTCGCGCGTTGCACCTGCCACTGTCGGCCGATACATTCCCCCTCACGCGGTCACACCTGCCGGCTGCGCTCGACACCTTTTTTCCAACGGACGGAGTGCCCCGCGTGTTCTCAGCCTTCAACTTGCGCCACTACCGCTTATCTGTGCTTTCGCTGATAGCCGCCGCACTCACCCTTGCCGCCTGCAATGCCCCGCCTTCCGCGCCCTCCGGCAACGACCTGGCGGTGGCCCCGGAACTTGCTTCGGGTTATCGGGGCGATTTGCGCACCCAATACGCCTCCCGACACATGGCAGCGGCGGCCAACCCGCTGGCGGCCGAAGCCGGTCGTGAGATGTTGCGTCAGGGTGGCTCGGCGATCGATGCAGCGATTGCGATGCAAGCGGTACTGACTCTGGTGGAACCGCAATCTTCGGGCATTGGCGGCGGTGCACTGATCATGCTCTGGGACGGTAAAACCGTGCGAGCCTATGACGGTCGCGAAACCGCGCCGGCGGGAGTGACCGAAAAACTCTTCCTGCAAGCTGACGGCCAACCGATGCCGTTCATCCAGGCCCAAATCGGCGGTCGTTCGGTCGGTACGCCGGGGGTGCTGCGCGCCCTGGAGCTCGCCCATAACCAGCACGGTCGTCTGCCATGGGCACAGTTGTTCGAACCGGCCATTCGCCTGGCGGAGCAAGGCTTTCCAATCTCGCCACGACTGCACGCGCTGATTGCCGGCGATCGCGCCCTGCCCCGCTCGCCGGACATGGCCGGCTACTTCCTGAACGCTGATGGCAGTCCGAAAGCCGTCGGTACCCGGCTGAAAAATCCGGCATTGGCCGCTGTACTTCAACGGATCGGCAAAGAAGGCCCCGCGGCCCTTTATCAAGGCCCGGTCGCTGAAGAGATCGTCGCCAAGGTTCAGCGCCACGCCAACCCCGGCAGCCTGTCGATGAACGATCTGCAAGGCTATCGCGCCAAAGAGCGCACTCCACTGTGCAGCGACTACAAACGCTGGCAAGTTTGCGGCATGCCGCCACCCTCTTCCGGAGGCATCGCCGTCGCGCAGATCCTCGGCACCCTGCAGGCCCTGGAAAGCCGCGATAGCCGCTTTGCCCTGCCACCCCTCAAGCCAGTCCCGACCAGCACCACGGCCGGCATGGAACCGGCGCCTGAAGCCGTCCACCTGATTGCCGAGGCCGAACGCCTGGCCTATGCCGACCGCGGACTTTATGTGGCTGACTCGGACTTCGTCCCGGTGCCACTCGCTGGCCTGGTCGCCCCCGACTATCTGGCCGCTAGAGCCGCCTTGATCGGTGAGCGCAGCATGGGCCTGGCCAAACCCGGCAACCCGGCTGGCGTCCAGCTGGCCTACGCGGCAGACCGCTCGCCGATGCGGATTTCCACCTCACAAGTAGTCGCGGTCGACGACAAGGGTGGTGCCGTGTCGATGACCACCACGGTGGAAGCGGCCTTCGGTTCCCACCTCATGGTTCAGGGCTTTGTGCTCAATAACCAGATGACCGATTTTTCCTTTATCCCAGAGGAAAATGGCCTGCCGGTCGCCAATCGCGTCGAACCCGGCAAACGCCCGCGCTCTTCCATGGCCCCGACGCTGATCTTCGATCGTCAGAGCGGCGAACTGGTGGCCACCGTGGGCTCCCCGGGCGGCTCGCAAATCATCGAATACGTCGCCAAGTCCGTGGTGGGCCTGCTCGACTGGAACATGGATCCGCAAGCCGCCATCAGCCTGCCCAACTTCGGCAGTCGCAACGGTCCGACCGAACTCGAGCAAGGGCAATTCAGCCCGGCGCTGGTGCAGGCACTCAAGGATAAAGGGCATGAAGTGAGGCAGATCGACATGACCAGCGGCACCCAGGCCATCGTCCGGGTTCGTGATGCCCAAGGCAAAGCCTCATGGGCCGGCGGTGCCGATCCACGGCGTGAGGGTGCAGCGTTGGGGGATTGATTTCAATCTCACCTCAGGCGCTCACCTGACCTAGCGGTTGTATTTCAAGCCCTGGTGCGATGCGTGACGTTCCAGCGCCAGCTCGATCAGCTGACTGACCAGCTCACTGTAGCTCATGCCCGCAGCCTGCCAGAGCTTGGGGTACATGCTGATCCGGGTGAAACCCGGCAGTGAGTTGATTTCGTTGATCAGCACCTCGCCGGCATCGGTGAGGAACACGTCGACGCGGGCCAGGCCGGAGCAGCCGAGGACCTGGAATGCCTCGATGGCGAGGGCGCGGATGCGTTCGCTGCTTTCAAGGCTGATGTTGGCCGGAACCACGACTTCTGCGGCCTGGTCATCGATGTATTTGCTGTCGTAGGAGTAAAAGCCGCTACTCACCACGATTTCGCCGCAACCGCTGGCGATCGGCTGGTCATTGCCCAGAACCGCACATTCGATTTCGCGGCCGTTGACGGCGGCCTCAACAAGGATCTTTTCATCGAAGTTCAGCGCGAGCGCTACAGCCGCCACGTACTCCGCCTCATTACTGACCTTGCTGACGCCTACTGAGGAGCCCTGGTTTGCCGGTTTAACGAACATCGGCAAGCCGAGCCTGCGTTGCGCTTCAGTGAAATTGGTACGCGCGGCACTGGCGCGGGTCAGGCTGATGAATGGCGTGATCGCCAGTCCGGCGTCGCGCAGCAGGCGTTTACTGACATCCTTGTCCATGCAGACTGCCGAGCCGAGCACGTCGGAGCCGACAAAGGGCAGGTCCGCCATGCGCAGCAGGCCCTGCAGGCAACCATCTTCGCCGAGGGTGCCGTGGACGATGGGAAAGATCACGTCGACATGTCCCAGCAGCTCCTGACTGGAAGTCTCGACCAGTTGCTGACTGGCCTTGCCGGGCACCACCGCCAATTCGCGGTTCGATTGGTTAAGGGCGATCAGCGCCGGGTTTTCCTGGTTGATCAGGAAGTTCGAGCTGTCGTTCAGGTGCCAGCGTCCTTGCTTGTCGATTCCGATCAGCATCGGCTCGAAACGCGAAAGATCCAGCGCATCAACGATGTTCCTCGCCGATTGCAGCGAGACTTCATGCTCCGCCGAGCGGCCACCAAAAATAATCCCGACCCGCAACTTGCTCATCATCCGACCTCTTGTGCTTTATTGGGTAGTTCTACCGACCTCAGGTGCGGGGATCAACACCTCGGGCTCGATAAAGACAGTCGGCCAGCATTGCGCTACCGTATTTTCCATCGAGCACAGGCCAGCCGCTGGTCAACGCCGCATTGATCGCCGGCTTCACCGATCAAAGCCATATGACCCGACAGTTCGAACAGAAAATGTGCGCCTTTCGCTATCGGAAAACCCGGATTCCCTCAATGTGCCGAGGCGCTATAGTTGGACTGACAACATTCAGCGGCTATCAGGGAGTTGTGCAATGGACGGTTCACGCAAGGCGCTATTCGACGGGGTCGCCAAGACACTCGGTCACAACTTCGACGGCGAAATGCGCATCGGTGGCAACTATGTGCCGGCGCTGCAAAACGGTGATGAGGTGTACGTCAGTGGCCAGATCCCGCGCATCGACAACACTGTCGTTGTGGTCGGCCGGGTGGGCGCGGAAGTCTCCCTGGAGCAGGCCAGACACGGGGCGAAAATCTGCACCCTGCGCGCATTGGCAATACTGGGACAGTTACTCGGTGACCTGGAGCGGATCAAGCAGGTCTTGCGCATCAATGTCTATGTCCAGAGCGCTGCGGACTTCACTCAACAAAGCGAAGTAGCAGATGCTGCGTCCGAAGTCCTCTATTCGATTTTTGCCGACGCCGGCGTCCACACCCGAACGTCTGTGGGCGTTTATCAATTGCCGAAAAATGCCTCTGTTGAAGTCGACATGATTGTGGCGCTCGAACCGGCTGAAGCCCCTCATGAAGAAACCGAAGACTAGGAGCTGGGCATAGCCCCTTGAGGTGTTGCTGATGGCCTCTTCGCGGGCTTGCTGGCCCCGTAGCAGCTGCCGAAGGCTGCGTTCGGCCGCGAAGCAGACGCAAATCCTGCTTGCACGGTTTGCCTGGAATATCGCAGCGCCTGATTTTACGACCGCTTCGCGGCCGAACGCAGCCTTTGGCAGCTGCTACGGACCGCGTAAAAGCTTAACGCTTCCACAGGAGGGGGTGATGCCCCTAGACACCTGCAGCCACTGCCTCACAGCCGACCCTGGGCACCCGCGAACCAAAATACCCCGCGCTGGCGATCCCGACCGCGCCCATTACAGCGCTGTAGATCACGCAGATCCAAGGGCTCCAGGGCATCAACCCGATCAACAGCAAGGGGGTGATGCTGGCCCATAGGGCGTACGCGATGTTGTAAGTGAAGGAGATCCCGGAGACGCGGATTCGCGCCGGGAACAGGCTGACCATCACCGACGGCACCGCGCCGACCACGCCACAGCTCAGGCCTGCTATTGCATAGGCCAGGCCCACCCAGCTGCCGCCAGCGATCAGGCAGCCATAGAGCACAGCAATGCCCAGTGGCAGCAGCAGGCTGTAAAGCATGACCGTGCGCCAGGCACCGATCCGGTCGACGATCAGCCCGGCGAGTACGCAGCCGATGTTCAGGAACACGATGCCCAGGCTGCTCAGGGCGAAGGTATGGCTGGCGCTCATGCCAAACGTTTTTTGCATCATGGTCGGGGTGATCACCACGAACACCACCACCGCCGAGGTCAACACGCAGGTGAGGATCATTGCCGGCCACATGGCCGGACGATGGTCACGCAGTACCGTACGCAGGGGCAGTTCGGCATCGGTTTCGCGGCGCGCCTGCATGGCCATGAACACCGGAGTTTCGCTCAGCCAGCGGCGCAACCAGACGCCAATCACGCCGAACACCCCGCCGAGCAGAAACGGATAGCGCCAGGCGTAATCGAGGATTTCTGCTGGTGTATAGACCCGCGCCAGCACGGTCGCGGTCAATGCGCCGATCAGGTAGCCGAAAGTCAGCCCCGCCTGCAGAAAGCCCAGGGCATAACCGCGATGGCCACGGGGTGCATGCTCGGCGACGAACACCCAGGCACTCGGCACTTCACCGCCCACCGCGGCGCCTTGCAGCACCCGTAGCAGCAGCAACAGCAATGGCGCGAAATAACCGATCTGGGCATAGGTCGGCATGATCCCGATCAGCAGGCACGGCAGCGCCATCATCAGGATACTCAGGCTGAAGACCTGCTTGCGCCCCAACTGGTCGGCAAAGTGCGCCATCAGGATTCCGCCCAGCGGCCGCGCCAGGTAGCCGGTGACAAATATTCCGAAACTTTGCAGCAAGCGCAGCCATTCGGGCATTTCCGGCGGGAAGAACAACTGACTGAGAGTCAGCGCGAAAAATACGAAAATGATGAAATCGTAGATTTCCAGCGCACCCCCCAGGGCCGCCAGCCCCAGTGTCTTGTAGTCAGACCGGGAGAATGGCGCCGGTCGTGAATCGGTAATGGCAGTCATAAACAAACTCTGAGTAGGCAGAACCACGGCGCCAATGGTCTACGTAAATGCCCCAAGGGACAACCCGATCAGGTCTGAGGGTGGGTTTCCAGGTGTGTTCTGTGTGGTGACGCATGAATGCCAAAGCCAGAACCCCTATGCTAGAGCGCGTCAATCAGACAAAAGTCGATACAAAACTTCAAAACAGCTTCGGCAACCACAGACGGATTGTTTTACTGTTGGCGCCTGACCAAAAGAGCCACCACAGCTCTGTGGACACCCCAACAAACATAAAAAAATCTTGAGGTATTTCCGTGGCCGCTGATCTCGAAGATAGCCGCTCCGCCCGCTTTGCCCTGCGTTGCGCCAGTTTTGCCGAACGCTGGTTCCCCGACTCCTGGGTGTTTGCCGCACTGGCAATCATGATAGTCACCGTGGCAACCCTGTTCATGGGCGCGAAACCCACCGATGCCGCCAAGGCTTTTGGTGACGGCTTCTGGAGCCTGATCCCGTTCACCATGCAAATGGCCTTTGTGGTAATCGGCGGCTACGTGGTCGCCAGCTCGCCGCCTGCGGTGAAGCTGATCGACCGTCTGGCGCGGATCCCGAAAAACGGCCGTTCCGCGGTAGCCTGGGTGGCACTGATTTCCATGGTCGCATCGCTGCTGAACTGGGGCCTGTCACTGGTATTCGGTGGCTTGCTGGTACGTGCACTGGCCCGGCGCACCGATCTGCGCATGGACTACCGCGCCGCCGGCGCCGCCGCTTACCTCGGGCTGGGTGCGGTCTGGGCGCTGGGACTCTCGTCATCCGCCGCGCAGTTGCAGGCCAACCCGGCCAGCCTGCCGCCGTCGATTCTGGCGATCACCGGCATGATTCCCTTTACCGAAACCATCTTCCTCTGGCAGTCCGGCGTGCTGTTGCTGGCGTTGATCGTGGTCTCGCTGATCATCGCCTACGCTACGGCCCCCGGCCCGGGTTCCGCCCGTGACGCCAAAGCCTGCGGTATCGACCCGAGCTTCAGCATGCCGGCCCCGCAACCGCGCACCCGCCCGGGCGAATGGCTGGAATACAGCCCGTTGCTGACGATTATGCTGGTGCTGTTGGCGGCAGGCTGGTTGTTCCATGAGTTCTCGACCAAACCGGCGATCAGCGCGATCTCCGGGCTGAACACCTACAACTTTCTGTTCCTGATGCTCGGCGCACTGCTGCACTGGCGTCCGCGCAGCTTCCTCGACGCAGTGGCCCGTGCGGTGCCCACCACCACCGGGGTGCTGATCCAGTTCCCGCTCTACGGTTCCATCGCGGCGCTGATGACGGTGGTCAAAGGCACGGATGGCCAGTCCCTGGCGCACCATATCTCGACCTTCTTCGTCCAGATCGCCTCCCACGACACCTACGCCCTGCTGATGGGCGTGTATTCGGCAATACTGGGATTCTTCATTCCGTCGGGCGGCGGCAAGTGGATCATCGAAGCGCCGTACGTAATGCAAGTCGCCAATGATCTGCAATACCACCTCGGCTGGGCCGTGCAGATCTACAACGCCGCCGAAGCCCTGCCCAACCTGATCAACCCGTTCTACATGCTGCCGCTGCTGGGCGTCCTGGGACTGAAAGCGCGGGACTTGATCGGCTTTTCCTTCGTGCAATTGCTGGTGCATACACCACTGGTGCTGTTCCTGCTGTGGGCGCTGGGAACGACGCTGGTGTATGTGGCGCCGATGATTCCATAGCTCTTTTGGCCGCCAAAAGATCGCAGCCTGCGGCAGTTCCTACAGATTTTGCGTACACCCGATGATGTGCAGGTGTAGGTAATCGACGTAGGAGCTGCCGCAGGCTGCGATCTTCTGACGATATGGCCTGCGCCCCAGACGTCCTGAAAAGATTCTCCCCAACCCCCGCCTGCGTCACCCGCTACTCTCCCTGCACGGACACATCCCGGACAACCGGGACCCCCGACAAGGAGTCAAGCATGATGCAATTCACTGGATTGCCCTTAGCCCTCGCCGCCCTCACCCTGAGTGCAACCGCATACGCCGACGTCGATCTGAAGTTGGGCAGCATCGAGCGAGTGACCCGGCTGTTTGCCTATCCCAATAACTGCGAGGTGATTTGCTTCCGCGACTGGACGCTTGAACAGACTGTCGAGCACTACCTGACCCAAAGTGTGCAACGCGATGGCTACAGTGCGGCGAAAGTCAGGGTCAAAACCGACAACGACCAGCTTTACGCGGCAATCAGCGGTGTACCGAAGACTTATGAGAAACCACTGGCGGCGCTGCTGGATGCCGGAGATCTGGCCTACAACGGCGCGAGCAAACTGAATGCCGACGGCAAGTGGGCCTACAGCTGGTACCTGTTTCTACCCTTGGGGATGGCGCTGGAGAATCGCAAGAGTGTCGAATTGCTGCACTTCCCGCCGGATTACTCACTGACCCGTGCCCAGGACTATCTGCAGTCCGCCACTACCGACCGCTGGGCCACGTTATTGACGGCCAATGGCATTCCGGCAGAGCAGACACCGGCCTACCAGACCATCATCGACATCGCGCCCATTGCCGCGCCGTCCAGCGCAGGCAAGGATCTGGAGGGTGTTTACGACTACTTCAAGGATTACCAGACCACCATGGTCAAGGAAGTCAGCCAGACTGCCAGCGGCGCGACCTTGCCGATGGTCGCCTTCGGTGCGCCGGTGCGTAACTGGATCAAGCAGCAATATGGGGCAACTGTCAGTGTGCTGGGGCTGGCAGAGATCAGCCCGACCAAAGGAATGACAGTGCCGGTTCTGGGCTCCAATCACCCGAGCTATATCTGGTATGCCGCCAACCCGGAGAGTTATGACGGTGATCAGGCCAAGGCCGATGCCGCCGGTTTGATCGTCATGGGCCAGGATTTGAGTGCCGCGTGCTGGCAGGCCGGCATGGGCAGCAAGCCTGGAAGCGATCCGAATGTGCAGTTGCAAAGCTGTACGCAAACCTGGCAAGTCACTCAGAAAGATCAAACCTGCGAGCTGTTCTACACCTCGATCCGCAATCTGACAGCGGCGCAAGCTCAAGCCAAGTGCTCGACAACTCCGATCAAGTCTCAGCTGAGCCAGCTCAAGGCCCCCGCACCGGTAGCCTCGATCGACGCGCCACGACTGTAAAACCAACCGCCCAGGCCTGCGCCAGCCGTTGCTGGCGCAGGCTGGAGCGATATCGACTGTCAGATCTGACAGTAGACCCTTTCATTCATTTGCGAGACCCTTGAGGTAGACCCATTTGCTGCAGGGCAGGCAGGAAGCCAGCGCACCGCGGCTGCAGCACGAACCGACAAGGACCGTAAGCCGGCGATGGAAAAACTCCGTAAAACATCCACCGACGGTCTCTATCCCTGCGATGAGTTATCCACCTTGCAGGGCTATCCCGCCAGGCGCAGCTTCAAGATTACCCACAGCGAACCCGGCAGCGCCGTTGTGGCATTGCTGGATGTGCAACGCAGACACCGGATCTGCAAGGTATCCGGACAGCTGCTATCTGCTCGCGGCCGGCATACCCGGCAGTTGATGCCCGGCATCCATGTCCACGATCCCTACTTCTGCGGTTTGTTGCCACACTCCTGCGATCCCAATGTCTTTCTCGACATGAGCGAGCTGTGGTTATGGTCGTTGAAGGATATTACCAAGGGCACGTTGCTGTGCATGGACTACGCCAGCACCGAAGACGAACTGTTCCATCAGTTCGCCTGCCGCTGCGGTTCAGCCGAATGCCGAGGCTGGATCACCGGCTACAATGAGCCGCCGAATGCCGATGGACAGCTGTTTTTGCAGCACTGGCACCGACACAGCCTCTGTTGATGAGGTCAAATCGCTCCGACCGGGCGCAAGCGATACTGTGGCGGCAGCTGTTCAAAGCCGCTGATGGTCGCGTTCAGGCTTTTCCAGCGACCATCCTTGATGCCATAAATGCATCCGTGGATCGACAGGGCCTGCCCGCGATGCCAGGCGTTTTGCACGATGCTGGTGTGGCCGACATTGGCCACTTGCTGGATCACGTTCAGCTCGCAGAGACGGTCGACCCGCTCTTCCTCCGTGGCCAGCAGAGCCAGTGGTTCACGGTGTTCGTAATAAAGGTCACGAATCGAGCGTAACCAGCCGTCGATCAGGCCCAGTTGACGATCCTGCATTGAGGCGCGCACTCCGCCACAGCCGTAGTGGCCGGTGACCAGGATATGTTTGACCTTGAGCACATCCACCGCGTACTGGATCACCGACAGGCAGTTAAGGTCGGTATGCAGTACCACGTTGGCCACGTTACGGTGGACAAACAGGTCGCCAGGCAGCATGCCAACGATCTCGTTGGCCGGCACTCGCGCGTCCGAACAGCCGATCCACAGGTATTCCGGGGTCTGCTGGCGAGCCAGCTTGGCGAAAAACTCAGGATCTTCCTGCTTGATCGCATCGGCCCAGCGCTCGTTGTTATCAATCAGATCTTGTAGTTCGTTCATGCTATGAAGCCTCAAGAATGATGCTCTGCTTTGACAGACGACCGCCGGTCGGGGTCACGCTCTGGGTGAAGATAGCGGAGCGAGGATAATACCGTGGAATCTTAAAGGGTAACGCCTGTCCACCCTATAGGACCTTTATTATGAGGAGTTGTCATGACCGAATCACGACGTCCCTACGGCGCGCCACAGCCGGAGGAGATCGACGACACCGAAGATCGCATGGGTTCGATGCAGGAACTGCATTTCGATGAAGACGAACCTCGTGACCGCATCGCCGAGTTGACACCTGACAGCGAGCGCCAGCAGGCCCCTGCGCCCAAGCGCGGCCATGAAGCCGGCATGACGGGTGCCTCGACAGCGGATCATGAATCAACCGATGACGACCTCAACGCCGAAACCATGATCCTGGAAGACGGCGCGCGCGACGCCGATGAAGCTGGCGAAGACGAACCGGCCGACTGGGACCTGAGCATCGTCGACGAAGATGACATCGGCGGTGGCAATGGCCTGGATGAAGCCGAAATGGCGGAGCGTGAACCTGTGGATGGCAATCGGTAGCCCACCGTTATCACTGGAAACACGCCCAACCCGTAGGAGCTGCCGCAGGCTGCGATCTTTAGCGGGCTCGACAACCGTTATAACGTCAAAAGATCGCAGCCTTCGGCAGCTCCTACGGGAGGTGATCTAGTCAACCAGGGTGCAGGCCATGACCACCGCATCCTCACGCCCGCCCACTGCCGGATAATAATCGCGTCGGCGGCCGATTTCGTTGAAGCCATAACGCTCATACAGCTTGAACGCCGCGCGATTGCTGTCGCGAAGTTCCAGGAAGCATTCCCGGGCCTTCGCCTGGTAAGCCCGTGACATCAAGTGCTCAAGCAGTTGCAAGCCGAGACCGCGCCCCTGGTTTTCCGGTTTGACCGTGATGTTCAGCAAATGCGCTTCATCCAGGATGATCTGGACGACGCCGTGCCCCACCTGTTGCTCGCCTTCGAACATCAGCCAGATCTGGTACTTGCCCAGGCCATCGAGGAAAACCCCGCGGGTCCAGGGGTGGCTGAAAGCGGCGTATTCGATTTTCAGTACAGCCTCGAGATCCGCCTCGATCATGGGGCGGAACGATACAGCGTCACTCATCATTACTTTTCCAGCGCGCCATCAGCCGACGCATGGCTTGCCAGATATCAGCCTTACGCTGTGGCTCTTCCATTAATAATTCCAGGCCCGGCAGCGCCCAGACCGAGCCCAGACCTTCGACCTGCAGTTCACGATTGTAGGATTCGGCGTTCGCTTCACCGGCAAAACGCACTGCCGGCAGACCGATCAGCCACAGGCAGACGCAGGGTGCGTCTTCCAGGCGTGCCGAAACAAAACCTTGCACAAAATCACGAGCCGCGTCCGGACCTTGGTCCATAGTGCCGCGCGTCAGCAACGGCCAACGCACCGGCTCGCCGACGATTTGCGGGCTGTCCGGCAGACCGGCGGCGCGCAGCATGTCTTTGAGCAGCAAATAGGCCGGATCGCGGGTCTGGAAGGCTTCGCCTGTGGGTAACTCCACCAGCAGCAGACAAGCACCCGCGCGCAGCAGTTGCAAGGCGAAACGCGGTGGCGGCACGTGCGGCGCCCTGGCCACCGGGGCAGACGCCTCTTGGGCCTGGACCGCGGGTTTGCTCGCACTGGTCGGCCTTGGCACTTCGATCTTCGTCCGCTCGACCGGCCTGGCCATAGGCTCGGCGGCGACTTTCACCACTGGAACTGACGCAACCGGAGCAGGCACAACCGCCTCGACCAGCGGCTCAGGCATTACCAGCAGCTCCGGGCGCGACGGCGCGGCAAACGGCAATTCGGTGCGCGGCAGCCAGTTGACCACCTGCATGGCAGTCAAATAAGCGCGGCGACGGGACTCGATAAGCAAAGGTCGGCCACTTGTGGATAACTAAAGAGGGGGGATTCTACCGCCCTTCGCCCAAGATCGCCCGCCGTTGATCGATAGAAAATCACCAGGAAATCTCATCAAGAGACCGGGGGTGAATCGCAGACTCTGCGATGCAGTACAATCGCGGCTTTTAATCGTCAACCAGCCGGCCTCTCCGATGATCGAACCCAAGCGCGTCTTGCGCGCCCTCGCCGAACACTGGGCACTCCTGGAGCCACTGTGCGAGCACTTCGACCAAGGCACTCTGAGCCTCAACGAACTGCGTTCACAGCTGGGCGCCCAGCAATTGGACAGCACGCCCCAGGACATCACCAGCCTGCTGGACGTGTGGATCCGCCTGGATATTCTGGTTCCGGTGGCGAAAAGCCCGAACCGTTTCGAGTTGAACGCGCAGATCCACGACTTCCTCGCTTATCTGCGACGCGAGCACCGGCTGGGCCTGTGCCTGGAAATCGAAGCCTATCTACGCCATCTGGAGCGGTTGGCCGGTTATATCCAGGACGCCTTCGACATCCGCGACGGCAGTGACCTGGCACGCCAGCTGCGATTGCTCGACATGCGCGTACGGGATGTCCTGAAAAAACTCGCCAACGACGAGCAGGCCCTGGTGGCGGTCGCCGAGCGGGCCAAGACCAGTGACCGGCAGATCCCGCTGCGCCAGCGCTACGCCGAAGTGCTGGCGACCTGGGACGAATACGTCGAACCGATGATCCAGCTGGTCAACGCTGACGGTGCCTTCGAACAGGGCGTGCGCAAGGTCGAGAACGTGCTGTTGCGCATGCTCAGTGAACAGCAGCGCCTCGGTCACCTGGTCGATGACGACATGCTGCTGCGCACCCACGCGCGCATTCTCGAAATGCAGACCAGCGCCCAATTGACGCTGCGTCACGCCCGGGAACTGTTGCTGCCTCTACGCGAAGAAGCTCGCCGTCATAACGCAGTGACCCGCGGTGCCGCGCTGGCACTGGCCACCATCCGGCGCAAGGGCATCGATGCGGTACCGCAAGCGGCGATGCCGATGTTCACCCGGCCGCAAAGTACCTTCCTCGGCAGTGCCAGCCAGGTCGAGGCCTACGTGTATGCCCTGGCGCGGTTCGAGCCGAAACCGGCGCTCTTCCCCAAGGCCCACAAGACTCAAAAGGGCGAAGTGCCCCGCGCGCCACGCACTGTTCGGGAAATGCTCGAACGCTGCGAAGACGCCCTGCCGATGCCGGATCTGATGACCTGGTTGCTGGAGCAGGAACCGGACGGCGCCACCGACGAATTGCTCTACTGGTTCTCGCGCCTCTCGCGGGAGAAACGCTTCAAACGCGAGCGTCTCGAACGCCGCGACTACCACACTCACGAGCACCAGGTCAGCCTGCGCTCCTTCGCCCTGCTCTCGGCCCGCGATGACGCATCCGAGAATTCTGCGAGCACTCCACATGCATCTTGATCTTTCCGAACTGTCCCAGCTCGCGCCGATCTTTCGCGAGCTGTTCAAGGGTTACCACGTCAGCCGCCGCGACCCGGAACTGTACGCGCAATTGTCGAACTTCCAGGACCAGTACCGCATGCTGTTCAAGGCACTGGGCTTCGAACTGGTCTGCGATACCCGTGGCTTCTACTACTTCGTTCCGGACCTGGCCGCCGCGGCGGTGAACAAGACTGCCCAGCGTCTGGCGCTGTTTACCTTCATCATCGTCGAGCATCTGGCGGATCAGGGTCGCGACCCGGTGGCCGTGCTCGACGGTGGCAGCCTTGGCCGCGATGAGCTGCCGTCATTGCTGGAGAAATACCGCGACCTGTTCATTCAGGCTGAAGTACAGACCCAGGAAGAGCTGGAAGAAAAAATCATGCGGCGCATGACCCAGCTCGGCTTCGCCAGCGAAGAAAACGGCATCTATCGGTTCCTGCCACCGATGCATCGCTTCCTCGATGTTTGCCTGTCGGTTCAGCAGGACCGTGATTTGGCTGCGAGTCTGCACAGCGTGTTGCCATTGCCCGCGCCAGTACTGATCGATGACGACAGCGATGATCAACTGCTGGAAACCGATGACCCGCTGGACCTTAGTGACTTCGAGGAAGAGCGCGAAGAAGATGCCCTGGCCCGCGCCATTGCCGCTGAACAGGAGATCAACGCATGAGCCAGGAACGCTACGGCATTCGCCGCTTTGCCCTGCTGAACACCGCCGGCTACAGTCTCGGGCTGTTTCCGCTGGAGCACCCGTTGTCGGTATACGGCGCGAACAACCTGGGCAAATCCGCCTCGATCAACGCCTTGCAGTTCCCGATCCTGGCGCGCATGTCGGACATGAGTTTCGGCAAATACAGCCTGGAACAATCGCGGCGCTTCTACTTTGCTTCGGACACCAGCTACATCCTGGTCGAAGTCTGCCTGCCCCATGGCACTCACGTGATTGGCGTAGTCGGTCGCGGCCCGGGTGGCGGCTTCGGTCACCAGTTCTTTGCCTATGCCGGCAAACTCGATCTGGCGCATTATCAGAAAGACGACACCTGCCTGCGACAGAAAGAACTGTTCAGCAATCTCGAGCGCCAGGGTCTGAAAGCCTACGAGCTCAAGCCCGAAGAACTGCGGCGGTTGCTGGTCGGTGGCCACACCTCGATTCCGCTGGACCTGACCCTGATTCCACTGCGTTCCACCAGCGAACAGAGCCTGAAGACCTTCCGCGCATTATTCATCAACCTGCTGCACATGCGCGAAATCACTGCGGCCAAGCTCAAGCAGCTGTTCCTCGACGCTTTCGAGCACAGCCTGCGCTCCGGCAGTGTCGACTATATCGCCGCTTGCGAGGAAGCCTTCCGTGATGTCCGGCGGATGGAGCAGGACTACAACTCGCTGGTCACCGCCGGCCCCTTGGTCGAAGCCTTGGCCGCTGGCGTCACCCAGCGCAACATCCTGCGCGGCAAACTGCATCGCCTGTCGCCGCTGCTCGACTCCTTGCTCGGCACCTGGTCGGACTACGCCGGTGCGCGCAAGGAAGAGTTGCTGATTCAATCCGAGCATTACCGTCACGAACAGGATGCTCTGCAAAACAATCAGCGCAGCAGTACTCAGGAACTGATGCGTCTGGAGCGGGAAATCAGCGGTATCCAGCGCTGGCTGGGTGAACTGTCGGTGCTCAAGCATCGCTTTGCCCTGGTCGATGACGTCAAAGTCCTCGAGCAGCAACTACTGGCGGCCAAAGACGCTCACGATGAACTGGCCGGCGCCCTCGCGCAGTCCCGGCAGTTCAGCGCCGAAGACCTGGAAGAGCGTCTGCGGGATCTGGAAAAACGCCTGAAGTCGGTCAAGCAACAACTCGATCATGCCGACAACAACAGCTACGCCCGCCTGCGCGAAGAATTCTCGCAACAGGACGTCGAACGTCTGATGCGCCTGTTCAACAGCGCGCTGTTCAGCTTGCCGCTGGGCGAACACGGCATCGCACTGGACGAGAACGGCGAGTGGGTCAAATCCATGGAGCTGATTCTCGATGGCTTCCAGGGCGAACGCTTCGAAGTACCGGGCCTGTCCATCGATCTGTCGCACATCGAGCCGCCGGCGCTGCAAGCCCTGGCCGACCGCGCGGCGCTGCGGGATCAGAAAGAGCGTCTGGAAAAAGAACTCAAGCAGCTTAAGACACAGCAAGCCGTGGCGGCAGACCGCGCAGCCAGCAAGACCCAGACTGAAGCGCTGTATCAGCAAGTGCTGGATGCGCAGAAAGCCCTGGAAGACTTCCGTCGCGCGCAAACCCTGAGCGCCGAGGAAGGCGACAAGCTTGAGCAACTGGCGCAGATGGAAGGCGCGCAGGATGAACTGAAACGCTCCAGCGACGCTTTCACCGAACGTGTCCAGCAACTCTCGGCCAAGCTGCAACTGGTCGGTCGCCAGCTCGGCGACATGGAAGCCAAGCAACGTACCCTCGACGATGCCTTGCGTCGCCGTCAGCTGCTGCCGGCCGATTTGCCGTTCGGTACGCCGTTCATGGATCCGGTCGACGACTCCATGGACAACCTGCTGCCGCTGCTCAATGACTACCAGGACAGCTGGCAAGGTTTGCTGCGCAGCGATGGGCAGATCGAAGCGTTGTACGCGCAGGTTCGCCTCAAGGGCGTGGCCAAATTCGACAGCGAAGACGATATGGAGCGTCGCCTGCAACTGCTGATCAATGCCTACGCGCATCGTACCGACGAAGCCCTGACTCTGGGCAAGGCCCGCCGCGCGGCGGTCACCGATATCGCCCGGACCCTGCGCAACATCCGTAGCGACTACGACAGCCTTGAACACCAGCTGGCCTTGTTCAACCGCGAGATCAACAAGCGCCAGGTGTCCAACCTGCAAAGCTTCCGCATTGTTCTGGCGCCGAACAAGGAAGCCCTCAAACATATCGACCAGATCATCCACAGCGCCGGTCAGTATGAAGAAGGCGAAACCCTCTCGGTGTTCGACCTGAGCCAAAGCGCCGATCAGGACAACAAGAACGAAGAAGCCAAGGAGTACCTGGCACGGCTGGTGGCGGCAAACCACAACCAGCTGGGCCTCAAGGACCTGTTCGAACTGGCGTTCGAGATCACCAAGGTCAACGGCCAGCCGGTCATCCACACCGACATCGATGGCGCCGCGTCCAACGGCACGACCATGACCATCAAGGCACTGACCAACATGTATTTGTTGCTGCACTTGATGGATCGCGATCAGGCCGGGCGCGTCCGTCTGCCGTACTACCTCGACGAGGCGGCAGACATCGACGAGAAGAACCAGGCCGCGTTGCTGGAAACCAGCCTGCAACTGGGCTTCGTGCCGATCCTGGCCAGTGTCAAGCCACAGGTCTGCGCCCATGTCGCCATCGACCTGGAAGGCGGCAGTGGGCCGAACGGGATCTACATCGATGAGGCGGACTGGAAATACATCCGTCGGCATGACGAGGTGAAGGCAACGGTCAAGGTTGAATCGACCGAGCCGGAACTGGACGAGGTTTAACGCTCACTGCGGCAGAAAATGAAAAGGCCGCGATCCAATGGTTCGCGGCCTTTTTCATTTGAGCAAGATCAAAAGATCGCAGCCTGTCGGCAGCTCCTACGGGATCTATGTTCAGAGCAAAATCATGAGGTGAACTCGGTCGGCGTAGGAGCTGCCGCAGGCTGCGATCTTTTGGGGGCGGCCAAGGCTGCAATGCCCCCACATCATTTTTATTTACCAATGGAGATCTTCGGCGCCCAACCCAGCCATTCTTCCTCGAACTTGTCGAACAACGGGAAGGTTTGCTCCGCTCGAACCGGGTTACCCATGCGTTCGCCATCCGGTGTGGCGAAGGCGATACCTCCCTGGATCAAGGTCTCCAGAGATTCGGTACGCACCGTGGCGCCCTTGAACAGGCCAATATCCAGACCAAAGCCGCTGGTGTTCCAGAATCGGCTGCCGCTACGGACCAATGGCGCGTACTTCGGCTCGATCAGGATATGAATCAGCACCCGATCCGCGGTCTGACCCAACTCATAAGCGGTGACCTTACCCACAGTGACTTCCCGGTAGGTCACCGGCACACCGGCCTTCAGCGATCCCCGGCGAGCGGCACTCAGCACCAGGCTCAAGCCCGCTTCGGAGACTGCCGATTCCGGTGGCTGGGCCAGCGCAACAAAGTTCTTTTGCGGACCGAGATTTTTCGCCGCCGGCTGAACCTCCAGGTATTGCCCGGTGACCAGCGTTTCAAGGTTGGAGGTCTTGATCAGACCCAGTTCCGGCTTGACCACCCAGAACTGGCTACCCGCACGGGCAATGCGCTCAGGCACTTCAGTGATACGCGCCTTCAACAGCACCGACTGCAAGTCATCGCTGAGATCGACGTCCTCGACCTTGCCGACATCCAGACCCTTGAAGCGAATCGGCGTGCCAGTACGCAAGCCGTCGGCGCGATCGACCTTGATCGTGATCACTGCTCCCTTCTGCTGCGCCTCTTCATGGTTGGCGAACAGCCGGAAGCGCGGAATACGCTTGCTCAACGGTACTTTCGCTTCCGGGGTTTCGAAGGCAATGCCTCCGGCCATCAGGCTTTGCAGCGATTCACTCTTGACCTGAATGCCGCCCGTCAAACCACCCGACAAGGTGATACCACTGGCATTCCAGAAACGCGACGAGCCGTTGACCAGTCCTTCGTATTCTTTCTCGATGTGCACACCGATGACCAATTGCTTGCGAGTGCGTGAGAACTGATAACTCTGCACCGAACCGACTTTGACCTGCTTGTAGAGAACCGGACTGCCAACCTCCAGCGAACCCAGGTTTTCGGTGAGCAGCACCATGTGCAGGCCAGGGGAGCGCAAATCCAGCGGCGGCGCCTTGGGCCGAGCCTCGAATTCGCGTTGCGGTGCACCGCCCTTGTCGCCCGGCCGGATCGCGATGTAGTTACCTTTGACCAAGGCTTCCAGGCCGGTGATACCGGCCAGCGAGATCGACGGCTTGACCACCCAGAACTGGGTACCGTCTACCAGGTAATCCTCGGCCAACGGATCAAGCGTCAACTCGGCGCTCGCACTGGAAAGATCGGGATCGATCTTCATGGCTTTCAGGCTACCGACCTGAATTCCCTTGTACATCACCGGCGTACGACCGGCCTGCAAGCCTTCGAAGTCACTGAGCTTGACCTTGATCCGGATACCGGCCTGGGCCGCGTCAAAATCTTCATAGAGGCGAAACGGCAGGCTCGGATCAGTCGGCGGGCTGTCCTTGCGGTTTTCCGGAGTGGCAAACGCAATACCACCGGCCACGATGCTGGCCAGCGACTCGCTACGCACTTTCACCCCGGACAGGTTGGCATCGATGCTGATCCCGCTGGCGTTCCAGAAACGCGTATGTTTGCGCACCAGCTTGGCGTAGGTGGGCTCGATATAGACCTTGATTTCCACAGTGTTCTGATCCTCGGACAACACGTAGCTTTTCACCTGGCCAACCTGGATCTGCTTGTAGAACACCGGGCTGCCGCGATTCAGTGAGCCCAGGCGATCCGCCTTGACGGTCACGTGCAAGCCCGGCAGGGAATCCGACAACGGCGGTTCTTGCGCCAGGGCCTTGAACTTGCGAGTCGACTCACCCTCGCCCGGGCTGACCGCGATGTAGTTACCCGACACCAGGGTTTCGAGCCCGGTGATCCCGGCCAGGGTCACGCTCGGTTTGACCAGCCAGAAACGCGTGCTGGTCCTCAGGTAGGGTTCGACATCCTTGTTCATTTCGACCGTAGCGATCACGCCCTTGTTGTTGCCCTCGTCATCGAGGGCCAGGGCCGTGACCTTGCCGACCGGCATGCCTTTGTAGACCACTTCGGTCTTGTTTGCCTGAATGCCTTCGCCGCTTTCAAAGCGAACCTGGATTTCTATACCGGTCTCGTTGTAGGCACGCCAGCCCAGCCAGCCACCGATCACCAGGGCGATCAGGGGCAGTACCCAGATGGCCGACCAATTGGAAGCCGGTCGAGTTTTAGCTGTAGGCAAATCAGTCATAGTCGTCGTCCGACTCCGTGTTATCCCAAATCAGTCGGGGATCGAAAGTTACTGCAGCAAGCATTGTCAAAATCACCACACTGGAAAAAGCCACCGCACCGAGATTCGCCTCGATGCTGGCGAGTCGGCCAAAACTCACCAACGCCACCAGAATGGCGATCACGAAGATATCCAGCATCGACCAGCGGCCAATGAACTCGATGAATCGATACATGATGATGCGCTGGCGGGCCGATAGCGGCTGATGGCGCTGCACCGAGAACAACAGCAAAGCAATACCTACCAACTTGAAGGTGGGCACCAGAATGCTCGCGATAAACACCACCGCGGCGATCGGAAACATACCGTGCTGAACCAGCTCGATCACCCCCGACATAATGGTGCTGGGAGCGCCCTGGCCTAAAGAACTGACCGTCATGATCGGCAACAGGTTCGCCGGGATATAGAGAATCGCGGCAGTCACCAGCAACGCCCAGGTGCGCACCACGCTGTTCGGGCGCCGTGCGTGAACCAGCGCTCCACAGCGCGTGCAGGTCTGCTCATCGCTGTTCGGCTCCTGCCTGTTCAACTCGTGGCATTCCATACAAACCAGAATGCCCGCATCAATCGCCCGCATGAGCATCTTCTCCTGACAATGCCTGCCAGATTTGATGGGGCGACATCACCACCTCCAACCAGACCTGGACCAATAGCAAACTGATAAAGCACGCCAGGCCGAGACCGACGGTGACCGCGGCCATGTCCGCCAATTTGACGATGGAAACCAGGACCCCCATCAAATAGACCTCGAGCATCCCCCAATCCCGTAGATGGTGATAAATGCGATAGAGCAACAAGCCGTAGCTGCGACCCAGATTCCAGCGAATACTTAGCAACACCACCAGTTGGCAGATCAGCTTGAGCAGCGGGATGGCCATGCTGCAGAGAAACACCACGACCGCCACGCCTTGCATGCCGGTATTGAACAAGCCGACTACGCCGGTCCAGACGGTGTCTTGCGACGATTGCCCGAGTAGATTGAGCTGCATGATGGGTAAAAAGTTCGCGGGGATATACAACAGCAAGGCGGCTATGACCAAAGCCAGACTGCGTTCCACGACGTTGTGCCGATGAGCGTACAACTCATAACCACAACGCGGACATTGGGCTTTCTCACCGTGAGCGAGGTCTGGCTTGCGCATCAGCAAATCACACTCATGGCACGCCACCAAGTCGTCCAGCGGTAAATCTGATACCTCCAGGGTATCAACCGGATCTGGCATAAAAGGCTCTGGTTCGGAAAATGTTGAGGCTATTCTAGCGAAAGAAGCAGCTACAAGCTGCAAGCCGCAAGCGAGGTCCGCGCCGGACACAAAACCGCTTCTCTCTTGCCGCTTGCCGCTGACAACTTGCCGCTGGCGCGCAGCGCAAAAACAAAACCCCTACCTGCATACGCAGATAGGGGTTTCGGAATTTAATCTTGACGATGACCTACTCTCACATGGGGAAACCCCACACTACCATCGGCGATGCATCGTTTCACTGCTGAGTTCGGGATGGGATCAGGTGGTTCCAATGCTCTATGGTCGTCAAGAAATTCGGTAGCCGGGTCGTGGGCCTTTTCAGGTTCACGCTCCAGCGAATGGGTATGCGATAGATTTGTGGGTTCGTGCAAACTTTCGGTTTGTATCGTCTTCACACACCGCAATCTGGCGCTCTTTCGGCTTTTCAGCCAAGAGCAGGCAAATTGCTTGGGTGTTATATGGTCAAGCCTCACGGGCAATTAGTATTGGTTAGCTCAACGCCTCACAGCGCTTACACACCCAACCTATCAACGTCGTAGTCTTCGACGGCCCTTCAGGGGACTCAAGG
>NZ_CABVHQ010000022.1 GCF_902497895.1 Pseudomonas fluorescens
GGCTCCACGAAGTCTGCCGCCGGCAGGCGGCGGCGCGCTCGCGGCGCTCTGGCTGGCAGCCACGGCTTGACAGTCGGTGATGTCCAGCTGGATTTGTTGCGAAGTCTGGCCCTTCATTGGCACGACTGTTTCCGCCCATCCCTGGGTACCGGCAAGTGACAAGGCGAGGCACAGACTTATGGACGATAACCTATTCATGAAAACCTCCGACAAGGCCCAGCGCTCGGCAGAGGACTGGGTCGGGGGACAGGCAGGCAACGACATCGCACCTGGTGATTCTTGAGCTTCGTGCTCAAAAATTGTACACCGGTTTTTGCTACGGCTCGCCCTTGCCAAAGGTTATCGCGGGCCATCCGGCCAGTGACGGAAGTCGGCAGCGCCGTTCTTCCAAAATCCTTTCGCGCTGGGGTCGCGGGAGGTCAGTACCGACGTTTTCCTGTCAGCAACCTGTTGATCAACAAGACCTGCGCTAAATGGCGGAAGGCAGCGGGAGTCGAACCTGCCCGGGAACGGCTGCCGTCCCCAACCGGGTTTGAAGCCCGGCCGCGCCACCGGGCGCGATTGCCTTCCTTGAAGTCAGCCTTCGGTCCGTTGGGCCAGTGCGTTGTCCGCACGGATGCAGCGCTGGTCGCCAAGCCGTCGGGTCAAGCCAATCCGGTCGAAGAACTCAAGTATCTGAATGCTGCGCTTGCGGCCCAAGCCCACCCTGTCGCGAAACTCCGCTGCCTGGATCTGCGGCTTATCAGCAACCAGTTGCACTAGCATAGTCGCCATTTGGCGTACCCTGGCGTCAGTGTAAAACAGGTCACGCACGACTTGATGCACCTTCCCTAGTCTGGCCATTTTGCGCAGCAGCAAGCGCACGGCAGCTTCGTCACGGCCGATAGCGCTGGCCAGGCCGCGGACCCAGGGTGGATCGAAACCAGCCTGTTCGAGCAGCGGCTGCAATTGTTGCCACATGGCCTCGTCTTCTTCGCTCAGGCGCGCCTGGTGTTCGGGTAAATGCAGCCAGGGCCCACTGACTTCAATAACGCCGCTGGCCAGCAATTCGTCAAGCAAGCTGATGAATGTCGGCCGGTCCAGCGGCATCGCTGCGAACCGGCGCAAGCGATCGCGGTCCGGTCCCAGTTGGTCCGGTTCAAGTTGATGAAACCGCGCCAGTTGCTCCAGCAACGAAGCTTTAAGGGCCTGCCAACGGACAACGCTGAACAACAATGGACCTTGGCGCGTGGTAATGACGCAGACATCAGGCGGTAAATTCCAGCTGCTGCGCAGGCGATTGAACTGACGCTCAAGGCGTTGCGGATCGAGTCCGGTATCACTGTTGGCAAGCAGCGCAGGCAGTACCTGTTCCAGACTTTCGGTTGCGGCCAACGCCTGCAGTTGCGCCAACCGCGCCGGACTGCGGCGTTGACGGGCTGGCGCGAATGGGTCCAGCACCCGACCACCCCCGAGGGTGCGTCGGGCGCTCTGGTCGCGCAGGACCAGGCGATCACCCTGCACCGCCTGCATCGGCGTATTCACCAACAGTTGCGCGAACATCCGCTCACCCGGTGCCAGGCGGATGCCCTCCAGCAATGCGACCCGGGCAGTGACGTCCTGAGTGCCCAGGTGCACGTGCACCGGACTGAAATGTTCGAAGGCCCTTGGCTCGCTGGCCAATAGCTGCATCTCGATGTCCAGGCGCCGGGTAGGCGCATGCAGCCACTCGGCCAGCAGCCAGTCACCCCGGTGGATCTGTTCCAGGGCCAGACGTTCGGCACTCAGGTTCAACGCCACTCGTTGACCGGCCCAGGCCTCGACGGCGGCCTGATTCTGCGCATGCAAGCCACGCACCCGCACAGGCTTGCCGACTTGGCCCAACAGCAGCGTGTCGCCCACCTTCACCTGCCCGGCCAGGGCCGTGCCGGTGACCACAATACCAGCCCCGGCTATGCTGAAAGCACGGTCGATTGCCAAGCGAAAACCGCCGCCAACGCTGCGCTGCCGGACCTCGTTCTGGGCGGCCAGCAACGCCTGACGCAGGGCCTCGATACCCTCCCCGATCAGACTCGACACCGGGAACTGCGGTGCGCCGCAATAAGCTCCAGGCTCCAGCAATGCCGTGACCTGGGCGTGTACCGCCTGTACCCGCGCCGGGTCGACCCGGTCGCACTTGCTGATCGCCACCAGCATCCGGGGGATCCCCAGCAACTCGACAATCGCCAAATGCTCGCGGGTCTGAGGCATTACCCCGTCATCGGCCGCCACCACCAGCAGCACCAGGTCAATGCCCTGGGCGCCAGCGAGCATGTTATGGATGAAGCGCTCATGGCCGGGCACGTCGATAAAGCCAGTCAGGGCCGCACCCGGTTCCAGCGCCGCGTAGAGGTAGCCCAGGTCGATGGTGAGGCCACGTTCGCGTTCTTCCCGGCGACGATCACCGGCCTGGCCGGTCAGGGCCTGGAGCAAGGTAGTCTTGCCGTGGTCTATGTGCCCCGCAGTGCCGACAATCACCCTGCCCGGCCCTCCTCTTGCAGTTGATCGAGTTGGGCCAACCACGCCGCTTCGTCGTCCAGTTGGCGCAGGTCCAGCCATAGAGCATCGTCGTCGATGCGCCCGAGCACCGGAATGGGCAAGGCTCGCAAGGCTTTCTCCAGGCCGTGCAGCTGTCGTCCGCGCAACCGTTTGGGTACGTGCGGGCGCAGACACAGAGCGGCACTTGGCAGCCGGGCCACCGGTTGGCTGCCGCTGCCGATCATTCCCAGCGCCGGCAGCGCAGCCACACTCCAGCCGTCGCCCAATACCCGCGCCAACAGCGGGCGCAGGCGTTCGGCCTGGGCGAGGATATCGGCCTGCGGGCGGGTGAGCAGGCGCAGACTGGGCAAGCGTTCGGCCAGCCGATCGGGGTCGCGGTAGAGCCCCAGCACCGCTTCGAGGGCGGCCAGGGTCAGTTTGTCCACCCGCAAGGCACGCTTGAGCGGGTTCTTCTTGATCCGCGCGATCAGGTCCTTGCGGCCGACGATCAATCCCGCCTGAGGGCCACCCAACAACTTGTCACCGCTGAAGGTGACGATATCGGCCCCATCGGTAAGGGCCTGGCGCACCGTGGGTTCGGCGGGCAGGCCCCAGCGGGTCAGGTCCAACAGGCTACCGCTGCCCAGGTCCGCGAGCAGCGGCAACCCGTGTCGGTGGGCCAGTTGCGCAAGCTCGGCAGTCGGCACCTGGGCGGTGAAGCCCTGGATGCTGTAGTTGCTGGTGTGCACGCGCATCAACAGTCCGCTGCGCGGGCCGATGGCAGCTTCGTAATCCCGGGCATGGGTGCGGTTGGTGGTGCCCACTTCCTGCAGCCTGACCCCGGCCCGGGCCATGATGTCGGGAATGCGAAAAGCACCGCCGATTTCGATCAGCTCACCTCGGGAGATAATGCCCTCCTTGCGCGCGCCCAGGCTGTTGAGGGCGAGCAACACGGCGGCGGCGTTGTTGTTGACCACCGTCACCGCCTCGGCACCGGTCAGCTCGCGGATCAGGCCTTCGATCAAGTCGTCGCGGTCGCCGCGCTTGCCGCTTTGCAAGTCGAATTCCAGATTGAGCGGATAGCGGGCAGCCAGTTGCACTGCCTCAATGGCTTCCTCCGGCAGCAGCGCCCGACCGAGGTTGGTATGCAGCACAGTCCCTGTGAGATTGAACACCCTGCGGAGCTGGCTGCGATGCTGGATGGCCAGACGCTCGCCTGCCCTCCCCGCCAATACGTCGGGGGCGATTTCAACGGCATCCAGTTCACCCTTGTGCACCGGCTCGCGCAAGTCATCAAGCAGTTGCCGCAGGCCGGCCAGCAGCGCGTCATGCCCGTAACGCTCGGCCAGCAACTGGCAGGCAGGATGGCGCAGCAAGCTGTCGATGGAGGGCAGCCGCAATGCCTGGCTGGCGGATCTGGCGGACATCAGAGGCTCCCGGAAGCGATTGACCGTCGCGTCTGAGTGTAGCCGCTGAGCTCATAGGCATAAGCTCGCAGGGGCAAGCTCAAAGGGATAAGCTCAGTCGCCTCCCGGTGCCAGCATCAGATTGGGTGACAGGCGCTGATAGCCTTCCTGCTCCAGGCGCATGTCCAGGATCAGGCTGGACAGATCCGCCGAGAGCGCTTCGGCTTCGGCGTCGTTCTCCAGGTAGATCAATTTCAGATAGCTGTTGCAGCCGGGACAGACTTCCGCCCGCAACGGCGCCTGATTGGCGGCGTGCCGGTCATCCTCGAAGCTGACGTATTCAAGCCCCTTGCTCTGTTCGCAATACACGCATTTGACCCGCACCACGTGCCATTCGCAGGCACACAACGAGCACACCAGATAACGCAAACCGTTGTATTTGCCGCGATGATGAATGACCCCGGCCATCGCCGGCGAGCCGCAGGCCGGGCATTGGCTGAGGCTGTCGCCACGCTGCAGTTCAAGGTTTGGCGTGTTCAGCAGCCAATGGCTCCAGGCCGCTTGCAGCGCAGCACCGAGAAACGGCGCCAGCGCCGCCGGCAGCAGTGAATATTGGCCGCTGACCAAAGCAATCGCCCAGGCTTTGCGTTGCCCGGTGTTGGCGTTGCGCAAGGTGGCCAGCGCTTTTTCTATCGCCGGTTGAGGCGGTGCCGGATAACGCTGCAACAAGGCCTCGAGATACGGCAGCCAAACGTCTTCGCGTACCAGACTGTCGGCAGCGAACGGTGGCAAGCCATGTTCCACGCACACCCGCAGGCGTTCGGGATCGAGCATGGCGGCCACGGGCGGATCGTCCATCAGGCGCTGCTGAACATGACACAGACCCGCGATCAAACGCAGATAGTCCGCCAGTGGATGCTCGTCGGCCAGGCGTTCCAGGCGCAATGCGCGCAAGGTGAACAGGTTGTTCGGTGGCAGGTGCAGAAACGGCGGTGAACTCGCCGCCGCTTCTATCTGCCCGGGCTCGAGGATCGTGGCCAAGGGGTCATCCTTTTTTCGTGATCGGTCGCTCAGGCGTCTCGTCACCGGTCACTTCCCGGTACCAGAGTTCATGGTGTTTTTTTGCCCAGGCGCGGCTGACCCCACCACGCACCATGGCGTGGACCGAACCGCGAATCCAGATACCAGCGTAGACGTGGACGATGATGCTCAATACCAGGATGAACCCCGCCAACGCATGCAGCAGCATCGCCCAGCGAAGGCTGGTGATGCCGAAATACTCGCTGAACCAGGCGCGCCAGATCACCAGCCCGCTGAACAGCAGTACCAGCATGCAGATCAGCAACACCCAGAACAGCAGCTTCTGCCCCGGGTTGTACTTGCCGATCGGCGGCACGCCCTCCTCCTCGTTACGCATCACGCGCCCGACGCGCCTGAGCCATAACCGGTCGTTGGCGCTGAAGTAATTCGCCCGCCAGAAACTGAACACCAGGCCGAGGAACAGCACAAACATCGCCACGCCCATGTACGGATGCAGAATGCGCGTCCACGAGCCGCCGCCAAACAGGTTGCTGAGCCAGAACAACCCTGGATGGAACAAGGCCAGACCCGACAGCGCGGCCATGAGAAACAGAATCGCCACCAGCCAGTGATTGGTGCGCTGGTTGGCGGTGTAGCGCAGGATAGGTTTGTCGTTCATGGCCTGTCCTCCCCGCCCGGCTTCCCGGGATCAAAGGTGTGCACCGACGGATCGACTTCATGCACGACCGGGTCGATGGTGGTCGGATGTTCGTCCTCCTCGACCAACTGCGGCCCGATGCGCACGTAGTGGAAGAACCCGGCCAGCACCGCCGCGCCCATGGCCAATAACGCCAGGGGTTTGCTCAGGCCTTTCCACAGGTCCACCAGCGGACTGATCGCCGGGTGATCCGGCAGCCCGGCATATAACCTGGGTGTGTCGGCATGGTGCAGCACATACATGACGTGGGTGCCGCCGACACCCTCGGGGTCATACAAGCCGGCGTTTTCGAAACCGCGGCTCTTGAGGTCGACGATGCGTTCGGCGGCGTGTTCTTTCATGTCTTCCTTGGTGCCGAAGACAATGGCGCCGGTCGGACAGGTTTTCACGCAGGCCGGTTCCAGTCCCACCGCCACCCGGTCCGAGCACAGTGTGCACTTGTAGGCCTTGTGGTCCTTTTGCGAGATACGCGGGATGTTGAAAGGGCAACCCGTGATGCAATACCCGCAGCCGATGCAATGGTCCTGATCGAAGTCGACGATGCCGTTGGCGTGCTTGATGATCGCCCCCGGGCTCGGGCACGCCGCCAGGCAGCCGGGCTCGGCGCAGTGCATGCAGCCGTCCTTGCGAATCAGCCATTCCAGGTTGCCGGCAGCGGTTTCATGCTCGGTGAAGCGCATCAAGGTCCAGGTGTCTGCGCTGAGGTCATGAGGGTTGTCGTAGGTACCGAAGTTGTGACCGACATCGTCGCGCAGCTCGTTCCATTCCGAGCAGGCGACCTGGCAGGCCTTGCAGCCGATGCACTTGGTGGTGTCGATCAGCTTGGCCACTTCCTCTTGAGTGCGCACCGAAGGCGGAACGGTGGTGGTGGCCGAACGGGCGATGATGTCTTGGCTGGCCATTTAGACTTTCTCCACGTTGACCAGGAATGACTTGGATTCCGGGGTCTGGGTGTTGCCATCGCCGAGGAATGGCACCAGGGTGTTGGTCAGGTAACCGTGACGGGTGGCGCCGGTGAAGCCCCAGTGCAACGGAATACCGATCTGGTGCACCACCTGATTGTTGACCTGCAGCGGACGGATCCGCTTGGTCACCACCGCCACCGCTTCGATATGCCCGCGTTTGCAACTGACCCGCACCCGGTCACCGGCGGCAATGCCCTTCTCCTTGGCCAGCGCTTCACCAATCTCGACAAACTGCTCAGGCTGGGTCACGGCATTGATCGGACAATGCTTGGTCCAGAAGTGGAAGTGCTCGGTCAGCCGGTAGCTGGTTGCCGCGTAAGGGAAGTCCTTGGCCTGCCCGAGGGTGTCCCAGACCGAATCGAAGATCCGCCCGGCCGGGTTGCTGGTCGCCTGCTTGTTGTTCGGGTGCATCGGGTTGATGCCGATAGGCGTCTCGAACGGTTCGTAATGCTCCGGGAACGGTCCTTCGTTCATCTTGTCGAGGGCGAAGAAACGGGCCACGCCTTCGGGGTTCATGATGAACGGGTTGATGCCCGCTTCCGGTGCGGCGTCGACCTTGTAGTCGGGCACGTCGGTGCCGGTCCAGACCTTGCCGTTCCACCACACCAGCCGTTTGTTCTCGGCCCAGGGTTTGCCTTGAGGGTCGCAAGAGGCACGGTTGTAGAGAATCCGCCGGTTCATCGGCCAGGCCCAGGCCCACCCCAGGTTCTGCTTCATGCCGAAGGGGTCGCTGTTGTCGCGACGGGCCATCAGGTTGCCCTGCTCGGTCCAGCTGCCGCAGAAGATCCAGCAGCCGGACGCCGTGCTGCCATCGTCCTTGAGCTGGGCGAAGCCGGACAACTGCTGCCCGGCCTTGACCACCACAGCGCCTGTGGCGTCGGTGACATCGGCGATGGCGTAGCCGTTGGATTCCCGGGCCAGCTCTTCCGGCGTGGGATCATCGGGCATCTTGTAGGGCCAGTCGAGCTTGAGGATCGGCTCGGCCCAGGCACCGCCATTGGCTTGGTAACGCTGGCGCAGGCGCAAGAACAGATCGCTCATGATTTTCACGTCGGTGCGCGCTTGCCCCGGGCCATCGGCGCCTTTCCAGTGCCATTGCAGCCAGCGGCCGCTGTTGACCAGCGAGCCGTTTTCTTCGGCGAAGCAGGTGGTGGGCAGGCGGATGACTTCGGTCTGGATGTTGGCCGTTTCCACATCGTTGTAAGGCCCGACGTTGCGCCAGAACTCCGAGGTCTCGGTGGCCAGCGGGTCCATCACCACCAGCCACTTGAGTTTGGCCAGCGCCTTCATCACACGGTTCTTGTCAGGCAAGGCGGCGATCGGGTTGAAGCCCTGGCAAACGTAGCCATTGACCTCGCCCTTGCCCATCATGTCGAACATTTTCAGGATGTCGTAGCCGGGGATGTCGAGCTTGGGCAGCCAGTCGTAGCCCCAATGGTTCTCTGCGGTGGCATTGGCGCCGTACCAGGCCTTCATCAGGCTGACGTGGAACTTGCCGTAGTTCTGCCAATAGGACATCTGCCCGGGGCGCAACGGCTTGAGTGCGCGCTTGGCGATGTAGGCGTCATAGTCCTGCTCGGCGTCGGCCGGCAGGGTCAGGTAACCGGGCAGCAGATTGGACAGTAGCCCAAGGTCGGTCAGGCCCTGGATATTGGAGTGCCCGCGCAGGGCATTGACGCCCCCGCCCGGCATGCCGACGTTGCCCAGCAGCAGTTGCACCATGGCCGCGCTGCGGATCATCTGCGAACCGGTCGAATGCTGGGTCCAACCCAGGGCGTAGAGGATCGTCATGGTCTTGCCCGGTTGCGAGCAAGTGGCGATCTCTTCCCAGATCTTCAGCATGCTGTCTTGCGGCATGCCGCAGACCTGACTGGCCAGCTCCAGGGTGTAGCGGCTGTAGTGGTGTTTCATCAGCTGGTAGACGCAGCGTGGGTCCTGCAAGGTCGGGTCGACTTTGGCAAAGCCGTCCTCGCCGATTTCATAGCCCCAGCTCGACTTGTCGCTGTAGGTGCGCTTGGTTGCGTCGTAACCGGTAAACAGCCCGTCCTCGAAACCGAAGTCGGATTTGACGATGAACGACACGTCCGTATAGGCACGTACATACTCGTGCTGGAGCTTGTCTTCAGTGAGCAAATAGTTGATCAATCCGCCCATGAAGGCGATGTCGGTACCCGTGCGGATCGGCGCGTAATAGTCGGCCACCGAGGCCGTACGGGTGAACCTTGGATCGACCACGATCAGCCGCGCCTTGTTGTGGGCTTTGGCTTCGGTCACCCATTTGAAGCCACAAGGGTGGGCTTCGGCGGCATTGCCACCCATCACCAGGACCAGATTCGCGTTGGCGATATCGGTCCAGTGGTTGGTCATGGCACCACGGCCATACGTCGGGGCAAGACTTGCCACCGTCGGGCCATGTCAGACACGTGCCTGGTTATCGAACCCCAGCATGCCCAGGCTGCGAATGACCTTGTGAGTCATGTAACCGGACTCGTTGGAGGACGCGGAGGCAGCAAGGAAACCGGTGGTCAGCCAGCGATTCACCGTTTGCCCCTGGGCGTTCTTCTCGACGAAGTTGGCGTCACGGTCGGCCTTCATCAGGTCGGCGACGCGATCCATCGCTTCATCCCAGGACACCCGCGTCCACTCCTCGCTGCCCGGCTTGCGCACCTGCGGGTATTGCAGGCGGCTGGGGCTATGGATGAAGTCCAGCAGGCCCGCGCCTTTGGGGCACAGGGTGCCGCGGTTGACTGGATGGTCGGCATCGCCTTCGATATGAATGATGCTCTGGGCGACGTTCTTTGCCGTATCGCCCTGGCTGTACATGATCAAGCCGCAACCCACCGAGCAGTAGGGGCAGGTGTTGCGGGTTTCATGGGTATGGGCCAGCTTGAAGTGGCGCACTTGCTCGGCGAAGGCAGGCGTCGGGGCCATGCCCAGCGCGGCCAGGCTCGAGCCCCCAAGGCCGAGCGCGGCGACCTTGAAGAACTGACGACGGTTGAGGTCCATCGTGCACTCCTGATCAGGTGGAAGTACCCGGTATTAACCAGGATCCAGGACGATCACGGTGACGGCTGTAGAGTCACCGACACTTGACATTTTAGTCAGGATTGCCCGGGGCACGATGAAAACCGATCATCGGTGGTGCCGGGCAGCGTTCTACGAGCTGTGCGGCGTTGATGAGTCAGGTGGGTGGTTTTTGGGTTAGCTGCGCCTGCCCCGTAATAAGACGTTTCAGCGAATCAACAATGCCTGGCCCTTGGGCGAATGGACCCGCTTTTATCAAGGCCCATCCTTCATCTTTTGAATCACTTCCGCGCACAGCTTTCGCTTGTTCACGTAGTAAAGTAGCAATCAAGCAGCAGCAGAACGCCGCATAGCTCTTTTAGTGGTTATGTGCGGCTACTTATTGGGCAGAAAAATAGTATGAAAATATAAACCCAACATGAAAATACAAGGTGTATTTATGAAAAAGCATGGATGCTCAACACTCCTGCTTGTTGGTTTGCTTTTTGGGGCGGGAGTCAACACCGCAGTTGCCAGTCCGGACAAGGCCCATCGAGTGCTAATAATAACAAAAGGTAAAGGTGGTGATGCCAATGGTGCCGCAGCCCTGATAGCTGAATGGCCTAGGAAAAAAGCAGATTTGGTTAATTTATCCGACATACCGCCCAATCTTATTGATGCGAAAAAATACAGTTGCATCCTCCTCATTGGGCAAGGTGCTGTTGGCGAAATGCTCCTTGGTGAAAATAGAAAAAATTTACTCACGGTCAAGAAAATTGGCATGTACTCACATTTGATTGACGCTCCCATTATGCAATTCTTAAAAGAGGAACACACTCGACCACCTAATGTATTTTTTTTAAAATCACAAATTTTTCTTTTAAGATTCAAAGACTTGGCGTTATTTAAAAAGTTGAGTCAAATGGAAGATGACTATCTTTGGAGTACATCTCTAGCTATTCGAAGCACTCGCAAAATGATGCGGAACAGCCTGCCCGCTCACTCCCCATTTTTAGAGATGGATAATGTCATTTGGCTAGGTGGTAATTACACAACATCCTCAGGAAGCCAGCGAATACTGAGCGATCAAGAAATTCTCGATAGCTTGAGAAATCTCCACAACACTATAAAGCCAGGCTCCTCGGTGGCTTTGATGTTAATGCCGAGACTCTTCAAGCCAAATGCGAATCGCGAAGACAAACTCATCCTGCTTACAGAAATAGCATCCATTTATTCCGATACGGCATTTCATTTCTATGCCAATGCTTTGATGGCTGACGAGCTCAATACCGTTAAAACACCCATACATGAAGCGCCATCCTACGATGAGCTAATGACGCTTCCATGGTGGAAAACGCAGCATTTCGCTTCAGCAGATCAGTATAATCTATTCTCCGATTTAAACGCTGACGCTGAAAATGTAGCGCCTTTTTTATTAGACCCCTCTGATGCAGAGCAAGCACTGTACGCCATAAATTTCATCAATAAAAAAGACAGTAGAAGTATGCTTCAGGAAATCCTGTCCCATGGTTGCAAGGGTCTGCACACGCAATAAAAAATTGCACATTAATCCTGAAATGCTGCCTTCATTGAAAGCATTCAGGGATTGGCTGATGCCAAGCCAACGTTATAAGCTTTACCCGGGGACAGACTTGTTTCCTTTCTCAATCACATCGTCCGCCCAGCTAATGGCCGCAATGACGGTGGGGAAACCAATCGTGCTGGTCAGTGAGATCAGCGCGTGATGGATCTGCTCTGTGGTGGCGCCTGCTTCAAGTGCCCGTCGGGTGTGACTGTGCACTGCGCCCTCGGAGTGGATAGCCGCCGCGGCACTGAGCTGGATCAGCTGGAGGACTTGTTCGTCCAGCGGGCCGGCATGCCGCACGGCGGCACCCAGGGCATCCACAGCGACAAAGTAATCCGGGTGTTGTTGTTTGAGACGTTGGTAGGTGATGCGTGCGCTCTTGCTTTCCATCTTTTGTCTCCTCGAGTTGCAGGTGTGATGCAGTTCTTGCCCTTCACTCCAGGCAGCGCTCTACGAGCTGCGCGGCACTGGTTACAGGGCCTTGGCAGGTGCGGTTGCGGCAAACATAGGCGCAGGTTTGTCGGGCGAGCGTCTGTTGGCCTACGCCGATGGGTACATCCTCGGCAAATGCCAGGACACGGGTCGGCAGGTAGCGGCGCTGCAGGCGCGCCACCAAGGCGCTGGCGGTGGCGCGTTCGCCAACAATAACGATGCTGGTCGGGCCACGCTGGACGAAGTCCTGCGCTGCCAGCAGATGGGCGAAGCCGAAAGGATTCTGCGCGGCGGCAGCGCGGTACATGGCGAACACCTGCTCGGCACGCTCGCGGTAAAGCTCGCGGCCGGTCAGCTCAAACAGGCGCAGGAAAGCCCAGACGCTGGTCGAGGTGCCCGACGGCCAGGCATTGTCTTGCGGCGCCCGTGGCCGGTGCACCAGCGACTCGCCATCGCTGGGGGTGAAGTAGAGTCCGTCGTCCCAGAATTTCTCGAGGATCAGCTCGACCAGCCGGGTGGCGCGTTCCAGATAACGTTGATCGAAGTCGCACTCATAGAGGTCGAGCAAGGCGTTGGCGAGGAAGGCGTAGTCCTCGAGGAAGCCTGGAACCTTGGCCGTGCCCTCCCGCCAGGCGCGGTACAGGCCACCCTCGGCAGTCGAAAGTCGGTTCAGAATGAAATCGGCGGCGTGCTTCGCGGCGTCCAGCTGGGTTGGGGTGCCGGTCGCCTGGTAGGCGGCGCAGAGCCCCTGGATCATCAATGCGTTCCAGCTGGTGAGGATGTTCTCGTCGCGTCCCGGGCGAATGCGCTGGGCACGCGCTGCCAACAACTTGTCGCGCAGGCCCGCCAGTTGCACTTCCTGTGCCGGGTCCAGCGTGGCTGCGCGGTGCAGCACGGTGCTGGCATGCTCGAAGTTACCGCTGGCGCTTACACCGTAGGCCAGGCAGGCCAGCGCGGCGTCCGGCTCGCCGAGGACGGCCTGCATCTGCGCGGGTGTCCACACATAGAATTTGCCCTCTTCACCCTCGCTGTCGGCGTCCTCGCTGGCGTAGAAACCGCCCTCCGGGTGGGTCATGTCACGCAAGCAGTACTCGATCGTCTCCTCGAACACCCGCCGCCAGGCTGGCTTGCCAGTGGCGCGATAGGCGTCGGCATAGAGTTTCACCAACTGGCCGTTGTCGTAGAGCATCTTTTCGAAATGCGGTACCGCCCAGCGTTCATCCACACAGTAACGCGCGAAGCCGCCGCCCAGGTGATCATAGAGCCCACCGGCGGCCATCTGATCCAGGGTCAGCTCCAGGGAGCTCAGCAAATCCGGCTCGCGCACACGCTGATAAAGGCGCAGGACCAGATCATGGCAGGCCACGTTGGGAAACTTCGGTGCGTTGCCCAGGCCACCGTGCACCGGGTCGGTGTTGCGGGCAAACAGCCGAGCGGCGGCGGCCGGCTGGTCTGGCTCCAGCGGCGTGTCGCCCTCGAGCATTTGCGTGTCCATGGCGCGGTAACCCTGGAGGAACTGTTCGACGTTCTGTCGCAGCGCCGCGCGGTTGTTCTGCCAGGCCTCGCTCACACCGCGCAGGAGCTGGCTGAATCCTGGCCTGCCGTAGCCCTCCTGCGGCGGGAAGTAGGTGCCGCCGAAGAACGCCTCGCGCTCCGGGGTGAGAAATACCGTCAGCGGCCAGCCGCCGCCCTGCCCCAGCATCTGGACGACTTTTTGATAAATGTCATCGAGGTCCGGCCGCTCCTGGCGGTCGACTTTGATATTGATGAAGTATTCGTTCATCAGCCGCGCAACTTCTGGATCCTCGAACGACTCGTGGGCCATCACGTGGCACCAGTGGCAGGCGGCGTAACCCAGCGACAGGTGGATCGGCTTGTCCTCGTCGCGGGCACGCTGGAACGCTTCCTCGCCCCAGGGATACCAATCGACGGGGTTCTCTGCGTGCTGGCGCAGGTAGGGCGAGGTTTCTTTGGCGAGTCGATTGCTCATGGCGGCTCCTCAGAACAGGCCAAGCTGCAGACGGGCCGCATCGGACATGCGGCTTTGATCCCAGGGCGGCTCCCAGACGATCTCGACCTCGACCTGGCTGACTCCGGGGATGCTCTGGACCCTGGCGCGCGCGTCCTCCTTCAGCACGTCGCCCATCCCGCACCCGGGCGCGGTCATGGACATCTTGATCTCGACGCGCTGGCTGCCATCGGCGAGCGGCCGGGCTGCGCATTGATAAATCAACCCGAGATCCACCACATTGACCGGAATCTCCGGGTCGTAGACGGTGCGCAGCGTGTCGAGCACCTGCTGGATGTCGAAGGCTGCGCTGAGCACCGGTTGGGGTTGTGGCTGGCGAACATCGAGCCCCAGGGCATCGGCGTCCTCGGCGGCGATCCGCGCCAGCCGGCCTCCGGAGATCTGCAGCGTGATGCTGCCACCCAGTGCCTGGGCCACCATCACCCGCTCGCCGCGCCGCAGTTGCAGCTGCTCGCCGTGGGGAATCCGGGTCGCCGGGCAGTCCCGCGTGAGCTCGATCGGCTGCGCACGGCCAGGCTGATTCGGGTTGTCGAAATGAAAGCCGGCGCCTTGCAATTCATACGCAAAGTCGATGGACAGGCCATCGGCTCGCCCAGCGCTGGCGGGATCGAGCAGCAGCCTGATGCCGTAGGCGGTTTCGACGACGATATCGCCCTCGACGCCGGGTTCGAACAGAAACTCATGGGCGAAGCCCTCGTCGATCCTCAGTCGCACCGAATCTGTGCGCCCATCCGCCAGCGCGGCGCCAAGGATTTGCTGCGCCGAGTCGCTGAGGTGGATCCTGGGGATGACTGGATCGGCTGTCATGGCTTACTCCGTCGTAACCTGCCGGGCGCTTCCTTCGAGGGCGCTGCGCAGGGTGTGCCAGGCCAGGGTGGCGCACTTGACCCGCACCGGGAACTCCCATACCCCGGAAAGCACCGCGAGCTTGCCGAGCTCCCCGGGCGTCACCCGGCCGTTGGGTCCTTCGGTGAGCAACGTATGCACACGGGCAAAGAGTGCCAGCGCCTCTTCCGGTTTCTGCCCCTTGACCGCCAGGGTCATCAAGGATGCCGAGGCCTGGGAGATGGCGCAGCCGACCCCCTGGAAACCAATGTCCTCGATCACGCCGTCCGCGAGCTTGAGATAGATCCTCAGCTGATCGCCACACAGCGGATTGAAGCCCTCCGCAGTACAGGTAGCGTCCTCGAGCTTGCGGAAATTGCGCGGTCGCTTGCCGTGGTCGATGATCACGTCCTGATAGAGGTCGCGCAGCTCGTCGCCGCTCATCGAAATACCTCCCGGACCTTGGCCAGACCGGTCACCAGTGCATCGATATCCTGCTCGGTGCTGTAGCAGCCGAGCGAGGCGCGGGCGGTGGCGGCCACCCCGAAGCGGTTCATCAGGGGCTGGGCGCAGTGGTGCCCGGTGCGAATCGCGATCCCCTCGCGGTCGAGGATGGTACCGATATCGTGTGGATGGATGCCGTCGAGGACGAACGAAAGCACGCCGACTTTCTGCGCCGCAGTGCCGATCAGCCTGAGGCCGGGTACTGCCGCCAGCGCCTTCGTCGCGTAGGCCAGCACGCTCTGCTCGTGGGCGGCGATAGCCGCTGGCCCCAGTTCGCGGATGAAGTCGATCGCCGCGCCCAGGCCGATTGCCCCGGCCATGTTCGGCGTCCCCGCTTCGAAGCGGTACGGCGGTTTGTTATAGATCGTCTTCTCGAAGCTGACCGAGAGAATCATGTCGCCGCCGCCCTGGTAAGGCGGCATGGCGTCGAGCAGCTCGTGGCGGCCATAGAGCACGCCGATACCGGTGGGACCGTACATCTTGTGGCCCGACAGCGCGTAGAAGTCGCAGCCCAGTGCTCGCACGTCAACCTGTTCGAGGTGCGGGGCCGCCTGGGCGCCATCGACCAGCACCCGGACGCCCCGGGCGTGGGCAAGTTCGACAATGCGCCGGATCGGGTTGATGGTGCCAAGCACATTCGAGACATGGGTCACGGCCACCAGCCGGGTCCTGGGCCCGATCAGCCGCTCCAGTTCATCGAGCAGCAGTTCCCCGCTGTCGTCGATGGGGGCCACCCGCAGTCGGGCACCGGTTTGTTCGCAGAGCATCTGCCAGGGCACGATATTCGAGTGGTGCTCCATGGCGCTGATCAGCACCTCGTCGCCCGCGCGGACCTGCGCCTTGCCATAGGTCTGCGCTACCAGATTGACCGCTTCGGTGGTGCCGCGGACGAAGACGATCTCTTCGACCTGCTCGGCGTTGAGGAAGCCCTGGACCTTGGCCCGAGCCTTCTCGTACTCCTCGGTGGCGCGCACCGAGAGGTAGTGCACGCCACGGTGCACGTTGGCATTCTCCTGCAAGAAGAAATGCGAAATCGCCTCGATGACCTCCAGCGGCTTCTGGCTGGTCGCGGCGCTGTCGAGGTAAACCAGCGGTTTGCCATAGATCTGCTGGGCGAGAATCGGGAACATCCGGCGCACCCGCTCGACGTCGTAGCCTGACCCAAGGTCGAGCTGTTTCGGTAGCGCGTGAAGGCTGCTTTCGATATCACTCATGGCGACACCTCCAGGCTGCGCAGCTGCGCGGCGACCAGACGCTCTACATCGGCCCGCAGCGGCTCCAGGTCAATCAGCTCGAGCATCTCGCTGACGAACGCAAAGGTCAGCATCGACCGCGCCGCCGCCAGGGAAATCCCTCGTGAGCGCAGGTAGAAAAGCGCCTGTTCATCCAGTTGACCGACGGTGGCACCGTGGGCGCATTTGACGTCATCGGCAAAGATCTCCAGCCGCGGCTGGGTATTGATCTGGGCCAGGGTCGACAACAGGAGATTCTTGTTGGTCTGGCTGGCATCGGTCTTCATCGCCCCCGGGCGCACGATGATTCGCCCGTCGAAGACCCCATGCCCGCGCTCATCGATCACGCCTTTATAGAGTTCGCGGCTGGTGCAGCGCGGTGCCAGGTGCTCGATGGTGGTCTGGTTGTCCAGGTGCTGCTTGCCCCGTGGCAGGTACAGACCGTTCAGGGCGACCTCGGCGCCGGGCCCCTCGAGCGCGACTCGCACCTCTTGCCGCGCCAGCGCCGCGCCCAGTGCCCAGGAATGCGCGGCAAAGTGGCTGCCCTCGGCCTGGCGCACGCTGAGCAGCGCGACATGGAATGCTGCCGTGCTTTCGTTCTGCAGTGTGTAATGCTCGAGCGCAGCGCCTGCGTCAAGTACCACCTCGCTGACGGCATTGCTGAAATAGACCTCGCCCTCGCCGCCAAGGTGGCTTTCCACCAGGGTCGCGCGGCTCCCTGCGCCCACCCGCACCAAGGCCCGTGGATGGGTTATCAGCGGCGTGGCGCCCGGGATCGAAAGGAACACCAGATGGATCGGCGCTTCGACCGTCGTGTGAGCGGGTATCTGCACCAGGGCTCCGTCCTCGGCGAGGGCCGCATTGAGCGCGGTAAACGCCTGGGGCTGCGTGCGGAATGCATGGGAGAACGGCGCTTCGAGCGTCCCGCTGTCGGCACGCAGCAGCGTCGCGAAATGGGTCACCCGGGAATCCGGCGGGAGCGCCTCAAGCACCGAAAACTCAGCAGCGAAATAGCCGTTGACGAAGACCAGTCGCGGGCCGCCGTAGTTGCCGATGCGCTGCTCGATGCTGGCGTCGGACAGGCCCCGGCTCGCGCCCGGCCTGGCTGGCTGGAATGGGGTCTCCAGGATGGGCGCGACCCGTGTGTACTTCCAGGCCTCGTCCTTGGCCGTAGGAAAGCCGTGTTCGGCTACCCACTGGAACGCCGCGCGGCGCAATTCCCGCAGCCAGGCGGGCTGCCGGTCGTTGGCCGTTGCCTCAAGTTGCGCGAGGAACGCCGTACCCGCGGTATTCGGCGCGCTGGTCATGGTCCGGCTCCAGGGATTGCCGGATCCTGCTCGAAACTGGCATAGCCATGCTTCTCGAGCTCGACGGCCAGCTCCTTGCCGCCGGACTGGACGATCCGGCCGTTGGCCATGACGTGCACGCGATCCGGGACTATATAGTCAAGCAGTCGCTGGTAGTGGGTGATGATCAGCAGCGCGCGATCCTTGCTCCGCAGCGCGTTGACGCCGGTCGCGACTATCCGCAGCGCGTCAATGTCGAGGCCCGAGTCGGTCTCGTCGAGGATCGCCAGTTTGGGTTCGAGAATCGCCATCTGGAAAATTTCGTTGCGTTTCTTCTCGCCACCGGAAAAGTCGACGTTGACCGAGCGGTTCATAAAGCTCTGGTCCATCTCCACCAACGCCATGCGCTCCTTGGCCAGCGCGAGGAAATCCAGCGCGTCGAGTTCCTCGAGGCCACGCTGCTTGCGCACGGCGTTGAGGGCCGTGCGCAGGAAGTAGAGGTTGCCGACACCGGGGATCTCCACCGGGTACTGAAATGCGAGGAAAATACCCGCGACCGCCCGCTCTTCCGCCGGCATGCCGAGCAGATCCTGGCCTTCGTAGAGCACCTCGCCGCTGACCTCATAGGTGTCGAGGCCCGCCAGTACCTGGGCCAGGGTGCTTTTGCCGGAGCCGTTCGGCCCCATGATCGCGTGCACCTCACCCGCGTCGACCCGCAAGGTGATACCCCGCAGGATTTCACGGCCTTCGACGCTGGCGTGCAGATCATTGATCTCGAGCATGCTCCACCCCGGGCCTCAGCCCACGCAGCCCTCCAGGCTCACGCCCAGGAGTTTCTGGGCTTCCACCGCGAACTCCATCGGCAGTTCCTTGAGCACCTCGCGGCAGAAGCCGTTGACGATCATCGGCACCGCGTCCTCCGCGCTGATGCCGCGCTGGCGACAGTAGAACAGTTGCTCATCGCTGATCTTCGAGGTGGAGGCCTCGTGTTCGACCTGGGCGCTCGGGTTCTTCACCTCGACATAAGGGAAGGTGTGGGCGCCACACTGGCTGCCGAGAAGGAGGGAGTCGCACTGTGTATGGTTGCGCGCACCGGTCGCGCCTTTCTGGATTTTCACCAGGCCGCGGTAGGTGTTCTGCCCATGACCGGCGCTGATCCCCTTGGAGAGAATGGTGCTGCGGGTGTGCCGGCCGATGTGGATCATCTTGGTGCCGGTGTCCGCCTGCTGGTGGTTGGCCGTCAGGGCGACCGAGTAGAACTCGCCGACCGAATAGTCGCCCTGGAGAATCACCCCGGGATACTTCCAGGTGATGGCGGAACCGGTCTCGACCTGAGTCCAGGAAATCTTCGAGTGCGCGCCTGCGCATTTGCCCCGCTTGGTGACAAAGTTGAAGATCCCGCCCCGCCCCTGTGCATCGCCCGGGTACCAGTTCTGCACCGTGGCGTACTTGATCCGGGCGTTATCCAGCGCAACCAGCTCGACCACCGCCGCGTGCAGCTGGTTATTGTCGCGCATCGGCGCGGTGCAGCCCTCGAGGTAGCTGACGTAGGCGCCCTCCTCGGCGACGATCAGCGTGCGTTCGAACTGGCCGGTATCGGCTGCGTTGATCCGGAAGTAGGTCGACAGCTCCATTGGGCAGCGCACGCCCTTGGGCACGTAGCAGAAAGACCCGTCGGAAAACACCGCCGAATTCAGCGTGGCGAAGAAGTTGTCGCTGTAGGGGACCACCGAGCCCAGGTATTTGCGGACCAACTCCGGATGGTTCTGCACAGCCTCGGAGAAGGAGCAGAAGATCACCCCGACCTCGGCGAGCTTGTGCTTGAAGGTGGTCGCCACCGAGACCGAATCGACCACGGCGTCCACCGCGACGCCGGTCAGGCGCTCCTGTTCGGCAAGTGAGATGCCGAGCTTGCCAAACATCTCCCGCAGCTCGGGATCGACCTCGTCCAGGCTATTGGGCCCTGGAGTTTTTGGCTTGGGCGCCGAGTAATAGATGATGTCCTGGTAATCGATGGGCGCGTAGTGGACATTCTGCCAGCCGGGTTCGCGCATCGTCAGCCAGTGGCGGTACGCCTTCAGGCGCCAGTCAAGCAGCCACTGCGGCTCGTTTTTCTTCGCCGAGATCAGGCGAATAACGTCTTCATTGAGCCCGCGCGGTGCCGTGTCGCTCTCGAGATCGGAGACGAAACCGTATTTGTACGCCTGGCCGCTGAGTTCGCGGATCCCGGCATTGTCAGTGCTCATCGCTGACTCCTCCTGCTGCTGGCAGGACGATTCAATGGTTTTAACTATACTCCTTCCCTATCCTGCGGCGCCTATGAGATCGCCAAGATCGCAGCCTGCGGCAGCTCCTACGGATTACGGGGTGTATGCAAAACCTGTAGGAGCTGCCGCAGGCTGCGATCTTTTGGGGCCACCCGGCGCTCACTGACTGACTTCAACCATCCCCCGACTCCCGCAACAGAATGTCATTGCCGTCCAGCCGAACCTCGAACCGCTCGACGTGATAGGCCGATTCCGTCAGGCATTCGCCGCTGATCACGTCGAACTCGTAGGCGTGAAAGGGACAGGTCACGACGCTGCCGCAAAGCATGCCCTCCCCCAACGGGCCATCCTCGTGCGGGCAGGTGTTGGAAATGGCGAAATACTGGCCATCGACGTTGAACAGCGCGACCGACGTTCCCCCCAGGTTTACCGTTTTTCCGGTACCCGGTTGGATCTCGCCCACGCAGGCGACCTTGACGAACTCACTCATGGTGCCAACTCCCGGGTGCAACCGGCAGGACGCAGGGCCGCCAAACCCAACAGCTGGACGGCCCGCTCTTGAATTTCAATATAGCATCCAGGTTTCCATCGCCGAGACTTGCGCATGGCAGCAGTAGTCTAAGCTTGGGGTAGCTCAGGTTCCGTGTTTTTACGCGGTCGGCGTAGGAGCTGCCGCAGGCTGCGATCTTTCCGGGCTCACCGCTGATCTGCGGGAAGATCAAAAGATCGCAGGCTACGCCAGTTCCTACAGGTATTGCGTACATCCGACAATTAACGGCTGTATGGGTACAGGTTCTGCATACACCCAAAAACTCATGGGCGTACACAACCGGCGTAGGAGCTGGCGCAGGCTGCGATCTTTTGATTCGAACAGGCCCAAACATTTCACGCAGGACTGACGTGATGACCGAGCCCCTCCTGACCTTCGAACAACTCAAGCGCGCCGCTGCCTCCGGCGAGATCGATACGGTGCTGGTGTGCATGGTCGATATGCAGGGGCGACTGGTCGGCAAGCGCTTCCAGGTCGAGTTTTTCATCGACAGCGGTCATGAAGAAACCCACTGCTGCAATTACCTGCTCGCCGACGATATCGACATGGAGCCGGTGCCGGGTTACGCCGCTGCCAGCTGGAGCAAAGGCTATGGCGACTTTGTGCTGAAACCGGACATGGCCACCTTGCGCCGCGTACCCTGGCTGGAGTGCACGGCACTGGTGCTGTGCGACGTGCTCGATCATCACCACCGGCGCGACCTGCCCCACAGCCCGCGGGCGATCCTGAAAAAACAGATCGAGCGCCTGCGCGAACGCGGCTATACCGGCATGTTCGCTTCGGAGCTGGAGTTCTATCTGTTCGACGAGAGTTACCAGGCCATCCACGAGCGCAACTACCACAAGCCAAAGACCGCCGGCCACTACATCGAGGATTACAACATCCTCCAGACCACCCGCGAGGAGCCGGTGCTGCGGGCGATTCGCAAGCATCTGCAGGCATCCGGCATTCCCGTGGAGAACTCCAAGGGTGAATGGGGCCCGGGCCAGGAAGAGATCAACATCCGCTATACCGATGCCCTGACCATGGCCGATCACCACGTCATCATCAAGCACGCCTGCAAGGAGATCGCGCAACTGCAGGGCAAGGCAATCACCTTCATGGCCAAGTGGCGCTATGACGCCGCCGGCTCCAGCAGCCATGTGCACAATTCGCTGTGGGACAAAAATGGCAAAAAGCCGCTGTTCTTTGACCCCAAGGCCGAGTTTGGCATGTCGACGCTGATGCGTTCCTGGGTGGCCGGGCAGCTCAAATACGCCAACGATATCACCTGTTTTCTCGCGCCCTATATCAATTCCTACAAGCGTTTCCAGGCCGGCACCTTCGCGCCGACGCGGGCGGTATGGAGTCGGGACAATCGCACCGCGGGCTTTCGTTTGTGCGCCGAAGGCAGCAAAGCCATCCGCATCGAATGCCGCATCGGCGGCGCCGACCTCAATCCCTATCTGGCCTTCGCCGCCTTGATCGCCGCGGGCCTGGCCGGTATCGACGAAAAGCTCAGCCTGGCGCCGCCCTTCGAGGGCGATGCCTACCTTGACGAACACTTGCCGCAAGTGTCGAAGACCCTGCGCGACGCCTGCGCCGCGCTCCGGGCCTCGAGCATGTTGCGCGAGGCGTTTGGTGAGGAAGTGATCGATCACTACGTGCACACCGCCGAATGGGAGCAGAAAGAGTACGACCGGCGGATCACCGACTGGGAACTGCAGCGCGGCTTCGAGCGCTATTGAGAACAGCATGACTGCGAAGATTCAGCTCATCTCACCGGTCGATGGCCGGGTCTATGCCGAGCGCCACTACGCCAATGCCGTGCAGATCGAACAGGCCCTGACGGCTGCCGCAGCCGCCCAGGCGTTATGGAAGCGCCGGCCACTGAGCGAACGCGCCGCCTTCTGCAGCGCCGCCGTGGATTCGATGCTGGCGATGCAGGCCGAAATCGTGCCGGAACTGGCCTGGCAGATGGGCCGCCCGGTACGCTATGGCGCCTTTGAGCTGCGCGGCTTCGAAGAACGTGCCCGGCATATGATCGCCATTGCCCCTGAAGCCCTGGCAGCGCTGGAACCCGCTCCTATTGCGGGCTTTCGGCGTTATATCAAGCGCGAACCAGTGGGTACGGTACTGGTGGTCGCTCCCTGGAATTACCCCTATCTGACTGCAGTTAATACCATCATTGCGGCACTGATGGCCGGCAACAGCGTGATCCTCAAGCACTCGTCGCAAACCCTGTTGGTCGGCGAACGGTTCGCCGAGGCGTTTCGCCGCGCCAATCTGCCCGAAGGACTGTTCCATAACCTGCTGCTCAGTCATGTCTATACCTCAGCGATCATTGCCTCTGAAGGGGTGCAGCAGGTGAACTTCACCGGTTCGGTCGACGTCGGCAAAGACATGCAAAGAGCCGCTACTGGGAGCTTTCTCGGCATAGGCCTGGAACTCGGCGGCAAAGACCCGGCCTATGTACGGGCAGACGCCAACCTCGAGCATGCGGTAGAAAACCTGGTGGACGGCAGCTTCTTCAACTCCGGGCAGAGCTGCTGTGCCATCGAGCGCATCTATGTCGATGACAAAATCTACCCGGCCTTTGTCGAGCGTTTCGTCGCCTTGACTGGCCAGTACGTACTGGGCAACCCGCTGGACCAGGCCACCACACTCGGCCCAATGGTTACGCCGAGCGCCGCCGAATTCGTTCGCCGGCAGATCGCCGATGCCGTGGCGCAGGGAGCCAGGGCGCTGATCGATCCAAAGGCTTTTCCCGCCGACGCGCCGGGTAGTGCCTACCTCGCGCCCCAGGTATTGGTCGACGTCAGCCATAAAATGTCAGTGATGCGCGAGGAAAGCTTTGGCCCGGTGGTCGGCATCATGCCGGTTGCCGGCGACGACCAGGCCATCGCCTTGATGAACGACAGCGAGTTCGGACTCAGCGCCTCCATCTGGACCCGGGATCTGGCTGCCGCCGAACGCCTGGGCGATGAGATCGCCACCGGCACCCTGTTCATGAACCGCTGCGACTATCTGGACCCGGCCCTGGCCTGGACCGGGGTGAAGAACAGCGGGCGCGGCGTAACCTTGTCGCGCCTTGGCTACGAGCACCTGACCCGAGCCAAATCCTTCCATCTGCGCCACGAGGTGTAGAACATGAGTCTGACTGGAAACTGGAACTACCCCACGAGCATCCGTTTCGGGGTCGGCCGTATCGCCGAGCTGGCCGAGGTCTGTCGCAGCCAGGGTATCCAGCGACCGTTGCTGGTCACCGACAGTGGCCTGGCGCGTGTCCCGATCACCACGGCGGCGCTGGAGGCCTTGCGCGCAGCCGGCCTTGGTGTAGCGCTGTTTTGCGACCTCAAGCCGAATCCGGTCGAAGCCAACCTGGCGGGTGGGCTCGAGGCCTGGCGCGCGGGCTTTCACGACGGGGTGGTCGCCTTCGGCGGTGGCAGCGGCCTGGATATGGGCAAGCTCATCGCCTTCATGAGCGGCCAGACCCGACCGGTCTGGGATTTCGAAGACATCGACGACTACTGGACTCGCGCCGACGAAAGCACCATTGCCCCGATCATCGCGGTGCCCACCACCGCCGGTACCGGTTCCGAGGTCGGTCGTGCGGCGGTGATCATCGACGAGCGGACCCACACCAAACGCATCATCTTCCACCCGAAGATGATGCCGCGGGTGGTCATCAGCGACCCGGCCCTCACCGTCGGCATGCCGGCAAAGGTCACCGCCGGCACCGGCATGGATGCATTTTCCCATTGCCTGGAAGCGTACTGCGCCCCTGGTTTTCATCCCATGGCCGATGGCATCGCGGTGGAAGGCATGCGTCTGGTGGCCAACGCCCTGGTGCGGGCGGTACACATGCCCTCCGACCTCGAGGCGCGGGCGCAAATGCTCGCGGCTGCCGCGATGGGCGCCACCGCCTTCCAGAAAGGCCTGGGCGGGATGCACGCCCTCTCGCATCCGGTGGGCGCTCTGTACGACACCCATCACGGCATGACCAATGCCACCTTCATGCCCTATGTGCTGCAGTTCAATCGTTCGGCTATCGAGGAACGCATCACGCGTCTGGCGGCTTATCTGCGTCTGCCCTCCCCGGGCTTCAGCAGCTTCCTGGCCTTCGTCCTCAAGCTGCGCAAGGACATCGGCGTGCCCCATACGCTGGTTGAACTGGGGGTGGATGACGGGCAGGCCGAGCTGATCGCGGACATGGCGATTGCCGACCCCTGCGCCAGCGGCAACCCGCTGCCATTGACCCGGGACGGCGCGGCACAGATTTTCGCCGCGGCTTACCACGGCCGTCTGTAGGAGCTGAGCTTGCTCGCGATGGACTCAAGGGCGGCGCGTTTATTCAGACGACACGCGTTTTCGTTAACGCCATCGCGAGCAAGCTCAGCTCCTACAAAAACCAAGATCGCCGCCTACTGCGGCTCCTACCTCGTTTTACGATAGGTGCCGATCAGTTCGGCCTGTACCAAAACCTGACAAGGGACACATATCATGAGTCCAGCAAGCCAACCGGGCACCCGCGCGCCGCAAGACGATGACGTCAAGGTGTTGCACAGCATGGGCTATGCCCAGCAACTCTCGCGACGGATGGGGGTTTTCTCCAATTTTGCGATTTCCTTTTCGATCATCTGCATCCTTTCCGGTGGCATCAACTCACTGGCACAGGGCACTTCGGGCGCGGGCGGCGCGGCGATCGGCATCGGCTGGCCACTGGGCTGCCTGATCTCCGGAGTGTTCGCCATGGCCATGGCGCAGATTTCTTCGGCCTACCCCACCGCTGGCGGCCTCTATCACTGGGGCTCGATTCTCGGTAACCGCTTCACCGGCTGGCTGACAGCCTGGTTCAATCTGCTGGGGCTGGTGACTGTGCTCGGCGCGATCAACGTCGGGACCTATTACTTCTTTTTCGGTGCCTTCGGACCGGCTCTGGGAATGGAAGACACCATCACCACACGGATCCTTTTCCTCTCGGTGCTGACCGGTACCCAGGCGCTCTGTAACCACTTTGGCATCGGCCTGACCGCCAAGCTCACCGACTTTTCGGGTTATCTGATTTTCGCCACGGCCATCGCGCTGACTATCGTCTGCCTGATGGCTGCGCCCAGCTACGAGTTCGTCCGCCTGATTACCTTCGGCAACTATTCCGGCGAGACCGGCGGCAACGTCTGGCCACAAGCATCGAACAGCTGGATTTTCCTGCTCGGCCTGCTCCTGCCGATCTACACCATCACTGGCTACGACGCTTCCGCGCATACTTCCGAGGAGACCCGCCAGGCGGCTATATCGGTGCCGCTCGGGATGGTCATGTCGGTGGTCTGGTCGCTGCTGTTTGGCTGGCTGATGCTCAGTGCGTTCGTGCTGATGCTGCCGAGCATGGACGAGGCGGCCAGGCAGGGCTGGAACGTGTTCTTCTGGGCGATGGACACGCAGGTTAATCCGACCGTAAAAATGGCGCTGTACCTGGCGATTTTCATCTCGCAGTTTCTCTGCGGGTTGGCGACAGTGACCTCGGTCTCACGGATGATTTTCGCGTTCTCCCGTGACGGCGGCCTGCCCTGCTCGAAAGCACTGGCCAAGGTCTCACCCAAGCATCGCAGCCCGGTGGCAGCAATCTGGACCGGCGCCACACTCGCAGTGCTGTTCGTCTGGGGATCGTCCGTGATATCGATCGGCGAAACCCCGGTCTACACCATTGTGGTTTCCTGCACGGTGATCTTCCTGTTCTTCTCTTTCATCATTCCCATCGTGCTGGGCCTATTCACCTATGGCACCCCGAAGTGGCCGACCATGGGACCTTGGAACATGGGGCGCTGGTTGTACTCATTCTTCGCCATCCTCTCGATCCTCTCGATGGTGCTGATCTTCATCATCGGCATCCAGCCGCCGAACGACTGGGCGCTGTACATCACCATCGGCTTTCTGGTGTTGACCGCCATCGTCTGGTTCGCCTTTGAAGCCCGGCGCTTCCAGGGCCCACCCATGGGCGAGATGATCATCAAGCGCCAAGCCGAAATCGCAGCGGCGGAAGAGGCGTTGAACAAGCAAGCTGGAAACTGATCGGCAATGCCTCTCGGTTAACCCCCGTACGCGGGTCGTAGCAGCTGGCGTAGCCTGCGTTCGGCTGCGCAGCAGTCGTTATTCATGCCACCACGGTTAACCGGTAAAACCGCAGCGCCCGATTTTACGACTGCTGCGCAGCCGAACGCAGCCTTCGGCAGCTGCTACGGAGGAATGTGTGTTGAGCGCCCCGTTTCATAACCCGCAATCCTCACCGGGTTTTAAGATAGGTACCTATCAGCTCGGCCTGTGCCAGCACATGACCGCGCATGGCGCTTTCCAGTTGGGCCTTGGTGGGCAGCTTCAAGTCCGCCAAGACCGTGTCCAGCGCGTAGAGCTTGTGAAAATACCGATGGGTGCCAATAGGCGGACAAGGTCCACCGTAACCGACTCGCTGCCAGTCGTTGAGTCCCTGTAGCGTGCCGGGCGGCAGTGCGTGCAGGTCTTCTGGCAATCCGGCTGTCCCAACGGGCAAGTTATAGAGCAGCCAATGAACCCAGGTCATCTTCGGGGCCGCGGGATCTGGCGCGTCCGGGTCGTCCATGATCAGTGCCAGGCTCTGGGTGCCTGTGGGCACACCACTCCAGGTCAATGGCGGAGAAACATCCTTGCCCTCACAGCTGTAGAGCAACGGTATCGGACCCTGGGCAGGAAAAGCGGGAGATTCGAGCACGAATGGCATGGTCGTTACCTCTGTTTGAGTGTGTTCGACAACAGACTCGATGCCGCGCGGGCGAGTCCGCTATCCCCGATAAACAAGCACTATAGCTGTGCCACGGGGACCACGGCGGTCATGCTGTCTGACGCTCGCGGCCCTGCTCACCCGCTCGTGCTGCCTCGATGGGATAAAACTGTAACCGATCGGTTTGTGCCAGTGGTATTTCGCCACCAATATTTTTTCGCTCACAGAATTGCTCCAGCCCCGCCCCCCTTCTTATTACCAGTTGCGGCACTGAGTTAATCAGCCAGGCAAGTACATTGCCTTGGTTAAACTATTCTCATTTCCATATATGTTATTTCCGATGGCGAACCAGACTGTCCGCGGTCACTTGCCAATCCTGGATAACACAACTAATTACCAATAGCGTACCCGTTGGGCACCATCCACTCTACAAGCACCAGGCTCTAACAAGAGGGTTAACTACTTCCGGCGCCATCAAACCTGACTGCGAAAGCTTTAATTATAACCGAAGTGCCCGCAACATAATTTTCACAATTCCATGACATATTTTTCTTTGCTCTACGCAAAATATACTGGAGCTTAGCAACGTCTTTTAGATACCAGCCATTTACCTCCACGCGCGCCTTACCCGGTGAGAGCGATGGTTATTGCTTGTTTCCCTGGCCGCCTTGATTTTGACATGGAGTAACTGATGAAAGTTACGGTCTTCGGTACCGGCTACGTCGGACTGACGCTGGCTGTTTGCCTGGCGCAAGTCGGACATTCGGTCTGTTGCATCGATGTCGATACGCAGCGAATCGAGTCGTTGAACAAAGGGCTCTGCCCTATCTTCGAGCCAGGGCTACCGGGATTGCTGGAAAAGAACCTGGCCTCCGGGCGCCTGACTTTTACCACTGACAGCGATTTGGCCGTTGATTTCGCAAAGATCATTTTCATTGCCGTAGGCACACCCTCGGCGGCAGATGGCAGCGCGGATCTAAGCAATGTCTTCGCAGCAGTGGATACCATTACCACACATGCTAAAACTCCCAAGATCATTGTCAACAAGTCAACTTCACCGGTGGGCACCGTTGACAGACTTAAAGCCGGGATCACCAGGCGCTTCGACGGTAGTGGAGCAAATGATTCCTTTCATGTGATCAGCAATCCCGAGTTTCTCAAGGAAGGCTGCGCCATCAATGATTGCATGCGCCCGGAACGGATCATCATTGGCGGTGCCGAGGACTCGGTTGTGGAGGTCCTCAGAGAGCTGTATCAACCCTTCAGTCGCAACCATGAGAAGTTTATCGTCATGGATGCCCGCAGCGCCGAAATGACCAAATATGCCGCCAACTGCATGCTCGCCACCAAGATTTCGTTTATCAACGAAATGGCCAACCTGGCGGAACACCTGGGCGCAGACATCGAGATGGTCAGGCGCGGCATCGGCTCGGATTCGCGGATCGGTTATGACTTCATTTATCCGGGCTGTGGATTTGGCGGGTCGTGTTTTCCCAAAGACCTCAAGGCGCTTAGAAAAGCTGCCGAAGACATAGGCTTTGATCCTCGATTGCTGCAGGCCGTGGAAGAGGTCAATCGTAACCAGCAGGATCGACTGTTTCAAAAGATCACCCGCCATTACAACCAGTCCCTGGACAATAAAACCTTTGCTGTCTGGGGGTTAGCGTTTAAACCTAATACCGATGACATGCGCGAAGCATCCAGTGATGTGCTTCTCAGATCTCTATGGAAGGCCGGCGCTCGAGTGCAAGCCCATGATCCCCAAGCGATGATCGAGGCTCGACGCCTTTACGGGGAGCGCAAGGATCTGCAGCTGATGCGCAACAAAGAAGACACCCTGATCGGGGCCGATGCTCTGGTGGTCGTCACCGAATGGCAGGATTACCGGGTCCTCGATCTGCAGCGAGTGCCCCAGTTGCTTGCCGATCGCGTGGTATTCGACGGACGCAATCTGTTTGACCCTGCTCATTTGGCGGCGGCGGGACTGACCTACTACGGGATCGGACGCGGCCGGACGAATCAGGCATGACCATACTTATCACAGGGGCCGCGGGATTTATTGGATTTCATAGCGCCAGGCGTTGCTGCGAAGAGGGGCTGGAAGTAGTCGGCATCGACAACCTTAACCATTACTACAGCCTTGATCTCAAACATTCGCGTCTGCAGCAATTGGCGAAGTATCCAAACTTTCACTTTAAAGCCATGGATATTATCGATAAAGCCGGACTACTTGAGTTATTCGAGACTCATGGCTTTACCGAAGTCATTCATCTGGCTGCACAGGCCGGCGTTCGCTATTCAATAGACAACCCGGACGTCTATGCCGAATCCAACCTTATCGGTTTTCTCAATATTCTTGAAGCCTGTCGTAACTTCAAGCCGAACCATTTCATCTACGCATCCAGCAGTTCGGTCTATGGCCTGAACGCCAAATTGCCGTTTTCCGTGGATGACCGTACCGATTGCCCCGTCTCTTTTTATGCGGCCACCAAGCGTGCCAATGAACTAATGGCCTACAGCTACGCGCACCTCTATGGCTTACAAACCAGTGGCCTGCGTTTCTTCACTGTTTATGGGCCCTGGGGGCGTCCGGATATGGCGCTGTTCAAGTTTACTCAGGCGATCTTGAATCGGCAGCCGATCGATATTTATAACGACGGGCTGATGTCACGGGATTTCACCTATATCGATGACATCGTCGAAGGCATTGTGCGTTTGCGCCTGAGGCCGCCGTCCTGGCAGTCAACCCTTGAGATCGGCGTTCCACCCAGCAAGGTCTACAACATTGGTCGCGGGGAACCGGTGAAATTACTGGATTTCGTCGACTGCCTGGAATCGGCGATTGGCGTCAAGGCACAGCGCAATTATCTACCGATGCAAGCGGGCGATGTCGTACAGACATGGGCCGATGTATCGGCACTCGCCCAGTGGGTCGACTTCTCCCCGAGAGTATCGGTTGAAGCCGGAGTGGCAGAATTCGTGGAGTGGTACCGGGACTATTACCAGGTATAGCGGCACCATTGTTATAAAAAATAATATTCCTGGGGAATTTATGAGCGACAGCATCTATGTATCCGTGTTGATTCCGGCCAAAAATGAGGCGAATAATCTGACGCCACTTCTGGAAGAGATTCGCAGCGCACTGGCCGATGAGTCCTATGAAGTCATCGTGGTCGATGATGGCAGTACCGATAACAGCATTGGCGAATTGCGCGCACTGAAAAACAGCGGTTTCAGTCAACTGCGGATCCTCAGCCATGCCTGCTCGCTGGGGCAAAGTACCTCTATCTATCACGCCGCGATTGCGGCACGCGGTCACTGGCTGGCAACGCTCGACGGCGATGGTCAGAACGATCCTGCGGACATCCCCGGGATGCTCGCGCTGGTGCGTGGCAGCGAAGGGCTGACCGGGGGCGTCAAGCTGGTGGCCGGCCATCGCATCAACCGTCGCGATACCGCCAGCAAACGCTGGGCCTCGCGCTTCGCCAATGGTTTGCGCAGCCGCCTGCTCAAAGACTCGACACCCGATACCGGCTGCGGTCTGAAAGTGGTGGAACGGGCAGCTTTTCTCAGCCTGCCGTACTTCGATCATATGCACCGTTTCATTCCAGCACTGATTCAGCGCCACAACGGCCGGATGGTCGTGCATCCGGTCAATCATCGGCATCGCGGCGCCGGCATCTCGAAATACGGGAACCTTGATCGGGCTCTGGTCGGCATTCTCGATCTCGTTGGCGTTTGGTGGTTGATCAGACGCACCCGTCTGGATGCAACGGCGCAGGAGGTCGAAGGATGAACATAAGCAAAGAAGCCCTGTGGCTGGTAGTCGGCTTTGCCGGCCAGATCGTATTTACCGGGCGCTTTGCCCTGCAGTGGCTCTACAGCGAATACAAGAAGCGCAGCCTGATTCCCGTGGGCTTCTGGTATTTGAGCCTGGTGGGCAGCGCATTGCTGCTGGCTTACGCGATCTACCGCCAGGACCCGGTATTCATCGTCGGGCAATCATTCGGTTTTGTCGTGTACCTGCGCAACCTGCAATTGATCGCGCGTCACAAAGCGCTTAAGGAATAGCCCGTGCGTACACGCCTGACACCAAGGGTCGAATGTCTGGGACTGGTCCTTTTATCTGTGCTGCTGGTGGGTGCCGGCCTTGGTTTGAGAGAGCCCTTCAATGTCGATGAAGAACGTTTTCTTGGGGTTGCGCTGGAAATGCTGCAAAGCGGTTCCTGGTTCATTCCCCACCGTGCCGCAGAAATCTACCCGGACAAGCCACCACTGTTCATGTGGACCGTGGCGTTTTTCACTCTGCTGACCGGGCTGCCAAAAGTCGCGCTGTACTTGCCGGGATTGATCTCCTCAGCAGTTACGAGCGTCTGCCTTTATGACCTGGGGCGGCGTTTATGGAACCGGCGCATCGGCAGGATCGCCGCCCTGCTGTTTCTGGCGACCTATCAGACCTACAGCATTCTGCGGACCGGGCAGATCGACAGTTTCCTCTGTCTGTGGATCGCGCTGGGGATGTATGGGCTGGTCCGGCATCTGCTGCTCGGCCCGGCTTGGGGCTGGTTCTACCTGGGCTGCGCGGCGATGGGCTTTGGCATCATCAGCAAGGGCGTCGGCTTTCTCCCGGCGCTGATGCTGATCCCCTATGGGTATGCCGTGCACAAGGACTGGCCCGGCGTCGTGGCCATGCCCGGGCACAAACGAGCCTGGCTGCTGGGCCTGCTGGTGACACTGGCGGCGATTGCGCTGTGGCTGGTTCCGCTGGTGTTGTCGGTCGTACGGCACAACAGTGCCGATGGCGTGGAGTACCTGAAAAACATCCTGCTGCATCAGACCGCTCAACGTTATGCCAGCGCCTGGGCCCACCAGGAGCCGTTCTGGTACTTCTTCGTCAAGGTCATTCCGCAATACTGGCTGCCGATGTTCCTGGCCTTGCCATGGCTGGTGCCGGCCTGGCGTCGACAGTTGCTCAAGCACGATGCTCGGGTGCTGGTCTTGCTCGGTTGGGTAGTGCTGGTGCTGTTGTTCTTCTGCCTGAGCAGCGGGAAACGCAAGCTTTACATCTACCCTGCGCTGCCCGGGCTGGCACTGGTCGCCGCGCCGCTGGTGCCCTGGTTGCTGCGCCGCTGGTTTGGCCAGCGCCCGCGAGCCCGCAAAATATTCACCACGATGGCGGTGATCTGGTTCTGCGCCTGGTTCGCTCGAGGTTTTATCGAACCGATCAAGGATGGCGCCAACCCCCACGAAGCGCTTATGCGGCAAACCGCCGAAGTCACCAAAGGCGCTGAATTGGTGCTGGTCGAGTGGCGTGAAGGTCATTGGCTGTTCGCCCGGCAACCCATAGTGCATTTCGGTTTTATCACCTGCGACAGCATCGATCAGGCCGCTCAATGGTTGCGCGATCACCCCCGGGCATTTGCTCTGGTACCCGCCAGCCAGATCACTCGATGCTTCCTGCCGGACAGGGCGCGCAAGCTCGGCAAGACCTCCCGCGCCGAGTGGCTGGTCGTCGGTGCCGATGCCGACAATGGACAATGCCACCCCCCTGGTCCCGCCAGGGTCTACCGCTTCGAGTGGGACACACCGGCTCTATGAGTTGCAGCTAAAACTATAAAAGACAGGCGACAACGCCCCCCGGACTCCTGATGAATGGAGAGGTAATTGATGTTATTTGAAACGCTAAAAGCCAATCGCGGCCACGAGAAGTTGCGGGTGAAACCTCGACGTAGCTCATGGCAGTGGCGACTGGGGTGGTTGCTGATGGTCCTTGGTCTGATGGTTTTGTATGCCGCCTCCTCACGGTTTTACTGGCATCAACAAGTGTACTTCTACCTGCAGAACCGCTGGACTGGCGATACCGCGCCGGGGAAAAACCTCTGGCTACCGGGCTACCATCTGCTGATTGACGGCAAACCGCTGGAAAACACCCTGCACAACCTGTCCGGGATCACTTATGACTACGATCACGATCGCCTGTTGGCGGTCACCAATGGGTCACCTATGGAAATCCTCGCCCTGAGCAAGACCGGAGAAGTGCTTGAGCGCTATCCATTGGCAGGTTTCGAAGATGTCGAAGGCATCACCTATATGGGTAACGGCCGTGTGGCATTGGCCGATGAAGGTCTTCAGCAGCTGGACGTTATCGATCTGCCGACTGTGGTGCGCCCGATTCACGTCGATGAGGCACAATTCATCGCGCTGGCGATCAATCCGAGCCACTCCAACAAAGGCTTTGAAGGCGTTACATATGACGCTGTAAATGATCGCCTGCTGGCAATCAAAGAGCGCGATCCCCGCCAACTGTATGAAATATCCGGCGTCATGAAATCCCTCGGCGGCCCTCTGCGGATCAAGGTCACGGACCTGACCTCGTGGATCAATCGCAGCGTGTTCGCCAGGGACTTGTCCGACGCTTACTACGATCCGAAGACTGGCCACCTGGTGATCCTCAGCGACGAATCGAAGTCGCTCATCGAGCTGGATGGCGACGGTAAGTTCGTCAGCTTCCTGCCCCTGAGAAGCGGTATTTCGCAGCTCAAGGACGATGCACCGCAAGCCGAAGGCGTGACGATGGACAGCTCGGGCAACCTGTATGTGGTCAGCGAGCCCAATCTTTTCTACAGGTTCCAGAAGAAATAGCACTGAGGAAGCTTTCAGATGAACACCGCACCTGTGGCGAGGGAGCTTGCTCCAATGCCGATCAGTCAAGGAGTTTGAGGTTCAGCACTATCTCCCCGTAGCAGCTGCCGAAGGCTGCGTTCGGCTGCGAAGCAGTCGTAAAATCAGGCACTGCGGTATTCCAGGCAAACCGTGCAAGCAGGATTTGCGACTGCTGCGCAGCCGAACGCAGGCTTCGCCAGCTGCTACGGTTCGCGTAACGGTCTTGACTGACTGCATTCACTCATGTGCCCTGCCCCCCATGCACCAGGCGGAACACCTCATCTTTCTGCATGTAGTGGTCCTGGCTGACCCGCCAGTATTTCTGGCCTTCGGTGCTGGTCAGAAATCGGCGTCGCCGTTCCAGCCGGTCGTGGCCAGCCACGCCTTTCAACATCACATAGCGCACTTCGCCAAGGGGGCCGAGCAGCACGGTCGAGCCCCCTTGATAGGTAAACCCCGGGCCCAGTTCGCAGGCCTTTACGTGGCGCTGCTGAGTGATTTCCGCCACCAGGTCGAAAGTAACGCTCTGATCGGGACCGACTCGCCGGGAGGTGCGGATCGACTGGATGCACGGCAGGCTGACGCTGTCGCCCTGCAGGCGCGGGTCATCCGCGGCGACCAGGCCGAACTCGGTCAGGTGTTCCGGCCGGCTGACATACATTCCCAGCACACCGGCCTGGCGGCGCAGCTCCTGGGGGCTGGCGCAATGCGCCGGGTCACCTTCAAAACGCAGGGAGGCAAAGTCCAGGGCGGACACGGGAGGCAGGTGTATCCGCGGCGGGCACCATAACAAGGCGTCTTCCGAGAGGCTGGTGACGTTGCGCGGGTATATATTGCGCCGCCGGAAGCTGTCGATGATCGCTGCGCGGTAGTCCCATGTGTCATCCGGCACCACGTCGTGGTCGGCGGTGATCAGCGCTCGCAAGTAGTCGCCGAAATTGATCGCCGTGGGCGGGCAATAATCGATGGCGCGGATGCAGATGGTGAGGAACTGGCGGGCCAGTTTGCTGGCCTTTTCCGCCAGCAGGACCTGCAAGTCGTGGGACATGTCACCGGGTGGGAGTATCCCGCAGCCGTTGGTGGCGAGACGGATGTAGCGTGCGATCTTGCGCTCGAAGATCTGCGCAAAGGCTTCGAACAGCGCACTGACCAGAATCGATCCCAGTTCGTGCACTTCCATGTCCGGCTGGTACTGTCGCGGCTGCTCCAGATTGCTTTCGATCGCGCTGCGCAGCGGGCCGTTCTGGCCGGTGGTGTGACCAAACTGCTGAGCCAGCTGAGTCAGCAGGCTGGCCTGCAGCAGATTGCCTTTGCACCGGCGGATCGAGGCGATCAACACTTCCCGGTAACTGAAGTGCTGGAAAATCGCCACCAGATCGGCGAAGGCTTCATGGAACGCTGGCACGTCCGCACTCAACGGCAGGCTGAAGCAGGGGCGCAGACCATCGAGCAGCGCATGGGTGACTTCATGGGAAATGATGTCATGGGACAGGCAAGTGAAGACGTAGCCGCCCGGCAGTGATCGATCGCTGGGGGTGGCGCTGGCCTTGAAATAGCCAAAGCGGATCTCGCCGCCCTGGCGGCCTTTGGTGTAGTACGCGTTGCAGTTCTCGCCGTAATGCGGGTGCAAGATCAGCGGCATGGGTTGCTGGTCATTGCCGAATCCCCAGCTCGGATCACGTCCCAGCGCCAGCTTGAAAGCCAGGTAGACGTTGCTGCTGACGGCATAGACCATCTGCTGATGAAAACGTGGGTCCGACGGCGAAGGTTCATAACCGTTGGCGATCAGCACACTGAGTTCATCCAGGTCAGCCTGGCGATACTCCAGGCCCAGCTGGGTATTGCGATGTTCGACCCGGAACAGACCACCGCAGGGGCCGACGGTCAGTGGTTCGAAAGGCACATTGAGGGTGCCGATGGCGCCTTCCAGGCGCCGCACCGAAGGGTCCACCGTATAGATCCGCAGCGGTCGGTACAACGGGTCCGCGGGTTGCCGTTGATAGGGTGGGCTCGGTACCCAGGCGAATGACTCCGCCAGGCAGAAGTCGACCCCTTCGCCAGGGCGCTTGGGCTCCTGTGGCACGCTCGGTTACCTCCTGCCCGGTTGATTGTTCAGCTGTTGCAGTTGCTGCAGGATCTGCATCAGCACGGCGTTGTCTGCCTCTGTCTGGCGCCCCGGTCCGGGCATGCCGACGTTCTGCAGCGGCTGCAGCAGCACCGCGCTTTTGGCGTTGTCGGCGCAATCGAGTTTGGGGTGCTGACGGGCCTGCGCACCGAAATCGCCAACTACCCGCTGGGTGAACTGCTCATGAGTGACCTGACTACCCTCGTCGAGCACCCGGGTGGCGCGCAGGGTGAACTCGCCATGGCCGTCGCTTTCCCACGCCACTTCATCGTCCTGGCAGGCGGCGAACTTGATATCGCGCATGCGCTGCACCCCGCCACTGTCCATGGCACGCGAGGCTGCGCAGTGGGTCTGGCGAAAGAGCGCATGGGCGCGATTGATCTCCTCGGTGGGCGGCACGAATCGCTTGCGAACGTCTCGTCCCGGTGGTCGCTGGTTGACGCCACCCACGGCAAAACGCGTATTGCTGCCCGAATGACAGCAGTCCATAAAGCAGGTGAGGTGCACCCCATCCGGCAAGCGGGCGAAGATCTCGGCGATGTCATCGTCGATGTACAGCGCGCCCGTGGCAAAGTCCACCGGGCACAGTGCTTCGTCATTGCCATCGGCTTCATCGCCATTGAGGTCGGCGACAAAGGTCCCGTGGCCCGAGTACTGGATGACGATGACATCCCCGGCCCGCGAGTCCGTGACCATTTCGCGAATACTCCGGTCGATCGCCTCGCGGGTGGCCTGGCCGTCGAGCAGCATCTGGATGGAAAAGCCGCGCCGGCTCAGCGACTGCGCCCACATCTGCGCATCGGCGACACAGCCGGCAAGCCGATGTTCCGGTTCGGGGTAATCATTGATCCCGATGCACAGCGCCATGCGCCGGCCACCGGCTGCCGCCACCGAGGCGCCGATAACCTGGATCGCAGTCGGCGATGCCGGGTAGCGTGGCGGTGCAGCTATCGAGGCGTTCTGGCGCCACTGCTCGAAGCCTTCTGGCCAGTCGACTTCATCGGTCCATGCCCGAGCCTGGGACAGCGCCTTGGCCCGCGGATAGGGGTTGATCCGGCCGGCATCCGGCAGACCGAGAATGCGCAACAAGGCGCTGTTCATGGTGACCGGGTCATCATCGAAGCCACCATGGGAAGTCGACTGGCTGGCCGAGCGCCCAGTGTCGGCGGCGGTCTGCGACCAGATGACTTGCCCTGGCCCGCTGTTCTTGCCGTCGAGGCAGAACAGCTGCTTGAGCACCGGATCATCGCGCAGGCTCTCTTCGAGCCCGAGAATCGGCGTGCCGCGTTTTTCCTCCAATCCATTGAAAATCAGGTAGAGCAGCGACTTGCGATAAACCCCGGCGCAATCGTCGTCTTTCTCGAAGTGCTTTTTCATGGTGAAGATCGTGACCTTCTCCGCCACCTCGCCCTTGTGCAACAGCTCCAGCAGATGCTGCTTGAAGGTGTCGACTCGCACCGCTGGCGCGAGAAATTGCAGGGTGGCGAATTTCGGTACCCGGAGGTGGTGCGCGGCGGTCAGGAAATGGCAATGGAAAATCGACCCGGCACTGTGGCCCATCCCATGCAGTTCGACACTCTCGGGATGGGCGTCGCAAAATTGCTTGAGCTTGCCGGCCACGTACCAACCGCCACCCTCTACCGGGTCGGCTGCCCGTTCGGCGCTGAACTTCATCCCGCCCCAGATACTTTCCCCGCCCAGGGCTCGCGCCGCGCCTTCGATCAGCAGGTCCGAACTGAAGTCGGCCAAATCCCGGGTCGCGCCCGGCCAGGCACGCTTGAGCAGACTGCCGATGGTCTCGAAGAAGCCGGTCCGCCAGATGAAATAGATCGGATAAATGCCATTGCTCAGCCACCACGCCACATGCTTGTGGGCAATTTCCAGACCGCCGGATTGCGAGATCAACCCGCCGTGGGCATACAGCAGCACGCGCAGCTTGCGGTTCTCCCGTTTCGCCACGGCCAGGGCCTCGAGCAGATGCTCCTCGAAGATCGCATCGACATCGGCTGCTGAAGTGGTGACCTCGCCTTCGCTGGTAAAGCGTCCCACGGAGAGGTTGACCAGATGCGGCTGCAGCGCGGCCAGTTGCCCTGGGGTCAGCCCGGGACCGCGCGGCGCCGCGAACGGCTCCCGCGGTTCATCGGCAGACCGCGCCTCCTGCTCGTCATGAGACAACTCCGCGTCCGCCGGATCGGTACCCCTGGGCGTACGCGACAGCGCGTCAATCGCGTCGCGCAGGATATAACCCTGCTCGCCGGGAAAAGGTCCTTCCTGCGGTTCACCGATGCCGCGACCCTGACTCTGGCTGGCTATCTGTTCGCGCAGGCTCTGCACCTCGGCCAGGATCTGCGGGTAATCCAGGCTGCTGCCCGGGCAGGACTTGCTGGACATCATGTTATGAAAACGCAGGCTTTCCAGCGGCAGGTCGAATTGCTCCTGCACCAGGGCAACCACCCGCAGTGCCGAGTCCCGCTGCGGGCCATCGAAGGGGTCACGGCCCTGGTCAAAATCGCCGATCATCTCGAACATGAACGGCCCGAACGAGGCATTGCCGTTATGCCCCGCCGCACTCGCCGGAGCCTGGTTCCAGTTGCGCCCCAGCCAGATGAAACCTTGCGGATCAATGGTGATGTGCTGGGCAATATCACTCCAGCCATTGGTCTGGGTGTGAAACCGCCACATGCCAACGATCGTTTCATGCCCCTTGAAATCCCTGCGGCTCGGTCGCCAGGTGTGATGCATGTGCACTGCATTGATTTTGCGACTGAAGGGATATTGCGCAAGCAGCTGCGCGAACTGCTCCAGGCTGAGCCTGATAAAGGTGGGCGTCGACATGATAGAAAACCTCTGGGGCAAAGGTTAATCAAGATGACACTGAAGGAAACTCTAGGTGGGAATGGCTCTTTGTCCATTTATGGGGGCGGTCAACACCGGTCACTAAAGCTTCAACGCGGTCCGTAGCAGCTGCCGAAGGCTGCGTTCGGCTGCGAAGCAGTCGCAAAACCTGCCACCACGGTGGAGGCAGGTGCAATGCGTCGACTGGATTGCGACTGCTGCGCAGCCGAACGCAGGCTTCGCCAGCTGCTACGAGGAATGTGCGAAGACAGAAATTCACATATAGCTGGCAAAGTCCCGAACTGCCCCAAAACAAGCCACCGGCAAACTCGTATCGCACCTTTCTGGTTCAATTCCCCTCCCATGCCCCACTTGTAGGAGCAGCCGGGCGGCGTTCCGTTTGCTCGCGATGGACGTTAACGATTACGGGTATTTTCTGAATAAACGCGCCGCTCTTGAGTCCATCGCGAGCAAGCTCGCTCCTACAGGGGCCAGGGGTGGGGGCAGCCGCCAAAAGATCGCAGCCTGCGGCAGCTCCTACGCGGGGGTTGCGCACATCCTTTGTTTCGCGGGGGAAGCAGCTCGGCTGAAGCTGGCATGGAATGTGCTCTACACCTTGTATACCTCCCGAGTGGTCACTGCTGACCACCTGCCTGCAAAGGCCCGGGACGGGTGAACCGGGCAACGTGGCCGCGGCTTTCACCCCATCACACACGAATGAATACCAGGCAAAGGCGCCTGGAGCTGCTGGTCGGCTCCAGGCGTTTTTTTTTGGTTTTTTTGGCCATGCCAAGGCAGCGGCTTCGACTGAGGAAAGGCAATGAACGCTATCGTCACCCCGATCAAGAGCGAAACATTGGTTGTCATCGGCAACGGCATGGTCGGTCATCATTGCGTCGAGCAACTGATCGAGCACGGTGCCCTCGCCCACTATCAGGTGCATGTGTTCGGTGAAGAGCGCCAGCGTGCCTATGACCGCGTGCACCTCTCGGAGTACTTCGGCGGCCGCGATGCCGAGTCCCTGGCCTTGGGCGAGGCCGATCTGTATGCCCGCCACGGCGTGCACCTGCACCTCGGAGTGCAGGTCCTGGAAATCGACCGCGAGCGCAAGGAAGTGGTCACCAGTGCCGGACGCCAGGCTTACGATCGCCTGGTGCTGGCCACCGGTTCCTATCCCTTTGTCCCGCCGATCCCCGGTGCCGAAGGCCGTTCGCGTCTGGTCTACCGGACCCTGGACGACCTCGACGCCATCCGCGAGGCTGCCGCCAATGCCCGTCGTGGCGTGGTGGTCGGCGGCGGTCTGCTCGGCCTCGAAGCCGCCAATGCCCTGAAATCCCTGGGCCTGCAAGCCCATGTGGTCGAATTCGCCCCACAACTGATGCCGGTGCAACTGGACGCCTTGGGCGGTGAAGCGCTAAAGGCGCGAATCGAGGCCCTGGGGGTTGGTGTGCACCTCTCGCGGGCGACCAAGGAAATCGTCATCGGCGAAGACTATGCCTATCGCATGAACTTCAATGATGGCGAGTTCCTCGAAACCGACCTGATCGTGTTCTCCGCCGGCATCCGCCCGCAGGATGCCATCGGCCGCAGCGCCGGGCTGGAAGTGGCCGCTCGCGGCGGTCTGGTGGTCGACAATCATTGCCGCACCAGCGACCCGGAGATCTTCGCCATCGGTGAGTGCGCGTCCTGGAACGGCAGCATCTTTGGCCTGGTCGCACCGGGCTACAGCATGGCGCGCAACGTGGCCGCGCAACTGGCCGATCAACCCTATGAGCCGTTCACCGGCGCCGACATGTCGACCAAGCTCAAATTGCTGGGTGTCGATGTCGGCTCGATCGGCGATGCTCACGCCGCCACGCCGGGTGCCAAGAGCTACCGGTTCATCGACGAAGCCAGCGCCAGCTATCGGCGCCTGGTGGTCTCCGCCGACGGCAAGCACGTGCTTGGCGCGGTGCTGATCGGCGACAACAGCTACTACGACACCCTGCTCCAGTACGCCCAGAACGGCATCGCGCTGCCCAAGGATCCATCGAGCCTGATCCTGCCGCTGTCGGACGGTGCGCCGACGCTCGGTGCCGATGCGCTGCCGGACAGTGCGACCCTCTGCTCCTGCCACAACGTCAGCAAGGGCGCGGTGTGCTGCGCGATCGACGCCGGCTGCACCGACCTCGGCGAGCTCAAGGGCAAGACCAAGGCCGGCACCGGTTGCGGCGGTTGCAGCGCGCTGCTCAAGCAGGTCTTCGAACACGAACTCAGCGCCCGTGGCGTGGCCGTCGACAAGAGCCTGTGCGAACACTTCGCCCACACCCGTCAGGAGCTCTACGCCCTGGTGCGGGTGGAAGGGATCATCAGCTTCGACGAACTGCTGGCCAGACACGGCCGCGGTCACACCGGCTGCGATATCTGCAAACCGGCGGTGGGCTCGATTCTCGCTTCGTGCTGGAACCAGCCGATCATGGATCCGGCGCTGGTGTCGCTGCAGGACACCAACGACACCTTCATGGCCAACATGCAGAAAAACGGCACCTACTCGATCATTCCGCGCATCGCCGCTGGCGAGATCACCCCGGACAAACTGATCGCCCTTGGCGCCGTGGCGAAGAAATACGACCTCTACACCAAGATCACCGGCGGCCAGCGCATCGACCTGTTCGGCGCCCAGCTGCATCAACTGCCGGACATCTGGGGCGAGCTGGTCGAGGCTGGCTTCGAGACCGGCCACGGTTACGGCAAGTCGTTGCGCACGGTGAAATCCTGCGTCGGCAGCACTTGGTGCCGCTACGGCGTGCAAGACAGCGTGGGCATGGCGCTGCTGCTGGAGAACCGCTACAAGGGCCTGCGCGCACCGCATAAATTCAAGCTGGCGGTGTCCGGCTGCACCCGTGAATGCGCCGAAGCCCAGAGCAAGGACATCGGCGTAATCGCCACCGAGAAAGGCTGGAACCTCTATGTCTGCGGCAACGGCGGCATGCGCCCGCGTCACGCCGAGCTGCTGGCCACCGACCTGGATGACGCAACCCTGCTGCGCTACGTCGACCGCTTCCTGATGTTCTACATCCGCACCGCCGACAAACTGCAGCGCACCTCGGTCTGGCGCGAAAGCCTGGAAGGCGGCCTGGACTACCTCAAGGAAGTCATCATCGACGACAGCCTGGGCCTGGCCGCCGAGCTGGAGTCGCAGATGCAGCTGGTGGTCGACCGCTATGAATGCGAATGGGCCAACGCCATCAACGATCCGGAAAAACTCAAGCGCTTCCGCACGTTCGTCAACGACAAGCGCGGCGACCCGGACATCCATTTCGTCAAGGAACGCGGCCAGCGCCGGCCCGTACACGCTAGCGAACTCCATTTGATTCCCGTAACCGAGGAGGTGCTCTGATGAGCCAGTCAAACGTCGTCCGTATCGAAGCCCAACGCGCCAATCAAAACCCCGCGCTGTGGCAGGCGCTGTGCAGCCGTGAGGATCTGGTGGCCAATTCCGGCGTCGTCGCCTGGCACGAGGGCGCCCAGGTGGCGCTGTTTCACCTGCCGGACAGCCAGGACAAGACTCTCTATGCCATCGACAACCGCGACCCGAAGTCCGGGGCCAATGTCATCGGCCGCGGCATCGTCGGCAGCCTCAAGGGTGAGCTGGTGATCGCCTCGCCGCTGTACAAGCAGCACTTCCGTCTCGAGGACGGCAGCTGCCTGGAGTATCCGGAGCAGTGCCTGCGGGTCTGGCCGGTACGGCTGAACGGCGATGTGGTGGAGATTGGCGTGAGTAGCGCGGGTTAACTGTCCGCCCTGTCGCCCTCGTTAACAGCACTGGAGAAATCCCGATGAAAAGCGTTGCGCAACTCCTGAAGTTAAAGGCCCGGCAAAACCAGCAGGTCCATACCATCGGCCCCGAGCAGATGGTGCTGGAAGCCCTGAAGGTGATGGCGGAAAAAAATGTCGGCGCGCTACCGGTGATCGAAAACGGCCAGGTGGTCGGCGTGATCAGCGAGCGCGACTACGCACGCAAGATCGTGCTCCAGGGACGCTCCTCGGTCGGCACCCCGGTCCGCGCGATCATGAGCGCGCCGGTGGTGACGGTGGACTCCAGCCAAAGCATCGAGCAGTGCATGGGCGTCATGACCGACAGCCACCTGCGCCACTTGCCGGTGGTGGACAACGGTCAGCTGCTGGGCCTGCTGTCCATTGGCGACCTGGTCAAGGAAGCCATCGTTGAACAGGCCGACCTGATCCGCCAGTTCGAACAGTATATTCGCGGGGATTGGACTGACCTTTCCATCGAGCAGCACAGCCGTGACACGCGAGCCTGAGAGGCCCTTCAAAGGTCGAACCGATCGATCGCCCTGCGCCGCTCGTTGTCATCCCGCACATCGTAATTCGCGGTGGTCTGGATGTTGCTGTGATGGGCGAGCTTTTGCGCGATCGACAAGTCGTGCTCTTCGATCACTCGGGTGATGAATGAACGCCGAAAATCATGGGGCATGATTTTCACCCCGACCTGGGCGCCGCGTTGCCGGGCAATGTAGTAAATCGCGTGCTTGGTAATGCGCTCACGGGTGATATGACTGCCGCGGCGGATCCGGTTGAACAGAAATGGATCGTCCTCCTGCCCTTCGACCAGGTGCGAGCGGCGAAACTCCAGCCATGCATCCAGCTTGGCGAACGCCCAGGTGGGTGCGTATTTGATCAGCTCCTTGTTGCCTTTGCCGGTGACTCGCAAGCTGCGCTCATTGAAGTCGACCTGCTTGAGCTCCAGGTTCACCGACTCGGATTTGCGCATGCCTGAGCCATACAGGATCGCAATCACCGCGGCGTCCCGCAGTCCCTGGGGGCGTGGATCGGCGGCACAGACCGCCATCAGGTCCTGAATCAGCGTGCGTTTGAGATTACGCCCCTGGGACAGGCGTGTGCCGGCGATGGGCTTGACCGAGCGCATTTTCAACAGATGGTCCTGGGTGATCAGGCTCAGGCGCCACGCTTCGTTCATCACCCCGCGCACAGCATTGACGTACAAGGATGAGGTGTTGGGTGCATAACCATCGGTACGCAAGGCCGCAACCAGGGCGATGACGTCGCCAGGTTGCAGGTCATGCCAGGGGATTTCTTCGATATTGACCTCGTCGAATCCCAGCCGGTCCGCGGCATCCTGCAGCACATAGCGCATGGTCAGCCGACTGGAAGGCGCCAGACGCGCCAGGTAGAGCGTCAGTGGATTCGCCTTGCCCTGGGTGGCGCTTGAGGTATTCGGTGATTCGGTATCGGGTTGATCAATCAAACTGAACAGGCCTTAAATGAAAATAGCTCAACCTGCTAGTCCTGTAGGAGCAGCCGGGCGGCGTTCCGTTTGCTCGCGATGGACGTCAACGACAACGCGTGTTTTCTGAATAAACGCGCCGCCCTTGAGTCTTTCGCGAGCAAACGGAACGCCGCCCGGCTGCTCCTACAGGTGTTCAGGGCTTCAGACGGAACCCGTCATTCAGTTGAGCGAACTTAATGCAATAAAGGGTTTTTTCTCGGCAAAAAGTCGCCGTAGCGCAGACCCCGAACCTTAGCTGCCCGACACTCGGATATACAGCTTTTTGCCCGGTTTTTCCGATTTTCCGACCATTGCCCAGGCTAAAATCCCCGGTTAGCCAATGCCAAGGGTACATGCCATCGCTGTCGCCGAAAACTCTTGCACCCTCCTCTCTTGCAGAAAAAACCTACATATAAATCGGTAACCATCACCTATGAGCGTCCCCAGAGCGGCTCATAATTACCCAGTAAAATCGACTTACAATAAATTTTCATGAGCTACTCGCCAAACCACTCCAGATGCCTCCATGCCCGAAGATGACCCCCTTAGCGCACAGCCACGCCATGCCCCTCAGTTGCGCGAGGGCAACAACCCACTTGCCTGCCAGACTCTACTGCCCTTGCCCCAACTGAACAAACTGAGAGAGTTGCGTAATGCCCTGGTAGCACTCAAGGGACCGCTGGCGGAAAAACCGGGGTTGCGCGAGCGTATTGAATGGGGGCTTTTCAACAACGAAGCCAATGACCGGATGTTGGGCAAAGTGGTGTGCAGGCCGCTCGACTTGTGCCAGCCATCGGTACCCGATTAGAGCGGCGATACAGCAAAACTAATGAAGTTAAACCGCATTATTATGAATTTGTAGAGGATGCCGTTCATCGGCACACTGTGCCGGTTCCTCCCCCAAATGCTGGAACGTTCAAAGGGCTCTCTGGTGCTCCAGAGGGCCCTTTTTTTTGTCGGTTTTTTTGTCATTGGATCGTCTTCGCCATGTTCGCTCGCTGGTTACCTGCCGCCATCAATACCCGCCCCGCCGAATGGAGTCGTGCCGCCATCGGCATGTCCCTCGGGACTCTGTTCAGTGTCTGGTGCTGCGCGAAAGTGTTCGGGATGGGGGTTGCATTGCACCTGATCGGTCCGCTGGGCGCTTCGGCGGTGTTGCTGTTTGCCGTGTCCTCCGGCGCCCTGGCTCAGCCGTGGTCGATACTGGGTGGCTACTTTACTGCGGCGGTGGTTGCGCTGTTGGTGGCTCATGTGCTCGGTCGCGGCCTGGGCAGTGCTTGCCTGGCCGCCGGCATGGCGCTGATTCTGATGTGCTGGCTGCGCTGCCTGCATCCCCCGGCCGGAGCCCTGGCCCTGTTGCTGGTGCTGGCCGATCCGGCGACCATCGCCCTGGACTGGCTGGCCCTGGGCTCGGTCATGCTCAGCGCGTTATGCATGCTGTTCAGCGCGCTGGCCTATAACAACCTGACGCGGATTCGCTACCCGAAAAGCCATAAAGAGAAGGTCCCGGTGATTCCCGCCGATCACCCACCCATAGACCCTGCAGGCATCACCGCCGAAGACTTGAAGCGCGCGCTGGAAGACATGCAAGAGTTCTTCGACGTGACCCCCGAGGACCTCGAACTGTTGATCCACGCCAGCGAACTGCACGCCAGGCGCCGCAGTATCGGTGAAGTGCTGTCCAGCCGGGTCTGAGCCTGTTGGTGCTTGTTCAGACAGGTGTCGTAACGGCCTGCGCAGACAGCCCGGTTGGGCTGAGAAGGGCTATTTGACAGCCGAATCGGCTGTGGCCCTTGCTTGGCCCGATGCCAGTCAGTCAGAAGTCTTGAGGCAAACATCGTACGTGTGGCGAGGGGGCTTGCCCCCGCTGGGTCGCGCAGCGGCCCTAAAACCTTCAACCACATTTTGTCAGGTACACCGCATGCACCGATTTTACGACTGCTGCGCAGCCGAGCGGGGGCAAGCCCCCTCGCCACAAGGGACCGCGCTCGACTCAAGACAGTCTGCGAGACGCAGCCACCCTGCAAAAATGCACACCCAACCTGCAGTTATCCGGGTTGTACACGGCAAATTTGCACTGTTACGATCCGTCATCGTTCGCGCGCGAATACTTTTATAAAGAACAATAAAAGCAGGGAGTTAGTGATGACTGCTCAGGTTTCATCTCAAGTGACACGGGACGTCGATGCCCAGAACGAAGTGCTGGCCCAGGTCCGCAACCATATCGGCCACCTGACCCTCAACCGCCCCGCCGGTCTCAATGCCATTACCCTGAACATGGTCCGCTGCCTGCAGCAGCAACTCGACGCCTGGGCCGCTGACCCGCAGGTGCATGCGGTGGTCCTGCGCGGTGCCGGCGAAAAGGCCTTCTGCGCTGGTGGCGACATCCGCTCGCTGTATGACAGCTTCAAAAACGGGCAAACCCTGCATCAGGAATTTTTCGTCGAGGAATACGCCCTCGACCTGGCTATCCACCACTACCCCAAACCGGTGCTGGCGCTGATGGACGGATTTGTTCTCGGCGGTGGCATGGGCCTGGTGCAAGGCGCGGACCTGCGGGTGGTCACCGAACGCAGCCGCCTGGCGATGCCGGAAGTGGCGATCGGTTATTTCCCGGACGTCGGCGGTAGCTATTTCCTGCCGCGCATCCCCGGTGAACTGGGGATCTACCTCGGCGTCAGCGGCGCGCAGATCCGCGCCGCCGATGCGCTCTATTGCGGGCTGGCCGACTGGTACCTGGAAAGCGCCCAGCTGACCCTGCTCGATCAGCGCCTCGACAGCCTGCAGTGGCACGACACTGCGCTCAAGGATCTGCAAGGTCTTCTGGCCAAACTCGCCGTGCAACAACTGCCTGATGCACCACTGCGAGCGCTGCGCCCGGCCATCGACCACTTCTTCGCCCTGCCCGATATGTCGAGCATCGCCTTGCAGTTGCGCGAAGTGACGGTCGCCGACAGCCACGAATGGGCCTTGGCCACCGCCAATCTGCTGGAAACCCGCTCGCCGCTGGCAATGGGCGTAACCTTGGAGATGCTGCGCCGTGGTCGCCATCTGAGCCTGGAAGCGTGCTTCGCCCTGGAGCTGCATCTGGACCGTCAGTGGTTCGAACGGGGTGACCTGATCGAAGGCGTGCGCGCCTTGCTGATTGACAAAGACAAGACTCCGCGCTGGAACCCGCCGACCCTGCACGCCCTCGATGGCGGGCATGTCGCGAGTTTCTTCAGCGGTTTCGACACGAGTGGGAGCTGAGCCATGCACGACCTTGAATTGAGTGAAGAGCAAGTCATGATCCGCGACATGGCCCGGGACTTTGCCCGCCGTGAAATCGCGCCGCACGCCCAGGCCTGGGAAAAGGCCGGCTGGATCGATGACGCCCTGGTGGCGAAGATGGGCGAGCTGGGCTTGCTCGGCATGGTGGTCCCCGAGGAATGGGGCGGCACCTATGTCGATTACGTTGCCTATGCCCTGGCGGTGGAAGAAATCTCCGCCGGTGACGGCGCCACCGGGGCCTTGATGAGCATCCACAATTCGGTGGGCTGCGGGCCGGTGATGAATTACGGGACCGAAGCGCAGAAACAGACCTGGCTGCCGGATCTGGCCAGCGGCCAGGCCATCGGCTGCTTCGCCCTGACCGAACCCCAGGCCGGTTCCGAAGCCCACAACCTGCGCACCCGCGCCGAGTTGCGCGACGGCCAGTGGGTGATCAACGGCGCCAAGCAATTCGTCAGCAATGGCAAACGGGCCAAGCTGGCCATTGTGTTTGCGGTGACTGATCCGGATCTGGGTAAAAAGGGTATTTCCGCGTTCCTGGTGCCGACCGACACCCCGGGTTTCATCGTCGACCGGACCGAACACAAGATGGGCATCCGCGCTTCGGACACCTGCGCCGTGACCCTCAACCAATGCACCATTCCCGAAGCCAACCTGCTGGGTGAACGCGGCAAGGGCCTGGCGATTGCCTTGTCCAATCTGGAAGGCGGTCGAATCGGTATCGCCGCACAAGCCCTGGGCATTGCTCGTGCGGCCTTTGAAGCAGCGCTGGCCTACGCCCGCGATCGGGTGCAGTTCGACAAACCGATCATCGAGCACCAGAGCATCGCCAACCTGCTGGCGGACATGCACACCCGCCTGAACGCGGCGCGCCTGTTGATTTTGCACGCGGCGCGGCTGCGCAGCGCCGGCAAACCCTGCCTGTCGGAAGCCTCACAGGCCAAGCTGTTTGCCTCGGAAATGGCGGAAAAGGTCTGTTCTTCGGCGATCCAGATCCACGGCGGTTACGGTTATCTGGAAGATTATCCGGTGGAGCGCTACTACCGCGATGCGCGGATTACCCAGATTTATGAAGGGTCGAGCGAGATACAGCGGATGGTGATTGCGCGGGATTTGAAGAACTATCAGATCTGAAGCAAAAGATCGCAGCCTATCGGCAGCTCCTACGGGATTTGCGTACACCCGGTATTAACGGGTGAACGCGGTCGGTGTAGGAGCTGCCGCAGGCTGCGATCTTTTCAAGGCACCAATTTACTTCCCTTTAAACTGCGCCGCACGCTTGTCGATAAACGCCGCCATCCCTTCCTTGCGATCTTCGATGGCAAATGCCGCATGGAACACCCGGCGTTCGAAACGCACGCCTTCGGACAGGCTGACTTCAAAGGCGCGATTCACGCTTTCCTTGACCATCATCGCGATCGGCAGGGATTTGCTGGCGATCACCGCCGCCACTTTCAGCGCCTCTTCAAGCAGTTCATCCACCGGCACGATGCGCGCCACGATCCCGGCGCGTTCGGCTTCCACCGCATCGATCAAGCGCCCGCTCAGGCACATCTCCATGGCCTTGGCCTTGCCCACTGCGCGGGTCAGGCGCTGGGTGCCGCCCATGCCCGGCAGTACGCCGAGGTTGATTTCCGGCTGGCCGAATCTGGCGTTGTCGCCGGCCAGGATGAAGTCGCACATCAACGCCAGCTCACAGCCACCACCCAGGGCAAACCCGGCGACCGCGGCGATGATCGGCTTGCGGCGGTTGGCCACTCGATCACTGTCGCTGAACAGATCGTCGAGGTAGATCTGCGGATAGGTCAGCTCGGCCATTTCCTTGATGTCGGCACCGGCGGCGAAGGCCTTCTTCGACCCCGTGAGCACGATACAGCCGATTTCGGGGTTGGCTTCCAGGCCATCCAGGGCCTGGTTCAACTCGCTGACGATCTGCGCATTCAGCGCATTCAAGGCTTGTGGGCGGTTGAGGGTAATCAGACCGACGCGGCCGTGGATTTCCAACAAAATCGTTTCATAGCTCATGAATAGTTCCTGATTCAACGGTAGAGATTCAAAGATTGCGCGAAATAACCATGCGCTGAATGTCGCTGGTGCCTTCGTAGATCTGGCAGACGCGCACATCGCGGTAAATGCGTTCCAACGGGAAGTCGCTCAAATAGCCATAGCCACCGAGGGTTTGCAAGGCTGAAGAACAGACCTTCTCGGCCATCTCCGAGGCGAACAGCTTGGCCATCGACGCTTCCACCAGCGCCGGCTTGCCGCTGTCGCGCAGGGCCGCGGCGTAATGCACCATCTGCCGGGCGACGGCAATCTGGGTGGCCATGTCTGCCAGGCGAAAGGCCACGGCCTGGTGCTCGATCAGGGTCTTGCCGAAACTTTCCCGCTCGCGGGCATAGTCACGGGCCGCTTCAAACGCGGCGCGGGCCATGCCCACCGATTGCGAGGCAATGCCGACACGCCCGCCTTCGAGGTTGGCCAGGGCGATCCTGTAGCCTTCACCCTCCTCGCCCAGGCGATTGGCGACCGGCACTTTCACGTCCTCGAACAGAATCTGGCAGGTGTCCGAGGCATGCTGGCCGAGTTTGTCTTCGATCCGCGCGACCTTGTAGCCCGGCGTGTCGGTCGGCACGATAAACGCGCTGATGCCGCGTTTGCCGGCACTTGGATCGGTCACCGCAAACACAATCACCACCCCGGCGTTTTGCCCGGAAGTGATGAACTGTTTGCAGCCATTGAGTACGTAGTGGTCGCCGTTCAGCCGGGCCCGGGTTTTCAGGCCGCTGGCGTCGGAGCCGGCCTGGGGTTCGGTCAGGGCAAAGGCCCCGAGCATCGCGCCGCTGGCCAGGGGTTTGAGGAATTGCTCTTTCTGTTGATCGTTGCCGTACTTGAGGATCGGTACGCAACCCACCGAGTTGTGCACGCTCATGATGGTCGAGCAGGCGCCGTCACCGGCGGCGATTTCTTCCAGGGCCATGGCGTAGGCCAGATAACCGGTGTCGCACCCGCCCCATTGCTCCGGCACCAACATGCCGAAAAAACCCAGCGCGGCCATCTCACCGATAGCTTCCTTGGGGAAGCGATGTTCGCGATCCCACTCGGCAGCGAAGGGTTTCAGGCGTTCCTGGGCGAACTGCCGGGCCGCTTCGCTGATCTGCAGTTGTTCGTCATTGGGGAGCATAAGGATTCCTTAATACAAAACTTCAACAGCCATGGCCGTGGCTTCGCCGCCGCCGATGCAGATGGCCGCCACGCCTCGATGCAGGCCTTTCTGGCGCAGGGCCGAAAGCAGCGTCACCAGAATCCGTGCACCGGATGCGCCTATCGGGTGGCCCAGGGCGCAGGCGCCGCCGTGGATGTTGACCTTTTCATGGGGGATTTCCAGTTTGCTCATGGTCACCAGACTGACCACCGCAAACGCTTCGTTGACCTCGAACAGCTCGACTTCATCCAGCGACCAGCCGGTCTTGTCCATCAGCTTCTTGATAGCCCCGACCGGTGCCACCGGGAACAGGCCCGGCGTATCGGCGAACGCCGCATGGCCGTGAATCACCGCCAGTGGCTTGAGGCCACGGTTTTGCGCCTCGGAGCGACGCATCAAGAGCAATGCCGCGGCGCCGTCGGAAATCGAACTGGAGTTGGCCGCGGTCACCGTACCGCCTTCGCGGAACGCCGGTTTCAGACTGCCGATCTTGTCCAGCCTGGCTTTGGGCGGTTGCTCATCGTCGATGATCAGCTTCTGCTCTTTGCCGACCATGACCTGCAATGAGACGATCTCGGCGGCGAAACTGCCGTCGTTGATGGCCTGCTGGGCACGAGTCGTCGACTCAATGGCAAACGCATCCTGGGCTTCGCGAGTGAAACCGTTGGCTTGCGCGCAATCCTCGGCAAAGGTGCCCATCAGGCGGCCCTTGTCGTAGGCATCTTCCAGGCCGTCGAGGAACATATGGTCGATGACCTGGCCATGGCCCATGCGGTAGCCGCTACGGGCGCGGTCCAGCAGGTACGGTGCGTTGGACATGCTTTCCATGCCGCCGGCAATCACCACCTCGGCGCTGCCGGCAACAAGCATGTCGTGGGCCAGGATGGCCGCTTCCATGCCGGAACCGCACATTTTGTTCAGGGTGGTGCAGCGGGTCGACTTGTCGAGGCCGGCACCCAGTGCCGCCTGGCGCGCAGGCGCCTGGCCGAGACCGGCCGGGAGTACGCAGCCGAACAACACTTCGTCTACAGCCTCGGGGGCAACGCCGGAGCGCTCAACAGCGGCGCGAATCGCGGCGGCACCCAGTTGCGGCGCGGTGAGGCTTTTCAGTTCGCCCTGGAAAGCGCCCATCGGGGTGCGGACGGCGCTGACGATAACAATCGGATCGTTGGAAATTGTCATGACAAATTCTCCTTACTTGGCGGCCATGCGCAAGGCACCGTCGAGACGGATCACCTCGCCATTGAGCATGCTGTTTTCAATGATATGCCTAACCAGCGCAGCGTACTCGGACGGTTTGCCCAGACGCGGCGGGAACGGCACGCCGGCGGCCAGGGAGTCGCGAACTTCCTGGGTCATGCCGGCCATCATCGGCGTTTCGAAGATCCCTGGCGCGATGGTCATCACGCGGATGCCGTAGCGCGCCAGTTCACGGGCGGCAGGCAGCGTCAGGCTGGCAATCGCGCCTTTGGACGCGGCATAGGCCGCCTGGCCGATCTGGCCATCGAAGGCCGCGGCCGAGGCGGTGTTGATGATCACCCCGCGCTCGCCGTCGGCATCGGCCTGGCCTTCGGCAATGGCCGCGGCCGCCAGACGCAGCAGATTGAAACTGCCGATCAGGTTGACGTTGATCACCTGGCTGAAGCTGTCCAGGCTGTGGGGACCGTTCTTGCCGAGGATTTTCTCGCCACGCACGATGCCCGCGCAGTTGACCAGCCCATGCAGGCCGCCAAAAGTGGCGACCGCCGCCTTGACTGCTGCCTCGGCGGCGGCTTCCTGGCTGATATCGGCGACGACGCTCTGCGCCCGCGGACCCAGCTTTTGCGCTTGGGCGGCCACGGCTTCGGCGTTCATATCCACCAGCATCACCTTGGCGCCGGCGGCCACCAGCATTTCAGCGGTAGCGGCGCCCAGGCCGGATGCGCCGCCGCTGACCAGAAAAATCTTGTTTTCGATCTGCATCATTTTTTCCTTCGGTTCAAACCTTGTGAGCCGCGGCCTCTTGAGCCTTGGCGATTTCCTGGTTGCGCAAGATAAAGCGCTGCAACTTGCCGCTTGGGGTTTTCGGCAACTCGCTGACAAATTCGATTTCACGGGGGTACGAGTGCGCCGCCAGGCGCTTGCGCACATGCTGGCGCAGTTCTTCGGCCAGCTCCGGCGAAGCACGGTATTGCGCGCTGAGCACGACGAAGGCTTTGACCAGTTCGGTGCGCTCCGGATCCGGCTTGCCGACCACCGCCGCTTCAACCACTGCCGGGTGTTCGATCAGCGCGCTTTCCACGTCGAACGGGCCAACCCGATAGCCTGAAGTGGTGATCACGTCATCACTGCGGCCGACGAAACTGATGCTGCCGTCCGGGTTCAGCTCCACGGTGTCGCCGCTGAGGTAGTAATTGCCGACGAAGGCTTTGGTTGCAGCGCCTTCGTAGCCGGCGAACCAGCACATCGGTGACTGGGCGCGGTCGATGGCCAGAATCCCCGGATGCCCGACCGGCAATTCCTCGAAGTTCTCATCGAGCACCACGATCCGGTGTCCCGGTGAGGCGAACCCGGCCGAACCGACATGTACCGGGTGCTCCAGCGCGTGGTGGTTGCACAGCACCATGCCCAGTTCGGTCTGGCCGTAATGGTCATGGATGACCACGCCGAGGTTGTCGGCGAACCAGCGGATCACTTCCGGGTTCAGCGGCTCGCCGGCGCTGCTGACGATCCGCAGCTTGCCCTTGATCGAGCGGGCGAACTCGTCACCGCCGGCGATCAGCAAGCGATAGGCGGTCGGCGAACCGGTCAGGTTGGTGATGCCGTACTTGTTGATCACCCGGCAGGTGCTTTCCAGGGTGAACGGGCCATCGTAGAAAGTGATCGGATGGCCCATGGCCAAGGGGCCGGTGACGCCGAAATAGATGCCATAAGCCCAACCCGGATCGGCGACGTTCCAGAACGCGTCTTCCGGGCGCAGGTCCACTGCGTCGCGGGTGTAGCTCTGGAACGCCACGATTGCCTTGAGCGGTACCGACAGGGCCTTGGAGGGGCCCGTGGTGCCCGAGGTGAACATCAGCAGGAAAGGATCTTCGCCGCTGAGCAGCACCGGCTCACAGTCCGCCGAATAATTGGCCTGTTCGGCCCAGAAACTGAAATCGCCGCGCACGATGCCCAGGCCCTTGGGGCCGCCGACTGTGACGATGGTCGGGCAGTCGGGCACTTCGCTGAGCTTGGAACGGTTGCCGGCATCGGTCACCACCACGGCGGCACCGGAGCTGCTCAGTCGATGCTCGATGGCCTTGGGGCCGAAAGCGGTAAACAGCGGCTGATAGACCGCACCGATGCGCCAGGTGGCGAGGACGGTGATCAGCAATTCGACATTGCGCGGCAACAGGCCGGCGACCTTGTCGCCCTTCCTGACGCCCTGGGCCAGCAGGAAGTTGGCGAAGCGCGCGGCCTTGTCCTGCAACTCGCTGAAGGTATAGGTCGCACTGGCGCCGTCGCGGCCTTCCCAGAACAACGCAATACGCCCGGGCAAGGCGTGCCGGTCGCAGCACTCGACACAGGCATTGAGCCCCGCCAGTGTGCCCTTGAGGGCTTCATCGACAGTTTTTTGGTAATCGAATTGTGCAGTGGCAGCCAGGTAATCGCGCATCGCCATAATCCCTCATTATTCTATTTGGACGGGAACCACATAAAAATCAGGGAAATACTCACCCCGCAGGGGGTGCAGGGCAATGGTCAAAGCTATCAAGTTGTTTGACTGGTTTGGCCAAGGATCAGGGATCTGTTGCCTGTGCCGGCGCTATCGCGAGCAAGCTCGCCTACGGGGCTTTACGCTCGATCGAGATATTCGGGTGTGCCCGGTTGGCGTAGGAGCTGGGTAGGAGCTGTGTAGGAGCTGTGTAGGAGCTGTGTAGGAGCTGTCGAGTGAAACGAGGCTGCAATCTTTTGATCCTGGCGTCCATTCAGACAACGAGTTGTCTGTGGGAAAGATCAAAAGATCGCAGCCTTCGGCAGCTCCTACCCGCTACCCCGCCTCATTCAGGATCAAACTCCGATAATGCCCGGGATTGGACCCCGACCATTTGCGAAACGCCTTGTAGAACGAACTGGCATCGGCAAACCCCAGCCGCGTGGCGATCTCGGCGAAGCTGATCTGCGGCTCGGCCAGCCAGAGAACCGCCAGTTCCTTGCGCACGCTGTCTTTGAGCCCTTGGTAGGTCTGACCCTCTTCGGCCAGACGGCGGCGCAAGGTCGAGGCCGACATGCACAGGCTTTGCGCCAGGCTCTCGGTTTCCGGCCAGCCTTCGGCGGGCAACTGGCGCAGATCGTGTTTGATCCGGCTGGCCAGGCTTTCGGGATCGCGATACTTGACCAGGATATTGGCCGGCGCATGGGCCAGAAACCGCTTGAGCTCTTCACGGCTGCGCTTGATCGGCAGCTCGAGGCAATCGGCGGCAAAAATCATCCGGGTTCGCGGTCGATCGAAGCGCAGGTTCTGGGAAAACATGACCTTATAGTCGTCGCAAAAATCCGGTTCCGGGCAACGCAGCTCAACGGCCAGGATCGGAATCCGCCGCCCGGCCAGCCAGCAGGCGACGCCGTGGACGATCATCCAATAGGTGAAATAGGTGAACGCCCGGCGTGGCTCCTGCTCGTCCTCCAGCAGGACGATTTCCGCCAGGCTTTGCTGCTGAACCAGCTGCGCCGGCATCCGCTCGAGCATCAGCGACAAAAAACCCAGACCCGACTCCAGTCCCGCGGCCAGGGTCAATTGCGCCATCGACGAGCGACAGAGAAACTCCAGGCTGCCGGATTTGAGCTTGCGTGGATCCATGCCGAAGAATTCATCATCCATGCGCCGGGCCAGCAGGCGCCATAGACGTGCATAGTCGGTGGCCGGGACCCGCGCCAGCGGTTGATCGAGCAGCGCCGGATCCATGCCGACCTTGTTCAGTACTTCATCCGTCGCAGGGCCAGGCGCACAGCTCTGCAGCAGCGCTTCGCGTACGAGCTGGATGGAGATGGTGTCTTTTTCCGACATCGACGATTGCACTGCCCTGCGCAAATGAATGGGGCGCTCATCTTAACGTGTAGGAGCTGGCGCAGCCTGCGATCTTTTGGCGATTTTGGGGATTGCCCAAGATCAAGGTCAAGGTCAAGGTCAAGGTCAAAAGATCGCAGCCTGCGGCAGCTCCTACAGAGACGCCAGGCCTTACAGAATGCGATAGAGCAAGCGCTCGATGCGCAACCGGCGGACCCGGCGCAAGAACTTGCCGACCGCCGCCGGGTACTCCACCAGGGTTTCCAGCTGCTGATACTGCTCGATGCGGCGAGTGTTGCGGAAAATCTCCAGCAGCTCAGCCTCCCGAGGTTCCTTCAATTGGTTTTTCGGGTCATCGATCAGCAAGCCGTTTTCCAGGTCCAGGCGAAACGCTCGCGGATTCAGGTTGTTGCCGGTCAGCAAGGTGTAACGCTGATCGACCCACAGGCCCTTGAGGTGATAGGTATTGTCGCCATCGCGCCACAGGTGCAGGTTCAGCTTGCCGTTGTCGATCATCCGCTGATGGCGCTTGGCGAAGCGTCGCAGGCTGATTTCATACAGGTACGGCAGCGCGGCAATGACCTTGAACGGTTCGCTCGGCGGAATGTAGAAGTCATTGGCGGTCTTGTCGCCGACCACGATATCGACTTTCACCCCGCGGGCCAGCGCCCGGTTGATTTCCCGGGTCACGGCCAGCGGCAGGTTGAAATACGGCGTGCAGATCGTCAATTGTCCCTGGGCGCTGGCAATCAACTCGCAGATCACCCGGCTCAATGGATTGTTCTTGCCGACCCCCAGCAGCGGGCTCACCGACAACCCCTCCTTGCTCAGGCTGCCGCAGGTGGTGTCGTAGGCCGCGTACTTCAGGCGACTGCGCAGATCACCGATGTCGTTGCGCAGGCTGCGGGTAGTCGGCAGGTTCGGCAGATCGAGGCGGTGCACGGCTCTGGAGCCGATCAGCCCGTGCTCGATCAGGTGCTGCATGGAGTCGGCCAGGGCGCTGTTGCGCAGCACGTGATAGCGATCGAAACGGTACTTGTCGAACTTGTGCAGATAGACGTTGTTCAGGCTGGCGCCGCTGTAGATCACGCAGTCATCGATCACGAAGCCTTTGAGGTGCAACACGCCGAACAACTCGCGAGTCTGCACCGGCACCCCGTACACCGGCACTTCACTGGCGTGGGTGCGGGTTTGCTCTTGATACCAGGCCGAATTGCCCGGCTGCTTGCCGGCACCGATCAATCCGCGCTGGGCCCGCAACCAGTCGACCACCACCACTACATCCAGTTCGGGCCGGGCGGCCTTGGCGGCGTGCAAGGCATCGAAAATTTCCTGGCCGGCTTCATCCTGTTGCAGGTAAAGCGCGACGATATAGATGCGCTGCGTCGCCTGGGCGATTTTCTCCAGCAGGCAACGGCGGAATTCGGCGGCACCGGACAAGATGGTGACGGCATCGGCGGTCAGCGGAAAACTGCGTAGTTTAGGCAGCAGGGAGCGTTTGAAAAGCGACGGCATAGGGCTCGCAAAAGGTCGAATCCGAAGAGCGGATGAGCTTACACCATGCGTACGCCCGGGTCTTCTGGTGAGCGGAAGATCAAAAGATTAAAAGATTAAAAGATTAAAAGATTAAAAGATTAAAAGATTAAAAGATCGCAGCCTGCGGCAGCTCCTACGCCGATCGTGTACACCCGCAATAACTGGATGAACATCGATCCCGTAGGAGCTGCCGCAGGCTGCGATCTTTTGCGGCCAGAAAGAACAACAAAATATCCACTTGACCAAGGAGAACGAACGTTCTACTGTTAACCACATGAACGATATCAACAGCAACGAAACCCGCGACATCATCCTGGATGTCACCGAAAAGCTGATCTATAAAAGTGGCATCGCGGCCACCGGCATGGATCTGCTGGTGAAAACCGCCGGCGTCTCCAGAAAGAGCATCTACCGCTACTTTGCCAACAAGGACGAGCTGACCGTGGCCGCCTTGCAGCGCCGTGATGAACGCTGGATGCACTGGTTGCGCGGCGAAGTCGGCAAGGCCCCCACTCCAGAGGCGCGCCTGCTGAACCTGTTCAGCGTGCTCAAGGACTGGTTCGCCAGTGAAGGCTTTCGCGGCTGCGCCTTTATCAACACCAGCGGCGAAACCGGCGACCCGCAACACCCGGTACGACGGGTGGCCAGGGAACATAAACAGAAACTGCTCGACTACCTCGCCGAGCTCTGCAAAGAACATGGCGCGCAGGATCCGCAGGCGCAGGCTTTACAGCTGCTGATCCTGATCGACGGCGCCATTACCGTTGCTCTTGTCATGGGCGATCAGAGTGCCGCCGATAATGCGCAATGCATGGCGCGAAAGTTATTGGACCTTTGATTGATTTAAACAAGACAACAACTGTTTGAACGTTAACTTTCTGTGGAGACTTGAAATGTCATCTAACGCCGAAGTTCGTCCGCCACTTCCGCCCTTCACCCGCGAGTCGGCCATCGAGAAAATTCGCCTGGCCGAAGACGGCTGGAACTCCCGCGACCCGCAACGGGTGTCCCTGGCCTACACCCTGGACACTCAATGGCGTAACCGCGCCGAGTTTGCCAGCAACCGCGAAGAAGCCAAGGGCTTCCTGACCCGCAAGTGGGCCAAGGAGCTCGACTACCGGCTGATCAAGGAACTCTGGGCCTTTACCGATAACCGCATCGCTGTGCGTTACGCCTACGAATGGCACGACGATTCCGGCAACTGGTACCGCTCCTACGGCAATGAAAACTGGGAATTCGACGAACAGGGGCTGATGTCCAACCGTTACGCCTGCATCAACGACATGCCGATCAAGGAAAGCGAGCGCAAGTTCCACTGGCCCCTGGGCCGGCGCCCGGATGAGCATCCGGGACTGTCTGATCTGGGAATGTAACAGCTGGTATCAGTAGGAGCTGCCGCAGGCTGCGATCTTTTCCGGCTCACCGCCGATCTCAGGAAAGATCAAAAGATCGCAGGCTGCGCCAGCTCCTACGCCGACCGCATGCACCTGCACTATCGTGGGTGACCGCCATTCCCCGTGTAGGAGCTGCCGCAGGCTGCGATCTTTTGATCCTGGCGATGGTGGTGTCCGCCGAAAAGACCGGGGGCACCTGCAACCCCGTGGCCGTCCTGATGCAATCAAGCCAGCGCTTCCACCCGGCCAACAGTGGGTGCCGGTGTGGCATCCGCCGGTGGGAGCTGACCGTCGTAGCAGCTGCCGAGCCTGCGAGGCTGCGTTCGACTGCGAAGCAGGCGTGAAATCAGGCAATGGGTTCTTTCAAGTAAACCGCGTACGCAGGCATTGCGAGGACTGCGGTCGAGCGCGAGCCCGGCTCGAAACGCAGCCTCGCAGGCTCTTTCAGGTAAACCGCGAGCACAGGATTTGCGAGGACTGCGTCCTCGAACGCAGCCTCGCAGGCTCGGCAGCTGCTACGGGCGTAGTTCTTCACCGTATTTCAAAGTTGTGTAGATACCTATGCCCCCTGGGGAGAGGGTTGGGTGAGGGATGATTCCTGAGCCTGGCGAACATTGGGGCTCGCCCCGCAAATGCTCTGCAACAGTCGCCGCAAGTAAAACATAGGGGTAATATACCGGCCTTTCGCGCAGCCTCTTCTGCGCCCCGCCGAATAAGTCGATCCCATGCCTCTGGAACTCAGCGTAGACCTCGCGACCCTCGCCATTCTTGTCCTTGTTGCCTTTATTGCCGGTTTTATCGATGCCATTGCCGGCGGTGGTGGCCTGCTGACCACCCCGGCCCTGCTCACCGCCGGTTTGCCACCGCATCTGGTGCTCGGCACCAACAAACTCAGCGCCAGCTTCGGCTCGGCCATCGCCAGTTTCACCTTCTACCGGCGCAAGCTGTTTCACCCGCGCCAGTGGCTGCACGCGATAGTCGGGACCCTGGTGGGCGCATTGACCGGCGCGGTGGTGGCGCATTACCTGCCGGCCGACTGGCTGAACAAGATGCTGCCGGTGATCGTCTTCGCCTGTGGGGTCTACCTGTTGTTTGGCGGCACGCCAAAAGCGCCGCTGGACAGCGACGCGCCAATCAAGAAGAAGTGGCAGTCGAGCCAGGGCTTCACCCTGGGTTTCTATGACGGAGTGGCCGGCCCCGGCACCGGTGCGTTCTGGACCGTAAGCAGCCTGCTGATGTACCCCATCGATCTGGTCAAGGCCAGCGGCGTGGCCCGCAGCATGAACTTCGTCAGCAACATCGCGGCGCTGTCGGTGTTCATTTTTTCCGGTCAGGTGGACTGGATCATCGGCCTGAGCATGGGCCTGTCGGTGATGGTCGGCGCATTCTTCGGCGCGCGCACCGCCATCAGCGGTGGCGCGAAGTTCATTCGCCCGGTGTTCATCACCGTAGTCCTGGGCTTGACCGTGCGCCTAGCCTGGCAACACTGGTTCAGCCTGGCCTAGGCGCCGCGCCACATAGATGTCGATCAGGTAGCGGGCAATCGAGCGCGATGCCGGCAACGGCGGCAGCGCATGGATGTTGAACCACTGCGCATCCTCGATCTCGTCCTCCTGGGGGACGATCTCGCCGCCGGCGTACTCGGCATGGAACCCGAGCATCATCGAGTGCGGGAACGGCCAGCACTGGCTGCCCAGGTACTGGATGTTCCTGACCTCGATCTGTACCTCTTCGCGCACCTCTCGAATCAGGCAATCCTCGGCCGACTCGCCAGGCTCGGCGAAGCCGGCCAGAGTGCTGTAGACCCCGGGGACAAAACGCGGCGAGCGTGCCAGCAACACTTCATCGCCGCGGGTAATCAGCACAATCATGCTCGGCGATATTCGTGGGTAATGCCGCAGATCGCAGGGTTCGCAGTACATCGCGCGCTCCCGGGGAATCTGCTGCATGGCCTGGCCGCAGTTGCCGCAGAAGCGATGTTCACGGGCCCAGGTGCCGATCTGCGCGGCGTAACCCAGCACTTTGTAGACCGTATGATCACCCTCGAGCATAAACGCCCGCAGACCTTGCCAGCGACAACCCGACACCTCGGATGAGCTGTTGAGTTCCAGCAGGTAAACCGGCTCGCCATCCAGATGGCCGATCCCATGCTCAGCCAGGATCGACAGGTCCTGGCGCTTGAGCCATTCCCGCGGGAACAGCGCGCCGTTGTCATCGAACAGAAAACCGTCGCGGCTGCGCGCCACAGCCCAGCCGCCGGCAATGTCGGTATCCAGTACTGCAGTGGTCCAGCGTGAAGTCATTTTTTATCAATCCAGAAATTCGGGGTTCTGCTTGCTCATCTGCGCGGCCATGGCCACCCGCAAATCGGTGGATTGCAGCATGGCGGCGTTCCAGGTAGCAATGTATTCCAGGCCGTCGTTAATGCTGTGATCGCGCATGTAACTGATCATCTCTTTGGTTCCGGCAATCGCAATCGGCGATTTGCCGGCAATTTCCCAGGCGATGCTCATCACGCCGTCGAGCAGGCTGGCCGCATCCGGGTAGGTGCGGTTGACCAGGCCAATGCTACGCGCTTCTGCGGCTCCCAGGGTACGCCCGGTGTAAGCCAGTTCACGCAGCATGCCGTCGCCGATAATCCGTGGCAACCGTTGCAGGGTGCCGACGTCGGCAGCCATGCCCATGTCGATTTCCTTGATCGAGAATTGCGCATCTTCGCTGGCATAACGCATGTCACAGGCGGCAATCAGATCGATAGCCCCGCCCAGACAGTAGCCCTGGATCGCGGCAAGCACCGGTTTGCGGCAGTTGTCGACAGCATTGAAGGACGCTTGCAGTTGCAGGATCTTGCGCCGCAACAGGCGCGCGTTGCGGCCGACGTCCTTACCCAGTTCATTGGCCACCGAGGCCAGCATCATCAGATCGATACCGGAAGAGAAATGTTTGCCGGCCCCACTGAGCACCACTACCCGGACTTCATCGGTGTCGTCGATCCACTGGAAGATCTCGATGATTTCGCTCCAGAACACCGCGTTCATCGAATTGATTTTTTCCGGACGGTTGATCTGCACATGGGCGATGTTGTCCGTCAGTTCGACGTGGAAGGCTTGGTAGTCGGACATGCAGTGATCCTTTACTGATCTTTAATGAAGGCAGAACTATAACAAGGCATTGTGACTGGCCGTAAGCCAGTGCATTGGCCAAAAGCGGGACTGACTGATCCGTAGCAGCTGCCGAAGGCTGCGTTCGGACCGGGGTCGCGCTCGACCGAAGCGGTCGTAGTTCGGCTATTGCGCTCAGCCTGGAAAAACGCGGTGTATGATTTTACGACCGCTGCGCGCTCGAACGCAGCCTTCGGCAGCTGCTACGGGGTGATGCGCTGATTCTGCACTCAGTGCCCAGCCCCTCCACAGGAGAACGGCGATGACCGATCAACCCTCGCGACCCGGGCCCTCGGATGAAGAGTTGGTGGCCTACCTCGATGGCCAATTGAGCAGCGAGGAGCGCCTGCGGATCGATTCCGCACTGGCCAATGACGAAAGCCTGGAACAGCGGCTTGAGTGGCTGTCCAGCAGCGACATGCCGTACCAGAGCGCCTATGCGGACTCGCACGATCAGGTGCCCCGGAACCGACTGGCGACGAAGCTCACGGAGCCGGCTCCCGCTGCCAGCGCGCCATGGACCCGCCGCCGTTTCATCGGGACGGCGGCAGGTTTTCTGCTCGCCGGGATCGCCGCGGATCGGCTATACCTCGGCTGGCAGACCTCATCCCCCAAGGTTGCGACCCACTGGCGTAATCAGGTGGCCGACTCCATGGCCCTCTACACCCCGCAAACCCTGGAGCACCTGCCCGCCGACGAAGCCTCGCAGCGGGCGCAGCTGCAGACCATCGGCCAGCGCCTGGGCCTGACGCTGGAACCGGCGCAGCTGAAGCTCCCGAGGCCGGCACTCAAACGCGCACAACTGCTCGAACACAATGGCGTGCCGATTGCCCAGATAATCTATCTGGACCCCCTTCATGGGCCGCTGGCGCTGTGCATCACCCGCTCGACCGTAGGCAACCGCGAGCCGGCGCAGGAGCAACGGCGCGCAATGAATATCGTCTACTGGTCGGACATGGCCTACGCCTACATGCTGATCGGGCGTAACCCGCCGTTGGAGATGGAGGCCATGGCGCAGTTGGTTAGAAGCAGGTTGAGTGTTTGAGCTCAGGCTTGAATCTCCAGGTAACCCGAAAAGATCGCAGCCTATCGGCAGCTCCTGCACCGACCGCGGAGTGAACGCAAATCCGTAGGAGCTGCCGCAGGCTGCGATCTTTTGGGTTCACCCCGCCATCGGCAACCACAACCTGAACCGCGCCCCACCCAGCGGTGAAGCTTCTACCGTCAACGTTCCGCCTTGGGCTTCCAGCGCCCGGCGGCTGATCGCCAGGCCGAGGCCGAAACCGCCGGTGGCGCGGTCGCGGCTGCGGTCGAGGCGGTAGAAGGGTTCGAAGATCCGTTCCCGTTCGTCGTCGGGAATGCCGATGCCGTCGTCCTCGACCCAGATCTCACAGCCTTTCGAGCACACATGGACGCCGACCTGGATGCGCTTTTCGCAGTAGCGCATGGCATTGCGCAGCAGGTTCTGGATGGCGCGGGCGGTCAGCCGTGGATCAAGGACAAAGCGCTCGTACAGGCCATGCAGCAAGACATCGATGACGATGTGGGGGGATTGCAGCTCTTCGTCGACGCTACCCAGAATGCTGTCGATAAACTCATCGAGGGACACCTGCACCTGCTCCGGCACCCGTGCCGGGTTTTGCAGGCGGCTGTAGGACAGCAGTTCCAGCACCAGCTCATCCAGTTCGCGAATGTGCGCGACCAATCCCTGCAGGCGTTCGCGACTGGCCGTCGGCAAGTCGTCGGACAGCGCCAGCGCCAGGCCGAAGTCGAGCCGGGTCAGCGGCGTGCGCAATTCGTGGGACACCGCGTTGAGCAGGTCGCGCTGCTGGTTGAGCAGGTTTTCGATGTCGGCAGCCATGGTGTCGAAGACATGGGCCAGGCTGCCGATGTTGGAGCTTGGGGAAATCTGCGTGCGCTCGCTCAACTGGCCCTTGCCGAAGCGCTCGGCAGTGCCTTTCAAGCGCTCCAGATCGCGCCAGTGCGGGCGCAGCCAAATCAGCAGGCAGGCCAGCAACGCTGCGCCGATCAGCACGTTGATGCTCCAGTAGAGCAAGCTGACGTCCGCCGGATCCGGCGGAACAATCAGCTTGACCGCCAGCTGTTCATCCAGCGGCGCCACGGCGAGCGTGCGCCAGGCCCAGTCGCCCATGCGGATGACCTTCTCGCCACGCAGCAGGCGTTCGGTTTCATAGGCGCTGAAGCCTGGGTCGTCATTGCGTACCAGGACCACCTGCAGCGGCCGGAACTCCAGATCCAGTTCCGCCGCCAGGGCTGGCCATTGCGCGGCGGGCACCCCGTGAAACTGTTTGACGATCAGGTTCTGCAGGCCGCGGGACTGGTCGAGGTTGTAGTTCACAAAACGCTCGTGAAAGACCTTGATCACCAGGTCGGGTATCAGATAGATCGCCGCACTGAAGGTGACGATGGTGATCAGGTACAGCCGGATGAGGATTCGCAGCATCGGCTCAGCATTCCCACTCGGAACGACTGAACAGGTAGCCCCGGCCCCACACCGTCTTGATCTTGCGGGCTTCACCGGCGTGGTCGTCGAACTTGCGCCGCAGCTTGGAGATGGCCACGTCCACCGAGCGGTCGGTGCCGTTGAACTCGATGCCGCGCAGGCGTTGCAGAATCTGGTCGCGGCTCAGCACTTCGCCGGCGTGGCGGGCCAGCACCACCAGCAGGTTGTATTCCCCACTGGACAACTCCACCGGTCGTGCGCGCCAGGTCACGCTGCGTTCCGACAGGTCGATGCACAGGTTGCCGATGAGGATCCGGTCGCTGGCGGTTTGCGGTTCATTCAGACTGCTGCGGCGCAGCAAGGTGCGCACTCGCGCCAGCAATACCCGCGGCTCGCAGGGTTTGGTGACGTAGTCGTCGGCGCCCATTTCCAGGCCCAGGACTTGATCGTGACTGTCGTCACGGGCGGTGAGCATCAGGATCGGCAGGCTCGCCGAGTCGGCCCGCAGCAAGCGGCAGACTTGCAGGCCATCGAGGCCCGGCAGCATCAGGTCGAGGATCACCAGATCCGGCGGGTTCGAGCGGGCACGTTCGCGCACCTGGTCGCCCCGGTTGAGCACGCTGACGTGATAGCCGTTGCGTTCGAGGTAGCTGGCGATCAGTTCGCAAAGCGCGGAGTCGTCTTCGACCAGGAGGATGTTGGGCATGGATTGATGTCTGTTCACTTAAAAAAGGCTAAGGGCAACGCTTACTCGTAGCAGCTGGCGAAGCCTGCGTTCGGCCGCGTAGCGGTCGTAAAATCTGCAATCGCGTTTCTACAGGTAAATCACAGTTGTCGGGTTTACGACGGCTGCGCCGCCGAACGCAGGCTTCGCCAGCTGCTACGGGGAATGCGCCACCAGTAATCAAGCCGTCAAGGATATACGCGCGCGCACGCCCCTGAGCAAAACCTTCACACAATTTCACAGAGCCCCTACAAAGCTTCACCGCTAACCTCGGCGGCTGCCCGTAGCATGCCGGGGTCAATCGTGGGGTATTCACATGTCAAAGAACCTGTTCGCAAAGCCTGGCCTGATTGCACTGGCAGTGATGCTGAGCGCTTGCGACAAGGCCTCCATCGCCGAAGAACAGCCACCACTGGCCAGCGTCCGGATCGAGACCGTCCAGGCCCGGCCGCTGTCCATCAGCAGCGAATTGAGTGGGCGGATCGCCGCGCCACGCATGGCCGAAGTCCGTGCGCGAGTGGCCGGTGTGGTGCTGCAGCGCACTTTCAACGAAGGCACTGACGTCAAGCAAGGCGACGTGCTGTTTCGCATCGACCCGGCACCGTTCAAGGCCGACCTCGACAGCGCCCGGGCCAGTCTGCGCAAGGCCGAGGCCAATGCGTTCCAGGCGCGCCTGCAGGAGCAGCGCTACGCCCAGTTGGTTGAAGGCAATGCCATCAGCGGCCAGGACTACGACAACGCCCGGGCCAGTGTCCGGCAGACCGCCGCTGATGTAGCGGCCAATCAGGCTGCGGTCCAGCGCGCCAGACTGAACCTGGGCTATGCCACGGTCACCGCGCCGATTTCCGGGCGCATTGGCCGAGCGCTGGTCACTGAAGGCGCCCTGGTCGGGCAGAACGAAACCACCCCGCTGGCGCTGATCCAGCAACTGGACCCGATCCACGCCGACCTGACCCAGTCGACCCGCGAACTCAACGACCTGCGCCGGGCCTTCCGCGCCGGGCAGCTGCAGCAGGTCGGTCAGGATCAGGCCAAAGCCACCTTGATCCAGGACGACGGCAGCCTTTATCCGCTGCCGGGCAAACTACTGTTTGCCGACATCAGCGTCGACCCGGGCACCGGCCAGATCATCCTGCGCAGCGAGTTTCCCAATCCGGACCTCGACCTGCTGCCCGGCAGTTTCATCCGCGTGCGCCTGGAACAGGCGGTCAACCAGCAAGGCATCAGCGTGCCGCAACGGGCCATCCTGCGTGACAGCGCCGGTATCGCCCAGGTGCTGCTGGTGGACGCCGAGCAGCGGGTCAGCCAGCAGCCGGTGCAGCTGGCTTCGGTGCAGCAGGACCGCTGGATCGTCACCGACGGTTTGAAGCCCGGCGACCGCATCGTCACCGAAGGCCTGCAGCACGCACGGCCCGGCGAGCAAGTGCAGATCGACGACAGCCCTCTTCCCATTGCCCAGGCTGCTCAGTAAACAGGAAACCCCATGCCGCAATTCTTTATCGACCGCCCGATCTTCGCCTGGGTGGTCGCGCTGTTCATCCTGCTGGCCGGCGCCCTGGCCATCCCGCAGTTGCCGGTAGCGCAGTACCCCAACGTCGCGCCGCCGAAAGTCGAAATCTACGCCACCTACCCCGGCGCTTCGGCGCAAACGGTGGACGAAGGTGTCGTCAGTCTGATCGAGGAACAGCTCAACGGCGCTGACAACCTGCTGTATTTCGAATCCCAGAGCAGCCTCGGCAGCGCCACCATCACCGCGACCTTCCAGCCCGGCACTCACCCGGAAATGGCTCAGGTCGACGTGCAGAACCGCCTCAAGGCAGTAGAGCCGCGCCTGCCGCAAGCAGTGACCCAGCAAGGCTTGCAAGTGGAGAAGGTCTCGGCCGGTTTCCTGTTGCTGATCACCCTGACCTCCAGTGACGGCAAATTCGACAACGTGGCGCTCAGCGACTACCTGGCGCGCAACGTGATGAACGAGATCCGTCGTATCGAAGGCGTCGGCAAGGCGCAGCTGTATGGCGCCGAGCGGGCCATGCGCATCTGGATCGACCCGCAGAAGCTGGTGGGTTTCAACCTGACCCCGGCCGATGTCAACGCAGCCATTGCGGCGCAGAACGCGCAGATTTCAGCCGGCAGCATCGGCGACCTGCCGACCCGCTCGACCCAGGAAATCACCGCGACAGTGCTGGTCAAAGGCCAATTGTCGAGCCCCGAAGAGTTCGCCGACATCGTCCTGCGCGCTCATCCCGATGGCTCCACCGTGCGCATCGGCGATGTCGCCCGGGTCGAGATCGGCAGCCAGGAATACCAGTTCTCCACCCGTCTCAACGGCAAGCCATCGACTGCTGTCAGCGTCCAGCTGGCGCCGGGGGCCAATGCCCTGAGCACTGCGACCCTGGTCCGGGCGAAGATGGATGAGCTGGCGCAGTATTTCCCGGTCGGAGTGGAATACAAGATCCCTTACGACACTTCACCCTTCGTCAAAGTCTCGATCACCAAAGTGCTTTACACCCTGGGCGAAGCGATGCTGCTGGTGTTTGCGGTGATGTTCCTGTTCCTGCAGAACATCCGCTACACGCTGATCCCGACCCTGGTGGTGCCGGTGGCGCTGATGGGCACCTTCGCGACCATGCTCGCGCTGGGTTTCTCGATCAACGTGCTGACCATGTTCGGCATGGTCCTGGCCATCGGGATCCTGGTGGACGACGCCATTGTGGTGGTGGAGAACGTCGAGCGGATCATGGCCACCGAGGGCTTGTCGCCCAAGGAAGCGACGCGCAAGGCGATGAAGCAGATCACCGGGGCAATTATCGGCATCACCCTGGTGCTGGTGGCGGTGTTTATCCCGATGGCCTTCATGCCGGGTTCGGTGGGGGTGATCTACCAGCAGTTCTCGTTGTCCATGGCCACCTCGATTCTGTTCTCGGCGTTCCTCGCCCTGACCTTGACCCCGGCCCTGTGCGCGACCCTGCTCAAACCGATTGCCCAGGGTGACCATCACGCCAGGGGCGGTTTCTTCGGCTGGTTCAACCGGCGCTTCGAGCAACTGAGCAACAGCTATCAGCGCGGGGTGGTCTACGCGCTGAAACGCACCGGGCGTTACCTGCTGATCTACGTTGTGCTGCTGATCGGCCTGGGGCTGTGCTTCAGCCGCCTGCCCTCCTCGTTCCTGCCAGTAGAAGACCAGGGCTACACCATCACCGACATCCAGTTGCCACCAGGCGCGAGCAAGAACCGCACGGTGCAGGTGGTGGAACAGATCGAAGCGCACAACGCCAGCGAGCCCGGGGTGGGCGACAGCACGGTGATCCTCGGCTTCAGTTTTTCCGGCAGCGGGCAGAACGCGGCGCTGGCCTTTACCACGCTCAAGGACTGGTCGGAGCGCGGCAGTGACGACTCCGCCGCCTCGATCGCCGACCGGGCCAATATCGCCCTCAGCCAGATCAAGGACGCGGTGGCTTATGCCGTACTGCCGCCGCCAGTCGACGGTCTCGGCACCTCCAGCGGTTTCGAATTCCGCCTGCAAGACCGTGGCGGCGTCGGCCATGCCGCGCTGATGCAAGCGCGCACCGAACTGCTGGCAGCCGCCGAGAAGAGCCCGATCCTCGCCAATGTCCGCGAAAGCGCCCTGGCCGAGGCGCCGCAGGTGCAACTGGAAGTCGACCGCAAGCAGGCCAACGCCTTGGGCATCGCCTTTGCCGATATTGGCAATGTGCTGTCCACCGCGGTGGGTTCGGCTTATATCAACGACTTCCCCAACCAGGGCCGGATGCAGCGGGTGGTGGTGCAGGCACAAGGCGATCAACGCAGCCAGGTGGCCGACTTGCTGAAGATGCATGTGCGCAACAACAGCGGGGAAATGGTGCCGTTGTCGGCCTTCGTCCAGGCCAAGTGGACCCAGGGCCCGGCGCAGTTGACCCGCTACAACGGCTACCCGGCCATCAGCATTTCCGGGGAGCCGGCGCCCGGCTACAGCACTGGCGAAGCGATGGCGGAAGTCCAGCGGCTGGTGGCGCAATTGCCCACGGGCCTGGGCCAGGAATGGACCGGGCTGTCGTTGCAGGAACGCCTTTCCGGCGCCCAGGCGCCGATCCTGCTCGGGCTGTCGCTGCTGATTGTGTTCCTGTGTCTGGCGGCGTTGTACGAGAGCTGGTCGATTCCCACTTCGGTGTTGCTGGTGGTGCCGCTGGGGGTGCTCGGCGCGGTGCTGGCCGTGACCCTGCGGGGGATGCCCAATGATGTGTTCTTCAAGGTCGGGCTGATCACCATCATCGGTCTGTCGGCGAAGAACGCGATCCTGATCATCGAGTTCGCCAAGAGCCTGTACGACGAAGGCCACGACCTGATCGACGCCACGGTGCAAGCCGCGCGCCTGCGACTGCGTCCGATCGTCATGACCTCGCTGGCGTTCATCCTCGGGGTGGTGCCACTGGCGATTGCCACCGGCGCCAGTTCGGCGAGCCAGCAAGCCATCGGCACCGGGGTTATCGGCGGAATGATCACCGCGACCATGGCGGTGGTGTTCGTGCCGGTGTTTTTTGTGGTGGTGATGAAGCTGGTCAAAGGTCGCCATAAAAGCTGACGGATCAACGCGGTCGGCGTAGGAGCTGCCGAAGGCTGCGATCTTTTGAAGGCATCCAAAATGCTGAAGATCAAAAGATCGCAGCCTGCGGCAGCTCCTACAAAAGCTTGGTTGCCTGCTATGGTGCGGTAAAGCCCTATCATATCGAGCCCCCATGCCTCACCTCGCCCGCACCCACCCGCGCCTGACCGCCGCCGCCCTGCTCGGCGCGGCCGTCGGCATTCTGGTTCCGGCCGATGCGGTTATCAGCAAAATCCTTATCGGCTGGAATGCGGGGGTCTGGATCTACCTGATGCTAATGTTCTGGCTGACATTACGTTCGCAAGCCACTGATGTTAAACGAATTGCCGAGGTCGAAGACGAAAATGCCGGACTGGTGCTGTTAACGGTGAGCATTGCAGCAATCGCCAGCCTCGCCGCCATTACCTTCGAACTGGCTGGCAGCAAAGACCTGGACACCACCCACAAACTCCTGCGTTACGGCTTCACCGGTTTGACGGTGATCGGCTCCTGGCTGCTGACCGGGGTGATCTTCAGCCTGCATTACGCGCGGCTTTTCTACACCTGGAATGGCCAGCAACCGGCACTGCGCTTTGCCGAAGGCGAGACCAATCCCGATTACTGGGACTTTCTGTATTTCTCCTTCACCGTCAGCGTCGCGGTGCAAACCGCGGATGTCGGGGTGGCCACCCGGGGACTGCGCAAGATTGTGCTGGCGCAGTCGTTGATCGGGTTTGTGTTCAATACCGCGATATTGGGCTTCTCGATCAATATCGCGGCGGGGTTGTTTAGTTGACTGGAGCCTCCCATTGACTGATTTCAATAGGGTGCGTTTTCTCACGCCACTTTATCGTCTGGGAATAGTACGTTCTGCCTTCGACTTTGGCGCTCACTTTGCCCATCGGAGCGATATTCGCGTTGTTGTTAAAAGCAGCATTGCCCGCCGCTCCTGTGCTGTCAGTGATGCTCTCGGTATACTGCACACCAATGCCTCTTGCGCCACTCCACTTTACAACCGCCCCTTCCAAAGGTTTTCCGGCCGCATCGAAGACCCACACAGTCACCCTCACACTGGAAGAAAATGATGGATTGAGCGGCGAGGCGCTAACACCCGATGCACGAAACCATATGGCCCTCGACTTGCCAACGCACTTTGCTTCCAGACGAATTTGGTTTGCGTAATCAAGTCCATCCGCAGGCGCCGTAAAACTGTTCAAACAATATCCACTTGCATCCGTTTTTCCAGAAGTCTCGTCCAGCGTCAGGCCCCCTCCAATTTGCCACTCGACATCGGCACCAGAGGCAGGGAAACCGTATTCATCTTGTACGTTCAGGGTAAGGCCGACTCTATCGTTCGGGTTCAAACCCACTTGAGTGGAGATAAGCCTCAGGAAAAAGGGATTTGTCACCAGCCTCCGGGCAGGTTCCGAGAGATTACCTGTCACGTCAAAGGCCCTGACACTAAAGATGTAACCCATATTTTTCAGCAAATCTTTCATCGTGTAGCGGGTCTGATCGGTTGTATCAGACAACACTTCATCGTCTGACAAGGTGCTCACACGGACGGCATAGCCTTTGACCCCAATATTATCCTCAGACGGATCCCAGGCCACAGTCAACCAGGTCACGTCATCGATCACCCTCAGGTTTGTCGGAATCGTTGGCGCCTGACGATCACCAGGTGACACGTCAAGGGAACTGACGTCGGAGAGATTGCCCGCCGCGTCGTAGGCGCGGACTGCGCAGTAATAAACAACCCCGGGTTGCAGGCCGGTCACTGTGTAGCTGGTCGTTTGAATATCGGTCTGGGTTCCGTCCGGGCTGAAAAACCGATAACCCGTCACTCCGACATTGTCCGTCGATACGTCCCAGCCCAGGGTCACCGAGGTGTAGGTACTGCTGAGCAAACGCAAGCCGGGTGGCCGTGCCGGCGGCTCACGATCAGGATTAGGCGTACTTTGTGCCTCAGCCTGCGAGACGTTACCGGCCGCATCCCGAGCGCGTACCGAAAAACTGAAGTACGCGCCTGCCGGGTTGCGCACCACAAAGCTGGTTTGCACGATGGTGTCGACCACCGTGTCATTGACCGAAATCTCGTAACCGGTCACCCCATTTGCCCCGTCCCAAGTGAATGTAACGCTCGACGGTGTTGTGGCTACAACCTCAAGGTTGGTGGGTGGATTTGGCGGCGTTGCAGTGGCTGCCTCAGAAAGACTTCCAGATGTAGTCATGGCCCTGACTTGAAAGGTGTGGGAGGTAGCGTTCATCAACCCAGTAACCAGATAATCAAGCCCACGAACAGAAGCAACGAATTCTTCATCGCAATAGATCACATAGGCAGAAATCGGGACGGTTGTGGGCGGTGCGGTCCAGCTCAACGAAGCCGATGTGCCTGTGATCCTGCGGACTCGCAGGTTGCCTGGTTTGCCGGGACTTATACCAATGTGAGCCTCGCTCGGCTGCGACCGGTTATTGCCTGCCGCCATCGCGTAGACAGAAAGGCTGTACTCGACATCAGCTTTCAGACCCGTTATTTCACAGGGCGGCCGGGACACGGTCACTGTGTCGATGCCGTCGCCAGACACTTCATATCCCACTGCATCAGGGCACAAATGACACGTCGAGTAGGGCTCATCCCAGGTCAGGAGCGCTGTCGTAGGGTTGGTTCTTCTCCCCTGCAGATTGCCCGGACTGCAGATCTGCCAGGTGGTGGCCGAGGTTTCCGAGAGGCTATTCGAGAATTGGGTCATGTTCGCGCTCCCTGCGTAGTTAATGTCAGTACTTCTACGCTTATAAAGTCGCGACCACACCTCACAGAACTGCTAGTTGCATTCGGTTTTAATGTGTGCCTTCCCTACACGATAAGCGCGGATATTGCTGGGGTCAGCGTGGTTGAGTTTGTGAGCGTAAGGCCCTCATGGTCGCCCCAGTGCTAAATCCTGTCGCCGCAGAGCGCTTTGCGCGGGTTTCTTGCCGGTAAGTCATGATGCAATCTCCAAAGACTCACCGGCCTGGTGTGGGAGCGGGCTTGCTCGCGATGCAGACGCCGCGGTCTATCAGGTGAATCGTGTCATCGTTCATCACGAGCAAGCCCGCACATTAGATTTTCTTTGCATCAAGCGAGTGTTCCCTTAGCTTGCCCGCGATATAGGTAGTCCGGCTGCAACTTTTCTTTCACTCCCTCCTTCATCCCTCTTGACGACCTATTGGGTTTTGGTGTCTTCTGAAACCGGTTTCAGCGAAGACAGCCGCTGCATCCCGATAACTCCAATAAAAAGGTCGTGCACCGTGAACACTTTCTCCGCCGCCCAACGCAGCCGCGTGACCATGCTCGATGTCGCCGAACGCGCCGGGGTCTCCAAGGCCAGCGTGTCGCGTTTTATCGGTGAAGACCGCGCCCTGCTCTCCGATGCCATTGCCTTGCGCATCGAGCAGGCGATCAGCGAGCTGGGTTATCGCCCGAACCAGATGGCCCGCGGCCTGAAACGCGGGCGCACCCGTCTGATCGGCATGTTGGTGGCCGATATCCGCAACCCTTATTCGATTGCCGTGATGCATGGCGTGGAAACCGCCTGCCGCCAGCACGGCTACAGCCTGGTGGTGTGCAACACCGACCGCGATGACGAGCAGGAACGCCAGCATCTGGCGGCGCTGCGCTCGTACAACATCGAAGGTTTGATCGTGAACACCCTGGGCCGTCATCCGGACCAATTGCGCGAACTGCACCGGGAAATGCCCATGGTGCTGGTGGATCGCAAGGTCGAGCAGTTGCACAGCGATCTGGTCGGACTGGACAACTCCGCTGCGGTCCACACCGCCCTGGCGCACCTGGAAGAGCAAGGCTATCGCGACGTGCTGATGGTCAGCGAACCCTATGACGGCACCAGCTCGCGGATCGAACGGGTCAGCAGCTTCACCTCCGAAATTATTCAACGCCCGACCCTGCATGGCGCTGTGGTCGAGACTGGCGCTGAGCTGACGGCGCGTCTGCAAGCCTTTCTCGCCACTCCCGGCCCCGGCGCGAAAGCCCTGTTCTGCGCCAACGGTATTGCCGCACTGGCCGCGACGACTGCGCTGCGCGAGCTGGGTTGCCGGTTGTTCGAGGAGATTGGTTTGATCGCCCTGGATGACCTGGACTGGTACCCGCTGGTAGGCAGCGGCATTACTGCCCTCGCCCAACCGACCGAAGCTATTGGCGCCAGTGCGTTTGATTGTCTGCTCAAGCGCTTGCGCGGGGATGACGGGCCGGTGCGAACCCTGGATTTTGCTGCGCAGTTGATGGTTCGGGGATCGACGCAATTGAAGAGCGTGCAGCAACACCCTTCGTAGCAACACCCTTCGTAGCAGCTGCCGAAGGCTGCGTTCGGTGGCGTAGCCGCCGTAAAACCTGCCATCGCGGTAGCTCAAGTACAACGCGGTAGCTGGATTACGACTGCTGCGCAGCCGAACGCAGGCTTCGCCAGCTGCTACGGGACATCGGCGCAGCTATTATTTTGCACTAAAATGAAACCGGTTTCAGAGGTCAATAACAATGAATACATCACCTGTCTCCATTAGCCTTTCCAGCTACGGCGCCGATCTGGTTCGCCAGCGTGGGCAACTGGCATTCGTCGAGGTACTGGCCAGGGCCGGGGCTACACGCATCGAATGGCGTGAAGAACTGCTCACCGCCGAAGACCCGCGGGAACTGGCCCGGGCCATCGAACAACAGGGCCTTGAGGCGGTGTTTTCTTCGCCGCTGGAGCTTTGGGTCGCTGGTCGGTGGCAACCCAATCCGTTGCTGGCCGCAACCTTGAAACGGGCACAATCCTTCGGCGCAAAATGGTTGAAGGTCTCGTTGGGTTACTTCACCGACAACAACGATCTCGACAGTCTTGCCGCCTGTCTGGCGCAGCACCCTGTCCAGCTGCTGGTGGAAAACGACCAGACCATCCGGGGCGGACGCATCGAGCCATTCCAGCGATTTTTTGCCCAGGTCGAACAACACCAGCTGCCGGTGCAAATGACCTTCGATATCGGCAACTGGCACTGGCAGGACCAATCGGCCGCCACCGCCGCGCGCCTGCTCGGCCGGCATGTCGGCTACGTGCATTGCAAGGCCGTCACCCGCAGGGCCGACAGCAAGCTGGTGGCGATCCCGCCCGGCCCCGACGATTTACATCAGTGGGAACAACTGCTGCGGCATATGACCCAAGGCGTTACCCGAGCGGCGGAATACCCGCTGCAAGCCGATGATCTGCTGCAATTGACCACCGAGCATGTTGCCGTCCTCGCCCGACTGGGCCAGACCCACTTGGAGAGCGCCCATGTCTGAGATCGATATCCTGTCGTTCGGCGAAACCATGGCCATGTTCGTCGCCGAGCAAACCGGCGACCTGGCGCAGGTCCGGAACTTTCACAAACGCATCGCCGGGGCCGACAGCAACGTCGCCATCGGCCTGTCGCGGCTGGGCTTCAAGGTGGCCTGGTTGAGCCGGGTCGGCGCCGACTCCCTGGGGCGCTTCGTGCTCGATACGCTGCAAGGCGAAGGTCTGGACTGCGCCCATGTCCAGGTCGATCCGTTGCACCCGACCGGCTTTCAGTTCAAGTCCCGCGAAGAGGCTGGCGCGGATCCCCAGGTGGAGTACTTCCGCCGGGGTTCGGCCGCCAGTCATCTGTCGATCGAAGGGATCCACCCGCAGCTGCTGCAGGCCCGGCACCTGCATGCGACCGGCATCCCGCCGGCGCTGTCGGACACGGCCCGTGAGCTGTCCCGCGAGCTAATGACGCAAATGCGCGCGGCCGGTCGCAGCGTGTCGTTCGATCCTAATCTGCGTCCGGCCCTGTGGGCCAGCGAGCAACAGATGATCACTGAAATCAACCAGCTGGCCGCCCTCGCCCACTGGGTCCTGCCGGGATTGAGTGAAGGTCGCTTGCTCACCGGCTTCGAAGACCCGGCCGACATCGCCGCGTTCTATCTGGACCGGGGCGCCGAAGCCGTGGCGATCAAGCTCGGTGCTCACGGCGCTTACTACCGGACCCCTCTGGATCAGGGTTTTGTCGCGGCGGTGCCGGTGGCCCAGGTGATCGATACTGTCGGTGCCGGCGATGGTTTTGCAGTGGGCATGATCAGTGCGCTGCTGGAGAACCACAGCTTCAGCGACGCAGTGCAGCGTGCCAACTGGATCGGCAGCCGCGCGGTACAGAGCCGTGGGGATATGGAGGGGTTGCCGACCCGATCCGAAATGTCTGTCGAATTTGAGGCCGCCATCGCGAGCAAGCTCGCTCCCACAGGGGATCTGTGTTGCACCTGAATCCAATGTGGGAGCGAGCTTGCTCGCGATGAGGCCCTACCAGCCTCCACAAAAACTGAAACAACCCCGTTACCTGCTGCGACAAAAACAACAAGCTCAGGAGCACTATCATGCAAACGCCCAAACTCGCCACCCGCCGCTGGTGGTACATCATGCCCATTGTGTTCATCACCTATAGCCTGGCGTATCTGGACCGGGCCAATTATGGCTTCGCCGCCGCCTCCGGGATGGCCGCCGACCTGATGATCACCCCGGGGCTGTCGTCGTTGCTCGGCGCGCTGTTTTTCCTCGGTTACTTTTTCTTCCAGATCCCAGGCGCGATCTACGCGCAGAAAAACAGCGTGAAGAAGCTGATCTTCGTCAGCCTGATTCTCTGGGGCAGCCTGGCGACCCTGACCGGGATCGTCTCCAACGCCTACTGGCTGATCGTCATCCGCTTCCTTCTCGGGGTGGTCGAAGCCGCGGTGATGCCGGCGATGCTGGTGTACCTCTGTCACTGGTTCACCCGTGCCGAACGCTCGCGAGCCAATACCTTTCTGATCCTCGGCAACCCGGTGACCATGCTCTGGATGTCGGTGGTCTCCGGTTATCTGGTGCAGCACTACAGCTGGCGCTGGATGTTCATCATCGAAGGCCTGCCGGCGGTGCTCTGGGCGTTTATCTGGTGGCGCCTGGCCGATGATCGTCCGGCCGACGCCAAATGGCTGAGCGAGACCGAGAAGCAGGACCTGCAAAGCGCACTGGCCGCCGAACAGGTCGGGATCAAAGCAGTGAAAAACTACGCCGAGGCCTTCCGTTCGCCGAAGGTGATCATCCTTGCGCTGCAGTTCTTCTGCTGGAGCATCGGTGTCTACGGCTTCGTGCTGTGGCTGCCGTCGATTCTCAAGCAGGGTGCGCAGATGGACATGATCGAGGCTGGCTGGCTGTCGGCGCTGCCCTATCTGGCGGCGGTGATTGCGATGCTGTTGGTGTCCTGGGGTTCGGACAAGATTCAGCGGCGTAAACGTTTTGTCTGGCCACCGCTGTTGATCGCGTCCATCGCGTTCTACGGTTCCTACGCCCTCGGCGCCGAGCATTTCTGGTGGTCCTACAGCTTGCTGGTAATTGCCGGGGCTTGCATGTACGCGCCTTACGGACCGTTTTTCGCCATCGTCCCGGAAATCCTCCCGGCCAACGTCGCCGGTGGCGCCATGGCCTTGATCAACAGCATGGGCGCCCTCGGTTCGTTCGGCGGCTCGTATCTGGTCGGTTACCTGAACAGCTCCACCGGTTCGCCCGGCGCGTCTTACCTGTTGATGAGCGGCGCGTTGCTGCTGTCAGTGGTGCTGACGCTGTTCCTCAAGCCCGGGGCCAGCGATCGAGCGTTGCCCAAGATCACGCCGAGTCGTTCCGTGGCTGCGCATTCCTGAATTGAACTGAAGGTGAACCCGATGAAAAAGCACGTCGTCCTCTACAAGAAACTCTCGCCCGAGTTGATGGCCCGTTTGCATGAACAGGTCCAGGTGACCTTGATCGACAAGCTTGACAGCGATGGTCTGATGCGCCTGCGCGACGCCCTCCCCGGTGCCCAGGGTCTACTGGGTGCCAGCCTGCGGCTGGATGCCGGGTTGCTCGATCTGGCGCCCCATCTGGAAGCCGTTGCCAGCATCTCGGTGGGCGTCGACAACTACGACATCGATTACCTGACCCGGCGCAATATCCTGCTCAGCAATACCCCTGACGTCTTGACCGAAACCACTGCCGACACCGGTTTCGCCCTGATCCTGGCCACGGCGCGGCGGGTGGTCGAACTGGCCAATCTGGTGCGTGCCGGACAGTGGAACCAGAACATCGGGCCGATGCATTTTGGCAGCGACGTGCACGGCAAGACCCTCGGCATCATCGGCATGGGGCGGATCGGCGAGGCGCTGGCGCAACGTGGGCATTTCGGTTTCGGCATGCCGGTGATCTACCACAGCCAGTCAGCGAAACCTGTCGTAGAGAAGCGCTTCAATGCCCAGTACCGCAGCCTGCCGGAGTTGTTGCAGCAGGCGGATTTCATCTGCCTGACCTTGCCGCTGACGGCCGAGACCGAAGGCCTGATCGGTGCCAGGGAGTTTGCGTTGATGCGTGCGGAAAGCATTTTCATCAATATTTCCCGGGGCAAGGTGGTCAATGAAGCGGCGCTGATCGTTGCACTGCAACAGCGGCAGATCCGCGCGGCCGGGCTGGATGTGTTCGAGCGCGAACCGCTGGAGCATGATTCGCCGTTGCTGCAGTTGAACAATGTGGTGGCGACGCCGCATATCGGTTCCGCCACCCATGAAACCCGTGAGGCCATGGCGCGGTGTGCGGTGGATAATCTGCTGGCGGCATTGGCTGGTGAGCGGCCGGAGAATCTGGTGAATGGGTCAGTGTGGGAGAGGAGATTGAAGGCGGTCTGATATTCCGTCGTACGCGATCCGTAGCAGCTGCCGAGCCTGCGAGGCTGCGTTCGGCTGCGCAGCAGTCGTAAAATCAGGCACTGCGGTCTTCCAGACAAACCGGGGAAGCCGGATTTACGACCGCTACGCGGCCGAACGCAGCCTCGCAGGCTCGGCAGCTGCTACGGGTGCCCGCCTGACAATCAAACCAACGGCCGCTGCTCCAACAACTCCCCCGCACACCGCACGATCCGCCGACAGGCCTCGGCCAACCGCTGCTGATCCACCACCAGGCCAATGCGGATATGCCCCGCCGCACTCGGCCCGAACGCCTCCCCGGCCAGCACCGACACGCCGTACCCTTCCAGAAGGCGCTCGGCAAAGGCCTGGGCGCCGAGGCCGGTTTGACGAATATCGACCATGACGAACATACCGCCATCAGGCTTCACCGCGTCAAGGCCCGGGCAATCATCGAGATGGGCACACACCAGATCCCGACGCTGACGGTACTCCTCACGCATCTGCGCAAGCTCCGGCAAATCGGCGTCAAGGGCGACCTCGGCCGCCTTCTGCACGAAGTCCGGCAAGCCAAACAGCATGCACAGCGACAGATGGATCAAGTGTTCGGCCAACGGCTTCGGACCGACCACCCAGCCGACCCGCCAGCCGCTCATGGCATGCGACTTGGACAGGCTGTTGAGGGTCGCCGTCCGCTCGGCCATGCCCGGCAGGCTGGCCGGGCTGATGTGCTCGCCCTCGAACAACAGCTCGCTGTACACCTCATCGCTGATCAGCCACAAATCATGTTCGATGCACAACTGCGCCAGGGCCTGCCAGATCGGCATCGACAGACTGGCACCCGAGGGATTGTTCGGACTGTTAAGCAGCATGGCCCGGGTCCTCGGAGTGATCAGCGCGGCAACGTCCGCCGGATCCACCCGAAAGCCATTCTCCGGACGTACCGCCACCGGCACCACCTTGGCCCCGCAGGCACCGAACACCCCTTCATAGGTCACGTACATCGGTTCGGCGACTATCACCTCATCACCCGGATCGAGCAGGCATTGCACCACTGAATACACCGCGCATTGCGCGCCGGGCATGACCACCACGTGATCCCCATCGACCGCCTGACCGCTGCGTCGGCTATGGCGCCGGGCGATGCTGGTGCGCAGCGAGCGGTTGCCACGCACCTCCGAGTAATGGGTATCGCCGGCCAACAGGCTGTCGATGGCGGCCTGGACGATCGGTTTCGGGGTGTCGAAATCCGGGTCGCCGATTGACAGCAATAACACGTCGGCGCCCTGCTCGATCAATTCCAGTGCTCGGTCATGAATCTGCCAGGCCGCGGCTCCGTCGCCGGCGATTCGTTGGGTCAAGGCTGAATAGCGCATGTAGCTCTCCTGTTGCGCGAACTCCAAGGCTGAACCCTAACTTAAATCACCAAACGCGCCAGCATTGCATTCAAATCCACCGCCAGGCGTGACAGCTCATGGCTGGCCGCGCTGGTCTGGTTGGCACCGGCCGAGGACTGGCTGACCAGGTCGCGAATGTAGCGACACAGGATGACTCTCGGGTGATGTCGGGCGGCGTGCATCCGTGCCGTATCCGTTATCAGGAGAGCGTTGCTCCTGATAGCGCCGGGCCGTTGGGGTAATGGAAAGCCGGCCTTACCCCTGTATCCATAGGTATCTACACATCTTTTAAGGGCTGCCGAATACTGTGGCGAGGGGGCTTGCCCCCGCTGGGTCGCGAAGCGGCCCTAAAACCGGCAATCGCAATTTTCCAGGTAGAACGCATCCGCTGGTTTTACGACTGCTGCGCAGCCGAGCGGGGGCAAGCCCCCTCGCCACAGGTAGGATGTTCGGCCAACGAGATGTGTAGATACCTATGCCCTGTATCGGCAGGGCTTGAGGTTTTATTCAGGGTCACTGGAGCGCCGTTCATCGGTTGGGGCGATGCATTCGGACGGAAGCCTGGGGTGGGGGTCGGCAAATAGCCGGAAAAAAACGTTCATTTCATTGCGCCGGGATTTCTAAAAAATACAAAAAGTCCCGTTTAATCAGTAATTTATTGTTCAAAGTGTTGCGCGGGGGTATCGCGCAGAAAATACCTACATCCACCCATGCGATAGCCGACAGCCATATCAGCAATTCGTCAGTAAAGTGGCCTACCTGTAATTTCTGACAGGTTCCAAGGTCGTTAATTTTCGATATAACTGGACCGCGCCTACAGCCCTGACTCAGGTGTCTGAAGGCAGGCCGCATGAACCATGCCTCTATGAAGTAGGAAGATTCTGCCGTGCCCACGCCATCATTGATGATAAATGGGAGAGCCCGTTATGTACCGTACCAACCCAGCCCCAGTCCGGTCATCGCCAGCCCAGGTCAATTTCCAGCCACAGGAACCCGAACCACCCAAGGCGATAACACTCACGACCCGGGAAAGAGAAGTCCTGCAGTGGAGCGCTGCCGGCAAGTCCTCCTGGGAAATCGGCCAGATCGTCGAATGCACCGAGGCCGGTGTGAACTACCACTTCTGCAACATTCGCCGAAAATTCGGCGTGAGTTCGCGCTGGAGCGCCGTGGTCAAAGCGCTGGAGCAAGGCCTGATTCATTTGCCTTGAACCGGGGCCGGCCGTGGCGTACGGCGCCCCGTCAGCCTGAACAGAGACGCCCCATGCACCCGGGACATACGCCCCCTGCGACAGCCCCCTCCAAATCCACGCCAATGCCTGCTGCGATGCACCTGCATCGCGCTGGCGTTGCCGACGCGGGCGCGGCTCGATGAGCCAGCGCATCATCCTCGCTGATGACCACCCGGTAGTACTGATGGGGGCAAGAATGGCCTTGACCGCTGCGGCCGGATCGCCGTTTTCCGTGGTCGCTGAAGCCCATGATGCCGAAGAACTGATCGACCGACTGGAGTGCACACCATGTGACATTTTGGTCAGCGACTACTCAATGCCCTACGGGTGCTTTCCCGATGGCCTGGCGTTGATGAGTTACCTGAAACGGCACTTTAGCGAAGTGCGACTGGTTGTCATGACCATGCTCCGCAACCCGACCTTGCTCCAGGCCCTGCTCAACCATGGCGTCTGCGGCGTGTTCGACAAACGCAGCCCGTTGAGCGAACTGAAACAGGCAGTGCATAGCGTGGCCAAGGGACGTCGCTATCTCAGCCCTTCTTTTGCCGAGATTCTCGAGGCCCACACCTTGCCCCGCTCTAGCGCTGACGCGTCGGCAAGTCTTTCTGAACGAGAAATGGAAGTGGTGCGGCTGTTCGTCCAGGGCCTGTCCGGCCGGCAGATCGCCGCGCAACTGAACCGCAGTGAAAAAACCATCAGCAGGCAAAAACGCACCGCCATGGACAAGTTGGGACTTGGCCATGACGGTGGGTTGGTGGAGTTTGCGCGGGTGAGTGGGTTGAGGGGGTAAGCCGTGTTTTCTCGTTCACTACTGCGCTGAAGCAAAACGTCAAGAAGGTTCCCGCGCTGGAGCGCGGGAACAACCGAGCTACGACAATGTGTCAGTGTTAATTAAATCTATTGCCTGCCTTTTTCTCTTTTTCTCTTATAGCATTCACTCTCTCTTCTGGTGTCTGTTTCGGCGTGGGATTAGGTGCCTGAACAGGTTTCGGTTTCGGTTGCGCCCTTACCGGTTTAGGTGCCGACTTCGATGAGCCAGGAAGAGGCATTTGCCCTCGTCCTGATTGGTCGATATATCCACTACCGTTAACGGGTCTAGCCGTTTCAGCTTTTGAGAAGACTGGACTACTTGCGAAATTCGAGTGGCTTACCCAGCTCTCGGTAGATCCAGCTGTTGGGGCTCTGGCCGAGGTGCTGGGCTGAGGAATGCTTTCAATGACGTCGTAAGCAGATGTACTCGGGACACTCTTGCTGGCGCTTTTGACTACCGTGTCGGTTTGGCTGCCAGCTAGTTTGCCTGCGCTGGTTGCGGCCTGACTTGAGCTTGTAACCGTCCTCGTAACTTGCGTCGTTACAGTGCTACTCTGCGCTGCCCTAGAGACCGCTAGAGCTCCTGCTGTGCCTGCAACTTCTGCTCCTGCCGCAGCTAAAGCTTCTTTAATCCAGCCCATATGCCCCATCGGATCCGTATATTTAATCGGATTCCCCAAACAATACATATACGCATTCAATCCCCCCTCCCCAAACGGACTCCAGCTGTCCGGGCTATGAAACCTCATCAACAACGGATTGAACGCCCTGTATCCATTCCCGAGCAAATACCAACCAGTTTGCGTCTCCCGCAGTTCGCCGTTGTAGCCCAAATGGTTGCTCACCGGCATATCATCGGGACGATGGCCATACGGTGAGTAATAGATGTCATTGGCAAAACCTTGCCCGACCTCACACAGCACAGTGTTTTTATCATCACTGGCCAGCAACATGGACTTTGGGTCAGCACCTTCCTGGTGCTCGGCGAGCACCACGCCATTAGCACTGACAAAGGTGCTGTTGTTCGACGCGCTACGCAGGTTGGCCAATTGATCGCCTTGATAAAAACGCTCTTGATCGCTCCCCCCAGTATTTTGGCTGGCAAGTTTGTCCAGGGGGTCATAGCGATAGCCACTCGGCGTTTCGCCGGGCAGCGCGCTGACACTGATCAAACGGCCAAGGTCGTCATAACCCAGGCTGCGTCCGACTTCGTCATGCAACAGGTTGCCATCGGCGTCGTAGTCCAGGTTGATTATCTGCTCAGGGTCGCCCGCGAATTGACTGGCCACCTTGATCAACTGCGTCGGATCCTTTTCTGTGTCGTAGGTATATCTGGCGCGATTTCTGCCACCGGGTGAATCATCGGTGTCCGGGGACCAGGTATCTACCCGCTGCAAGTTGTCCAGTTCGTCGAATATGAACAACTGCATCTCGATCGGCCGATTGTAAGGATCCAAAGGCTGTTGAGTGCCGCTGCAGTTGTACTCTTCCAGACGCCCTCGAACATCGTAGCCATAGGTTTCGTCACGCAGCACCGTCTCGCCTTCCTTTAACGTGCGCTGTACCAACCCATCTACTTCATTGTAGACCTGGCTCAGTTGCTGAGTCTGACCCGCGCCAAAATCGAACTCGCGCAGTACTTCACGTCCCAGGTCATCGTAAGTCAGTTTGATTTCCAGACGCTGCGCGCCGTCGACGGTTTCAATCTGTTCCGGCTGGCCCAGACTGTTGTAGTAAAACCTGGCAGTCGTAGTGCCCAGTGTTGTGCTTTTAAGCTGGCCGCTGAGTTTGTCGTAGTCATAGGTTTGATCCTGTTCGAGTACATCGCTGTACTTTAACAACCGAGCCTGACGACTGTAGTAGTAGTGCATGCTGAGCGGCGCCTCACCGGGTTGTTCCCGAGTTTCGCTTTTTATCTCACCGGTGGTGTAGTACTCACGGGAAAGTTTAAGCCCGTTTTCTTCAGTCCACTTCAAGCGGGCGTTTTTCTCATCGTATTCATAGGTCGCAGCAATGCCTGCGGTGGTGCGCTTCAGCGGGTCCTCGCCCAAGGCCGGCAGGTATACATAGTTGACTTCCTCGAGGGAAGGCCGGATGACTTTGTACGGTTGAGTCTGCCCCGGATTGAAGCAATATTCCGTAACGCGACCGCCGGTGATCGATTGGGTCATTCGATCGAGGCCGTCGAACGCTTGCTGCCCCAACTCGTTGTCATTGACGCCAATCCAGACGGGCAAATCTTCGCTGCTATGCAGTGCGTACCTCCGCTCGACCACAGCCTTGTCGGGCAAGGTGCTCTTGACCATCCGATCAAAGGCGTCATACAGGTAGGCCGTCTTGCGCGTCAGGGCATCGATCTCATGGGCGGTGCGCCCCAGCCCGTCATAGCGGTAGCTGTGCTCACTGATCGGCTCGACTCGCGGGTCGGTCGGGTCATCCCCCAGTTTGTAACGTTTGTCGAAGTCGGGTTTCGCGAAACGGTTGTTTTTGCTGACGGTCTTGCCCATGCCCTCGATCCAGGTGGTGACGGTTTGGGCGATCGGGTCGCTCACTTCATGCTCCTCGACCCCGTCGGGGCGGATCATGCTGCGCTGCTCGCCCCAGTCGTCGTAGCGGTACTGGCTGACCAGCACCAGATCATCGGCGGCGTTGGCGCTGCGCCAGTCGTATTCGGTTTCTTTTTCCAGTTGTCCCAGCGCGTCATAGCTGGCGACGTAGGTGTCGCGAAATTTCTCGGCCATGGCGCCGATTCGATTGTCCTTGTCCTGGCGTTGCTCGCGGATCGCCCGGTTCAGGCCGTCGAACAGGGTTTGGGTTTTGACGCCTTTGACGTCGGTGGCTTCCTGGCTGGCCTGTTGATTGTCAGCGTTGGTCAGGACGTAGCGGTAGCTGCGGCTCGCCATATAGAGGGTGTCGGGTGCCACGGTTTCGCGGGTCACCCGCAGCAAGGCGTCATAGAGGTAGCGGATTTCCACGTCGTTATCGTCGCGGGTCAGCAACGGCTCGCCGTGCAGCAACGAGTGTTCCAGGGTCACGACCTTTTGCGTGTGCTTGCCGTCGACGCCGTGGTCGAAGCCGGTCAGGGTTTCGGTGGTTTGCAGCACGGTTTCACCGGCGAAGGCGCTGGGGAGCTTTTGGTAGGTGTAATCCGTTTTGGTGGTCAGGCCTTCGAGGGTGATGGCTTGCTGGTGGCGCCGCCCGTGCAGCAAGGCATTGCTCGGGTCGTTGTGGGTGAGGTAGGTGCTGCGTTGCAACTCTTGTTCCTGGTCGCCGTTGACCTGGTACAGGGTTTCGTCGGTCAGTATCAGCCAGTCGCTGCTGGCCTCCGTGTCCTTGACCGGCGGCATCAGCGCGTAGCGGTTGCGGGTGCGCAGCACCGGGGCGCCGTCTTCCCGATCGGGGGCCGGGGACACGGTTTTTTCCCGCAGGCTGCGGACAAAGCCGTACTCACCCGACGGGTCGGGCGGGCACTCTCCGGGGATGCCCGCGAGCGGGAAGTAGCTGTAGCTCTCCTTGACGCCATTGGCCTGGGTCTGTTCCGTCAGGTTGCCGTGGGTGTCGTAGGCGCTAAGCGCTGTCTCGGAACGCGACGTACCCTGTTTGACACTCCGGCGGGTTTCGACGCGCTTGGCCAGCTGGCACTGGGGGGCCTGATTCTGGAACGGCTGGTCGAGGTCGTCGTCGGCGTAATAGGTGGTAAAGACCTGATGAACGTTGTTGCCCTGGGTGGTTTTTTCTTCGCTGATCAGGTGAAAGCGGTTGTCCCCCGCTTCGTAATCAGGATACGCGGGAATCTCGACGATCACTTTGTTGCCATTGGCCGCCAGGTAAGCATCGTTGATTTCATCCGCAGCCAGAATGAACTGCGTAGGGTTGAGCAGATCGTACGGCGGTGTGCGGTCGATCCGCAGTGGCGTGGTCGTTGATTCTTCGTTGAATCCCGGGCCATTCCAGAGCTTCAACGTCCATCTGAGATTGAATCGACCCTGGATCTCTTTATCGAAGAGGGGAAGGGTCACCTGTTTGGGGAAATCCGGGCGGTTTTGCGGGTAGGGAAAGTCCTGCTCCTTGAGCGTCTGATAGGTATTCTCGCCAACCCGCGCCATTTCAATCCGGACTTTGTCAGCCTGGCCGGGAATTGGTACAAGATTTTCCCATGCCGGAATATTAACGACTAGCGGCAGGTCATTGCTCGATGCCGGGCGCAACCCTTCGGTATCTCCCGGGATCAGGCCGTCCACGGTGAGGGGATTGAGCGGACCCGCCGCTGGAGAGCTACGTTGGGCCAGTCGTTCGCGATTGGCCCAACGTACCCGCTCCGCGTTTTTCTGTTTGTCTGAACCTGCCATGTTCTCTCTCCAGTACCGTTCATATTCAGCCGTGACCCTCGCCATGGCTGTGGAACCTGTCTGGCAGTTCGATCCATCATTGAGCACTGCATACAACGCCTTATCGTTCTGCCAGGCCTTCGAGGCCTTGAACGAATTAGGCACGAGATTTTAATACTCCGATACTGTCAGAGTTGACAGGTACCCTGCTCGCTTGACGCCCTTTGGCAGACCCTGGCCAGGCCGTATAACAACCGTGCGCGCCCCTCGGCAAGGGTGGTTACTGAAGATGCTTCGCGAGCAGGCGATGACGGTTTATCAGTCACCAACCCTTTCGATTGTTATGATTTTCGCACCGCCAACCGCCACACCCGCGCAATATCCCCTGCCCGTTCGCGCAGCAATTGCGGCGCATTGGCGCACGCCTGTGCAAGACTCATCGGCCCAGACGGCAAGGCAAACGCGGTATCGACGCCGTGCTCATACATCTGCTCATATCCATCGCCCAGGGTGCCGGCGATTACAATCACTGGCACGCCGTACTGTTTGGCAATTCGCGCCACACCAAAGGGCGTTTTGCCACGCAAGGTCTGGGCATCGAAACGGCCCTCGCCGGTGATCAGCAGATCGGCGCCGCGTACGGCTTCTGCCAAACCGACCAGCTCAGCCACCACTTCCACGCCTGGGCGGAACTGCGCATTCAGAAAGGCCTTCGCCGCAAACCCGAGTCCGCCGGCGGCGCCGCTGCCGGGTTCGTCACGCAGGTCTTTGCCCAGCACTTGAGCGCAGTGATCGGCGAAGTGGCCGAGGGCTTGATCGAGTTGCCGTACTTGTTCAGGAGAAGCACCTTTCTGCGGGCCGAAGATGGCCGAGGCGCCGTGGGGACCGCAGAGTGGATTGTTGACGTCGGCGGCGATTTCGAAACGGACTTGCGATAGGCGCTGGTCCATCTCGTCCAGATCGATCCTGGCCAGTTCTTTGAGTTTCAGACCGCCCCGACTCAACGTTTGCCCTTGTTCGTCGAGCAAGCGCACACCCAAGGCCTGCATCGCACCGGCACCGCCGTCGTTGGTGGCGCTGCCACCGATCGCCAGGATCACCCGCTGCGCACCGGCATCGAGTGCCGCGCGGATCAACTGACCAGTGCCGAAGGTGCTGCTGATGCACGCATCGCGCTGATCGAGCGGGACCAACTGCAAACCACTGGCTTCAGCCATTTCGATGATCGCGGTGTAGTTCTGGGGCAACCAGCCCCAAGCGGCATCGACCGTTGTGCCCAGCGGCCCGAGAACATCGGCGCGGCGCAGTTCACCCTCGCACGCGGCGAGAATCGACTCGATGGTGCCCTCCCCGCCGTCGACCATCGGGCACTTGACCAGTTGCGCATCCGGCCAGACATCGGCCAGCCCGAGGGCGATGGCATCGGCTACACCCTGGGCGCTGAGGCTGTCCTTGAACGAGTCGGGGGCGATGACGATTTTCATGTGAGTTCTCCAGTTCCAGTGGAGCCATGCTGCCAGCAGACACGAACAATAACACCGGTCCGCTGCACACGCCGCAGACGGGATTATTGTTCACTTCCACAAACCCCGTAGCAGCTGGCGAAGCCTGCGTTCGGCTGCGCAGCAGTCGTAATCCGGTATGTCGTATCCACCTGATGGACCGCGTTGCCCGGTTTTACGACCGCTGCGCGCTCGAACGCAGCCTTCGCCAGCTGCTACGGGAGATTGGATTTACGCCAGTGGTGGAGATTGGATTTACGCCAGTGGTTATGTGAGATGAGATTACGCGCTCAAGTCCGCAAACCCTGTGCTCGGTATTTGTATGCGCTGGCAGGATTGAGAGGGAACGCAGAACGGTGTAATAAAGAACCTCATTTTTGCGTCTGCCCGCACTCAACTCCGAAAGAGGATTTCGAACATGAGCTATCGCCCCCTCGGCCAATCCGGTTTGCAAGTCTCCACCCTGACCCTGGGCAGCATGATGTTCGGCGAACAGACCAGCACCGAGGATTCCTTGCGGATCATCGACAAGGCCTGGGACCAGGGCATCAACTTCATCGACACCGCGGACGTCTACACCAACGGCCGTTCCGAAGAAATTGTCGGTGAAGCGATTGCCAGCCGGCGTCAGGAGTGGATCGTCGCCTCCAAGGTCGGTTTCGGTCCGGTGGACGGCGTGCCGAATCGCAGTGGCTTGAGCCGCAAGCATATCTTCAATGCGATCGACGCCAGTCTGACCCGGCTGGGTACTGACTATCTGGACATCTACTACCTGCACCGCGAAGACCACAACACGCCGCTGGAAGTGACCGTGTCGGCCATTGGCGACTTGCTGCGCCAGGGCAAGATCCGTTACTGGGGGCTGTCCAACTATCGCGGCTGGCGGATTGCCGAAGTGATTCGCGTGGCGGAAAAACTCGGGGTCGACCGGCCGGTGATCAGCCAGCCGCTGTACAACATCGTCAATCGCCAGGCCGAAACCGAGCAGATCACTGCCGCCCACGCCTACGGTCTTGGTGTGGTGCCTTACAGCCCGTTGGCTCGCGGGGTGCTCAGTGGCAAATACGCGCCGGATGTCAAACCGGACGTCAACAGCCGCGCCGGACGCCAGGACAAACGCATCCTGGAAACCGAATGGCGGGTCGAGTCCCTGCGCATTGCCCAGCAGATCCAGCAATACACCCTGGGGCGCGGCGTCGGTATCGTCGAATTCGCCATCGCCTGGGTGCTGAACAATTCGGCGGTCAGCTCGGCCATCGTCGGGCCGCGCACCGAAGAACAGTGGGATGCCTACACCCAGGCATTGGCGGTGAAGATCACTGCCGAAGACGAAGCCTTTATCGACTCGCTGGTGACACCGGGGCACGCCTCTACCCCGGGGTTCAATGATGTCAGCCATTTTGTTTCTGGGCGGGTACCGCGCAATACTTAAGCCTTTCGCGGGCAAGCCCCTATGCCGGTCAGTTAAGGAATTTCAGGTTCATTACCCGTAGCAGCTGCCGAAGGCTGCGTTCG